>NZ_BMQI01000062.1 GCF_014648035.1 Shewanella algicola | reverse complement strand
ATTTTACGCTTTCCCGTGTTGGCGTCAAGTGTTTTTTCAAACTTTCTTTTCGCCGTTGAATTGAGTGTTTTGAAGCACTTAATTCAACCTAACTCGGTGACTGCTTTCGCTGTCTGCCGTGTCAGTGGATGCGCATTATAGGCACCATGAGATTTAGTGCAACCCCTTTTTTAATAAAAAAAGATCGCTTGGCGATCTTTTCACCAAAAGCGATCCTTTTAGAGGTTTTTATCTACTTTATGCTGATTTATTGTGCTTTTTGGCTGCTTTTACTGAATTGCGCTAAAAACGAAATCGCATTTTCGTCATCCCAGTCGATGTATGTGCGTACATAGGCCACCAGCTCACCTTGTTCATTTAATATAAATGTCGCAGGAATAGTATCGAGTGGAAATACGTCACGCAGTTGTTGTTGCGGGTCAAAGTATGAATCAAATGCAGACAAACCTAAATCGGCTAAAAAAGGTTTCACTATTTTATCTGCATCTGCATCTATTGAGATTGGCAATAAAACAAATTGCTCTGAATCTAGCGCTTGATTTAAACGGTGTAGCGCAGGGAGTTCTCTTACACAAGGTGGACACCATGTTGCCCATAGGTTTATGACAACAACCTTACCTTTATAATGTTCAAAGTTTACCTGTTGTCCGCTTGCATCAGTAAAGTCTACCAAGGCTATTGGAAAAGGCTGTGGTAAAACACTTATCCTTTCGAGTGTTGATTGAGTGGCTTGCTTGGTTTGCGCTTGCATACCTGGATATGCACTCACCATATTTGCTACGCTTAATAGCAGTAAATTCGATAGCAATATTGCTAGCCACTTTTTCATTGTTACTCCAAACAGTTATTTACTTAGCCTTGTTCTTATTCAGTAATGCGTCTAATTCAGCTTGTTGCTCTGCTGATAGCGATCCCGCTTCTGTGGGTTGGATACGCTGTTTACGCACAAAGATATATCCGATGAATAATCCGAATATTAATAACCCAAATGGCCCTAGCCATAAAATGTAGGTTTTTGGGTCAAGCTTAGGATTATACAATACAAAGTCACCATAGCGGCTTGTCATAAAGTCGATAATTTCTTGCTCTGACTTACCGTTATCAACCATCTTGTAGACTTCAAGACGTAAATCTTGTGCTACAGGAGAATTGGAATCGACTAAATTTTGGTTTTGACACTGAGGGCAACGTAATTGATGCGACAGTGACAATGCACGCTTTTGGTTATCGGCTGATTTAAATTCGTAAGTATCTACAGGAGTTGCCATCGCCGATACAGCAAAAAGTGCAAAGGCTAAGCAAACGACCCATTTAGCTATCATGTTCATTAAGATGCTCCATCAGCTTTAGCTTCTGTTTGCAATTGTTGGATCATTGGGTACAGAGTTTGAGACCATACGGTTTGGTCAATAGGACCTGCATAGCGATAACGAATAATGCCATTGTGATCAACAATAAACGTCTCTGGTGCGCCATATACACCGAGGTCTAATCCTAAACGGCCATCTTTATCAAATATGTTGAGTGTATATGGGTCGCCTTGGTTGCGAAGTTCTTTTATCGCTAATGCTCGTTCGTCACGGTAATTGATACCGTATATAGGTAACAGATTACGCTTAGAAAGCATCAACAAATACGGATGTTCATATTTACATGCCGGACACCATGTCGCCCAAAAGTTAAGCATCGAGACTTTACCGCTGAGATCTTTCTCCGACAGTACATCAGTTGCCACTTCTAAACGCTCGAGTTGGAAAGCCGGTAAAGGCTTTCCTTCTAATGCAGAATCGAGCACTTTAGGGTTTAAAAATAATCCTTTATATAAGAACACGCCCATACCCAAGAAAATAACTAAAGGTATAAACAGTACAAACTTCTTCATAGTGTCTCCGAGTGATTAAGCTGTCGCTAATTTTGCTTTTTCTGCTGCTTGCTGCTTAGCCACCTGTTTTACACGGTAACGTTTATCTGATGCAGCAAGGAAACCACCAATCATCATAAAGATTGATCCAAACCATAACCAACGTACGAACGGCTTGTAGTTAAGACGAACAGCAAACTCAGTTAAGCTAATTGGATCACCCATCGTGACATATAAATCACGGAATAAACCCCAATCGATACCAGCTTCGGTCATGTCCATGGTGCGCACATTATATTGTCTGCGATCAGGTTTTAATAAAGTGACGAACTCATCATCTTTGTAAATTTCTATCTGGCCTTGTTGAGCAGTATAATTAGGACCAACTACGTTTTTGGTTTCTAAATACTTAAAGGTATAACCCGCTAACTCTTGTGAGATACCAGGCCCCATACGCACACTCTTCTCGATTGAGTAATTAGATACCATAGTGCCACCCAGTACTGACACAGCAATACCAAAGTGAGCAATCATCATACCTAATTGACTACGTCCCATTCTGCTCAGGCTAATACCACCTTCTTTTTGGCTTACAATATTATAGCCAGCACGAAGTGTTGATAACATAATCCAAGAGGTTGCAGTGACACCAGCCATAACCCAAGCATTGAACTCGCCACCCGCAACAAATGGTACAATAGCACCAATAACTAACGAGATAATGGCTGGTACTAATAACTGACGTTTAATCTCACCCGCTTTAGATTTTTTCCAGCGAATGATAGGGCCAATACCCATAAAGCCAAATAACACAAGCACAATAGGAACGAATACGGCATTAAAGTATGGAGGTCCAACTGAGATTTTACCCATGCCTAACGCATCGATTAGTAGTGGATATAATGTCCCTAGTAACACAGTGCCTGCAGCAACGGTAAGTAGTACGTTACAGATAAGCAGCATGGTTTCTTTTGATTTAAGTTCAAAGCGCGCAGGGCTACTCATTTCACTAGCTCGGAAGGCAAACAGTGTCAACGACCCACCGACCGCAAGACCTAGCAATAGTAAGATAAACAAACCACGACTCGGGTCTGCTGCAAATGAATGTACTGATGTGAGTACGCCAGAACGAACAATAAAGGTGCCTAGCAAACTTAATGAGAATGCAAAGATTGACAGTAATACAGTCCAGTTACGGAATGCGCCACGCTTTTCAGTCACGATAAGTGAATGCAATAGCGCGGTACCGACTAGCCATGGCATAAATGAAGCGTTTTCAACAGGATCCCAGAACCACCAGCCGCCCCAGCCTAATTCGTAATATGCCCACCAAGAACCCAGTGAAATACCACCGGTTAAGAAAATCCAAGCAGCAAGTGTCCATGGGCGACTCCAACGTGCCCATGCAGAGTCAAGCCTACCACTCATTAACGCGGCAATCGCAAAGGCAAAACAAACAGAGAACCCTACATAACCCAAATATAACATTGGAGGATGGAAGATAAGCCCAACATCTTGCAACATTGGATTTAAATCTCTCCCTTCCATTGGTACCGGAAATAACCGTTCAAATGGGCTAGACGTTAAAATCATGAATAAGGTAAAGCCGACAACAATCATCGCAAGTACAGATAACACCCTTGCGGTAAAGACTTCTTCTAAGCCTTTACTAAATATTGCCACAGACATTGCCCATACAGAGAGTGCAAATACCCAAAACAATAATGACCCTTCATGGCCACCCCAAACTGCTGCAATTTTAAAGAAAATTGGCAGTTGTGAGTTTGAGTGATGCGCTACGTATGCGACGGAGAAGTCATCGGTAGCAAAGCTATAGCCTAAGGTGATAACAGATAGACTGATGAAAAAAAACATTCCGTAAGTCAGTGGCCAGGCATAACGAACAAGATACTGGTCTTTACGTGCGGAACCAAATAAAGGCACGCTAGCTAACAGTAGGGCAAAAGCCAAACCGAGAATTAGCGAGAAATGTCCAAGTTCTGGAATCATGGGTATTCCTTAGTCTAAATAATTAAGCGGATCTGAAACAAACAAACCACGGCACGATCAATCAATGCATTGAAACTAATATACGCACATTAGCTTAAACGAATTTTAACGCATTTTAGAACTTGCTATTACATCTGTCTGCCCTTTTCGTACAAAACTGGGTCGCTAGTCTCATTATGAACATCTAATACATCAAAATGATTACCTAGGTTCGGCATCTGACACAAGTAGGAATATAAAGTTTCATACTATTTAACAAACACATTCAATATGTGAACCAGTACGCAACTCTCAGGATTTAGATTCATATCTTCCTTATATTACTATTCAATTAATAATCTTTACGTATAATCATACTTCCAAGCACTGCGGTAAACACCGCTTCTTCTGTTAACCTAAAAGTGAATATTTAAACAATGACCACATTTTGGATTTTTATTGCGCTTGTCGTACTCATCGGCCTAATCATGATTTGGGTCCCTCACTTTCGCCAACAACAGCTATTAAAAGCAGAAGAAGCTGGCGTTCGTAAACAAACTAACCTCGAGCTTTTTGGTGAACGGTTAGCCATACTCGAAAAAGAGTTGCAAGATGAGTTACTCGATCAAGCCGAGTTTGATGCGCTTAAGAAAGAATTAGAAATCAACCTTCTGCAAGATATGAAGCAAGAGGGTGATGACTCACTAGATGGAGCGATTAAGCCTAAAAGCGCTTTATGGCCAGCATTTATGACCATTTGCTTGTTAGCCATTTCAGGTTACTTCTACCAGCAACTGGGTGCGTACAATGAAATAGCCAACCCGCCACAAGCGAATAATCCACATCAAGGTATGGACCCAGCACAAATCATGTCACAGCGTGTACAAATGATGGAAGCTCAAGTTCAGGCTGAACCAGAAAATAGTCAAGCTTGGTTTAGTTTAGGCCATGCATATGTCTCTGCAAATAAATATGACCAAGCGGCCGCAGCCTTCGATAAGGTGATGGAATTAGTCGGTACGCATGCAGAATTACTCGGCCCTAAAGCAACTGCGCTGTATTATAAAGCCGGCCAAAAAATCACTCCTGAAATTCAGGCTATTATTGACCAGTCATTGTCATTAGATCCACAAGACCCGTCTACATTGTTGTTAGTCGGTATGGATGCATTTTTTACGGCTGACTACACTAAAGCTATTGATGCTTGGCAAATGATTTTAGACAGTGACCGCAACGATGTTGACCGTACCGCGTTAATGAATGCTATTGGATCAGCTAAAATGCGTATGGGTGATAGCAGCGACACCATGCCGAATGATGCTAACCATAAAAGTATGGCTACAGCGACAACCAATGCCAACACCCTTGCTATTGAAGTGACCATATCCAATGAGCTTGCAGACAAAGTCAGCGACACTGATGTCGTATTTATCTTTGCCCGTGCAACTCAAGGTCCTAAAGTGCCATTAGCTGCGACTAAAATTAGCGCAGCAAACCTCCCAGCGAAAATTACTTTAGATGACAGTACTTCAATGGGCGGCGACATGAAACTCAGCTCTGTAAAAGAAGTGGAAGTGATTGCTGTGCTCTCTAAAAATGGCAGTGTAAAACCTCAAACTGGTGATCTTAAAGGCAGTATTGAAGCAATTGCGGTTGGTGGTAACGCCACACTAACACTAGATACCTTAGTACAATAGCTAGTTATTAATTGCCATATAAAATGAATGTCATTTATATGGCAATATCTAGATTAGTAAAAATGACGCATAAAAAAACCGGCTATTAAGCCGGTTTTTGGTTTAGTCGAAAAATTACTTAGACATAAACTCGATAGCGTTTTTGTAATCTTCGTCAGTACAATCTGTACACATACCACCTGGTGGCATTGCATTTAAACCAGACTTAACTGAACCAACTAAGGTATCTAAACCTTTAGCTAGACGTGGTTCCCAAGCAGCAGCATCATGAACTTTAGGCGCACCGGCCACTCCCATGCTGTGACATACTTGACACGCTTTATTGTAAATAGCTTCACCTTCTTGAGCAAACACATTCGCAGACAAAGTTAATGCAGCTACTGCAGTCATTGCTAACAATTTTTTCATGTTCAACGTTCCTAATTGCAAATATACAAAGCTTAACGCTGCCCTTTGATTTAGAAGGCAGACTCTTTTTAGCACGACTAGGTTACTACAAATAGCAAAAAAACTCATCTTTTTGTGATAACTATCTCAGCTTAGTCCCTAAATCAAGACAATTTGTTCAGTTCAGGTAATATATTAGTAATCATTAAAAAAGTTCAAACAATTTTAAGTTTTTTGGAACCATATCAAATTGCTAGCACTTAGTCAGTGACAAAGCTAAACCGATAAATCCGTTTGTGTTAATATCTTTTTCGTATTCATCCTCACGCGTAGAACAAGAGGGATAAGTGACCATAACAAACCCATCACAAGTGCTATTAAGTGCCAATGAGCTAACCTGTATTCGCGAAGAGCGTATTCTATTTGATGAACTCAGCTTTAATATTAATGCTGGTGATATTGTGCAAATTGAAGGTCCAAATGGCGCAGGTAAAACCAGCTTACTACGCATTATTGCCGGTCTATCTCGCCCCTATGCTGGCGAGGTCGAATACCTCGGTGAAAACATCACTCGCTGTCGCGACGAATTTAACAACGATTTACTTTATTTTGGACACCTTGCGGGGGTAAAGAGTGAACTAACTGCAGAAGAAAATCTTAACTTCAATTTAAGAATCAGTGGCTATGATGACTTTGATACTACAAAGTTGCTGGCTAAAGTTAACTTAACTGGATTTGAAGAGGCTCTCGCGGGTCATTTATCAGCAGGCCAACATCGACGCACAGCATTAGCAAGATTGCAGCATACTAATTGTAAGATATGGATTTTAGATGAACCATTTACAGCTATTGATAAAAAAGGTGTTGAAGAGTTAGAACACTTATTCATTGCACATGCTAAATCTGGAGGTTGCGTGATATTAACTACGCACCAGGATATGGGCATCATCAATAACGATATTTTACGAAAAATCACTCTTGACTATCGCTTTGTATAAGGTATTTGAATGAAACGAGGAATAAGTTACACCGCTGCATTCATGACGCTTTTACAACGTGATTTAAGAATTGCGATCCGTCATCGTGGTGATATTTTCAACCCATTGTTGTTTTTTATATTAGTAGTCACTCTGTTCCCATTAGGTATAGGGCCAGAGCCACAAGTGCTAACGAGAGTTGCCCCTGGTATTATTTGGGTCGCGGCACTATTAGCCTCGATGTTGTCACTCGAACGATTATTTAAAGCAGATTTTAATGATGGTACGCTCGAGCAGATGTTACTAAGCCCACAACCTTTATCATTATTGGTTTTGGCAAAGGTATTAGCGCATTGGATTTTAACCGGCGTGCCACTTATTTTGGTCGCCCCGTTATTAGCTGTATTGTTACATTTAGATGACAATAGTTATGGTGCGTTAATGGCTACACTCGCTTTAGGCACACCTGTACTGTCACTATTAGGCGCTATTGGAGTCGCATTGACAGTTGGATTAAGAAAAGGCGGTGTGTTACTCAGCTTGCTGATTTTACCTTTGTATATACCTGTATTGATTTTTGCTACCAGCGCGATTGACGCTGCTGGTTTGAATTTAGCTTATGATGGTCAACTTGCAATACTAGCGGCAATGTTGGTCGGTTCTTTAATCTTGGCACCTTTTGCTATTGGCGCCTCCCTACGTGTGAGTACAAACTAATGTGGAAATGGCTACATTCTTACGCAGACCCAGAACGGGCATATAAATTATCGGGCACTTTATTGCCATGGTTTTCTGCATTAGCAATATTACTTATTGGAACTGGTAGCATTTGGGGATTATTGTTTGCCCCTACTGATTACCAACAAGGAGATAGCTATCGCATTATCTTTATCCATGTACCGGCAGCATCGATGTCAATGGCAGCCTATATGGGCATGGCTGTGGCATCATTTATTGGTTTAGTTTGGCAAATTAAATCTGCCGACTGGGCTGCTGCGGCAATTGCCCCTATTGGAGCAGTCATTACCTTTATTGCGTTACTTACGGGTGCTGCATGGGGTAAACCTATGTGGGGAACTTGGTGGGTATGGGATGCACGTTTAACATCTGAACTCGTATTGTTATTCTTATATTTAGGCGTTATTTCATTGTATGCCTCATTTGAAGATAAAGTACTCGCCGCAAGAGCAGCAGGTATTTTGGCGATTGTAGGTGTGATTAATATTCCAATCATTAAGTATTCGGTTGATTGGTGGAGCAGCTTACATCAGCCTTCAACGATTAAGATCACTGAAAAATCGACCATGTCGACAGATATGCTTTATCCGTTACTGATTAATATTTTCGGTTTTGGCATGATGATAGGGGCGATCACTTTAGTCCGCTACCGCGCTGAGATCCTTGCGCGTAATGGCATGCGTCCATGGGTAAGAGAACTGGCTACAGCTGAGGAGGCAAAATAATGCAATTTGAATCGTTTGCTGAATTTATTAATATGGGTGGCTACGGATTTTATGTGTGGTTATCGTACGGTGTAACGTTTGGTTGTTTAGCCACTTTAATTACCTTAAGCGTTAGAAAGAAACGCAAAGTGCTTATTGAAATAGCTAAAAAGATGACGCGTGAACAACGCCTTAAAGAAAATAGAGGTACAAAATCGTGAATCCAAGACGTAAAAAAAGACTAACTTTAGCAGTCGCACTAATCGCAGGTGTAGCAGCAGTGGCATCACTATTATTGTATGCACTTAATTCAAACTTAAACTTATTCTATACACCATATGAAATTGTACATGGTAAAACTGATACAGGTGTAAAGCCTGAAGTCGGTCAGCGTATACGTGTAGGTGGTATGGTGACAATGGGCTCAATGAAACGCGATCCAGACAGCCTCCATGTTGAATTTGCGGTACATGACTCTGCTGGCGGTGAAGTGCACGTCACCTTTGATGACTTATTGCCTGATCTGTTCCGTGAGGGACAAGGGATTGTAGCTCAAGGCGTACTGGTCGAATCTGGTAAGTTACAAGCGACCGAAGTTCTGGCAAAGCATGACGAAAACTATATGCCTCCAGAAGTCGCCGAAGCCATGGGCCAAAAGCATGAAAAACTAGATTATTCAGAGCAAAAGCCATCTGAAGGTTATCAATATTAAGCATCTGTATAATAACTGATATACAAGATAGATAAATGCCAATCAAACGATTGGCATTTTTTTGTTTAGCCTAGGACCTAGAGAGTGACAACGCTATATGTAGTGATAACTAATCAACAATAATCAAATTAAGGCCATATATTGAAGCGCAGCCTAAAGCTCACATAGATAAACCATATGACACACCCTTATAATCCTCTAAACATATGCTAGGTCTCGTCACAACTTCTCACTATAAGTTTATCCAAATCAATAATCAGAAGCACCGAAATGCTGTACAAGCCGCGTTAACGCTAATAAAGGAGCTAGAGGCACTTGTAGCGAATTTAGGCAGAACATTTTAAGCAAACAATAACGTCATTAGCTACATCGAGAATGTGTTCGATTCAATGAGTATACAGGCAAGGTAAACATTATCGACAATTAACAGAATGCAAAACCGTATAATAAATAAGACTTTTAACACGTTTGTTTTAACTCTGTCGCCCAAAAATCAACGATGTACTAATATTCTTAAGCTAATTACTAATATTCTTAAGCTAATTACTAATATTTACTAAAGCCTGTTGATCTTTACAGGTGAATTTTGTTCGAGTTAAAAACGTTTAAGTAGAGGCGAATCGATTGCTGCCTAGTTATCTAGGCAACGCTTTATTCACTAAGGGTGATTCAACAAAGAGTAAAAGGTTTTCAGCCGACCCAATGAGGCAGCGTTTGTTGACTATTTTGACCGCATTATTGACTTCTTATGTAGAATAACCACACCTCAAAGTCTCTGCGGCACTGTTGTAAATGTGGATAACGAACAACAATTCGCAGCAGAAAACCACGAAAGTTTAACAGGCCCTAATTTGAACGAATTAATAACCGCGCTAAAAGGTGGACATAAAGTGTCACTGCTTTATGACATATCAAGTTGAAAAGATATTTAATTTGCGACTAATTCAAATCGATTTAATAAAACCTTAAACTTCTAAAATACAAAATTAGAATTAAAACCTTGAGACAACTTGTCAACAGCAATGCATATATTAGAGAAATTACTTGTTGTAGTCGGACAATAGTGACTGTATAAGCCCCCTTTAAAGAACATGGTAATGAATTCAGTTGTATGAAAAGAGAGGCCATGTTTAACATTTGTAATGGTTTAATAAAGTAAGTCATCGTTTTCAGGCGACCGTAGTCGAATCAGAAAAGTATTTAAAGTCAAATAACATAGATGAAAAACAGAAACCATAACGGCATCCATCTACCATTAATTAAAACACCAGCCCTCTTCTAAAGAACACTATTTGGTAATTATGAACTATCAATAGTCAGAAACAATAGCATTAATTAATCAGACATAACGAAAAAAAGACATAAAAAAACCGAGCCTAAGCTCGGTTTTTAATTGAGTAATTAAAAATTACTCTGCAGCTTCAACTTCAACAGCTTCAGCAGCTTCAGGGCGACCTACTAACTCAATGAAAGCCATTGGGGCTTTATCACCGGTACGTAAACCGCACTTAAGAATACGAGTGTAACCACCAGGACGTTCCTGGAAGCGTGGACCCAATTCAGTAAATAACTTACCTACGACTTCAGCGTCGCGAGTACGAGCGAAAGCTAAACGGCGATTTGCAACGCTGTCAACTTTAGCAAGTGTTATTAGAGGTTCAACTACGCGACGCAGTTCTTTCGCTTTAACAACAGTTGTCTTGATAATCTCATGACGAACTATTGAACATGCCATGTTACGAAACATAGCTTGACGATGACTGCTGTTGCGGTTTAGTTGACGACCACTCTTACGATGGCGCATGACCTAATCCTTATAACCTAAATCTGTACTAACCTGAGACTTATAGGTCGTCTGCTAAACTAGCCGGTGGCCAGTTTTCAAGACGCATACCTAACGACAGTCCGCGAGACGCTAAAACGTCCTTAATTTCAGTAAGAGATTTCTTACCTAAGTTAGGGGTCTTAAGCAACTCAACTTCAGTGCGTTGTACCAGATCTCCGATGTAATGAATCGCTTCGGCTTTTAAACAGTTAGCCGAACGTACAGTTAGCTCTAAATCGTCGACAGGACGCAGCAAAATCGGATCGAATTCCGGTTTCTCTTCTACGACAGCCTGCTCAGTAACATCACGTAGTTCAACAAACGCATCTAGCTGTTCAGCTAAAATTGTTGCAGAACGACGAATTGCTTCCTCAGGATCAATAGTACCGTTAGTGGTCATATCAATCACAAGTTTATCTAAGTCAGTACGCTGTTCTACACGAGCGGCTTCAACATTATAAGCAATGCGGGCTACAGGTGAAAAAGAAGCATCAACCAACAAACGACCGATTGGGCGATCATCGTCTTCGGTTTGTGCACGAGCCGAAGCAGGCACATAACCACGACCACGCTCAACGCGGATACGCATGCTGATATCATTATTACCAGTCAAGTGACAGATAACATGATCAGGATTCATAATGGTAACATCACCATCATGCGTGATATCTGCTGCTGTAACAGGGCCTGTGCCGGACTTGCTTAATGTAAGCAAAGCCTCGTCTTTACCCTCGATTGTCACTGCTAATCCCTTAAGATTAAGCAATATCTCAAGGATATCTTCTTGTACGCCTTCCTTACTGCTGTACTCATGCAGTACGCCGTCAATTTCGACTTCAGTAACTGCACAGCCTGGCATAGACGACAATAGGATGCGACGCAACGCGTTACCTAAGGTATGGCCAAAACCACGTTCGAGTGGCTCTAGTGTAACTTTGGCGCGAGTTGAATTAACCTGCTCAATATCAACGAGACGCGGTTTAAGAAATTCTGTAACAGAACCCTGCATTGTGTCCTCTCTTGTTTGTTAGCTTTACTTAGAGTAAAGCTCGACGATCAGCTGTTCGTTAATATCCGCAGACAAATCGCTACGTTCTGGAATACGCTTGAAAGCACCTTCCATTTTCGCACTGTCGACTTCTACCCATGTAGGCTTTTCGCGTTGACCAGCCACTTCTAAAGCCGCTTTAATACGAGCTTGAGTGCGTGACTTTTCACGGATGCTTACAACATCATTCGCAGACACTTTGAATGACGGAATGTTAACAACACGACCGTTAACCATAACTGATTTATGGCTTACTAGCTGACGTGATTCTGCACGTGTTGCACCGAAACCCATACGATAAACAACGTTATCTAGGCGGATTTCTAAAAGTTGTAATAGGTTTTCACCAGTATTACCTTTTAGACGTGCAGCTTCTTTGTAGTAGTTACGGAATTGTTTTTCTAAAACACCGTAAATACGACGAACTTTTTGTTTCTCGCGTAATTGTAAACCGTACTCAGATAAACGTGGCTTACGAGCGCCATGTTGACCTGGTGCAGCTTCAAGCTTACACTTCGAATCGATTGCTCTCACACCGCTTTTTAGGAAAAGGTCTGTACCTTCTCTGCGGCTGAGCTTGAGCTTAGGACCCAAGTATCTTGCCATGATCTTTCTCCAACTATCCTATATACGCAGCGTTATACACGACGTTTTTTAGGTGGACGACAGCCATTATGAGGGATAGGCGTCACATCGGTAATGTTGGTAATTTTATAACCAACAGCGTTCAGCGCACGAATGGCTGATTCACGACCTGGACCTGGACCCTTCACGAAAACTTCAAGGTTTTTAACACCGTAGTCTTGAGCAGCAATACCTGCACGCTCAGCAGCAACCTGTGCAGCGAATGGCGTTGATTTACGTGAACCACGGAAACCAGAACCACCTGAGGTAGCCCATGACAACGCATTACCTTGACGATCTGTAATGGTGACAATTGTGTTGTTGAAAGACGCATGGATATGAGCCATGCCATCTGCAACCTGTTTACGTACGCGCTTACGCGGAGAACGTGACGGAACTTTAGCCATTTTGGTTTACCTTCCCGTTACTTTCTGATTGGTTTACGTGGACCTTTACGCGTACGCGCATTGGTCTTAGTACGTTGCCCACGAAGAGGCAGGCTACGACGATGGCGGAGACCACGATAACAACCAAGGTCCATAAGACGCTTGATGTTCATTGAAATCTCACGACGCAAGTCACCTTCTACGGTGTATTTGGCGACTTCTTCGCGTAGGATATCTATTTGAGCTTCGCTCAATTCCTTGATCTTAGCGTCTTCAGCAATTGACGTAGATGCGCAGATTGCTCTAGCGCGTGTACGACCAATACCAAAGATTGCAGTCAATGCAATGACTGTATGCTTTTGATCAGGAATGTTAATGCCAGCGATACGGGCCACTATGCACTCCTTAAAGTTAAAGGCCATCTGCGAAAAGCCCGAAAGGATACTCGACAGACGACAGATTTGCAAACAATATTTTTGGTCAGCCCATTATTGAGCTGACCAAACTTCTTTCTTAGCCTTGACGCTGTTTGTGTTTTGGTTCAACACAGATAACGCGTACAACGCCACTACGCTTGACGATCTTGCAATTACGGCAGATCTTCTTCACGGAAGCTCGAACTTTCATTTCATCACTCCGTCAAAGTAATCTTATTTTCCAAAGCGATCTAAGTTAGCTTTGTTGACAAGATTAGCTTTCTTCATCACAGACTCATACTGATGAGACATCATATGGGTCTGAACCTGAGCCATGAAGTCCATGATTACGACTACAATAATTAGTAGTGAAGTACCGCCAAAATAGAACTGTACTTTCCACGCAATTAACATGAACTCCGGAATTAAGCAGATAAAGGTAATGTATAACGCACCCGCTAAGGTTAAACGTGTCATTACTTTATCAATGTAACGCGAAGTCTGTTCTCCGGGACGGATCCCAGGAATGAATGCACCACTCTTTTTCAAATTATCTGCTGTTTCGCGTGGGTTGAAAACCAACGCAGTATAGAAGAAACAGAAAAAGATGATTGCTGTCGCGTACAATAATGAATACAGCGGTTGTCCTGGCGACACAGCTAAGGCAAAATCGCTTAACCATGACATAGACTCATTTTGACCAAACCACTGAGCCAGTGTGCCTGGGAACAAAATTATGCTGGATGCAAAAATTGGTGGAATCACACCTGCCATGTTAACTTTTAACGGTAAGTGGGTGCTTTGCGCTGCGAAAACCTTACGGCCTTGTTGACGTTTAGCATAGTTAACGACAATACGACGTTGACCACGTTCCACAAATACCACTAAATAAGTCACTGCAAATACGATAACCGCGAGCAACAGTAGTACCAATACATTCATGTCACCTTGACGCGCCTGCTCGGCTGTAGAGCCGATGGCCGATGGTAAACCTGCAACAATACCTGCGAAAATTAATATCGAGATACCATTACCAATACCACGTTCGGTAATTTGTTCGCCTAGCCACATTAGGAACATTGTTCCAGTTACTAAGCTCACAACAGCAACAAAATAGAATCCAAATCCAGGATTGGCCACAAGGCCAGGCATCAGATTTGGTAAACCTGTTGCTATACCGATAGACTGCAATGTACCCAACACAAGTGTACCGTATCTTGTATATTGACTAATTTTTTTACGTCCTGACTCGCCTTCTTTTTTCAATTCAGCAAGTGCAGGATGCACAACAGTCAATAACTGCATGATAATCGATGCCGAAATATACGGCATGATACCTAATGCAAAGATAGAAGCACGCTCTAAAGCACCACCCGAGAACATGTTAAACATGCCAAGGATGGTATCTTTTTGCTGGGCAAATAGTTCTGCCAATACAGCTGCGTCAATACCAGGAATTGGCACAAACGAACCGGCTCTAAAGACGATAATTGCACCAATCACGAACAGGAGACGAGTTTTCAGTTCAGAGAAACCGCCTTTCGCGCTTTTTAAATCAAGTCCTGGTTTTGCCATCGACGTATTATTCCTCGATCTTGCCACCGGCAGCTTCAATAGCTGCACGAGCACCTTTGGTTACCTTCAGACCTTTTACAGTCACTGGGCGGTCAATGGTACCTGAAAGAACGATTTTCGCAAACTGGATGTTGCGAGTAATAACGTTCGCATCTTTCAGTGCATTCAAATCGACAACATCACCGTTAACTTTTGCTAGTTCGAGTACACGAACTTCAGCTGTTACCAAAGCGCGACGCGAGGTAAAACCAAACTTAGGTAGACGGATCTTAAGTGGCATTTGACCACCTTCGAAGCCGACGCGAACGCCGCCGCCTGAACGAGACTTCTGACCTTTATGGCCGCGACCCGCTGTTTTACCTAAACCTGAACCAATACCACGGCCTACACGCTTAGGAGCAGATTTAGAACCTGCTGCTGGAGATAGAGTATTTAGACGCATTATCTTATTCCTCCACCGAAACCATGTAGTACACCTTATTGATCATGCCACGTACAGAAGGAGTATCTTCAACTTCTACAGTGTGACCAATACGACGCAGACCTAAACCGGTTAGGGTAGCACGGTGTTTTGGTAAACGACCGATGCTGCTTTTAGTCTGTGTTACTTTTAAAGTTTTAGTAGCCATGGTGCATTACCCCCGAATTTCATCAACATTCAGGCCACGTTTTGCTGCGATTTGAGCTGGTGACTTCATGTGCACCAACGCATCCACAGTTGCGCGAACGATGTTGATCGGGTTAGTAGAACCGTATGCTTTTGACAGAACGTTATGAACGCCTGCAACTTCTAATACGGCACGCATTGCGCCACCGGCAATAATACCGGTACCCTCTGATGCTGGTTGCATATAAACTTTAGAACCAGTATGGCGACCTTTAACTGGGTGATGCAAAGTACCTGCATTCAACTCCACGGTTACCATATTACGACGGGCTTTTTCCATTGCTTTTTGAATAGCAGCTGGAACTTCACGCGCTTTACCATAGCCATAGCCAATCTTACCGTTACCATCACCCACTACTGTTAGTGCTGTGAAGCTAAAGATACGACCGCCCTTAACTACTTTAGAAACACGATTAACTGCAATCAATTTCTCTTGCAGATCGTCTTTTTGCTGAGCTTCTAATTTAGCCATTTTATAACCCCTTAGAATTTCAGGCCAGCTTCACGAGCGGCATCTGCTAAAGCAGCTACACGTCCGTGATACTTGAATCCAGAACGGTCGAACGCAACAACAGCTACGCCCTTCTCGATCGCACGCTCAGCAACAGTTTTACCCACTACTTTAGCCGCATCTACGTTTCCGGTACTCTTTAGTTGCTCTTTAACTGTTTTTTCAACAGTTGACGCAGCAGCTAACACCTTAAATTCAGGACTGATCACCTGAGCATAGATGTGACGCGGTGTACGATGTACAACCAGACGATTCACGCCTAGCTCTTGGATCTTCTTACGTGCACGCAACGCGCGACGTAAGCGAGATGTTTTCTTATCCATATCGCGTTACCTACTTCTTCTTAGCCTCTTTACGGCGTACAACTTCGTCGTCATAGCGAACACCTTTGCCTTTGTAAGGCTCTGGTGGACGATAACCACGAATGTTGGCTGCTGTTTGACCTACTAACTGCTTATCAACGCCTGTTAGGACGATTTCAGTTTGGCTAGGACATTCGGCAGTAACGCCTGCGGGTAGTTTATGTACCAACGGATGTGAGAAACCTAAAGTTAAGTCTAAGTCACTACCAGCAATTTTTGCACGGTAACCAACACCAACTAATTTTAATTTCTTCACAAAACCTTGTGATACACCAAACACCATGTTGTTTACTAATGCACGCGCAGTACCGGCCTGTGCCCAAGCGTCTACAACGCCTTCAACAGGTAGGAACTTAATTTGTGCATCTTCGATAACAACATTAACCGCATTGTTGATTACTCGAGTCAGACTTCCTTTACCGCCTTTGACGGTTAAAGCCTGTTCGTTTTTAGTCACCTCTACGCCAGCAGGGATAGTGACTGGTGCTTTTGCAACACGAGACATTACTAACTCCTTACGCTACGTAGCAGATAACCTCACCACCCGTGCCAAATTGGCGGGCGGCACGATCAGTCATCAAGCCTTTAGAAGTGGACACAATTGCGATACCCAGACCGCCCATAACCTTTGGAAGTTCGTCTTTACCTTTGTAAATACGAAGACCAGGACGGCTTACGCGCTGGATAGTCTCAACGACTGGTTTGCCTTGGAAATACTTTAATGTAATTTCTAATTCAGGCTTAGCTTCATCTGCTACGGCGTAGTCAGTAATGAAACCTTCATCTTTAAGTAATTTCGCGATTGCTACTTTTAACTTAGCTGAAGGCATCTTTACAGATACGTGGTTAGCAGCTTGGCCGTTACGAATACGGGTTAACATATCCGCAATAGGATCTTGCATGCTCATATTAGCTTACTCCGTGACAAGTGCTTACCAGCTGGCCTTACGCAGACCAGGAACTTCACCGCGCATAGTTGCTTCACGTAATTTAATACGGCTTAAGCCGAATTTACGTAAAACGCCATGTGGGCGACCAGTTTGATTACAGCGATTGCGTTGACGCGATGCGCTTGAATCACGTGGTAGTGCTTGCAACTTAAGTACAGCATCCCAACGATCTTCTTCAGAAGTCTCTGGATTGCTGATGATAGCCTTAAGTGCTAGACGCTTTTCAGCATACTTAGCTACGAGCTGTGCACGTTTTGCTTCACGTGCTTTCATAGATGTTTTAGCCATTATGCTACCCTTATTTCTTAAATGGGAAGTTAAAAGCGGTCAACAAAGCACGACCTTCTTCATCATTCTTCGCAGTAGTAGTAATAACAATATCCATACCACGAATCTTATCGATTTTATCGTAATCGATTTCTGGGAAGATGATCTGCTCCTTCACACCCATTGCGTAGTTACCACGGCCGTCAAACGCTTTAGCGCTTAAGCCACGGAAGTCACGAATACGTGGAATTGCAATGTCAACTAGACGCTCTAAAAATTCCCACATACGCTCACCGCGTAGGGTCACTTTACAGCCAATAGGGTAGCCTTCACGGATTTTAAAACCAGCAACTGATTTACGAGCTACAGTTACAACTGGTTTTTGACCAGCGATTGCAGTCATGTCACGAAGCGCATGCTCCATAACTTTCTTATCTGCAACAGCTTCGCCAACACCCATGTTTAGGGTGATTTTATCAATCCGAGGGACTTGCATGACACTGCTATAACCGAACTTTTTAGCTAGTTCAGCAACTACAGTCTCTTGATATTTATCATGCAGTTTCGCCATCGTTTACTCCAAATTACTTAACGAGTTCGCTGTTCGATTTAAAGAAACGGACTTTTTTGCCGTCTTCAAATCGGAAACCAACACGATCTGCCTTGCCTGTGGCTTGGTTAAAGATCGCAACGTTTGATGCTTGCATCGGTGCTTCTTTCTCGATAACGCCGCCAGTCACGCCCAATTGTGGGTTTGGCTTCTGGTGCTTTTTAACTAGATTGATGCCTTCAACAATTAATTTACCAGTAGGTAGAACTTGAGAAACCTTACCGCGTTTACCCTTGTCTTTACCTGCTAATACTACTACTTCGTCTTCACGACGGATTTTAGCTGCCATTTGAAGCTCCTTACAGTACTTCTGGTGCCAGCGAGACAATTTTCATGAATTTATCATTACGCAATTCACGTGTCACTGGGCCAAAGATACGAGTACCAATCGGTGCAAGGTTTGCGTTAAGCAATACCGCTGCATTCCGATCGAAGCGAATGACAGAACCGTCTGGACGACGTACGCCTTTCTTAGTACGGACTACCACCGCGTTATATACATCACCTTTCTTCGCTTTAGCGCGAGGAATTGCTTCTTTAACAGAAACTTTGATGATGTCGCCGATACCGGCATAACGACGATGAGAGCCACCCAAGACCTTAATACACTGAACTCTGCGTGCGCCGCTGTTACATGCGACGTCTAGAGTCGATTGCATTTGGATCATTTCAAGTGCTCCGCTATCGTTACTACACAATCCCACTATGGGAGTATATTTGAACCAAATTTAAGCAATAATTTACTCAAAAATGGCGCGCAAGTATAACACCACATTTTGCGAATGCATAGCAAAAAAAACAAACGGCCCCAAATTCTGGAGCCGTTTACGTTATCCTAATGAATATTAGGCTTTTGTTACTACTTCAGCAAGGGTCCAAGACTTAGTCTTAGATAAAGGACGACACTGACTAATAGTCACGATGTCACCTTCATTACACTGATTAGTTTCGTCATGTGCATGGATCTTAGTTGTACGCTTAATGTACTTCCCATAAATTGGGTGTTTCACTTGGCGTTCAATAGCAACAGTAATAGATTTTTCCATTTTGTTGCTAATAACTTTACCTTGCAAAGTACGGATTTTATCAGACATTACGCACCTGCCTTAGAAGTAATAATGGTCTTAACACGTGCAATGTTACGACGCACTAGTTTCAATTGATTCGTTTGAGTCAACTGACCAGTAGCGTGTTGCATACGCAGGTTAAACTGCTCACGCAGCAGACCAAGTAGTTCAGCGTTCAATTCCTCAACGCTTTTTTCTCTTAGTTCGCTCGCTTTCATTACATCACCGTCTTAGTTACGAAGGTAGTCTTTAAAGGAAGCTTGGCAGCCGCTAGAGCAAAGGCTTCACGAGCCAACGCTTCAGGTACACCATTCATCTCATAAAGAACCTTACCAGGTTGAATCTGACATACCCAGTATTCAACGTTACCTTTACCTTTACCCATACGCACTTCAAGAGGCTTAGAGGTAATTGGTTTGTCAGGGAAAACTCGAATCCAAATTTGTCCTTGACGTTTAATATGACGTGTCATGGCACGACGTGCAGATTCAATTTGACGTGCAGTTAAACGGCCACGGCCTACTGCTTTCAAACCGAAAGTACCAAAGCTAACTTCAGTACCGTTCGCTAGACCGCGGTTGCGGCCCTTGAACATCTTGCGAAACTTCATACGTTTAGGTTGCAGCATTAAAGTTTCTCCTATTTACCACGAGGCTTACGCTTAGGTTGCTGCTTCGGCTCTTCAATCGCTGGTACTAAACCGTCAAGAACTTCACCTTTGAAGATCCAAACTTTAATACCGATCACACCATATTGCGTGTGACTTTCAGCAGTTGAATAGTCGATATCAGCACGTAGAGTATGCAAAGGTACACGACCTTCACGATACCATTCAGAACGTGCGATTTCAGCACCGCCTAAACGGCCGCTCACTTCAACTTTGATACCTTGAGCACCAATGCGCATTGCATTTTGTACCGCGCGCTTCATAGCACGACGGAACATAACACGACGCTCTAACTGCTGAGCAATAGAGTCAGCAACGAGCTTAGCGTCTAATTCAGGCTTACGGATCTCAGCGATGTTGATTTGAGCAGTCGTGCCAGTGATTTTAGACACATATGCACGTAATACTTCAACGTCTTCACCTTTCTTACCAATCACAACACCTGGACGGGCAGTGTGAATAGTAACGCGGATGCTCTTCGCTGGGCGTTCAATAACAATCTTAGATACTGATGCGGCTTTTAACTTTTCAGTTAAATATTGACGCACTTCCCAGTCGCTGTTCAGATTTTTTGCATAATCTGACTTATCTGCGTACCAGGTAGAGATCCAAGGCTTCGTGATACCCAGACGGATACCATTAGGATGTACTTTCTGTCCCATTGCTCTCTTCTCCTAGCGATCTGATACAACCACAGTAATGTGGCTGGTACGCTTCATGATACGATCAGCGCGGCCTTTAGCACGTGGCATGATACGCTTCATTGTTGGGCCTTCATCTACGAAGACGGCTCCAACTTTAAGCTCATCAATGTCAGCACCTTCGTTGTGTTCGGCGTTTGCGATAGCTGAGTCAAGTACTTTTTTAACTAGTACGGCGGCTTTCTTTGGGCTGAAGGTCAAAATTTCGAGTGCCTTAGAAACAGGCAGTCCACGAATTTGATCAGCAACTAGACGGGCCTTCTGCGCAGACGTACGAGCAAAACGATGTTTAGCTAAAACTTCCATCTTATTCCTCCCGTATTAACGCTTCTTCGCTTTCTTATCTGCAGCATGGCCGCGATAAGTGCGAGTTGGTGAAAATTCACCAAGCTTGTGACCGATCATTTCGTCAGTTACGAACACAGGTACGTGCTGACGACCATTATGGACAGCGATGGTCAACCCAATCATGTTAGGGATGATCATTGAGCGACGAGACCAAGTCTTAATTGGCTTTTTGTCTCCCGCTTCCATCGCTTTCTCTACCTTCTTCAGCAAGTGCAGGTCAATGAAGGGACCTTTCTTGAGAGAACGTGGCATGGCGAATCCTCTTACTATTTATTACGACGACGTACGATGTACTTGTCAGTGCGCTTGTTGCTACGAGTTTTATAACCCTTAGTCGGCACACCCCATGGACTCACTGGATGACGTCCACCAGAAGTACGGCCTTCACCACCACCATGTGGATGGTCTACTGGGTTCATTGCAACACCACGTACTGTAGGGCGAATGCCTCTCCAGCGCTTAGCACCTGCTTTACCTAACTGGCGTAGCATATGCTCGGCATTACCAACTTCACCAAATGTCGCGCGGCAATCTACTGGAACTTTACGCATTTCGCCAGAGCGAAGACGTAGAGTTGCATAAGCACCATCACGAGCAACAACTTGTACATAAGCACCAGCTGAACGTGCGATCTGAGCGCCTTTACCAGGCTTCATCTCAACAGCGTGTACAACACTACCTACTGGAATGTTGCGTAACGGCATAGCGTTACCAGTCTTGATGTCTGCATCCAAGCCAGATTTGATTGCATCGCCAGCTTTCATGCCTTTTGCAGCAAGAATATAACGACGCTCACCATCTGCATACAGTACTAACGCGATGTGCGCTGTACGGTTTGGATCGTATTCAAGACGTTCAACTTTCGCAGGGATACCATCTTTATCGCGTTTAAAGTCGATTAGACGGTAGTGCTGCTTATGTCCACCACCAACGTGGCGTACTGTGATACGGCCAGTATTGTTACGGCCACCACTTTTAGATTTTTTCGCCAACAGGCCAGCAAAAGGTTTACCCTTATGCAGGTCCGTATTCACCACTTTAACTACGTGGCGACGACCTGGAGAGGTTGGCTTACACTTAATAACTGCCATGATAATTCTCCTTTGCTTACTCAGCGCCGCCGACGAAATCGATGTCAGCACCAGCAGCTAAAGTAACATAAGCTTTTTTCCAATCGCTACGACGACCAACACGGCCACCGGTACGTTTAGTTTTGCCTTTGTTAACTAGAGTGCGAACTGAATCTACTTCAACTTCAAATAGCTTCGCTACTGCAGCTTTGATCTCTGCTTTAGTCGCATCGATTGCTACGCGGAAAACTACAGTGTTGTTCTTCTCAGCAACGACAGTACTCTTTTCAGAGATGTGCGGAGCTAGAATCACTTTTAGCAAACGTTCTTCGCGGATCATGCTAGCATCTCCTCGATTTGCTTCACTGCATCAGCAGTAACAAGAACAGTGTTAAACGCAATTAGACTTACTGGGTCAAGACCCGCTACGTCACGCACGTCAACTTTGTATAAGTTGCGAGCTGCTAAGAATAAATTCTCATCAACTTCAGCAGTAACAATTAGAACGTCTTCTAGGTTCATTGCTGCTAACTTAGCTTTCAACTCTTTGGTTTTAGGAGCTTCAACGCTAAATGATTCAACAACGACTAAACGTTCTTGACGTACCAATTCAGAAAGAATGCTCTTAAGAGCACCACGGTACATCTTCTTGTTAACTTTTTGGCTGTGATCTTGTGTTTTAGCAGCGAATGTTACGCCACCGCCACGCCAGATTGGGCCTTTAACACTACCAGCACGAGCGCGGCCAGTGCCTTTTTGGCGCCATGGCTTTTTACCAGAGCCAGTTACTTCCGCACGAGTCTTTTGAGCACGAGTGCCCTGACGTGCGTTTGCAGCGTAAGCTACAACTACCTGATGAACCAGTGCCTCGTTAAAGTCACGGCCGAAGGTAGTTTCGGAAACTTCAAGAGCGCTTTGCGCGTCTTTCAATACCAATTCCATTACTATCTCCTCAGACCTAAGCTTTAACTGCAGGCTTAATGATTAGATCACCATTGGTAGCGCCTGGAACTGCGCCGCGTACTAATAACAAGTTACGCTCTGCATCAACACGTACCACGTGTAGATTTTGAGTAGTTACTTGCTCAGCACCCATATGACCTGACATTTTTTTGCCTTTGAATACACGACCAGGCGTTTGGTTCTGACCGATAGAACCGTTCGCGCGGTGCGCCAATGAGTTACCGTGAGTCATATCTTGAGTACGGAAGTTCCAACGCTTAATACCGCCTTGGAAGCCCTTACCTTTTGATTGACCAGTAACATCTACTTTCACTACTTCAGCGAAAATATCAACATTAAGCTCAGCACCAACTTCAATGCCTTCGCCTTCACCATCTGCTAAACGCAATTCCCATAAACCACGACCGGCTTCTACGCCGCCCTTGGCAAAATGACCTGCTTCTGCTTTAGTGATGCGATTGGCTTTTTTGGTACCAGTAGTCACTTGAAGTGCACGGTAACCGTCAGTTTCTAAAGTTTTCACTTGAGTTACGCGGTTGCCAGCGACTTCAATCACTGTTACAGGGATTGACGTACCATCTTCAGTGAAGATGCGAGTCATACCCACTTTACGACCAATAAGACCGATAGCCATCTCTCAAACCTCTTCTAAGGATCTCAATTAACCTAAGCTAATCTGAACGTCGACACCAGCCGCAAGATCTAAACGCATTAATGCGTCTACAGTCTTTTCTGTTGGCTCTACGATGTCAACTAAACGCTTGTGAGTACGAATTTCATACTGGTCACGAGCGTCTTTATTAACGTGCGGAGAGATCAAAACGGTATAACGCTCTTTGCGTGTTGGTAGTGGAATTGGACCACGTACCTGCGCGCCTGTACGCTTAGCAGTTTCAACGATTTCCGCTGTAGACTGATCAATCAAACGATGATCAAAGCCTTTCAAGCGGATACGGATTCTTTGGTTCTGCATTGACCAGAGCTCCTAAAATGGACACATAAAAAATCACCCTCTAGCTTTTTCTTTATTAGAAAAGCAGAGCGAGATGATTTAACCGTTCGACTCCCAATCGGAGTCGCTATGAAAATGAAAAACCCTATTGGTTTAACATTATATTTAACGCTGCACTTGTCAGCGAGTGGGCAATTATACAGATCTTTTATTGGAGATCAAGCCCATTTTGTAAATAGTCTTCAGAAAGTCTGTTCACAATCAATTGCTGCGCATTTTACACAAATTATGTATTTATGCCACTAGATTGTTATGTTTTTTCTAAAAACAAAAAAGGAAGCCGAAGCTTCCTTTTTTAGTGTTCACTAAAGTCGCTATTACGC
>NZ_BMQI01000061.1 GCF_014648035.1 Shewanella algicola | reverse complement strand
AAGAAGACATAACCTTAGATGGGATTTATGTCAGACTTAATACTTAAGGTCCAGTGTATGAAGCTAGTCATAGTCAATTAAAATTCAAAATATCTTATACTTATAAAAATTATTTAAACATATTATTAGAGCTTTTCTTTGAGAGCTTACATTGCGAAAGATACAAATTAAATATCCCGTTGATAATGGGAAAGTATGAGTATTGATAAGGATGCAAGATATGCCCTACTATGGTTCTTTCTAGCTCAACACCTATAGACAAAGATAAAGACTCATACTGATTTAAATTATTTAAGTTACCCTCATTCAATATTTTCTTGATATACATAAAATATATCTCTACAACTAATGATGCATTACTTAATTCTTTAAATGCTATGTAATTTATTTCTGAGAAACATGACGAAACGACTATGTTATTTAGCTCTTCAATAGATATTCTTCCATTAAAAAAACTTTTTATCTTCCCGTCTTGATAGAGAAAGCCATTGGCGACTTTAATTAAATCTGATTTCAGATAGATTTCTTTCATCAAAAAACGTTCCATAATATACTCTTTAAGCACTAGTAGGTTATACAACATGGTTTATAATATCTATGGAAGAGATCCTTATCAACTCGTTCTAATAGTATTTCTCTATTTAATATATATATTTTACCTACTTTTTTTATAATCACACCTTCAACCTCCAACCGGTAAACTACCTTATTAGCATATTGTCGGGTACATCCTGTCACTCTACTCAATAAATCAACCGTAATAAAGTTTTTCTCTATTACGCTACAGTTAGATGTACAGTAAATTAATATAAAAAACTCAATATAATATTCGGCACTTAGTACTGTTCTAAGTAGAGCTAGCTCACGAGAGTAGGATATGAAGAAGTCATATATCTGATCTACCAGAATATCCATTTCGCTAGAAAATGAAGCTAACTCATTACTTTTTCTTGGTACTACAAATACAGATGTATCAGTCAATGCTTCATATCGTATATTTTCATTTTTAAAATATTTATCTATTTTTTTATATGGAATAACGGTGCCTGGAGTAAATAAGCTCGCGCAAATTTCGTAATCTTTAGCAAAATCAAAAAACTCACCAACAACACCATGATCTATAGAGACCAAATAAGTTTGATCATGCTTCAATTCAAGTAGATCTCCTTTCTGCAGATCTACTTTGAAAATATTTCGCACTAATATATCAATGACCGAGTGAGGTATTGACCATGATTCCATTAAGTTTCTTAAGGTATATATGCACATACAACCACCATGAAGTGTCAACAATATAATTGTGCACTATTATATAGCGCGCAACCTATATGGCTAATATACAGTATAGTAATTACTCCTGTATATCCTGATGGGTAACTTCTGCGATCAGCATCACTCAAATAACTATACGTATCGAAATTCGAGACATGCAACAGTTAAGGTGTCTAGCCTACTGGAAACGCTGATTGCTAATTAATGGTTCAATAAGAGGACGGATCACTTGATTGCATTATGTATTAATTAACCTGATGTGATGGTCTCCTCCCACTACGGCATCGATGTGCCATGATTGAAGTGGTTACAACAATCAAAATGGGAGAAGACCAAAATGAAGATTACAACACTAGGGTTAGACATAACAAAACGATTCTTTCATGTGGTTTGTTGCATGAACCAGATCGGTTAATTAATAAAAAAATGTTAACACGAACTCAGATATTAGCGTTTTTCGAGCCTGTAAATAATTTTGTGTAACTGCTTTTCAATCAGTACCCTATAAGGGGCAATGGAAGGTAGAACATGAATAAACAAGAATTAGAAGCTTTCGCTAAACAAGCAGCCAAAGGCATAAAGTCTGAAGCAGACCTAAATGATTTCAGGGCAATGTTAACTAAAGTTACCGTTGAAGCAGCATTAAATGCTGAACTTGAACATCATTTAGGTTATCAAAAAAATGAGAAAGCCCTCACTAACAATAGCCGTAATGGTTACTCCAGCAAAAAAGTCAAAACGGAAGAAGGTAGCTTTGAGTTAGACACGCCTCGCGACCGTAATGGCAGTTTTGAACCTGAAATTGTTAAGAAGCATCAAAGCCGCTTCACATCAATGGATGACAAGATTTTACATCTGTATGCCAAAGGTATGACAACACGGGATATTGTCGATACTTTTGATGAGATGTATGGTGCTGAAATCTCTCCTACGCTCATTTCCAGAGTGACGAACTCAGTTATAGACCAGGTTATAGAGTGGCAGTCACGTCCACTTGAGCCTGTTTACCCCATCGTTTTTCTAGACTGTATCGTGGTGAAAGTAAGGGAAAACAATAAGGTCATCAACAAAGCGATTTTCTTAGCGCTTGGCGTTAACCTTGAAGGTCATAAAGAGCTGCTTGGAATGTGGATAGCGGAGAATGAAGGAGCCAAGTTTTGGCTTAATGTGCTGACAGAACTTCAAAACAGAGGGCTCAATGACATCCTTATCGCCTGCATCGATGGCTTAAAAGGCTTTCCTGATGCGATTAATACCGTATATCCGAAAACACAAATTCAGCTCTGTATAGTGCATATGGTACGAAACTCGATGAAATTTGTGCCGTATAAGGATTACAAAGTCGTTGCTGCTGACTTAAAGAAGATTTACCACTCAGTGACGGAAGAAGAAGCCTTGCTGAACTTAGCGCATTTTGGCGAGCAATGGGATGACAAATATCCGAGTATCTCAGCCTCTTGGCAGCGAAATTGGGCTAACCTCAATACACTATTCAACTACCCTGAAGATATCAGAAAAGCAATCTACACCACCAACGCAATTGAATCGTTGAACAGTGTTATCAGAAAGGCCATCAAGAACCGTAAACTGTTTCCTAATGATGACTCAGCGAAGAAGGTTGTTTACTTGGCTATTATGCAAGCATCGAAGAAATGGACAATGCCGATTAGAAACTGGAAACCGGCACTGAATCGCTTTATTATTGAATTTGAAGAACGAATTTCAGATTATATATAAATTAGGTAGTTACACAGAATCTGTTACAGGGTCTCTGCTTGAGCAATCATTAATGCATTGCGCTCTACATCAGTTAATTTAAGGTGTCGCTTACTATCTTTTAAGCAATAATCCACTAATTAAATTCAACATAAAACTGTTCATACTCCTATGTCTTGAATATTCGATGAACAAAATATTCTTCAGTTGGTCGTTTATTTTTTCAATGATAAACCGCCGTAATAGCATGGCCTTATCGCATAATAAGATGGCTTTTTCTTTCATGTTTCTACGTTCAATTGTGACGAGCATTACGCTTTTATCGAATAAATCCGCTCCCTCTCTATTTCACTATATATCTTATTAGTCAAGATTGAGTATCATGTACATTGTCTGTTGTGACTTTGGTGGCGACAATTTCACAGAGGTGATTGACGATGAAGTGAAGCTTGAACCTATAGAACCAACCCATTGAGACTTTGCTTCGTTGTAATATCCCATCAACGGTTTTGCGTCTTGGAATACGGATGTTATGGAACACTTTTATGCTAGTGGAGTCAATTAATTCAATGCCTGTGGGCTTTCCTTTAAGTGATGAAGTAGGCGCAAATCGGCACAATTACTCGGGGCATGACGGCTAAAGATCGCGTATAACTGAGTAAGTTTGAGATTTAACTTTTGTAGAACAGCGACACATAGTCAAGATAATAATTTTTGAAATCACGGTAACATAACATATGAAAACTTACGACAATGTTCATGATTTCGCTAGTTGTCATTCGAACATCAAGTTACCGTTTTTGAGTACCATCATTGAGCAATTACTGCTGCCACTGAGGAATAAATACTTTGCAAATATAATCGACATCACAAAACAATTAAACTAATTAATCATGTCTGTTCTTTGTGTACCTGTATCGTTCTTGTTTGAAAGATAAGACACGGGACAAGTATTTATTTCCATTTCCTTAAGCAAGATTCAGGTTAAATAATAATCTCGTTTATTATCAGGTCTAGCTGTTTACTCGCAATGCGAATCCATAAAAGAGAGTAGTAAATTGAAGTCTTTCAATGAAAAAGTCGAACACTTAAGCGACACTCAAGGCCGTGAGGCTTTATTGGGCATGTTACGTGGTATTGAACGTGAAGCATTGCGTATTGATGAAAACGGCCATTTAGCACAAGACGGACACCCTGAAGCGCTCGGTTCTGCTCTGACCCATTCGCGCATTACCACTGATTACAGCGAAGCCTTATTAGAATTTATTACGCCAGTGAGTCATAGTATTGATGATTTGCTCGAAGGGTTAACGCAAACCCACGCTTACAGTGTGCGTAACCTTAACGGCCAAAAATTGTGGCCTGTCAGCATGCCATGTTACGTAGGTGAAGTCAGTGATATCCCTGTAGCACGATATGGCAGCTCCAATAACGGTAAAATGAAAACCCTATATCGTAAAGGGTTAACCCATCGTTATGGTGCATTAATGCAGATCATTTCTGGGGTTCATTTTAACTTTTCGGTGTCGCAAGATTTATGGCAACGTTTGTATGATGACAAGATGACCAATGGTGCCGCTTATTGCAGTAAAAATATTAGCTTTGAAGACTTTATCTCAGAATCTTATTTTGGATTGATCCGTAACTACCGTCGTTTAGTGTGGGTGTTACCGTATTTGTTTGGGTCAACGCCGGCATTATGTAGTTCATTTATAAAAGATCAAGACGTCGATTTCGAATTTAAAAAAACCGGTAAAGGGACCTTATACCTTCCTTATGCAACTTCATTGCGCATGAGTGATTTAGGCTATACCAACAAAGAACAAGACACGCTTAATATTAGCTACAACTCATTGCCTGACTACCTTGAAGGCGTCGGCGCAGCAATTAAAATGCCATCTAAAAAGTTTGAAAAGATTGGTATTAATGTCGACGGTGAATTCCGCCAACTCAATAGTAATATTTTGCAGATTGAAAATGAATTTTATGCACCAATCCGTGCAAAACGTGTCACCCAAAAGGGCGAGAAACCTTCACAAGCATTAGCACGTGCAGGCGTTGAGTACATTGAAGTACGTGCCTTAGACGTTAATCCATTTAGCCCAGTAGGGATAGATGCAACTCAAGTGCGTTTTCTTGATCTATTTTTATTGTACTGCTTATTATCGCCATCTGAAGATACCGATGCCGTCGGCGACGCAGAGATTGCCGCTAACTTGAAAGCCGTAGTATTAGAAGGCCGTAAACCTGGGCTTGAATTACAACGTAACGGTAAGACCATTAGCTTAACGCAATGGATGCACGAGTTATTTGGACAATTAAACACAATCGCGAAGCTACTCGACGGTGATGATAGCCATGCTTATCAAACAGCCTTAAGCACTTGGTCTGAAGCTATCGATGATCCAGATAAAACCTTATCAGGGCGAGTGATCAACGAAGTCGTGGTTAAAGGCACCGACCATAGCGTGTGGGTTAAACAACTGGCAAATGATTATCATGAATTTTTAAGCCATTACCCATTAAGTGATGAAGTCGAGCAAAGCTATGAAAACGAGGCTAAAAAATCTTTGCTTGAGCAGCACAGTTTAGAGGCTCAACCACAAGATAATTTTGCGACTTTCCTCGCTCACTATTTTAATGATCTTGTTCCTGCAGGCACTTTCGAGGCGAAGTAATCATGCAAGCTTATTCATCTTGGCGAGCACTGCTTGTAGCGTTAGCAGCATTGGCCTTAAATGGTTTTTTTTCATCTCCAGATGAAATAATAGATGGTGTTTCCGGTATTTTAAGCCAAAATTAACTATTATCACCAGGTAAGCATTAATTAACCGTTGCTATATTGATTAATTCAGCTTCATTGAAAGTGTCATTCTCGGTCCGAAAAGCCAAATGGTTTATCAGCAAATTTTTTATCTGTATCCATATGGATGCCATTAAAACTTCGATGTTGATCAGTGATTGTGCCGACCTTTCAATCACCTACCGCACTAGAAACAAGCACTTAGGGGCGAATAAGACGCAGTTTCTTACAAAAATCTTGTTGTTTAACAGTTTTATACCATTTACACTAAATATGTGATCTAATTGGTCGTCATTTCCTTACTTCAGTATCGATGAATAATCTCAATCTTGCAGCATTAGTTAAATCTGAGAAAAGCGCACGTAAACGTATGCGTTATCTCGCCTTACTTCATTTTACCGAAGGTCATTCTCGTACTGCTATAGCCAACATGTTGAAGGTCAGTAGAACCAGTGTAAATGCTTGGGTTACTCATTATTTAACTCATGGCATTAGCGGCCTAGATGATAAACATAATCCAGGTAGACCCGCTCAATTATCGGCGAAACAACTGGTAAATCTGAAAGAATTTGTACAACGTCAAAGCTTGTCTGAGAGTGGCGGAAGATTGATGGCAAGAGATGTCAGTCTTTTTATTCAGTCTGAATTTGGCGTGACCTTTAAACAGGCAAATATCTACAGATTACTGCATCAATTAGGATTGTCATGGATAACGACCCGTTCTCGTCACCCAAAACAATCTCAAGATATTCAGGGCGCTTTTAAAAAACTTCCTGCTGTCAACGATCCTTAACACCCCTGGTCAAGTGGCGTTAGATCGCATTGATGTTTGGTTTCAAGATGAAGCCAGATTTGGTCAGCAAAATACCACGACCCGCATTTGGGCGACGAAAGGAACCCGACAACGAGCGGTAAGGCAACAACAGTTCGAATCAGCGTATTTATATGGCACGGTGTGTCCGGCAACGGGCGCGACAGAGGCTATTATTACCCCGCATGCCAACAGTGAATATATGTGGGAGTATTTAACATTAATTTCAGAGGCTACCGAATCAGGTTGGCATCAACAAGATCTGACTGAGGACTTTGATAACCTTAGTATCCTTAAGCTTCCGCCCTCTCACCCTATAGAACAAGTGTGGCAATGGCTTCGTCAGAATGAACTCGCCAATCGTTGCTTTAGTGGATATGACGATATTGTTGAGCAGTGTTCCATTGCATGGAATCGATTTATTGCAGAGCCGAAAAGGGTGATTCAGCTATGTTCTAGACAGTGGACAAAACTGACCAATTAATTAATGTAAATGGTCTTACTCGACTCATTTTGATCAAACAGCTGTCACAGCAGTTGGCATGAGTCGATAATAGCTATGGCATTTGGATCTGGAGTCTAAATAGGAGCATCCCTAGAACCTTCTCTATCTTTTTACGTCCGCTGCCGAAATGGCAGCATAAAAACGCCCCCTGTTTGTGTACAGTTTTACTTGACCACAGAGAGTCTATGATCTAGTTCACAAGGTTGGTTTTTTCTTGGATTTTAAACCTTTATCCCTCTATTGAGCTTTCCACTAATCCGCTAAACTCTCATCTATATCATCTTATCATCACGTTAGAGACAGTTATGAACATTTCAGTAAACCAACCAGATTGGGATTTCATTGCCACGTCGCCTTCATTAATGTTGTCTAGCTTGACTCATATGGGATTAATTGAAATCACTGGCGAGCAATGCCGAAGTTTTATTAACGGCCAAGTCACCACCGATATGATGTCATTGACTGCAGACCAATGGAAATGGGGAGCACATTGTGATCCTAAAGGTAAAATGCTTGCAAGTTTCCGTATGTTTATGAGGGACGGTAGCCCGTTTATGTTGCTGCCGAAAAGCACCTTGAGCTTAGATTTACCTCAACTGCAAAAATATGCGGTATTTAATAAAGTTGAGCTAACGGATATCAGTAATGACTATCAAATAATCGGTATCGCAGGGACAGAAGCCCAAGCCTTTGTCACCGAACATTTTGGAGATGTATCGCAAGAACTAAATATTGTCGACCGAGGTGTGATTATTCGTGATTGCGACCGTTTTATCGTCATTATTTATCCCGCTGATGCGGAAGCTTTTATCAACCAATCAGAACAAACATTGTTCGATGCCAGTGCATGGCAAGCATTAGAAATTAAAGCTGGCTACCCAAACATCGATGCCACTCATTCTGGTGAGTACGTAGCACAAATGTGTAATCTGCAAGCTATTAATGGCATTAGTTTTACCAAAGGCTGTTACATGGGTCAAGAAACTATTGCCCGGATGAAATATCGCGGCGGCAATAAGCGTGCATTGTATATTTTGACTGGTACTACCTGCAAAACTATCAACACTGATACTAAGCTAGAAATTGCACTCGAAGATGGTTTCCGTCGAGGAGGTAACATAATTGAGTGTGTCCAATATAGAAATAAAGTACTTCTAACAGCCGTTCTGCCTAATGATACAGAAAATACTGCCCTGCTGCGTGTTGCTGAAGACGAAAGTTCACAGCTATCAATTATCGAATTACCTTATTCATTAGTTGATGCTTAAATAACTTACCTTATTACTCCGATTAAGCGAGCTATTGGCTCATTTTTTGAAAAAACAGCTTATATCGTATATATTATTTGTAAGGTTTGTTGATAACATTAGTCTCGGGCAAGTAAATCTCTAACTTGTTTTCCTGTACTCACGCAGGCTTGATCTGACATTTGCCCATTTTAAATAGTGCCTGTTAGCTTAAATTTAGCTAAATGTTTCAAGAAAAATTCTTCCACAACACATTTCATCTGGTGCGTTCGATTTTTTTTATGTTAATTCATCCAAAAAGATGACATACACGACCAGTGGTTCTACTTTTAATGCGCCACATTTTCCCTTGCGATGAACACGATTGTATTGTGACACCTGGCTTGTATTCATCTATTGAATTCTGTTCACTGTTGCATCCATCGTATAAGTCCATTTGTGTTGGCCCCTCATGAACAGCACAACCAAAATTTTTACTCAACATCGTCAAATTCCTTTTCAACATACATCGCATCATCCCGATCACTTTAAAATCAATATTAGCACAAAAAACAAACTTATAAAGATAAGTTATTGATAAAAAATAATAAAATTTGATATCATAACAAAGTAAAAAACAATCTGGATAAATGGGGTCTATATTATTTAAGCAGTTAGATATTTTTTTGTATGCGTCTAGCGAAGTACAACTAGCATCGTTAATCTGATTATCTGAAAATACCTGCTCAATGATAACTTCGGAGCAGGTGATGGAAACATACAGAACAACTACTCAGTGGCAGATGCTACTTCAACAACGCGGCTCGTTTAGTGGCACTAATATCGAATTTTGCCAATACCATAATGTCTCTATCACCACTTACTATAAACAGCGCGCTTTACAGGCTGAGTATCAGCCTAATTCAACCTTGCCAGTGCAAACAACGAACCCCACACCATCACGTTTTATTCAGTTAAAACAAACCACCACTGAAGTCTGCGCGCAAACTCATCAAAATGTGGTGCAGTTTGATATCCGCACAGGCCAGTTAATGTTTCCAGCCAATTTAGCAACGAACGATATCGTTGCCATTATTAAAGGGCTAACGGCATGAAGATGTTTGTTGATGTGCCCACCGTTTATTTATGTGCCGATGTGGTCGATTTTCGTAAATCGATTAATGGATTGGCGGCGTTGGTGGAAGCAGAGCTTGAACTACCGGTGCTCAGTGGTGCGCTATTTGTGTTTTGTAATAAAGGGCGCGACAAACTCAAACTGCTGTACTGGGATAACACCGGGTTTGCCCTGTGGTATAAGCGTTTAGATAAGCATAATTAGCGGGTTATGATGTGATTGGCCACAGCAAAATTGATGTCGCAGGCAAGCAAGTGCTTTAATTACTCAAAAGATATGGCGATCGATTGATGATCATCAAAAGACGTTCAGTTAGCACTGGAAAGCCTTTTGTTATGCCTTAAAATAGGCGTCATGAAAAATGAACTCGCCCTTAAACAGCGTATTGCTGAACTTGAAAAACTGCTCGAAAATGAGCGGCAATTATCTTTACAAAAAGATGCGCAAATCGCTGCGTTAGAAGAACGCTGGCGTCTGGCCCAACAAAAACAATTCGGCAAAAGTGCTGAAGGCTTTGTGGGGCAAGGCGAGTTATTCAATGAAGTGGAAGAAATTGTTGAAGCCGCTGAGGCTGAGCAGCAATCCATTAGCTATACCCGTAAAAAGCCGGTGCGTAAGCCACTGCCAAAAGACTTACCTCGTGAGCAGGTTATTCACGACATCACCGATAAAACCTGTGATTGTTGTGGCGGTGAACTACATAAAATGGGTGAAGATAAGTCAGAAAAACTTGAGTTTATCCCCGCTCAAATCAAAGTGATTGAGCACATTCGACCTAAGTACGCTTGCCGTCACTGTGATAAATCCTCGACTCACACACCGATAAAGCAAGCCTCAATGCCTGCCATGCCCATCAACAAAGGCATTGCAACAAGCAGTTTGCTCAGTCAGCTTATCACCAGTAAATACCAATATGGGTTACCGCTTTATCGCCAGGAAGCGATGTTTAAGCAATACGGTATTGAGCTCAGTCGCCAGACCATGAGCAGCTGGATAGACAAATCCGCCGCACTCTTCGCGCCACTAGTTGCGCGACTTAAAGCCGAGCTGTTAAAGCAGCCCACGTTGTTTGCCGATGAAACGCCATTAAAGGTGGTGAAATCCGATAAAGTGAACAGCTACATGTGGGTGTATTGCTCAGGCCGAGATTCACCAGACCCGAATAATCCTATCCCTAATATCGTGCTTTACGACTTCCACAATAGTCGCGCGGCCGCGTGCGTGATCAATTATCTTGATGGATATCAAGGGTACTTGCACGTGGATGGTTATCAGGCCTATGCCAAAACAGAGGCAACCTTAATCGGCTGCTGGGCTCATGCTCGTCGTAAATTTATCGACGCCAAAAAGCTACAAGGGAAAAATAAAACCGGCAAAGCAGATGTGGTATTGAGCCTTATCCAAAAATTGTACGCTGTTGAGTCACGCATTAAAAATAAAAGTGTGGATGAAAAGTACATTGCCAGACAACAAGCCAGTGTGCCTATACAGGGCAAGCTAAAAACATGGCTTGAGCAAAACCAGCCAAATTTAGTGGGGAACAGCAAACTGATTGAGGCGGCTAATTACCTGGCTAATCAATGGCACAAACTCATTCGTTATGTCGATGATGGCAGACTCAGCATCGATAACAATAGAGCTGAACGCGCGGTAAAACCGTTTGTAATAGGCCGAAAGAATTGGTTATTTAGCCAAACGACTAACGGTGCACATGCCAGTGCAACGCTTTACAGCATTGTCGAAACAGCAAAGATAAATGGTCTAATCCCATTTGATTACATCATGGTTTGCCTTGATGAACTGTGTAAACCAGAACCCAATATCGATAGCTTGTTACCCTGGAATGTTAAACAATAGGTGTGGTTCGCTAGACGGTTACGTTAGATCGCATTGATGTTTGGTTTCAAGATGAAGCCAGATTTGGTCAGCAAAATACCACGACCCGCATTTGGGCGACGAAAGGAACCCGACCACGAGCGGTAAGGCAACAACAGTTCGAATCAGCGTATTTATATGGCGCGGTGTGTCCGGCAACAGGCGCGACAGAGGCTATTATTGCCCCTCATGCCAACAGTGAATATATGTGGGAGCATTTAACATTAATTTCAGAGGCTACCGAATCGGGTCGCCATGCTTTGGTCATCATGGATGACGCAGGTTGGCATCAACAAGATCTGACTGAGGACTTTGATAACCTTAGTATCCTTAAGCTTCCGCCCTATTCGCCAGAACTCAACCCTATAGAACAAGTGTGGCAATGGCTTCGTCAGAATGAACTCGCCAATCGTTGCTTTAGTGGATATGACGATATTGTTGAGCAGTGTTCCATTGCATGGAACCGATTTATTGCAGAGCCGGAAAGGGTGATTCAACTATGTTCTAGACGGTGGACAAAACTGACCAATTAATTAATGTAAATGGTATTACTTGAGAGACAATAAAAATAGTATCCAGTGGCAAAAAGAAAATGCCGCTAACCTTAAGTAAACGGCGTTTATAGATTATTCTGGGTTTTTAATGTCTAAATAAAGTGAACTTTAGAAAGTGTAACTTACACCAAATTTGACTGTTTTTGGTTTACCTACATTCACTTCGCCGTTTTCACCGCCACCTAAGTAATCTGTATCAAATAGGTTTTCTATATTCACTCTGAGTTGCAGATCTTGCCCTGCCACTGGAATAGCGTAGCTTATACCCGTATCAATGCGAGTATAAGCATCTTTCTCGAATGTATTTGCAGCATCGCCAAAACGTTCGCCTTCATAAAATGCGCCTAAGTTAACTGCCATTCTGTCAGTTAGTGAATATTTAGCCCAAATTGACGCTGTCCACTCAGGTACATCTTCAGGGCGGTTACCCTTGAACTCATCGTGTGAGCTGTATTCCGCATCTAGATACATTAAAGAGGTGATCAACGAAAGATCGTCGTTTATTTGCCCCACTCCGCCAAACTCAAAGCCTCTATGACGTTGAACACCACCTTGAGTCGTAATTGGATTGTCAGCGGTGCCCTCATTAGTTAAAATATTCTTTCGTTCAATATCAAACACGGCGGCATTTAAACGAATTCGTCCTGACAGAAACGCCCATTTAGTCCCTAGCTCTACCATTTTCCCTTTAATAGGATCTAGCTCTAAGCCATAACTGCCATCTTCACTGTCAAGTATGCTGCCTTGTGGCTCGAAACTCACGCTGTAATTTGCATAAAGAGATGCATTTTCTACAGGGTGATAAACGACACCGAACTTCGGTAATACTGAATAGCTGTCGGCATCTGTTTTGTCTTGTTGATCGTAGCGCGTGCCCAACAGCACTTGCCATTCATCATTAAGTGAAATTAGATCTTGAGCAAACACACCATAGTACTGGTACTCATCACTAGAGGCCTTGGCATCTGCATAATCAAAATCAGGTTGAGACGCTATAAAACCAGAGCTGATGTTACCACTACCCATTTTACCTTTCACTTTTAGCGAGCTGTACTGGTGATCAACGTAGTTTCCGCCTATAAGCAGTTCGTGCTGCATTCCAGCTAACTCAATAGAACCTACAAAATCGAAGTAAAACGCTTGTTGAACCCAGTCTTCAAGCTTGTTGTAGGGCTTGTTTTTATAGCGGCCAGTATCAGGCTCATAGCTACTAGTCTGTGGCTTGCTTTCCCAACGCTCGCGCTCATTGTGTTGTTTGTTATAACCTGCTGCAAACTCCCAATTATCCGAAAATTGATAACGAAGGTCGGCACCATAGTTTTCACTTTTTGCATCAATCGTAGTCCAAGGCATATCCCAAATAGTCTCATCGCCACCAACAACATCGCCGTTATCGTCAATTAAAGCACCGCTATCTTGGCCTGCTATGTCATCAGATTTATCGAAGTGCAAGGAGAGTCGGAGGTCGTTGCCGAGATCAAAATCAGTCATTAGGCTGCCAACAAGGAAATCACTATCTTGTGCGATGCCATCTTGGTATTCGCGCCAGTTTTCATTTTGTTCTTTCTCAAGAACGGCTCGATAACGAATTGTTTGAGCTTCATTTAAGCTACCCCCCGCATCGAGCACCCCCCTAATCGAGCCATTTTCATCACCTTTTACGCCTAAGGTAAGAAACGAATCATAAGTTGGTTTCTTTGTTACCAAATTGACTAGACCACCAGGCGTTGATTGACCGTAGAGCAAGCTTGATGGCCCCTTTAGCACTTCAACATTTTCAACCAATGCCATTGGTATTCTGTACTTAGAAAAGTGCTGATGCCCATCTTTGAGCAGGTTGGTACTTTCATCTAAGCTAAAGCCACGTAAGCTAAAACGCTCTCTATCGGTAGTGACACGACCAATAGAAATACTGGCATCATTCTTGAGTGTATCACCTAACGTGCGCACTAGCTGATCATCCATAACTTCTTTAGGTATGACGACTACAGATTGGGGAGTGTCCAGTAATGAAACATCTGAGCGCATGGCTCCGTGCGCTTGATCCGTTTTATAATGTTGCTGGTGACCATTAATGGTGATGACTTCGATATTAGCATCATTAACGGTAGTTGCGACTGCTGAGCCTGAGTGCAGAATGCCTGCGATGAGTGCACTAATTAGTTTTATGTTGGTGCTCATATGATCAACCTTTTATAGCTCTTTGCGATGACAGCCTTTTCGTAAGCGAATCCCGATATTCCGTATCAACTGTAAAACGCAGGCTAGAATTAATTTGGTGTGTTGTATAAGCAACCACCACACACGAATGCTAACAATAACGATTATCAATTACAAGTCGATGTGTTTGTTAAATAAGCACTTGAACATCTTGATGATATATAATGTGAGCATTATCACTTGTAGTATTTGCTAATATTCAGGAAATATCCCCGCAACCAAGAACATTCTTGACGTCGGCATTGCCTTCTAGCGGCAGGGATCTTCTACTGTAATCAGTTTGTCTGGTTTAGCTTGAGGAAGATGTAAATTGCTGGGTGTTGAAAATGTTCTTTTTAAGGTAAACAATAAGGCTATCGAGTAAAGCTGCCGCTCCTAAGTAATATTCAGTATTAGCGTTTTCTTCTATCTGGACAATAAATAATTTAATCCAGGGTCTCATAAACTCCTCAATCAAGATCCCAATTCGATTTGATACTGTATTTTGACTCACTTTATTAAGTCTTTCTGACAATATAAGTAGAAGTACTCCTATGTACTCGTTGGGTTCATTAATTATAAATTCAACATCTATATTATTTTCAACACAATAAGCCTTCAGTTGCCGCTCACGAAGTTTCAAAAGAACGTTGTTTTTATCTATGAATGCACAACCCCATGAGCCAATATGATCAATGCCAATAAATAGGTTTTTAAAATCAAGAAGCACATTAAGTCCAACCTCAGTCTTAATGCTCTCTTTCATTGCTTGACCGAGAATATTGCAAGGATCAACATAATCAGGCCACTCATCAAGTAACCCATCAGCTAATTCCTCAAGAAATAATTTACTCGGAGGTGAATAGAATATTTGTGATAAAACTCGGATACTACTCACTAAATCCTCATGTATTTTCATTGTTTGACAACCTTAATCCTAGAGTGAAAGCCGTAATATTAATTAAATTCTTTGAACGACCAGCTAACAATATATGTACAAAAAATTATAAAATGCTCTATGTCCATTGTCATTACAGGTCAGAATTAAGGTTTGTTAAATCCATGAACCAAAGAACAATTCAGACTTGAACTTTCCATTATACTTCGCTTTCGTCATCTCTCTGAGCATGTTAACTACTAAAGAGCGTTGTTAATTAGGCTAAAAAATCGACGCGTTAACGCCATTCGTTCAGCATTTTATCTATCTCCAATCCGACCACTATCTCCTTTAAAAGTAACGTCAGACACTAGTACTATTGGTTTTCTATATGCCTGTACTGTCGGATACCCCATAACGCCAATTCAGGATCGATACCTAAAGAACTCAGAAAATGCTGGTTATCGGTGCTCGTATTAATTCCGGATCTTCGCTCGCGTTCGACTGCAATGATTTATTTGGGTGAACGCGTTTTCAAAGCCTGCCCTATAAGTAATGTTACTGGTACCAGGAAAGTGCTAGACATTAGTTATGCCCACCCCCCCCCCGATTTTTCTTCATATTAAGCAATAAGCCCAGTACCGTTGTCACAATAAAAGCTAAAAGCTCCTGCGATTACTTGTTTAGTTTAGGCTGAAGTGCTTTAACTTGGACAATGTAACCACCCCTTTCCGCTATTTTAGAGTGTTGTGTTATTATAGTGTAATGCGTCGAACGTCAGTATAATGTCACGGACATCAAGCATATTAAGCAAATATAAAACTGTAGCTAACCATCTAAATACCTTATAAAAGTAAGACTAGTCCTTGCTCAGTGTTAAATACTAAGACCAGATGAAGTACGCCTCCCTTAGCGGTTAACCACTAATAATGTCTTCCATCAATAGCAATGAGTTGCTTGTCGCTTCTCTCCTGTAAACAACAAGAGAGAAGCGGTGCATCACCAAGACTAAAACGTCAAAATTAACAGTTTTAATAATCCGGTTAATTGAATATCTTCCCGGGATTTAAGCTCTGAATAGATTATGCTCACTTAGCTAATCCACGTGTTCATAGGCAAACTCTTCGATACCAAACCAGCCTTCCCATCTAGATGCTATAGTAGACATAATGTCGTAATGGCGGAACAGGGATATTTGGTGATGATAAAGTGTTCAAACATAGACGTAGAAACAAGCCAAAAGAATAACTTGTTTGATCAGTTCATGCTTTGTTGCCCCTCACCGTTAACAAAGTATTATCCCACCTTGACCTATAGTGCGCCAATCTACTTATACAAGTGCACCTGTTCAACATCGATCTCAAGCTCCTCCTCCCAATAATTTACATACTGCTCAGCTAAAGCGGCAATTGATTGATAGAATTCCGTAATCGCACTAGTCTTCATCAGATAGATAAAACGATAGAACCATGGTAATAAATGTTCCCTCATTAACTCAACTACGTTATCAAGGTTATAGTCAGTACAAGCTTTCTCAAATAAAACAGATAAAACACTAAATATAACTCCTATGTGGTCTAGTGGTTCATTAACTTCCAGATCCACTGATACATTATTTTTTCTGCAAAACTCTTTGAATTTCATAGAGGACTCTCCAAACATAAGATTATCTTTGTCTGTATATACAGAACCCCATGGATATGCTAATTTTTTTTCGCTTCCTATAAATAATCTAAAAAAGTCTGATTTAACAGAATCAAAACCTTCATTTTCGACACTATCTCTAAGTTTTTTTAATACTTTTTTTTGCTTATTCGAATATTCAGGCCACATTACTTCAAATTTATTTTCTTTAAGTATATCTATAATATCTTGAGATGGTCTTTTATAAAACAATGTAGAAAATAATTTGCAGCATGCTGCAGACATCATATAATCTTGTTCTGGTTGCATTTTTTAACCTCGGGAAAATCCGCCAACACTTCGGCGGATTATCTATTTTTATACTTCAGTAATATTGACTATATTACCATCAGTACTACCAGTTCCACGCCCAACTCGACTTCTAGTAATAAGTAAACTAGGAGTAGTAATTGATGGATCTGGTAGAGGTGCAATATCTCCTCTAGTAGCATTTGGATATTTGGCCTTCAACTCATCCATTACTCCAAAATCAAGAGCACGCTGAGGGCAACCAGCTACGCATCGAGGTTTCTCTCCTCGACTAACTTCATCCTCACAACCATCACATTTTGTCATGACTTTCCGTACAGGATCCATTTGGGGAGCGTCATAAGGACAAGCTCTTGAACAGCTACCACATCCAATACACAGGCTAGCCTCAATTTTTACTAAGCCGTTACTACTTTGCTTATGGCAAGCACCTGTTGGGCATGCTTTTACACAAACAGGCTCAGAGCAATGATTACACCCTATTGATACATAATAGGCAAAAACACTGCTAGATACTGTGCTGTCGCTATTTTCGGTTACAGAGCCGCCAACATACTCATAAACTCTCCTTGTATTCTGGGTTGGTTTTGCATCAAACTTTGATTTACAAATAATATCGCAGGCTTTACATCCACTACATTTGCTACTATCGAAATGGAAACCTAATTGAAAACTATCAGCCATTGTAATATCCTCCTCATGCCTTATAAATTCGGACGCGATTTGAATTAACACCGGTCCCTTTTGCAACAGTACTAGTCATTGTGTGTGAAGTTAGGCTATTGAAGTTTCCACCAATATCTAAGTCACCAACCGGAGTGAATTTAAAACCCTGGCCATATGAGATAACACCAGGCATTACTCGCTGAGTAACTCTTGCTTCAACTTGTATTTTGCCAAAAGGTGATTCAATGACAATCTGATCGCCATCTTTAAATCCTGCAGCATCAGATGGGTTTACCCATGCAGCTCTCCGCATAGCATCTTTAAGCCACTGAGAATTAGTATATCCAGAGTGTACATTTGATTTTGCATGGAAATTTACTAACTGGAGAGGATAATCGGTAACTAAATCAGAATCTTCATATCCGCCAGGGACAACCATATACTTTGCGATTGGGTTAACGTAATCATTACTCCGCCAATAATCTGGTATTTGATTCTTTTCAGCTAGTTCTCTAAGTTTGTGCGAATATATATCAATTTTTCCAGATGCGGTATTAAGCAATCCGCCATTAGTGACGTACTCATACATTGCACAATGCCTTATTGCAGAGGACTCAGAATCATCACATGGATTAGCAAATTTAAAAATTTGCTTTTCCTGCATTTCTGATAATGTCGAAGGTAATTCAGGGTGAAACATTCTTAATACTTGATACCCATGTTCGAGCACTTGGGTCGGAGTCATTCCCATACTGAACTCTGATTCAATGCCTAAAACTTTTGCGATTCCCTCACATATTTCCCATGTTGACTTAGTATCACCAATTCTTGGAATTCCAGTTGTTGCTATAACAAAAGGCATCGAACCTGACTGTAGATTTGACCAAGGTAAATCAGTCTGCTCATACCATGTCATTTCTGGCAAGACATAATCACTGTACATAGCGGTTGAAGACATGTGGTTTTCAATATTTATAATCAGTTCTACATTCGTCTGATCTTTTAATTCTTTTGCTATCTTAAATGTGTCTCCTTGTTGACCTAGATGATTACCCCCTCGCACCCAAGCACATTTAATATTAGCACCAAGTTTCCCATCTCCACGGCTATCGATCTCATCCGGTGGTAGGATAATATCATCCTTAATCACAGTCATATTCTCGCCATCAAGAATTGCACGAGGCCATGCTGCCATTCTTACTTTTGCATTTTTTTCATTAGCTGGCACTGATGGCAAAACGAAAAATGCATTAGTCGTTGCAATCTCAGAAAACGCCATATCACCATTAGTTGTACCACGCTTACCTACAGCACCTACCATTAGCGAAAGTGTACTAATTGCTCGGATATTATCCTCACCATTAAGCTGTCTCTGGATACTCCAACCTGCTATCACAAAAGGGGCTTTTGCTTGGGCTAATCGATTAGCTACTTCACGAATAGTTTCGGCTGGAACACCTGTAATTTTAGAGCCCCATTCAGGTGTCTTAGCAATGCCATCTTTAATACCAAGAATATGTGCCTCATAGCACTCTTCGTAAGGTACCGCTGGAAGCGTTAACGATGGATTATGAGGATCTGGCATTTCTGGTTCAGCCCAAAAACCGTAGCACTTCTCTTTTAAAAAAGAAGTATCAACCTGATCAGTGCTTATTAAATGATGAGCCATAGCCTCACAAAGAGCTGCATCCGTTCCTGGTCTGACAAAATAATGACTCTCTTCTCTCCCTAGCATGGAGTCAGTATACCTAGGGTCAAAGCAGATTACTGGAGTGTCACCTTTCACGTGCTGCCATTCAAAACCGTAACCAGCACCACTAGCTCCAGTCTCTAAGGGATTAAAGCCAAAAAATAAATATAAATCACTAAATTTTGACTCCGCAATAGAAGAATATGGTCTTGTCCCATACATATACGGCATTATTTTTTCAACTTGGCTGAAACTCATCGAGCTGAATATGCCTGTATATCCTCCCATTACATTCAATAAATTATTAATAGGTGTAGGAGAATGGATAGCACCCATTGATGATCCTGCAAGATTAAAGACAGATCTTGAACCGTAAGTGTCGTATATATTTTTTAGCTTAACTCCAATTTCTGAAAATGCCTGGTCCCAACTAATCTGTTCAAACTGGCCACTTCCCCTTTCACCAATACGTTTTAGGGGATGTAGAATTCTATCCGGATTATAAATTTTTTGTTTTGCTGAGTGTCCTCGGGCGCAAGGACGTTGCTGGCGAATTACAAACCCGTCCTCTGAGTCGATAGTGGTTGTTTCTGGTGTAACTTTTGTGATGATGCCATCAACGGTAGTAATAACTAGTGGGCAAGTTGCTTTGCAATTTACATTACAACTTGACATTGTGGTTACTTCTTCAGGCGCTAACTCTTTGACCTCTTCACTATCTTCTGAAGTTGTATTACAAGCAGTTATACTGCTGAGAGCTGCGATGCTAGCGCTTACTTTTAGAAAATCACGTCTTTCCATTTTAATCACCTTCTTTAAAACATGCAGTTAATGCTCATCATTAACAGATGTGCGTTGTAGTTATGGTTCTGCTCACCTAATGTTGTGAGCCTTGTTATTTCATCAATGCCAACAAGACCATCATCTGCATCGTAATAACGCTCATAACGATAGCTAAGCTTCAGTCCTACATCTGCATTTAATGCATAACTGCCATATAACTCTATGCTGTGCCTATAATCGTAGTAGTCACCATAGTCACTATCATCAATTGCTGTATTACTCTCTGAATTTGCAAATAAATAGTCAGCTCCAACTGTCAGATCATCCGACCATATCCAGCTAACTCCAGCACCTAAATTAATGAACGTATCTTCAACATGTCCCAGCCAATTTGAATAATTATCAAAACTGGAACCTGACATATCCGAGTTAATCCACTGCTGACTTGCAAGAGCATATAAATGCAACTTGTTACTTGGATTAATACCTAGAGTAATGTCATATCTATAATCTTCAGCTTCAGAAAGACCTAAATCTGTATTCTGATATTTGTCTCTGGAATAACTTCCATTAATACCAATGTTCAGCCAATAAAGAGGATTATGGTTAATATTTAACTCCACGCCACTACGCTCACGATCAGCCAAATAATACTTTCTTAACAGAGGATTTTCTTGGGGAGCCGTTATCCGAGATGAATCATAGAGAGACCCCCCTCTATTTTCATATATCCCTTTAATACTGAATTTCAATTTATCTATTGCATGAATAGTAATTTTTGACCAAAATTTATTTTCTCGATTTATTTCACGTTCTAAATAATTTCGTTCAGTTTCTTTAAACTCATAGCCAGAACTTAGTCTATACTGGCTACTAAATCTGTAACTTGTCTGTAATGAACCACCCGTCCGAGAAATATCAAGTGGTACATTCATCTTAAAAGCACCACTAATACTGTCCCACTCTAACTGAGCGAAATTATCTACGGAACTCTGATTATCACGGTCACTAAAACTGAATTTACCATTCACTCGCCATCGAGCATTAAGAAGACTACTAAACCCTATACGAACATCACGGGTATCGACTTGCCCATCCCAATTGACTAGAGGATTTCCAGCCATAGGGATCAGTCTTGAATCTTGGATCATACGCCCAGCACTGATCGTGCCATTTAGAGCTGTATTCAAAAATACGGACTGCCCACTGAGAGATATGATATGCGCACTATTATCAGGAGTTGCCGCATAAATATCCTCATTGTAGATTAGTGAAAGATTATCTATATCGTCCCGATAAAAACTACCATTATATTGCAGAGTACTTGACCAGGTATTGCCATTATAAGTAATACCTGCGTGGACCTCTTCGGTACTGGAACTGATAGGTTCAACAAAATTTACAACACCAATAGCATCGACGAAACTAGCTTCTTTATTACCAGATTGTTTTTCGTAGCTGTAATCTAAGAAAGCTTTATAGTCCTGATATAAATACTCAAAACCAGCACCGACTTTTTCTCTTTCTTTTATAATCGAAGTGTTAAAAATGCTATTAGCCGCTTTATCTATAACATTATTTCTAATAAAAAATGGACTTTGAACTTTTCTACCGTAAGTAGTCTGCAAACGGTAATCGATATTAGTTTTAAACTCGTCAGTTTTGTTTACCTGAAGATGAAAACGACTGCTATCTAAACCTAAATTATGGGCATTGACTTTAGTATCTAGCCCATCACTACTTCGTAGCCTCATATCACCACTCACTGCGCCTACTAAGCCATTACGATCTTTCCCAAACTCATTACCGCTGTATGCATCATCACTGTTAATTAAACCCAAACCTATTGAAACTTGCCCATTCAAAGAAGGATGCTCAATACAACGATTACATTGGTATTTATTAGTATCGACTTGAGTAGTATTAGCATTGCCAATACCAAAGTCAGCAGCTAGTAGTGGATCAGAAATTACTATTAGCATCGTAGTAATAATATTTAATTTAAAATACATATGACTTACCTCTACTATCAATGACTAAAATTGCTACCTGCAGGATGATTAGAACCATGAATCTGGCTATGACAATTGAGACAACTTCTGCCACTGCCAAATGCATCTATACCAGGTTTATTAGTGATTCGACTCGCATGCCCATCATCCATGTGGCACTGTTGACATAATAGCGGAGCTCTTTGTTTTAAAAGGTTATCATTAACGCTGCCATGTGGGTTATGGCAACTAGTACAATCTTCAGTCACAGGAGCATGTTCCCACAGTAATGGGCCTCGCTTATCCGCATGGCAGCTATAACATGTAGTGTTTATACTTGTTGTGTTTAAAGATTTTTCGTTATTAGAACCGTGAGGATCATGACAATCAATGCAACTCATATCTCCCCACTTTAATGGATGAGAAGAACGCATATTCATATCCGCTTTTTCCTGCAGATGACAGCTACTACATAAATCATTAGTACCTTCGAGGCTTAAAGCTGGATCGCTAGATGTGTGGATTTCATGGCAAGAAACACAGGTGACTTGTTCCAAATTATGCATACTGCTATGCCAGCCATTCCCCTTATCACTCTCATGACAACCTAGACAAATACTATTTTGGCTATCAGAAGAAAGTTTACTCTCGGACCCGAAACTAATCATAGGCTCTTTCCCCCCCCGATTATGCTTGCCAAGAGGGCCGTGACACGACTCGCATTGCAACCCCGCCATAGGAGATTTACTGCTATCCAATAATCCATGCGTAGAACTAAAGATTGCCATCACTTTTGTATCTTTTTTATGACACATTAAGCATGAATCAGCCCCCTTTGATGAATACTTTCCTTCAACAAACTTGGTTTTTAATTGTGATTCTAACTGCTCAGCACTCAAATCATTCCATGGTGAAGCATGCGCAATTGGAATTACGAAAAGGGTAAAAATCATTATAAATCTAAAAAGTATTGTCATAACTTAGTCCGGCATATTTACTTTGATGAGCATATGTTACTAAGTTATGAAATTGTGTCACGCAACTAGTTTACAATTCTAACGTGAGACTTCACGAAATTAGAATCACTTTAAAACATTGGTTAAGCCCGAATTCAGATAATAACAGCGACACTCATAGACTAGGTTAGAAGAAGGGATATAAACGTAGCAATTACTTATAAAGCTAAATTAAAAAACTGGATTAATTACCTCCAGCAACCTAGGGCCAATATATGCTCTCATCCAATATTACAATATAAAAAATAGCGTTTTGGCAGTGATCGGTTTACGTTCCTATATTCGGCTTCATAATTGAAAAACTGAGTTAACGGCTAGAGCACTATCGATGGTATTTGAGCTTATAGGGAAGCCTAGTAATATGATATTTCACAGTGACCTGGGCTCACACTATACAAGCTGGTATAGCTTTACTTACTGCTATTAATAGTAGTATTAAACAAGCACTATCCGAAGATAAAATGTCTGAAGCTGCAATCATTACTTTTCTCGTAACAGCTTCAAACTTGACACTATGGGACATTAGTTAAGTATTGTGGGGGTTAATTGCAGGTTCTATAGCGCTACTCGCCATATCAGCGAAGTCATCACTCAGACTGACTCAGCACAAGTATCACTTAACAGCTTTAAATTTATAGAACTCCTAAATTACTATGAGTAACATATCAGGCCGTTTACCACAGGACTAAAAAACTGGATGTTCTCGACGTCGGTGGGTGGCGCTAAAGCCAGTGCGAACTTATACAGCCTGGTGATGACCTGCCGTGCCAATGATTTGAATCCCTACTACTATTTCCGTCATCTATTTACGGAATTACCCAAGCGAGCACCATGAGATGATATGTCTGATTTGCTGCCATGGAATGTTGATTTAGGAGAAACAGAATAAGCCTTATCAGCTCATTGGTAACTTATTATATAATAATCAATGCTTTACTGAAAATAACCACTCAAATAATCAGTAACATTAGTTGATATTATCTTAAACAATGAATACAGTTGTAAGCATAAGAGTGGCGATATAACTGAATTTTATCCTGTCTTCCTTTAGGATATTCAATTTATATCTAGCACTTTAATGTGCGCAATCTCAGCAGTTAGCCTTAAACAATGACCAACACGAGTAATGTGTTTCATATTTATAAATAACTGATACTGAATATTTAACTGGAAAGTTAACGCAGGGAATAGCGATGAAAACCAACCTTAAACTGATATCCATTGTGAGTATTTTTACGATCTTGCCTGCAAAAGCGCAAGTAGTCAGTTTTAATGATTACGGACCGTTACAGGTATATGCGCAATCACCGATGCAATCTATTAATCTTAGCCCACTTTTACGTTCTGGCTTTTCGTTGCCCCAAGGTCAAAAAGAATGGTACATCACAGCCAATGCAGCCAGCGTCTGGTCAGAGTCAGATGAGTTATTAGCTGATTACTACCAAAATGCGATTAGCAGCGGCTTAAAATGGCAAATCACTGAGGATTTATTGTTTGATGCTAAATACACTTGGCAATTTAGCGGTGATACATACACTGGACCTTAAGTATTAAGTCTGACATAAATCCCATCTAAGGTTATGTCTTCTTT
>NZ_BMQI01000060.1 GCF_014648035.1 Shewanella algicola | reverse complement strand
CAAGGAACGAGCATTTAGTTCCTTTGGGGAGCTAATTTCTTATCCGAAGCTCAGGTTGATTTAAGAAGTATGGGTACAGCCAGAACCTTGGTATTAGTTAACGGTAAACGTCACGTATCAAGCTCTGCAGGTACATCGTCTGTTGACGTCAATACAATCCCAAGTGTGTGGATTGACAAAGTTGAAGTGATTACTGGTGGTGCATCTGCTATTTATGGTGCTGATGCGGTAACAGGTGTTGTTAACTTTATCTTAAAGAAAAATGTTAACGGTTTAGATGTATCGGCTACCAAAGGTTGGGCTGACGATAGCGACTTTAACAAAGACCGTTTCTCTATTTCTTACGGTAAAGATTTTGCCCAAGGTGACGGTAACATCGCTTTTGCAGTTGAATATAGCTCACAAGAGCAGCTTAATGCATTTGATAGAGACCAGACCTCAACATCTTATGCGAGTTTAACAAATACCACTCGTCCTCTTGATGCTGATGGGAACCCAATAGACTCAAATAGCCCTTCAGATCCTGATAAGTACTTAACCCCTAATGCTGGCCATTACAGTATTAGCAATGCGGGTACCATGTATTTAGACGGATGGAAAAGCTTTAACGCAGACGGCTCTCTAAAAGATGTTTATTTAGGTGAGAACGTTGATGGTATTCGTTGTGCTGATTGTGATATCACTAACTTAAATCAGTTTGTTACATTGCAACCAGAATTTGAGCGTTACAACGTTAACTTTAAAACAAACTACCAATTGAACGATGACCATAATGTGTATTTTGAAGCTAAATACTCTAATAGTCAGTCTAAAGATGAAGGTCAGCCAGCATTTTTCTTTGCAAACCCAACCAATGACGTCAGCATCGATAACGCGTTTATCAGCTCTGAACTTGTATCTTTAATGCAAGAGAATGATGTTGATAGTGTCAACATCCGCCGTTTTATGACTGATTTAGGTGTGCGTGTTGAAGATGACACTCGCGAAACCCAACGTTATGTATTGGGGCTTGAAGGTGTTGTTTTTGAAGATTGGGATTACGACCTGTATGCCGTTTATGGTCAAACTGATCTTGAACGTATTAACAGCAACAACCTTGTTATCAGTAACTATGAAAATGCACTAGATTCGATTTTAGTGGATGGTGAAGCCGTTTGTCGTGACGAAGCAGCAAGAGCAGAAGGCTGTGTACCGGTTGATATTTTTGGTTACGGCGCACCAAGCCAAGAAGCCATTGATTATGTCAACACCACGTCAACAGGTACCTCTGTCATTAAGCAAACTGTGTTAGGCGGCAGCATGACAAACTCAGGTTTGTTTGAACTGCCAGCGGGTTATGTGGGTTTCTCTACGGGGGTTGAATACCGTAAAGAAGAAAGTGAAATTTTTGAACCTAACAATGCAGAAGGCACGTTCTTCAACGTATTAGGCGAAGACAAAGGCGAATTTGACGTTAGCGAAGTTTTTGCTGAAATCACTCTGCCGTTACTTGCTGATTTACCTATGGTTCGTCAGTTAGACCTTGATTTAGCCGTTCGTTTTGCCGACTACAGCACCATTGGTAATGCAACAACTTGGAAAGCTGGCTTAAGCTGGGAAGTTGATGATGAGCTCCGTGTTCGTACTACATACTCAGAAGCGATCCGTGCACCAAACATCAGTGAACTTTATGGCGCAGCAAGTCAAACATTCTTCTCTGTTAACGACCCTTGCCGTACCTCTAACTTAAGCGATTTAAGTGACTCATCAATTCGCGAAGCTAACTGTTCAGCATTAGGTGTTTCAAGCAGCTTTGACTCAGATTACGACGACAAAACCCTTGAAGGTTTAAGCGGCGGCAATGAAGAGCTAAAAGAAGAAGAATCAACAAGTTACACTGTTGGCGTAGTCTATCAGCCAAGCTTTATTGATGGTTTATCGATCACAACTGACTACTGGAACATTGAAATCGAGAATGCCATTAGCGCTGTCGGTGCTCAGGATATTCTTGACCGTTGTGTTGATTCTACAAATGGCGTTAATAACCAATACTGTAGCTTAATTACGCGTGATTCAAGCACGGGTGAAGTGACTCAAATTAGACAGTTTGCATTAAACATCGCTGCACTTGAAGCCGCAGGTATCGACTTTGATATCAGCTACACCTTTGAAGCATTTGAGGGCGATGTTCGCACCAACTTAATTGCCACACATTTGCTAAAACGTGATGACTACTCTTTCCAAGATGAGCCAGACACATTTGAAGAGTTAGCAGGTACTGCTGGCTACGCCGAGTGGCAAGCCAATTGGAGCATCACTTTTGCACTTGATAACTGGGATTACTCATGGAGAACGCGTTATATCCAAGGCGTAGATTTATACACAAACTACACTTTAGACAAGAACGCAAACCCAAACAGCGCTATGGAATACGGTAATTACTATATTAGTGATGCATCTGTAGCTTATACCTTCGACTCAGGCGTAACCCTGAAATTTGGTATCGACAACATATTTAACCGTGACTTACCTTACGGTACTACAGGTACTGAGGCTGCAAGTTCAGCTTATGACAACGTAGGTCGTTACTTCCACACTACGGCAACTTATCAATTTTAATGTTGAGTTGTTTTAAATAGTGTTAACTAAACGGCATCTTCGGATGCCGTTTTTTTATATTTATCTTGTCGTTAAAACGTGTCCATATCTTGAGTTGAGGTAAATTACTGCTAACTGCACCACAAAACCAGCAATTGCTACTATACCTCATCATAAAAATAGCCGAACATACTCACTTAAAAATAGCCGAACATACTCACTTAAAAATAGATTTATCAATAGGTAACTTATGCACTATACACTTAAACAAATTGCGGTTTTCGACGCTGTTGCCAGCTTAGAAAGTGTCAGTGCTGCGGCCAAAAAGTTATCCATGAGCCAATCTGCAGTCAGCATGTCATTAAGCCAGCTCGAACATTTACTCGGACGACCACTGTTTATTCGTCAAGGTAATCGGCTTATTGTGAGTCATTGGGGACAATGGCTACGACCTAAAGCACAAAAATTACTTCAAGATGCTCAACAAATTGCATTAGGGCTTCATCAACAACATATTATCAGCGGCACCGTAAAATTATGTTCAAGCCAAACGGCAGCTGAACACTTATTACCCAGTCTCATCAGCAAAATCGATAATGACTTCCCTGAGCTCAGAATAGAAATTGCCGTAGAAAATAGTGATCACGTCGCTAAAGAAGTCCTCGATTATCAATTTGATATTGGGGTTATTGAAGGGCGAATTGATGATAGCCGCTTACACCAAGAGCCCTGGGTAGATGACCGCCTTGTAGTGATAGCCTCGCCTCACCACCCTTTTGCGTTGAGTAAGCAAACCAGTATCTCTCAGCTAGAACAAGCTAAATGGGTACTGCGAGAGCCGGGCGCGGGTACCAGACGTATTTTTGATGCCGCGATTCATGGTTTAATGGGCAAACTCAACGTATGGAAAGAATACGAGCAAGTCAGTTTATTAAAAGCCTTGGTGAAAAACGGTGTCTATTTAAGTTGTTTGCCTTACTTTGATGTCGAAAAAGACATCGCGAGCGGTGAGTTAGTGATGTTAAGCACACCAGAGTTAAACTTAAATCGAAACTTATCGTTTATTTGGCGTCACGACACGGGGGAAAACCCACTAAGAGACTGCTTAATTGCTGAAGCCAAGCGAGTTGCACGTAGCATTATATAATCTCTATGGGCTCGCATATGAGTCCTAAAATCAGCTCTGATTATAAATGAATAGATGAGTTAATCGATGACTCATCTGCAATTACCACCTTGTTAATAGCCATTTTGCTCATCTTTTGCGGCTTTTTAAACACTCCACATTCAACATTCTGCAACTCCCTATGATATAAATGTTAATCGCTCACAATAAAACACCTTAATGTCGACCTGATTTTATCTTATCTAACCCGTCGGTATTGTCTGTCTGATACATGACTTCGTCGTAAAGCACCTTTGTGTCGACCTAACTTTATCCGTCGGTATTGCCTGTCTGATACATGAATTCGTCATCGTGCAACCAGCCACCTCCTCGCTATAACAAACATTATTGTTAATGTTTAACCAAAACTGCGCAATACCGCCATTTACGAAAAAAAACATTTTCTAAACTTCACTCTGCGCAAAAAAATGCCAAAGCCCCACCAAACGATTAAACGTTGCATATACTGTTATCATTATGGACTATCAAAAAAATTGATACTGTCCATTTTATCGCTCTAAATGGATGAATTTTAGGTGTTGAGGCTTCGCATTCTTGATCGTATTTTGCTACCAACTTGTTAACCAGCTCTCAGTTCGAGCAAACAAAGTATCAACTTTATCGATACCAAGTGATGAGCCGTTCTCCCTATGCTAAAATTCACCAGGTAAATTGGTCTTACCAAGAAGAATAAGCCAATAAATGGACATCTTTACGGTGATTTTGAACGTATTTTCACCGTAAATAGATATAGTGACCCGAGCTCATAGGGCTCATTGGCTAGCTGACCTAATGGGCACCGCCATCACTCAATGGAACACACTCAACTTCATCAATTGATGAAATAACCTGTTCTTTTCGGAGAATGAGAAATATGTCAGAAACAGTCAGCAATTCAGAAACACCTGAAAAAGAAGCAAGCTACAGCGAACTTCACCGCCCTGCGAGTGAGTTTGAAACACGCGACGCCTACCTTGAAAACGAACTTAAAATCATGAAGCCAAGACGTTGGGGTCTTAACCTTCCTGGACGAGATTTTCGTTTTGAATGGGAAGACTTAGTCCCCGCTATTGCTGGTACCATCGGTATTACGGTGATGTACTCTGCGGTTATGGCGGCTTGGGCTGCGGGTCTCAGTGATAAATGGGATCATGTTAATCTAGGCGCTGAATTTGCCATTCAAATTGTTCGTGTTGAAATGCTTATCCCCGCATTACTATTTTGTATCATCAGCTCAGGTTTTATTAACCCTCGAGCTAACTTGGGAGGCAACCATGGCCCAATGATCCCGTTGATTGGTACCATCGCACTTGCCGGTGCTCACCCACTAGCACTTGCCATCTTAATTGGTATATTTGGCTTGCTGCTTAGTTACTTTAAAGGCGGCTCAAAACTGGTCAATCTCACTAGTAGTGGGGTTGCTGGCGGTTTATTAGTGTTTCTGGGCTTTATGGGCGCAAAAAGCCAAATTGGCTCATTGTTTGACTGGGCTGGCGGACTGCAAGCTAAGCACGCCTTAGATTATTCTTTAGGTTATGTTGCCTTTATTATTTTAGTGATTAACGTGGTGATTTACGCTGCGCTGGCTAAGTTTGGTAAACGTTGGTTGGCCATTCCGTTATGCTCAATTGCCGCCATTGCACTGTCTTTCGGTTTAGGTGCTGGGCTTGACCTGCAGTTCACTACAGCCCCTGGCATTCCTAACTTAAACCCAGTTTACTGGTGGGGTTCAACCGAGCAAGGTTGGCAGTTAGGCTTACCGAATATAGCGCACTTTATTGCTTCATTACCGTTTGCGATTTTAGCTGTTGCAATGTGGTCACCTGACTTTTTAGGTCATCGTATTTTCCAAGAATTAAACTATCCTAGAGGCGCAGAAAAAGTCTTAATGGATGTCGATGATACCATGACTACCTGTTCAGTGAGACAAATGGTTGGTACTGCTGTGGGTGGGGGTAACATCACTTCATCTTGGGGAACATACATGATCCCTGCGGCCATCGCTAAACGCCCTATTCCTGCTGGTGCCATTCTACTAGGCAGCTTATGTATCATTGTGGCCATTTTGGGCTATCCAATGGATATCACTGTATGGCGCCCTGTTATGTCTATCGCGTTGCTTGTAGGGGTGTTTTTACCGTTACTTGAAGCCGGTTTACAAATGGTAAAAGACACCACGAGCTCACAAGCTGCTGGCATCTGTATTTTTGCGGCATTTGTGGCAAACCCAGTGCTGGCGTGGGCCCTAACCATGTTGCTCGACAACAATGGTCTGATTGGTGATAAAGAGCGCCCTAAGACATTATCATTTGCTGACCGTATCGTTATTCCGGGGCTTGCGTTTGTGATTTGTTTAGCGGCTATGCTCGCCGTTGGGATGATTGAAGGTATTCCAGCGCTGCTATAATCGTCCAATGTTATAAAATCGTAAAATAAGCGAAGCCTACCCGGTTTCGCTTTTTTTTGATGTTGACTGACACCTAAGAACAAATAGATATGTTATGCAGTTAACACTTTTACCAATCCATTAACGAATTGTGCCGAAAATACCCGTATCTTATGCTATTATTAATGCATGGATAAATGGTCTTACCAATTTAAACCATTAGCCGGTTACTACATCTGAAGCGTCATTAAGTGAGTTAGGTACATAAGTTACCAAGAATGTCGCAGAAGCGGTAAACGACTCAGTCTAGCGAATGTTCCTAGACAAGAATGCAAGCACTCAACGGATAGGCAAGCAGTTTAACTCGCACCCTAGCCGTAGTTAATCAACCAGAGGGTTAAGTAAATGACAGATAAAACCGAACTATTTGCCAACGCGTGGGAAGGTTTCGTAGCAGGCGATTGGAAAACAGAAGTTAACGTACGTGACTTTATCCAGAAAAACTACACGCCTTATGAGGGTGACGAATCATTTTTAGCCGGTGCTACCGTTGCAACTTTATCTTTATGGGATAAAGTGATGGAAGGTATCAAATTAGAAAACCAAACTCACGCTCCTGTCGATTTTGACACTGATTTAGTATCAACTATCACTTCTCACGATGCGGGTTACATCAACAAAGATCTTGAAACTATCGTTGGTTTACAAACTGACGCGCCATTAAAGCGTGCAATGTTACCTAACGGTGGTATTCGCATGGTTGAAGGTTCATGCAAGGCTTATGACCGTGAACTTGATAAAGACATTCAATACACTTATTCAGAATTACGTAAAACCCATAACCAGGGTGTATTTGATGTTTACACTCCAGAAATCATGGCTTGTCGTAAATCAGGTATATTAACCGGTTTACCTGATGCTTACGGTCGTGGCCGTATTATTGGTGACTACCGTCGTATCGCGTTATACGGTATCGACTACTTAATGAAAGATAAGTTTAGCCAATTCTCTTCGCTTCAAGCACAAATGGAAGCAGGTGATGACTTATCAAACGTTATCCAATTACGTGAAGAAATTGCTGAACAACACCGTGCATTAGCACAAATGAAAACCATGGCAGCTAAATATGGTTGCGACATTTCAGTACCTGCTAAAACAGCTAAAGAAGCTATCCAGTGGACTTACTTTGGCTACCTAGCTGCAGTGAAAAGCCAAAACGGCGCGGCAATGTCTTTAGGTCGTACTTCAACGTTCATCGATATCTTTATCGAACGTGATCTTAAAAGTGGCTTAATCACTGAAGAACAAGCACAAGAAATGGTTGACCATTTCATCATGAAACTTCGTATGGTTCGTTTCTTACGTACCCCTGAATACGATGAGTTATTCTCTGGCGACCCAATCTGGGCAACAGAATCGATGGCTGGTATGGGTATTGATGGTCGTACATTGGTAACTAAATCAAGCTTCCGTTACTTACATACGTTATACAACATGGGTGCAAGCCCAGAGCCAAACATCACAGTATTATGGTCAACTCAGTTACCACAAGCGTTTAAAAACTACTGTGCAAAAGTATCAATTGATACCAGCTCTATTCAGTATGAAAACGATGACCTAATGCGTAATGACTTTGAGTCAGACGATTATGCTATCGCGTGTTGTGTAAGCCCTATGGTTGTGGGTAAACACATGCAGTTCTTCGGCGCTCGTGCAAACTTAGCAAAAACTATGCTTTATGCAATCAATGGCGGTGTTGACGAAAAACTGAAAAAACAAATTGCACCAAAAGCTGACGCAATTACAGCTGACGTACTTGAATTTGATGACGTAATGTCTCGTTTAGACGGCTTAATGGATTGGTTAGCAACTCAATATGTCACAGCACTTAATGCAATCCACTTTATGCATGATAAGTATTCTTACGAATCAGCACTTATGGCACTGCATGACCGTGATGTTCGCCGTACTATGGCTTGTGGTATTGCTGGCTTATCAATTGCTGCGGATTCATTATCAGCAATTAAATTTGCTAAAGTGAAACCTATTCGTGATGAAGACGGTATTGCGGTTGATTTTGACATTGAAGGCGATTATCCAAAATTTGGTAACAACGACCCACGTGTTGATGACATTGCTTGTGACTTAGTTGAACGCTTTATGGCGAAAATCCGCGATAAGAAAATGTATCGTAACGCGGTACCAACTCAGTCAATCTTAACCATTACCTCTAACGTGGTTTATGGTAAGAAAACAGGTAATACACCAGACGGTCGTCGTTCAGGCGCGCCATTTGCACCAGGTGCAAACCCAATGCATGGTCGTGATGAAAACGGAGCAATCGCATCACTAACGTCAGTGGCTAAACTACCATTTGCTCACGCACAAGACGGTATTTCATATACTTTCTCAATTGTGCCAAATGCACTAGGTAAAGATGACACTGGTCGTCGTGCTAACTTAGCGTCACTCATGGACGGTTACTTCCTAAGTAAACCAAACCGTGAAGGTGGTCAGCACTTAAACGTGAACGTGATGAACCGTGAAATGCTTGAAGATGCCATTGTGAATCCAGATAAATATCCACAATTAACCATCCGTGTATCAGGTTACGCAGTACGCTTTAATGCACTGACCCCTGAGCAACAGCAAGACGTTATCACACGTACTTTCACTAAAGGTCTGTAGTCTCTGCTAAAATTGGCTGTATCGAAGAATAACCATTCTTGATACAGCCTTTTTTTTATCAACACAGTAAGGAACTTCAATGACACTAGGTCGCATTCATTCAGTGGAATCATTTGGCACAGTCGATGGGCCAGGCATCCGCTATATCGCGTTTATGCAAGGGTGCTTAATGCGCTGCCAATACTGCCATAACCGTGATACATGGGATCTAGATGGCGGAAAATTAATGTCTGTTGACGACATTATGAGCCAGGTGATTTCTTACCAACCCTTTTTAGAAGGCAGCGGCGGCGGCATTACGGCCAGCGGTGGTGAAGCAATACTGCAAGCGCAATTTGTCAGCGAATTATTCAAAGCGTGTAAAAGCCAAGGTATTCACACCTGCTTAGACACCAACGGTTTTGTACGAAAATACGAACCTGTTATTGATGAACTGCTCGACAACACCGATCTTGTGTTACTTGATATCAAGCAAATGGATGACGCAAAACACATCGACTTAACTAAAGTCAGTAATCAACGTACCTTGCAATTTGCTCAATACCTCGCCAAAAAAGGGGTACGCACTTGGATCCGTTATGTTGTTGTAGCGGGCTTTACCGAAGATGTTGAGTCGGCAATTGCATTAGCTGACTTTATAAAACCGATGCAGAATGTCGAAAAAGTAGAATTACTGCCCTATCACGCCCTTGGTGAACACAAGTGGCAAGCCTTTGGCGAAGATTATGCATTAGCGAATGTTCAAGCGCCGAGTTCAGAAACGATGCAGCAACTGCAACAAGTGTTTTTAGAGCGGGGCATAAAAGCAACATACTAAACCAGATTACGGGCTTATTCGCTAAATTAGCGTCCGTTTAACTACAGAGTGAATTATAATTCATCCCAGTAACTTTGGTCTAAACGTTCAAAGGCCAATTTTAAGATGGCGGCCATGTCTAAATAACAAGCTCTGGCGCCGAGAGGTTGGCAAGCAATACCCATTTCAGTCAGAGTTGAACTGAGCTGGTTGCCCCAATCAAATAAAGACAATGGCAAAGGGTGGCGAGCGCGCCATCCAAGCCACAGCAAACCTTGAATAGGTAGGCTAATAAAAAATAATAATACAGTGATAGCCTGCGGTAGAAAGTCCAAGCCCAATACATAAAGCTGACTTGCCCCGGCAACTAGACCCAAAATGGGCATCACAATGATGGCTAATTGCGTGGCTTTGACAACACGATATTCAGGGAAATATAACCCCAGTTGTCGCACCATTGGCCAGGTCTTCATATAACGACGACCATCAGCAAATAAAGTAAGCAAATTCATGTTCAATATGGGTACCTAAACGGCCTAGTACATGGGTTTAACAGTAACATAATACAGTGTGTTGACCCAAATACACTGCTGAATTAACCGCTATACTGAGTGTTTCATTTTAGCGGCCAGTTTAACCGGTTTACCCAAGTGTAATGTTTATGAATGAATATAAACCTTAACCGAAATGGACTTTTTACAATTTAATTTAGTTTCATTGACTTAGAAGGCTTTAACATGTCAGACAAATTAGTACTCGTACTCAACTGCGGTAGTTCATCATTAAAATTTGCCATCATTGATGCTCAAACAGGCGATGAACAAATTTCAGGTCTTGCGGAATGTTTTGGTTTAGAAGATTCTCGCATTAAATGGAAATTCAATGGCGGCAAAAATGAAGCCAAACTTGGCGCATTTACCGCTCACCGTGAAGCGGTCGAGTTTATTGTAAATAACATCTTAGGCGCTCAGCCACAACTTGCAGCTCAAATTAAAGCCATTGGCCACCGTATTGTACATGGCGGCGAAAAGTTCACTCGCTCGGTGATCATTACCCCTGAAGTTATCCAAGGCATTGAAGATTGTGCTTCATTAGCACCTTTGCATAACCCAGCTCATTTAATTGGTATCCGCGCTGCGATTGCTTCTTTCCCAGCATTACCGCAAGTTGCTGTGTTTGATACTGCTTTTCATCAGTCAATGCCTGAAAAAGCTTACGTTTATGCCCTACCTTACAAATTGTATCGTGAACATGGCATCCGCCGTTATGGCATGCATGGCACTAGCCACTTATTCGTTAGCCGTGAAGCAGCCAAAGTATTAGGCAAAGAATTAGCCGACACTAACGTTATTTGTGCTCACCTAGGTAACGGCGCATCTGTTACAGCGATCAAAGGTGGCAAAAGTGTCGATACTTCAATGGGCTTAACCCCATTAGAAGGCTTAGTCATGGGTACACGTTGTGGCGATATCGATCCATCAATCATTTTCCATTTAGTGAAGCAGCTTGGTTACACCCTTGATGAAGTCAATAACCTGCTGAATAAACAAAGTGGTTTGTTGGGTATTTCTGAATTAACCAATGACTGTCGCGGCATTGAAGAAGGCTATCAAGATGGCCATAAAGGTGCCACATTAGCATTAGACATTTTCTGCTACAGACTGGCTAAATATATCGCTTCTTATACTGTACCATTAGGACGTTTAGACGCCGTAATCTTTACTGGCGGTATTGGCGAAAACTCAGATCTTATTCGCGAAAAAGTGCTTAATCTTCTTGAAATCTTTAACTTTGAAGTTGACGACACCTTAAACAAAGCTGCACGTTTTGGCCAAGAAGGCATCATCACAAAACCAGGTAGTCCTGTCGCAATGGTTATCCCAACCAATGAAGAATGGGTTATTGCTGAAGACGCAATGAAGTTAGTGACAGCAAAGTAAGACACTTACTTTTTGATTAATTCACATGATTAACACAAATTTAAGAGGTCATCATGTCTCGTAATATTATGCTTATTCCCATTGGTATTGGAGTGGGATTAACATCGTTAAGCTTAGGTATGGTTCGTGCCCTTGAACGCAAAGGCGTTAAAGTGCAGTTTTTTAAACCTATTGCCCAAATTCGCCCTGGCGATAATGGCCCTGAGCGTTCAACCACGATTTTAAGTACATCGCCAACGGTGAACCCATTAGAACCGTTTAGCATGGTTCACGCTGAAGCGCTTATACGCTCAGAGCAATTAGATGTATTAATGGAGCAAATTATTGCTCGTGCTGCTGAATGTGCCAGCAACACAGAAACCTTAGTCATTGAAGGTTTAGTGCCAACACGCAGCCACCCATTTGCCGACGACATTAACTATGAAATTGCCAAAGCACTTGATGCTGACGTGATCTTTATCGCTACACCGGGTAACGATACCCCAAATGCCTTAATGAACCGTCTTGAGATTGCTTACAATTCGTGGGGCGGTCAAAAGAACAAACGTCTTATTGGTGCCATTATTAACAAAATTGGCGCACCCGTGGATAATGAAGGCCGTACACGTCCAGATTTATCTGAAGTGTTTGACGATCAACAAACTCAAGCTGTTGACAGCTCTGGCATGTTCCAGTTACCGGGTAAAAGCCCGCTGCGTATTTTAGGTAGCGTGCCTTACAATTTAGAGCTAATTTCACCAAGAGCATCTGATTTAGCTAAGCATTTAAATGCCAAAATCATCAACGCAGGTGAAATGCATACCCGTCGTATGCGCCGTGTAACCTTCTGTGCACGTAGCATTCCAAATATGTTGATGCATTTTAAAGCTAATTCTTTGCTTGTGACTTCTGGTGATCGTTCAGATGTGATTGTGTCTGCCTGTTTAGCCGCAATGAACGGCGTTAAAATTGGTGCATTGTTATTGACCGGTGGTTATCAACCAGAACCAGAAATCATGAAATTGTGTGAGCAATCTTTTGAAACTGGCCTGCCAGTATTTTTGATTGACTCCAATACCTGGCAAACATCACTTAACATTCAACGCTTTGACCATGAAGTGCCTGTTGATGATGCGGTGCGTATTGAACGTTTACAAGAATACGTTGCCAGCCACATTGATCAAACATGGATTGAGAGTGTGACTCAAGATTCTCCTCGTGAACACCGTTTGTCACCACCAGCATTCCGTTACAAGTTAACTGAACTTGCACGTGCAGCACGTAAAACTATCGTATTGCCTGAAGGTGAAGAACCTAGAACCATTAAAGCAGCTGCCATTTGTGCTGAACGCGGTATTGCTCGTTGTGTGCTTCTTGGCAACCGCGAAGAAATCTTGCGTATCGCATCACAACAAGATGTCGTACTTGGTGATGGCATTGAGATTATTGAACCAGAAAACGTTCGCGAAAAATACGTCGAGCCTATGCTTGAGCTACGTCGCAGCAAAGGCTTAACTGAAGTCGTTGCTCGCGAGCAACTTGGAGACAACATGGTACTGGGTACTATGATGTTGTCAGAAAATGAAGTTGACGGCATTGTGTCTGGTGCTGTAAATACAACCGCTCATACTATTCGTCCGCCATTGCAGTTAATTAAAACTGCACCAGGTTCAAGCTTAGTATCGTCAATCTTCTTCATGTTAATGCCTGATCAAGTATTAGTTTACGGTGATTGTGCAATTAACCCAGATCCTAATGCTGAACAGCTTGCCGATATTGCTATTCAGTCAGCAGAATCAGCGCAAGCATTTGGTATTGAGCCACGCGTAGCCATGATCAGTTACTCTACCGGTAACTCAGGTACAGGTTCTGATGTAGACAAAGTGCGTGAAGCAACACGAATTGCGAAAGAAAAGCGCCCTGATCTAATTATTGATGGTCCATTACAATACGACGCGGCAGTCATGCCAAACGTTGCTCAGTCTAAAGCGCCTAATAGCCCTGTAGCAGGTAAAGCAACGGTATTTGTATTCCCAGACTTAAATACGGGTAACACAACGTATAAAGCGGTACAGCGTAGTGCAGACTTAATCAGTATTGGCCCAATGTTGCAAGGCATGGCCAAGCCAGTCAACGACTTGTCTCGTGGCGCATTGGTTGATGACATTGTTTACACGATTGCGTTAACGGCCATTCAGGCATCGCAAAACAGCAATAAGTAACAATTTATCCCCATAATAGGGGATAAATTGCCCTAACAAAAAGCACTGATTACTATCAGTGCTTTTTTTTATATCAATGACAATTTAAAAGGTCTTTAGGATTTTACGGGTTTAACGAAGAAAAATGACAAAGAACTACAGAAGCGGCACTTTTTAACCGCAAAAAAAACAAAAATGATTACAGTGAGTTACATAAACAACTCACAGTCATCAACAAACTTGTCCACAGATTCTGTGGATAACATTAACTATTGTGACGCCTGTATTCGTTATAAAACTACAACGACAAGCATCAACAAAAATAGATAGTTTTTCAGTATTAACACTGCGATCAAATATGATCTAATTAACTAATATAGTTATGTATGACATGCGTTGTTTGAATCGTCAAGTAAATCAGTCTGTATCCCTTAAAAATAGTGGCTAATTGCACAAAATATAACTAAGCTGCGTTTTAATTATACAAATCCTCCCGTTATTTGTATGTCGTTAATACAATGGTGGTTAACTTAACCTCACACCAGTGATATACAGCCCATGTTGGCTAAGTTTTATTCATTCAAGATAATAAAACGGTTACCGACCTTGTCAGTGCCATGATAAATAGTAATACTAGGTTAAAATAGAAAGATAAAATACTGAGTTGTCATAAGTTTATGTTAAAAATACACCCAATTAAATTAATTGCCCTACTGTTATTAATGTTTGTCAGCGGGTGTGAGCAATCGGCTGAAAATGGCCAACCTAAACTCACTCCTGAACAAGTCTCACTTGGATTTTTTCAAGCCATTTACATCGACAAAGATGTACAGAAAGCCAAACAGTTTGTTGCCCCTGATATCGCAGAAGTGATGGACCATTATCATATTGCTTCTGCTGTGCAGCGCCATGTACTCGGCCTATCGATGAAACAAGTCACGATGTCGATTGATGAAATTGATATCGACTTTTTCCGTAAATTTACTGACGATGTTACCGTTGTGGTAAAAATGGAAGGATTAAAAGGTGGCCGAGAGTGGGTAGACGATCGCACTATCCGTTTACATAAAAAAGGCAACTCTTGGGTGATTGTTGAAATCCTACCCGAAAAAGGCAGAATTGAAGGTTAATATGACAAGTTAACCTATAAAATTAATTAGAAAATAAGCAATAAAAATAGCAGCCTAGGCTGCTATTTTTATTGCTGTGTCGTGGAGTATTTAATGTGTTGGCACGTATACCGTGACATTAATATGCTCGTTCAAACATCTTATTCTTCGTCAGAAGGTAAAGACTCTAACACGTCATCTTTTACTTGGTAATAAGCATTTTCGTATTCATGAACTTCCATAATCACTCCAGTATTTCTAGGTCGTAGGGGGAAGAAGGCCTGTCTTATTTTGTTCACTGATTTGTGTACCTCTCAATACACAATATCGATGTGAGGATGACATTTACCTTACACAGAGAAGAGTTCCAATCACTTTCTTCTGCTGGCGAGTATAGCAATACTCCATTCGGTTTCAAACAGCGAATTACAGAAAACTTACAGTTTTGTACGTTTTTTGAGTCAAAAAACGTAGAAAACACTGTTTTATGTTGAAAATAATGAAAGGCTTTCAAAAAAAATAACACACCTATGGAACATTGGTGTGTTATTGAGAGTACTGAAACACAATTGTCTACTTACTGATTGAGTGAAAACCGCAGTGACTTATACCTGGTTAATGTGATTTAAAATCCGTTTTTCTGAAATAGGATACGCCGTACCCAGCACCTGTGCAAAACATGAAACGCGATATTCTTCAATCATCCAACGAGCCTCTATTAACGCTTGTGGGATGGGCTGTGATTTAGGCACCTTAACCAACTGCGCTGTTAATGCATCTTGCACTTTACTGATGCTGTGCATATGCAGGCGGTCACGGGTTGGATCAACCGGCAATTTATCTAAGCGGTTTTCAATCGCTTTGAGATAGCGCGCCACATCGGTTAGGCGTTGCCAACCACAATCCTCGACAAATCCTTTATACACTAGGCTGTCTAGTTGCGTTTGTATGTCACTCATGGCAAAAGCAATGTCTAAACTAATTTTGCCTTTTAAACGTTTTTTAATTCGCTGGTAAATGGTTAGCACTTGTTCCACGTTTAAGGCAATTTGTTCAGCGGTAGGATTGAGTTCCTGGCGCACCCACTCTTTGGCTTGCTCAAACTGTACTTCATTACGGATATCTAATTGCTTTTGATCGAGTAACTGCTGCACTGCTGCATTAATGATATCTTCAATCAGTATTTGCACCTGGCCAAACGGATTAAAGTACATCGCAAGTTTAGCTTTATTGGGTAACGCTTGCTGCAAGTGCTTAACGGGCGAAGGAATATTGATTAGCAATAACCGACGTAAGCCCACTCGGTGATGGCGCATGGCTTCATGCTCATCATCAAACAGCTTAATCGACACATCGGTTTTGTTATCGATAAGGGCCGGATACGCTTTAACCTCGTAGTTGCCTTTACGTTGCTGATACTGCACAGGCAAGTCACCAAATGTCCAGCTGGTAATCGCTTGTTGTTCAATGCCTTTATCTGCCACCTTACGGATAGCTTTAGCCACTACGCCTTGCAACTGCCCTTTAAGCGTTTCTAAATCCCGCCCTTGCGCCACTAAGCGACCTTTATCATCTTCAATCTTAAAATTCATTTTAAGATGTTCAGTAATTTGGGTTAAATCAAAATCGTCCGCTGAAATCCGTACGCCACTCATGCGCAGTAATTGCTTGCACATCGAGTCGAGCATCGGCAGTTCAAATGGCTTCATTGCTTGATAACAGGCTCGGGCATAATCAGGCGCGGGCACAAAATTACGGCGTAAGTTTTTCGGTAGCGATTTAATCAATGCCACCAGCTTTTCTTCACGCAGCCCTGGCACAAGCCAATCAAAATCACTGTCGTCGATTTGATTTATGAGTGCCACAGGAATATGCACTGACACACCGTCATCAACATTACCTGGCTCAAAATGATAACTCATAGTTAAGGCCAGATTGGCTTTATGCCACACCTCAGGAAAATCTAACGCCGAAATATGATCGGCACTGCGTTGCATCAACAAAGCCTGACTGTAATCTAATAAATCTGGAGTGTGTTGACGGGCCTTTTTCCACCAGGCAAAAAACAACGGCGCGTTATAAATGCCTGCTGGGATCAGTGGCTCATAAAAATCCACCAGCACTTGCTCGTCGACCAAAATGTCACGACGACGCGACTTATGCTCAAGTGATTCGATGTCGTTAAGCAGTTTTTGGTTATTAACAAAAAACGCTTCTTTGGTTTGTAACTGCCCTTCTGCTAATGCGCTGCGCACAAAAATCTCACGCGCCTCAACAGCATCAATTGGGCCATATTGCACCCGGCGGCGATTCACAATCGTTAAGCCGTATAGCACCTGGTTTTCAAGTGCGACAACGCTGCCCGCTTTAGCTTCAAAATGAGGTTCTAGGTAGTTCTTTTTCACTAAATGACTGGCTAAAGACTCGGCCCATTCAGGTTCAATTTTGGCGCAGCAACGAGCAAACAAACGCGATGTTTCGGTAAGCTCTGCGGCCATTATCCACTTAGGGCCTTTTTTAGCTAAAGGCGAGCCCGGGAACACAAAGAATTTTCGGTTACGGGCACCTAAATATTCGTTGTTTTCCCCTTTAAAACCAATATGACTTAACAAGCCAGACAATATGGCTTTGTGTAATTGCTCATAACTGGCGGCATTGTCGCTTACTCGCCATTTAAGCTCGTGTACCGCTTGTTTGACCTGGGTGTATAAATCTTGCCACTCACGTACACGCAAATAAGCGAGGTATTCATCTCGACACTGTTTTCTAAACTGGCTGGCAGACAACTCGTGTTTTTGATCTTTAACGTGATCCCACAGTTTTACCCAACTGACAAAGTCTGAGTCTTTATCGACATAGCGGCGATGACACTCATCTGCCGCTTGTTTTTTGTCAATGGGACGCTCACGTGGATCTTGAATCGACAAACCTGAGGTAATCACTAATGCTTCATGCAAACAGCCCAATTTGTTGGCTTCGATAACCATTCGAGCTAAGCGTGGATCAAGTGGGATTTTGGCTAAGTCTTTACCCAATGGAGTCAGTACTAATTCGCTACGCTGTTTTTTAACGGCTTGTAATTCTTCGAGCAGTAAAAAACCATCACGAATATGTTTTTGGTCTGGCGGCTGAATAAACGGAAAACCTGCAATGTCGCCAAGGCCAATCGCCAACATTTGCAAAATAACCGAGGCAAGATTGGTGCGCAAGATTTCAGGGTCAGTAAACTCAGGACGCTGAATAAAGTCCATTTCATCATAAAGACGAATACAAATACCAGGCCCGACACGGCCACAACGACCTTGGCGCTGATTGGCACTGGCTTGAGATATCGGCTCAATAGGCAAGCGCTGCACTTTAGTACGGTAGCTATAACGACTAATACGTGCGGTACCAGGGTCAATGACATAGCGAATGCCAGGCACAGTTAATGAGGTTTCAGCCACGTTGGTGGCTAACACTATGCGCCGGCCTATGTGGCTTTTAAACACCTTAGATTGCTCGCCGTAAGACAAACGCGCATACAAAGGTAGAATTTCGGTGTCGCGATATTGCTGTTTACGCAGTAAATCTGCGGTGTCACGAATTTCACGCTCGCCGTTCATAAATATCAAAATATCGCCGGGACCTTCAGCGATTAATTCATCTACTGCAGCAAAAATGCCATCGCTAACATCTAAATCAGCGTCGTTATCACGTACCAGTGGCCGGTATCGGGTTTCTACTGCATAGGTACGGCCTGATACTTCAATAACCGGGGCATTATTGAAATGCTTAGAAAAACGATCAACATCGATGGTTGCCGAGGTAATAATCACTTTTAAATCAGGGCGTTTTTTCAGTACTTGCTTTAGGTAGCCTAAGATAAAGTCAATGTTAAGACTTCGCTCATGGGCTTCATCGATAATGATAGCGTCATATTGATTTAAAAAACGATCTGAAGTGAGCTCCGCCAGCAAGATACCGTCGGTCATCAACTTTACATAGGTGTTATCGCTAATGGCATCGGCAAAGCGAACTTTAAAACCAACCACTTCACCTAATGGGCTATTCAGCTCATCAGCAACCCGGTTTGCAACACTACGAGCCGCTAAACGACGTGGCTGAGTGTGGCCAATAAGGCCTCGTGTTCCTAAGCCTAATTCTAAGCAAATTTTAGGTAACTGAGTGGTTTTACCTGACCCCGTTTCACCGGCGACAATCACCACCTGGTTATTGGCAATTGCAGAGGCTATGTCTTCACGCTTTTGCGATACGGGCAGTTCGTCTGGGTAACTAACAGCGGGTCTTGATTGCAAACGCTGCTGCGCTTTGGCGTAGGCTTTTTTTGCATCTTCGGTGAGTTGCGCTAACGTTTGAGATTTTTTTTCAGACTCGGCTTCTTTATTGATACGAAATAAGCGACGACGGATTTTTGCCGCATCGGTTTGATAACAAAGATTGAGATACGCCTTAGATAGCGGGTGAAGGTCCAAATTCAAATCTGATTCCCTTGCTTACATCGAAAAAAAGCGATCCTAGCAAGGAAAACAGCATAATGGTATTGATTTTGATGATTGTTATGCCGGAGTGAGATAACACTGTTGCATATAGGTATTCATCGCATTAAGTACATTGGTGCGATTAATGGTACCGATAACTTTACCACTGCTTATTACTGGGTATATTTTAGGTTTAGCACCGAGCATTTGCTCTGCTAATTGTAAAATACTGTCATCGGGCGCCACAGATAACACCGGGCTTTTCATGCAATCTTCCACGGTACTGGTCATGTCGCAGTGATAGCTGCTTTTTAACATCACCGCTAAACAATCTTGTTGCGATAAAAAGCCCACTAATTCGCCTTTTGCATCTACAACCGGTGCACCACTTTTATTGTGTGTAAGCAGTTGCTCAACAGCAATGGCTAACGACATATTTTTAGTGAGTAAAACAGGACGTCTATCCATGTGATCTTTAATTTTAATCGAATCCATATAACCCCCAAAATGCACAACAATTGGTGCCAATATAAACAAAAAAGCATATCGATTGAATTCGATATGCTTTAAGTCTAGTCAAGAATAATTATCTGGAAAGTAAATTTAACAGATTAACTTAATCGATTAAAAAACAATTAGTTTTCGCGCCATATCATAACCTTGGCGTCCTGCCCCTCATGTCGAGTTGCACGGTACATTCCCTGGGTATTAAATGGCGTTACAATGTTACCTTGTTGATCAATCGCGATAACCCCACCAGTGCCCCCTGCTGTCACTAAGGTCTGATTAATCACCTCGTCAGCGGCTTGAATAATGGTTTTTTGTTGATATTTCACTTTTGCGCAAATATCGCCAGCCACTTGGTAACGTATAAAGTATTCACCATGACCGGTTGCTGATACCGCACAAACGCCATTTTCAGCATAGGTACCCGCGCCAATTACCGGTGAATCACCGATACGGCCAAAGCGTTTAGCCGTCATGCCACCGGTTGACGTCCCAGCCGCTAGATTCCCTTTTTTATCAAGCGCTACTGCGCCAACGGTGCCGTATTTATAATTGGCTTTTAATTGATTAACCGACGCTTGATAATCGCCGCCGTTAGTTTGTTCAGCTTTAATAATACTGGCTTTGGCGTCAAGTAATTGTGAGTAACGATGTGCAGTATCAAAATGGTTATTAGGCACCAAACTAAATTGTTGGGTTAACGCAAACTCTTCCGCACCGTCGCCATACAACATGACATGGGGTGACTTATGCATGACAGATATGGCTAAATCGATAGGGTTTTTAATGTGCTTTACGCCGGCAACAGCACCGGCATTCATGGTTTTACCGTCCATAATAGAAGCATCAAGTTCATGGCCACCATCAAAGGTATACACAGCACCAAGCCCGGCATTAAATAATGGGCTATTCTCTAAAATGTTAATTGCCGCTTTGACCGCATCAACACTTTCTCCCCCCTGCTCTAATATCTGGTAACCGCGATTAACCGCTTCTGTCAGCTTATCGCGGTATGCTTGTTGTTGTTCTGTTGTCAGATCCGCAGCGTTAATGGTGCCAGCGCCACCGTGAATAGCGATGGTAATCGGGCTTTGTTCTTGAGCGAGTACGTTGTTAGCACTAAGCCCTAAACATAAGGCAAAGGTTAAATATAATTTATTCATGATCGGCAAGTCCTTGAAACACGTATATCTTTGTAACCATTTATCTGACTTATTACAATGATAATGTTGCGAGTTTTCATCTTTATAGCGACAATAGCATTTTAATTAGGCTGACACATGTCACCCGCACCATTTTTGGAAAATTGCTTAATTTGTCCACTCAACGTACTAGTCTTGGCCAGTTGTTATTATTATTTTTGACCTTATTGATGTCAGGCTTTGCGCTGGCTGATGCAAATTGGTTAAAAGTTAACATTAGTGGAGCCAACAAAAAGCTGACCAATAATATCAATGCACATCTAGGCACCTTACCTAGCTCTGATGTGCAGCGCAGAGCGTTTTTATTCACCGTCGAGGACAACACTCAGGACGCCTTAGAATCGATGGGTTATTACCATGGCATTGTCGATATCGATATTAACGAAACTGAATCAGGCCCCTGGGAGCTTAATCTCAATATTACTCCTGGCGATCCGGTTATTATTCAATGGGTTGATATCAACTTTACTGGCGACATGCTGCAAGATGACATGTTTGCTTTATGGCTAAACACCCTCAAAATAAAGCCCGGTGACACCTTAAATCATGGCGTATATGATTCAATAAAATCACAACTGGTAACCCTTGCACTGGCAAGAGGATATTTTGATGGCCAATATACTCGCTCAGAAATCAGTATCAATCGTGATTTAAATACCGCACAAATCAATTTGCAGTTTGATTCAGGTAAACGATATGTTTTTGGTGAAGTCGATTTTAATGGCAGCACATTGAATGAAAACGTCTTAAAAGCATTAATCCCATTTGATGCTTCTGCCCCCTATGCGACTAAACAATTAACCGAATTTAACCGTAATCTATTAGATACAGGTTACTTTAGTAATATTAAAGTCTTGCCACAAATCGATAAAGTCGACGATGGCCTGGTTCCTATCAAAGTAGAATTAAGCCCTAGAGCAAGCCATTTAATTGAAATCGGTTTAGGTGCAGACATTGGTAACAGTACCGAAGACAACTTTGAACCTAGAGTTCGACTCACCTGGCGGACTCCACAAATTAACCGTTATGGTCACTTTCAAGAAACCACTGCGGAATGGTCTCCTGAGCGGCCTAAAATCTTAACCACTTACACCATTCCATTGAGTCACCCGTTGAATGATCAGCTAAAAATAAAAGTCGGTTTGTTACGCGACACTTATGGTGTGACTCAGGATTATGACGAAGTCAGTCGCGCTTTTGAGGATACAGGCCAATTAGAGTCGCAAAAATATCTACTTGGCTTATCGAGGCAATTACGCTCGCAGCACAATTGGCTATACGGCTATTCTATTGAGTCTATTAGAGAGTTTTATGAACAAGAAGATATCGATTATGACCCCCGTTTTTATTTAATAGGTTATAACCTCGCCAAAACCATCCGAGGTGATAATACATTGGACCCCAAATCGGGCTTTAGACAAACATACAGTGTGCAATATGCCGATACATCTTTAGGGTCGACCATCCGTTTAGCCCGCTTACAGGCTCGCTTTAAGTGGATAGAAACGATATTCGATAATCACCGTTTTGTGGCGCGCATTGATTTAGGGGCCAACATTGCCAGTGATAATGACATTAGCCAGATCCCGCCCTCTTTACGTTATTTTGCCGGTGGCGATCAAAGTATTCGCGGTTACAGCTATCAAGAACTTGGGCCTTATATTGACTATACCAATAGCGATGGAAGCTTATCTCGCCAGGTTGTCGGCGGGCGTTATTTGGCGGTGGGAAGTATCGAATATCAATATTATTTAACCCCTACCTGGCGAGTCGCCAGCTTTGTGGATGCCGGTAATGCTTTTGATACTGGCCAACTTGAACCCGTTGTCGCTGTTGGCGGCGGCGTTCATTGGATTTCCCCTATTGGACCCATTAAACTGGATTTAGGTTTTGGTTTAAAAGAAACCGAAACGGTTGCGCGTTCTTATCGTTTCCATTTAACCATGGGGACAGACTTATGATAGACAAAACAACACCACAAACCCCGCCAGTGAATGAGCCGACACAAACCACGGCAAAACAAAAACGCGCACCGCTGAGTTTACAAGCCAAAATATGGCGTTCAATTAAGCTCTACACCCGCATTTTGGTCTATGTACCACTGGTATTGTTAATGCTGTTCGCGGTACTAATTGGTACGCCTTTTGGCAGTAAAGTGACGGTTGTACTAGTTAATCAATTTGTTAACGATATAACCGCTCACTATCATTCAGGCACACTTAATAACGACTTAAAGTTAGACCAATTAACATGGTCAATGCCCGGCATCAGTGTTGCAGCGCAAGACGTTGAACTTAATTGGCTACCTACTTGCCTTATTAACAGCCAGGTGTGCGTGTCAAACCTATCTGCATCAAAGCTTAGCGTTGATATTGTCACTGATGATATTCCCCATAGTGCGCAATCCGAAGAAGCTATAGCCCCTGAACAACCCAGCCACCAAGAGCTGCTATTACCCATTACGATAAGCCTAAATAAAGCGCAATTTAAACAAGTTGATGTCACTGTTAATCAGATGACCTTTCACGCTGATGAGTTAGCAACAGAAGCCATTTGGAATGAAAGCGGATTGCAAGTTGACCGTTTAAGCAGCTTAGGTTTAATGGTTAATATTCCAACTAACCCAACGCCAAACCAACAAGAACCGGAAGACGACACCAGCGAAAACAACTGGCCATTAGCCAGCTTGCCGCAAATACATATGCCATTTCCGCTAAAAGTAAAACAGTTCGAGGCAACACAAAGTCAGCTGATTATTGGGGAGCGCATTGATCATTTTAGCCTCATCAGATTAGGGGCTAGTTTTAGGGCGTTCCAGCTGAGTATTAGTCAATTAGACATCGAACATGATTATGGCGATGTGACGGTTATTGGTGATCTCGCGTTTGAACAGCACTATCCACTAACGCTCAAACTCCAGGCGAATATCAAAGACGTGGCTGAATTGCCCGGATTAACCAATCACAGCTTACGTCTTGAGTTAACTCAAGATTTATCTCAGCTCAATATTAATGCCATCGCCAAAGGTGATAATCGATTTAATTTGGCTGCAACTGTAGACCTCACCTCTGCACAACTTGCTTACCAGCTCGAGCTTAACGATGCGTATTTACAATGGCCAATGCTGCAACCACAGTATATGACCCAAATAAAACAATTAACTAGCAAAGGGGATTTACACGACCAAATAGCTAAACTACAGGGGCAATTGACCACCCCTTATCACCCTAACCTTGATATTGTTGCCGATATTGATAATCGTAATAAAACACTTAAAGTTAATCAGTTAAGTGTAAAATCTATTGCCGGTAACATAGATTTAGACGGCCAGTTATCCTATAAAAATAATCTCAACTGGCAAGCAAATGTGATAACCAATGATATTAAGCTGCAGCATATCGACTACCTCACCCAATCTACCCCAATGACAAGCCTATTTAGTGGCCGCTTTACCAGCCAGGGCATAGTGAGTAAAAACGACTGGCAATTGGCGATTGAACAGGCAGACCTAAGCGGGCGCCTTAATGGCTACCCACTTAATCTACAAGGTAATATTACAATTAATCAGGCGCTTGCTGTCAATGCCGATAACTTGCAGGCACACGCGCTAGGAGCACACTTAATCGTAAACGGCACTGCCGACACGATTTGGGATATCGATGCTGAACTCAACGTACCCGATTTAAAACAATGGCTCAAAGGCGGTCGCGGTAGTATATATGCCAAGGTCGATGTCAGTGGTAATAGTGCTAATCCGATTGTGGATGTCGATGCGCAAATTAATAAGTTAAGTTACAGCGGCAGTAAAATCGATAACGTGTCATTGGTTGCCAATTATCGACCTTATGAGCAACATCGCTACAGTATCGACATAAAAAACTCATTATTATTTTGGAACAATTACAAATTAAGCGATCTGACCTTACACAGCGACGGTGATCAATATCTGCAACAAACCACACTGACCACGCTCGGCGATATAGTCATTAACAGCCAATTGGCCAGTACCAGCGATTTAGATAAACAGCTGTTCAAGGGCACATTAACTCAATTCAATATGACTAATGCGTTAGGTATGTGGCAGCAAGACAACCCAATAACCATAAACTGGGACCAGCTAAAACAAAGTGGCAACCTCAGTCGCTTTTGCCTCGTGCACCCACACAATAAGCTTTGCTTAGTTAACGACATCAGTTTAGGTCACACGGGGCAAGCAAACATTAATTTTTCGGGAAACCCAGGGCAGTTACTGGCGCCAATTTTATCGAAAAAAATCATCTGGGATGGCCAGGCCGCTCTCACCAGCGAAGTGAATTGGGCCAAAGGCAAAAAGCCAACTGCTGACTTACAGTTTACCTTAATGCCGGGCAACATTACCCTCACCCGCGCGAAAACCAACCCAGTAAGCATTGATTATCAGCAATTATTACTGCATGCATCACTTGATGAAAAAAAGGTCACCAGTAGCCTTAGCTTTAATTCCTCTGGTATTGCTAATTGGCAGAGCCAATTGAGTGTCAACATCACCCCAGATAGAGTGCTGCAAGGTAACATCGATATTAATGAATTAAACTTGGCTCCATTTGGTGAGTTTTTCCCAAGGCTGGCAACCTTAGAAGGCTTGCTATCTAGTCGGTTAACCTTAAATGGCTCACTTATGGACCCACGCGTATCGGGTAATATTAAGCTCAGTTGTCGCTGAACCCATACATTGACATAATGTACCCATAGTTTGACAAATTTAACCCATTCAATG
>NZ_BMQI01000059.1 GCF_014648035.1 Shewanella algicola | reverse complement strand
ATTTGGTTTAGTGTAAATGGAAAACTCTATTTAAAACATTCTGATTTTAAGGGAGGGTTACAATAAAGCTAATTGGTTAGCGACTTCAGAAGCTCGCCAATTAGTAGGTTTGATACAATCGCCATATAGACACTGGTCTAATTCAATTAACAATTGTTAAATGCGTCTATCTTCCACTATGCTTTTATTAACAACTAAGAACTGTTTTGTAAGTTTTAATTCGTCAAATACAGGTGTTAAAAATTTAATAAAATCGTCTGTTTGAGACGGTTTATTACCTGATTCTGAAAAAGTTGTTCTAAATGACTTAAATGGTTGACCCATTAATTTAGTAACCAACTCCCGTCCCAAATTACTTTTCGGTTCAATAAGTAACACCCAACCTTCAACCATTTCCAGTTGATGATCAACTTTTGAATCGATTACCGTTACACCTGTTATCTTTCTTCCATTCAAATTACAAAGCGAATCACTGAAGGGCCATATCACTTGTATTGCATGATGCATATGAGCGTCAGCATCTATGCTAGAGCCATATATTGTGACAACACCAGGGTTAATCCAAACAGTAGGTTTAATAATTAAGTACTTCTTTGCCCATTCTACGTTTTACTAAAGCAGCTTTCTTTATTGCTTAACATCATAACAGTTATTTCCATAAGCATTGTTAACACTATTCTCTCGGTGGCCCTGAGTCCTGTGCTCTCTGCAACATCCCTTGGGTATATCTAAATAGTACAGAGCACATATCCCGCCCAGGTCTGCATCTCACCAGTGTTATGTCAAGTAAGGATTCATTGAATAGTTTAATAGACCTAGGATTGTGACTTACATCATGGAATTTGATTCTAAAATTTGCTAACGTAGTCCATATGATTAAATTGAGTATAATAGCATGATTAAGATTTTGCTAAATTTAGCAGTTATATTGACATTAATAACACAGTTATTAGTGCCAAGTAATGCTATGTCTAGCGATATGTCTGAATCAAGTATGCAATCTAACTCTATGTCACATTCAGTTATGATGGACAATGATTGTGATGACGATAACTGTTGTGCCGAAGATTCAAGCCACTGTATTAGCCATTGCCATGTAGTCGCTAATGCATTTGTTTTGTTATCGGGCTCAAATTTAATTAACAATCTATTCACAAGTTCTAAAGTTGACTCGACTTTATGGATATCAACTCCGGCTTCGCTTGGAAGTCAAAATCCCCCTCCAATTGCTTAATTCTTTATTTTAATTAATCACTTACTATTAATTTATAAAGATTTTTGTTGCTCGTTTACTTATGAGCATCATAAAGCTTCTGGAGTTTCTTATGAAAAAATTTATCGCAATTACACTTTTATCTTTAGCTAGCACAGTTTCAATGGCTGCTACTATTACATTACCTGATTATCTTATTTTTACTTCCGTTGATGGCCAGTCTGTGGCAAATAAGGGACAGATTGACATTGAACCTGGTCAGCATTTGCTTGAACTTCAGTTTTATGATGTTTACTCAACGGGAGCAGATGACACTAATTTTGTAAAATCTGATGCATTATATTGGAGTTTGAATTTAACTAAGAACGAAGATATTCAGGTTAGAGCTAAGGATATTTTCACTACAAAATCTGCTCGCAAATTTATCGACTCCCCTCAGATCACAATAGACACGGCTAGCTTAAAAGGCGAATCAGTTAAGCTGGTTAACCATGCAGAGTTAATGTCTATCATTATGAAACAACACAGTAAAATGATGAATCATTAATTGGATTAATAGGGCGCTATCATAGCGCCCTATCAATACCTAATATACTTCTTGAGCTGTGTGTTACACACAGAGTTATAGTTGAACTATCGTAGTTATTTATGATGGTTTGGAGGTTGTATGAAAGTGGCTCAACTCGCTAATAAATTGGGTGTATCCGCTGATACTGTGCGTTTTTATACTCGAATTGGATTACTCAATCCAAGCAAATCTCCCAATAATGGTTATAAAACATTCAACCATAAAGATATGGTGAGGATGCAATTTATTTTGAGTGCTCGAAATTTAGGATTTTCTGTCGAAGATATTAAAGTTATTTTTTCTAAGACTGATCTTGGGGATAGTGCATGTCAACTTGTACGCGAATTAATTAAAGTAAAGCTGCTTGAAACTGAGCAACAGTTCAACGAAATGGTGCAATTAAGAAGTAAGCTTTCTAAGGCGATACAAGATTGGTCTCAAATGCCTGACAACATACCCACAGGAAACATGATTTGCCATTTAATAGAGAATACAAATCAAGAGGATATAGTTTCAGAAGAATTAGGAGTTCCCCATTATGTTGATAAAGCTTCAATGGAGATTAAGTGATGACTAAAACAGGCCATACTACAATACAACTCAATATTCTCGGCGCAGGTTGCGCGAGTTGTGTTGGCAAAATTGAAAAAGCGATTAACAGCGTGCAAGGCGTTGATTCGGCCGAAATGAACTTTGCCGACAGAACAGTACTTGTTTCGGGTAACGCATCTGCCGAGTTGATTATAAAAGCAGTAGAAAGCGCTGGTTATAATGCCACTCAAATACAGGCTGAGTCGGCAGAAGATGCCATGAACGAGAAAGAACAGGCTGATTTACAACATTATAAAAGTTTATTACGCCATACCATTATCGCCTTGTCCGTCGGTATCCCGTTGATGATTTATGGACTGTTTATTGGCGAAATGACGGTATCAACCCTATTAGAGCAAACTGTGTGGGGACTGGTCGGTGTGGTGACTCTGGCAATTATGCTTATATCAGGTAGGCATTTTTATATCGGCGCTTGGAAATCATTTTTAAACCATAATGCCAATATGGACACCCTCATTGCCTTAGGTACCGGTACTGCTTGGGTTTACTCGATGTTGATTGTTTCATTTCCACAATTGTTCCCCGAGATGGCAAGACATGTTTACTTTGAAGCGACCGCAATGATTATTGGTTTAATTAATCTTGGTTTAGCACTAGAAGTTAAAGCGCGCGGTAAAACCTCTGAAGCGATTAAGCGTCTCATTGGTTTGCAAGCTAAAACTGCTCGGGTTATCCGTGATGGGAAAGACCTCGACATCGATATTGCTCATGTATTACTTAATGATCATGTAAAAGTTCGCCCTGGCGAAAAAATTCCAGTCGATGGGGTGGTTTTTGAGGGTAACAGCACCATTGATGAATCAATGTTGACCGGTGAGCCAATGCCTGTTGAAAAAGTGATAGGTGACGATGTGGTCACTGGCACCTTGAATAAATCAGGCTCAATCATATTTAAAGCCACTCGTGTAGGTAAGGATACCGCACTGGCTCGCATTATTAGTATGGTCAAACGGGCGCAAAACTCTAAGCCGCCGATTGGGCGTTTAGCAGATGTCATAGCCGCTTACTTTGTGCCCGCTATTATGATCATCGCTATAGTCAGTGCCATGGTGTGGTTTAATTTTGGCCCTGAGCCGTCAAGTGTATTTGCCATCGTGTCTGCAACAACAATATTAATTATTGCTTGTCCTTGTGCGCTAGGTCTCGCAACGCCAATGTCAGTGATGGTTGGCGTTGGTAAGGCAGCTGAATCGGGGGTGCTTATTCGTAACGGTGAAGCATTGCAAACCGCGTCTAAAATAACCGCCATGATAATAGATAAAACCGGCACCATTACTGAAGGTAAACCGCAAGTTACCGATATTATTTTGGTTAATGCCGACAGTGAAGAGCAGGTACTTGCCTTGTCTGCTGGAATCGAAAGTCACTCCGAACATCCACTCGCGCAAGCTATTGTAGAAAGTGCGAATGATAGAGGTATAGAAGCCATTTACACTGAGCACTTCAATGCCATTTCAGGTAAAGGTGTAGAAGCTGAAGTGGATGGCCAGACATTACTATTTGGTAATTTAAAACTGATGTTAGATAAACACATTGATATTGGCCTTCACGAAGCTAAGGCTCAAGTGTTAGCTGAAAATGCTAAAACACCAATGTATTTAGCGCTTGCAGGGCAATTACTGGCTATTATTGCGGTATCAGATCCGATAAAGCCTGATTCAATTGAAGCGATTGCGAGACTGAAACTCAATGGCATCAAAGTGATTATGTTAACCGGGGACAATAAAGCGACCGCCGCAGCAGTGGCTAAAAAAGTTGGTATTGATGATTTTTTCGCAGAAGTCATGCCAGAAGATAAAGCCAATAAAGTAGCTGAACTTCAGCAACAAAATGAAGTGGTTGGCATGACTGGCGATGGGATTAATGACGCCCCCGCATTAGCGTTAGCCGATGTTGGCTTTGCTATTGGAACAGGCACTGATGTGGCGATAGAAAGCGCTGATGTGACCTTAATGCGCGGATCACTTCATGGCTTAGCCGATGCGATAGCCATTAGTAAAGCAACGCTGCGCAACATTAAACAAAACTTGTTTGGCGCGTTTATATACAACGTCGCGGGTATTCCCTTAGCAGCAGGTGTGCTTTTTCCTGTTTTTGGTATTTTGCTAAATCCAGTGATTGCTGGCGCTGCGATGGCCTTTTCATCACTTACCGTAGTGAGTAACGCTAACCGTTTACGTTTGTTTAAAGCCAAGGAACACTAGGAGGCATAATATGTTAATTAATTTACTGTGTATCGCATTAATCGGTTTTATCATTTGGTGGTTTTGGCTATATAAACCGGCAAACGATTCTAGTGTTGACGCTAGTACATTGATACTGGTTAAAGACGGTGTGTATACGCCAGCACGAATTAAAATTTCGGCTAATACACCAACAGAGATAACCTTTTTACGCCAAGATAAATCCGGATGTTCAGCCACTGTCTTGCTACCCGACTTGGAGATTAGCCAAGATTTAGCGCTGGAGAAAACGACGACGATAGCCTTACCGGCACTGGAGAAAGGTGAGTATCCATTTCATTGCCAGATGCAAATGTACAAGGGTGTATTGATTGTTGAGTAAACACTAGATATCTATGCGTACTTTTCAATATTTTGGTATCAGTGATGAATATAATAGCAGTATTAAAATGAGCATTTTTAACTTTGCCATCAATATCTTGATTCTAACCTAAGCTGTTTACGGTCTAGGTTAGAAAATTGGCCATTTTATATTAATTACTTTTTATCTAAAACTTCAGAAAAATGATGAGTTAATGGTTAAGAGAGAGATTATGAGTGATTGTGAACATAGACCGGGCGTTAAAGAAGCGACTTTAGTTGTCAGAAACCTAAGATTAACTGGAGTTGATAATCAAAATTTAGAAACATTAAAGGCTGATATAGTCAAATTGTTTGGCATAGATGACGTGACTTATAATGAAAAATCGGAAGTTATTTATCTTACCTATGATGTCAGTCATATCAATTTAGAAAATATTGAGGAAGTTATCAGAAAGCATGGTGCTGATACTCATAATGATTGGTGGACCAATGTAAAGGTAAATTACTATCAATTTGTGGATCAAAACATCAAAGATAATGCAAATCATCAACCACATAGTTGCCACAAACCCCCACCAGGATCCAAGATAAGTTAAGACAATTAGATGTTAATTTTTATCGTTACTGACTATCTTTTAGTTAGAGCTTTTGAAGTGTGATCTATGTCAAGTATCAGTGGTTTAAAGTGAAAAAACACTACAGTTAACTAGGATTATTTAGGCAAGTAGAGTTAAAATTAATACAACTAATTATATTGGAGTTTTATCTTGAGTCGTATGCGAATTATCACAGTGATGCTTATCTTGATGACATTTGTCAGTCAAGCTTTTGCGTCTGTGATTTTGCCATGCCCCTCTGATATGAATTCAATGTTAAGTAAATCAAATCCAGTGAATACCGCTGCGACTAACGCTTGCCATCACCAATTAACATCAGATGTTGATGCCGTTAAAACATCTACCGCTGACATTCCTGATTGTTGTGATAATCAATGTGATTGTCCGATAGGTACTTGCTTTTCAATTGCCCTTGAAATGAAAATTGTCCAATCAGTAACCATCTCAAGTTTGAGTAGTTTTATATCTGGTTTGACTCAAAATACAACTCCGCAATATAACTCTTCTTTATATCGTCCTCCAATATTTTCTTGTTAGATAGGAAAGGCTTGATCAATTTTTGATCGTCTTCCTGTTCATTTATCTTTTTTAAAATAAATTAACAAGATATTACCTTTTTTCGAATTCAATTCGAGCATTGGTAACTAATTTGGAGGCTTTATGTCTTTAATTTACAAGAAATTGGGTGAAATTTACACTCAATATATTCTAATCGTAGTGATGTCCTTTATTGGTATTAGCGCTGCGGTATATGCGGCAGAACCAGTACAGACATTATCACTGGAAGAAGCCGTTTATCTCTCTCAGTCGAACGATCCCTGGTTAGTCAGTAATCAATTTCAACAAGATGCTATTAAATCTGAAAGCATAGCGGCAGGAACCTTACCAGATCCAAAAATCAGTGTTGGTTTAGCGAATTTGTCCATAAACACTTTTGATTTTGGACAAGAAGCAATGACTCAATTGAAAATTGGTGTCACTCAAATGTTTCCGCGAGGGGATAGCTTAAGTTTACGCCAACAGCAACTTGAGTTAACGGCGGAGCAATACCCATTTTTAAGACAAGATAGACGAGCTAAGTTAAGTGTCACCACCGCTCAAATTTGGTTTGATATATATAAAACGCAAGAGAGTATTGCACTGATTGAGCGTAATCGGAACTTATTCGAACAATTATCTGATGTCGCAAAAGCAGGATATTCATCTGCTCTTGGTAAATCTAATCAGCAGGACATCATTCGTGCTCAGTTAGAGGTGACCCGTCTCGAAGATAAGCTGACCGTCTTAGCTCAGGAAGAAAATATGCTTAAGCAGAAATTATCTGAATGGGTTGGTAAGGCATTCGTTGGTGAGTATAGAAGAGAGTATGAACAAGACTATGAGTTGTCATTTTCGACGTTTACCGTCCCAAATACACTTCCTCAAATTAAGCTAATTAATTCTAATTTATATCTAGATGAGGAAAAAAGCCCAAATTATCAACAATCTTTATATGAAGCATTTTCTGACCATCCACTTCTATTAGCTTTGGAACAAAGAATTGAATCAAGCCGGAAAGGTGTAGAGTTAACAAAGCAATTATATAAGCCTGAATGGGGGCTAAACGCTGGATATAGTTATCGAGGCGATGATCCTATGGGTAATTCTCGCGATGATTTGTTGTCAATAGGTGTGAGTTTTGATTTACCAATATTTACTTCTTCAAAGCAAGATAAGCAAGTTCAAGCCGCTATTTCTCAGTCAGAGTCAATTAAAACAGAAAAGTGGTTACTGCTTCGAAACATGATGGCGTCATACGGTACTGCGAAAGCGCAATTTCTTAAATTGGAACAACGTCAGAAACTCTATAACGATTTTTTATTACCTCAAATGCAAGATCAAGCAGATGCGTCACTAACGGCTTACACGAATGATAAGGGAGATTTCGCTGAAGTCGTTCGCTCCCTCATTGCTCAATTGAATACTCAATTAGATGCTTTGGCTATTAACGTTGATTTACAGAAACTTAAAGTTCAATTGAACTATTTTTTTACCCCCAATGTGGGTCCAGTTAGCATCTCACATAAATCTTATGTTGATGGAGAAGTAAAATGAACAACAATTTAAAAATGATCAGCATATTAGTTATCGGTATTCTTACTGGTATTAGTGCATCAATCTTATATACACCGAAGAATGAAATAGCTTCAGAGGACAGCGCAAAAGCTAAGCCATCATATTGGGTCGCACCTATGAATCCTAATTATCGTAGTGATAAACCAGGGAAATCACCAATGGGTATGGATCTTATACCTGTATACGAAGATGGCACCGATTCGACAGATTTTGGACCTGGTGCCGTTAAAATATCACCTGCAGTGATTAATAAACTTGGTATGCGGACATCCGTAGCAACGTTTGGCACACTACAAACAAGCATTAAAACAGTTGGATATGTTCAATATGATCAAGATCAACTTATTCATATTAATCCAAGAGTCGAAGGATGGATTGAAGAACTTTATGTAAAAGCTTCAGGTGATCCGGTTATTAAAGGGCAACCTATATATTCGATTTATTCTCCTGCTTTAGTTAATGCACAAGAAGAAATGTTATTAGCTTTAAATCGAAATGATCAGCGTTTGATTACAGCTTCTGAAGCTCGGTTGAAAGCATTATTAATACCAAGCGAGGAGATTAAAGCGCTACGAAAAAATAGAATAGTCAAACAAAATATTACGTTTTATGCTGATCAAAGTGGTGTTATTGATAATTTGAATGTAAGGGAGGGCTCGTTTGTAAAACCGGGTATGACAATGTTTTCAATTGGTTCATTAACACAAGTATGGGTTGAAGCTGAAGTTTTTGAACGTCAAGCAAACATGGTTAAAGTTGGGCAAGAAGTTGAAATGAAATTAGATTATTTACCTGGTCAATCTTGGCAAGGAAAAGTCGATTATGTCTACCCCGCATTAGATAGTAAAACAAGAACGCTAAAAGTGAGATTGCGCTTCGATAATACCAATGCTGCATTAAAACCGAATATGTTTGCACAAGTGTCGATAAAAACACGAAGTGATGAGGATGTATTACTGCTACCAAGGGAAGCAGTGATTAGAACAGGAAACTCAGACCGAGTAGTACTTGCCCTCGGTGAAGGTAAATATAAATCTGTAGCAGTAACGTTAGGACGATTCGATGATGATAAAATTCAAATAAAATCAGGCCTGTATGACGGAGATGTTGTTGTCTCGTCAGCACAATTCCTATTGGATTCTGAATCAAATAAAACCTCTGACCTTAAACGTATGAGAGCACCTGACGATGAGCAAGAAAATATTCAAGCCATCACTCCAGAAACTGCTTGGGTAGAAGCAAAAGTAAATAGCTTAATGGCTGCACATCGAATGATTAATGTGGACCATCAAGCTGTCAGTGAATGGGAATGGCCACAAATGACCATGGACTTTATTGTTGATGACAGTGTGGATTTCTCTGTATTTACCGTTGGTGCTGTGCTTCATATTGAATTAGAAAAAACATCAGACGGCTTGGTCAAAGTGGTAAATATACACAATCCCAAAGCTACTGATGATGTATCTAATACAACACATCAAGCAGATCATTCAGGAATGGAGATGGGAGAATAACCATGATTGAATCAATAATACGATGGTCTGTAGCAAACAGATTTTTTGTTTTGCTCGCCAGTGCAATTCTCGTCGGCGCGGGTTTATTTTCACTTAAAAATACCCCTATTGATGCTTTGCCTGATTTATCTGATGTTCAGGTAATTATTAAAACAAGTTATCCAGGTCAAGCCCCACAAGTAGTTGAAGATCAAGTCACTTACCCTTTAACTACGGCTATGCTGTCTGTGCCTGGTGCGGTAACGGTCAGGGGATTCTCTTTTTTTGGTGATTCATATGTCTATGTCATCTTTGATGAAGAAACCGATTTATATTGGGCTCGTAGTCGTGTGTTGGAATATCTTAGCCAAGTCGTTTCAACGTTACCTGATAATGCAAAGCCTCAATTAGGACCTGACGCAACAGGTGTGGGCTGGGTATATTTATATGCACTCGTAGATAGAACCGGTAAACACGATATTAGTGAGTTACGCAGTCTACAGGACTGGTTTTTAAAGTATGAATTACAAACTGTCCCAGGGGTTTCTGAAGTGAGTGCTCTAGGGGGGATGGTTAAACAGTATCAGATTAAGGTTGACCCTGATAAGTTGCGTGCCTTTGGTATACCTTTAAATGCTATTCAAATGGCGATTAACCGTGGTAATCAAGAAATTGGTGCCTCTGTTGTCGAAATCTCAGAAGCTGAATATATGGTTCGTGCTACAGGATATCTTGAGAATAAAGAGGATATCGGCAATATCCCATTAGGCGTGAACAATAATGGCACCCCATTACTGCTAAAAGATGTTGCGGATATCGGGACTGGACCGCAAATGCGACGTGGCGTCGTTGATCTAAACGGTGAAGGTGAGACGGTCGGTGGCATTATTGTGATGCGATTTGGTGAAAATGCCCAAAAGACAATTGATGGCGTTAAAGCTAAATTAGAGACATTAAAAAAGGGCCTTCCTGAGGGCGTGGAAGTTGTGACGGTTTATGACCGCAGTGGCTTAATTGAGAGAGCCGTATCAAACTTAGGGTTTAAACTGCTAGAGGAATTTTTAGTTGTTGCTTTAGTCTGTATGGTTTTTTTGGCGCATGTAAGATCATCACTTGTGGCGATTGTTAGCCTTCCAGTTGGTATTTTAACGGCATTTATTATTATGCACTTGCAGGGTTTGAATGCCAATATCATGTCTTTAGGCGGTATTGCAATTGCAATTGGTGCCATGGTCGATGGCGCCATTGTCATGATTGAAAATATGCATAAACATATGGAACGAACGCCATTGACGCCAGAAAACCGTTGGCAGGTTGTAGCTCGGTCTGCCAGCGAAGTTGGCCCTGCTTTATTTTTTAGTTTACTGATTATTACTGTTAGTTTTTTACCGGTATTTACCCTCGAAGCACAGGAGGGAAGGATGTTTTCACCGCTTGCGTTTACTAAAACTTACGCAATGGCTGTGTCATCAGCGTTAGCTATAACATTAGTTCCAGTGTTAATGGGTTACTTTATTCGCGGAAAAGTACTTCCTGAGCACAAAAACCCGGTTAATCGACTTTTAACAGCAGTATATGTGCCTGTTTTGAGAAAAGTACTGGCTTTTCCGAAGATGACGCTGCTATTTGCATTATTTGTGTTGTTAATTGGTGTGTGGCCACTAAATAAAATTGGTAGTGAATTTATGCCTCCATTAGATGAAGGTGATTTAATGTACATGCCGACAACTTACCCTGGTATTTCTATTGGTAAAGCACGCCAATTAGTGCAACAAATGGATAAGTTAATTTACACTGTGCCCGAAGTTAAAACCGTATTTGGTAAGGTTGGTCGAGCAGAGTCCGCAACGGATCCTGCACCTCTGACAATGGTGGAGACGTTTATTCAACTTAAGCCCAAAAGCGAGTGGAGAGAAGGCCTGACTACAGAGAGTTTAAAACAAGAACTAGACTCATTAGTTAAGTTACCAGGTGTGACTAACGCATGGGTAATGCCAATTAAAACCCGAATAGATATGTTGGCGACAGGGATCAAAACACCTGTAGGCATTAAAATTGCTGGACCTAATCTCAAGGAAATTGAAAAAATTGGTAAACAATTAGAAGAAATCCTTAAAGATGTTAAGGGGACTTCGTCAGTTTATGCTGAAAGAGTTGCAGGCGGACGTTATATTAAAGTTGATATCCAGCGTGAGAATGCTGCTCGATATGGTTTGAATATAGCGGATGTTCAACAGGTTGTGGCCACAGCGATTGGTGGTATGAGTATTTCACAAACCGTTGAAGGGTTAGAGCGATACCCCATTAACCTACGCTATCCTCAGGATTATCGTAATTCACCTGAAGCATTAGCTTTATTGCCTATAGTGACTCCGCAAGGTTTGAGAATTTCTTTGGGTGACGTTGCGGACGTTATTATTGAAAATGGACCTCCGGGTATCAAAAGTGAAAATGCTCGCCTTAATGGTTGGGCTTACATTGATATTGAGGATGTTGATATTGGTAGTTATGTTGATATAGCACAAAAAGTTGTGGATGATAAATTGATATTACCCGCCGGTTACTCTATTACTTGGGCTGGTCAATATGAGTATATGGAAAGAGCTAAAGCAAAGCTTACTTACGTAGTACCATTTACTTTATTTATTATCATTATTTTATTGTTCATGAATTTCCGCAATGTTGTTGAAGTTGGAATTATTGTGGGGACATTGCCTTTTGCCATGGTGGGCAGTATTTGGTTAATGTATTTACAAGGTTTCAATTTTTCAGTTGCAGTAGGAGTCGGTTTTATTGCATTGGCGGGTGTCGCTGTCGAAATCGGCGTCATTATGCTTGTTTATTTAAACCAAGCCTATAGAGAAGCGATTGATCATAGTTCACAGCAGCTAGAAAAATTTGATGAACTAAAGTTGACTCAATCTGTTATTCAAGGTGCAGGTATGCGCGTACGTCCTGTAATGATGACGGCAGCAGCAATCATAGCTGGATTATTGCCTATCCTTTATGGTACTGGAACCGGTTCCGAGGTGATGAGTAGGATTGCTGCGCCAATGGTCGGCGGAATGGTTAGTGCAATCATACTGACACTATTAATTGTCCCCGTTGTATTCTTTTTATGGCGTCGTACTAAATTGATACATGAGGAATGATAATATTTAGTTGATTAGGATAACGATGCAGATAAAAAAATGCATCGTTATTTTATATTAGATTGATTTTTATCATATTTTTTATTTTAAAATGTTATTTTTATTTTCATTTAATTATGTTTTTCAAATAAATTTTCATTGCTAAATGCAGTATTTTTCACTACTATTATTTGATAATCATTGGAGATATATTTTGCGTAGAATCCACTTAATCATGATGTTTGTTTTACTGACGTTTGTCGGTCAAACTTTTGCGTCTGTGATTATGCCTGGTACTATGCCAATGAATTCAATGACGACTTCAAATATGCCTGCTGAAAATGGCAAAGCATGTCATGACGCTAGTATGCAAATGAATATGAACATGGATATGAACGATGGTGCGGATGATAGTTGCTGCGCCCAAGCGTGCCATTGTCCTGTCGGCTCATGTTTATCAGTCGCTTTAACGATGGCCATGCCAACGCTTAAATCAGAAGTCAGCTTAGTTAATTCTGCAACAATGTTTACCTCAGCACTAATGCCTCAGTATTTTTCATCTTTATACCGTCCTCCAATATTTGCCTAACATAGGCACAGTTACGCCTTTTTTTTGCTAACTGTCCTAGCCAATCATGTAGTTTCAATTTTTTTACCTTTTGGTTAATAAACTGACATTAAACCGCGTTGTTTAATGTGACGAAATTTGATTTGGAGGCAATATTATGTCTGCTCTATATCGCAATGCTATTCGTTTTTTTCGTGTAATAGGTACTATTTTTATTCTGCAAATTATGGGAGGGATGTTACCTGCCCATGCAGCGGAGCCCGGCACTACGGCGCCATTACTCACTGTTTATAAAGATGCCAATTGTGGCTGTTGTGAAAAATGGCTTACTCATATTAGTGAGCGTGGATTTAATGTTGATGCCCACAATATTAACAACCTTTATGAGTTTAAACAGTCAAAGGGTATTCCTGCTTCAATGCAATCTTGCCATACCGCAGTGTCATCTCAAGGTTATGTGTTTGAAGGGCATATCCCTGCAAAATTCATTAGTCGTTTTTTAGCCACCCCCCCTAAAGATGCTATCGGCTTAACCGTACCCGCTATGCCTGTGGGCAGCCCTGGTATGGAGTACCAAGATAAATTTATGCCATACCAAGTCTTACTGTTGAAAAATGATGGCAGTAGCCAGGTATACGCCCAAGTGAACTCGCTTGAGGAGTCTGTGCAATGAAATCGCAATACATGATAAAGCCCATGACTCAAACGACAAACAGTGAACTCAACAACAGCCGACGCAGGTTTGTGTTTGGTGCATCAGCCATGTTGGCATTGATGTCGACCCCTTTCCCTAAAAATGCTTTTGCCAATGCATTAAGCCAATCGTTGAGCCAGCTTTCTGGCAAAGTGTTCGACTTATCAATTGACTATAAAATGGTTAATTTTACCGGGAAATCTGCTCGAGCCACTGTGGTCAACCAATTGCTGCCCGCGCCGTTATTGCGCTGGAAAGAAGGTGAAACAGTCACCTTAAGAGTAAAAAATAACCTCGACCAAGATAGCTCTATTCACTGGCACGGTATTATTTTACCCACCGAAATGGACGGTGTGCCTGGCTTTAGCTTTGATGGCATTAAACCCGGTGAAACATTTGAGTATCAATTTACCGTCCAACAAAGTGGCACATATTGGTATCACAGTCATTCAGGCTATCAAGAACAAACCGGTTTATTCGGTGCTATTGTGATTGATCCTGCGACCCCCGATCCGGTCATATATGACCGTGACTATGTGATCATGCTGTCTGATTGGTCTGACGAAGCCCCTGAAAACATTTATGCCAAATTAAAGAAACAAGCCGATTACTATAATTACCGTGAGCGTACGGTAATGGATTTTTTCTCTGACGTGAATAAAAATGGCTTAGCCAATACGTGGAACGCTCGTTCGATGTGGAATAACGCGCGCATGAGTGACAGCGACATATCTGATGTTACTGGTTCAACTTACACCTATTTAATGAATGGCAATCCTCCGCAACAGGGCTGGCAAGGGTTGTTTGAACAAGGTGAGAAGGTGCGCTTACGCTTTATAAATAGTTCTGCTATGACCATATTTGATGTGCGTATACCGGGCCTAAAGATGAGTGTTGTCGCCAGTGATGGTCAGAACATTCAACCGGTTTCTGTGGATGAATTTCGAATCGGTGTTGCTGAAACCTATGATGTGGTTATTGAGCCAGAGGTTGATAATGCTTACTGTATTTTCGCTCAAAGTATTGACCGCACCGGCTTTACGGTAGGTAACCTTACTTCAGATGCCAGTTTACATGCTCTTATTCCACCAATGGATCCAAGGCCAGTCCTTAGCCACAGTGATATGGGCATGGACATGAGTGGTATGGACATGAGTGGTATGGACATGAGTGGTATGGATATGAGCGGTATGGATCATAGCAAAATGGACATGGGCGCAGGTGATATGTCAGGCATGGAACATAGCAAAATGAACATGGGTGGCGGTGATATGCCAAGCATGGACCACAGCAAGATGGCTATGGGCGGCGGTGATATGCCTGGCATGGATCATAGCAAAATGGCTATGGGCGGCGGTGATATGCCTGGCATGGATCACAGCAAGATGGCTATGGGCGACGGTGATATGTCAGGCATGGATCACAGCAAAATGGCCATGGGGACTGCTAAAGCGACAGTCTCAGGATTAGGGCTTGCAGGCTTTGGCAGTAACAATGAAATTAAACACATTGACACCGAGTTCGGCCCACAAGTGGATATGCGTGCCGATGCCCCAAAAAGTGGTTTACACGATCCTGGTATTGGATTGCGTGACCATCAACAACAATTTAATCGCAAAGTATTAACTTATGGCGATATTAAAGGCTTACATCCTACCTACGACACGCGCCAACCCAGCCGCGAAATTCAACTGCATTTAACCGGCAATATGAACCGATATATGTGGTCTGTAAATGGGGTGAAGTTTATGGACGCCGCGCCATTAGAGTTTGAATACGGTGAAAGACTGCGGATCACCTTAGTGAACGACACGATGATGACTCACCCTATGCATTTGCATGGTATGTGGAGTGAGTTAGAGACAGGCGATGCTGATTTTATTCCCCGAAAGCACACGGTATTAGTTCAGCCGGGCTCTAAGATCAGTTACTTAGTCACCGCCGATGCAAAAGGGCAATGGGCATATCATTGCCACTTGTTATTCCACATGCCAGGCATGTTCAGAAAAGTCGTGGTGAAATAAGGGGAATACAGATGAATAAAACGAATTTAGTGGCCTTGGGACTGTTGAGCCTGAGCGCCTCATTGACTAGCTCAGCTGTGTTTGCCGGCGGTAATGATGATCCTCTATTAACAAAAGTCATGCTGGATCAATTTGAAAAAGGCGTGGATCCGCAAGATCCCACCCAGTTTAGTGCACAAGCCTGGTTAGGTTACGATTTGAATAAGTTGTGGCTTAAAACCGAAGGTGAATATTCAAATAGTGATAAGCAAGACCTTGAAATTCAGGCTCTTTACAGTAAGCCCATCGCACCATACTGGGATGTACAATTCGGTATTAAAACCGATATCAAACCGACGCCGAACCGTAATTGGGCTGTGATTGGGGTTCAAGGGTTAGCGCCATATTTTTTTGATATTGACGCGGCCTTATTCATCGGTGAACAAGGCCGTACGGCTATGCGGTTGAGTGCGGAATATGAACTGTTAATCACTCAAAAGTTGATACTCACACCTGAAGTAGAAGTTAATTTATTTGGTAAGGACGATGCTGAACTTGGAATAGGCTCAGGCTTATCTGACGTCAGTGCAGGGCTGCGATTGAGATACGAGATTGTTCGAGAGTTCGCACCCTATATCGGTGTGGATTGGCGTCAGAAGCTCGGTAATACCGCCGATTACGCCCGAAATGAAGGGGAAGAAACACAAGAAACCCAGTTTGTTATTGGTTTTAGAGCTTGGTTCTAAGACCTCGTTCGTACACTGAGTTATAAGCTTGGCGCCAAGATGTTAGCTAAGCCAATATTTAATCATTTATGTAAACCGTTTTTCGATCGTTAAAAACAATATAAAAGGAAATATCATGAAATTATTTAACAACGTTTTAGTCGTAACAAGTCTATTCCTGAGTGCTTCAGCATTTGCTCATGTCGGACTGGGCAGTTCTATGCCCGCTAACGGTGCGATGCTAAGTCAAGCCCCAACAACGCTTGAACTGACCTTTACGGCTCCGGTACGTTTGGTCAAATTAACAATGCAAGATGAGAAGCAGCAAAGCGTACCGCTAACATTACCTTCAAGTGCGACCAGCCAAGCAGCATTTTCATTCGCTCTACCAGCATTAAACGCAGCTAATTACACAGTTAACTGGATGATCATGGGTGACGACGGTCATAAGATGAAAGGCAACATGAGCTTTATGCTTCACGACTCTGGCATGAACACTCGCAGTGCACCGCCTATGACAATGGAGCATGAGACTAGCGAGCACACTGCACATCAATAAGTGGATGAGTAAACATGATATTAACCGTATTTGAAATATCGGTGTTGATATCTAAATGGGTTATCTATCTGAGTGTTGCCGCCGTTATTGGCGGCACATTGATGCAATATCTCATTAAGGGTCAACCGAACCTTGGTATTAACGTTGCAAAATATACCTTCGTAGGTGCCGTTTTGGGGTTGATTGCCGTCAGTATCAACTATTTTGCTCAAGTAGGGGCTTTTGCTGAAAGTGGCTTGATGGGAATATTTGATGCGCAGATGCATGCTTTTCTTTGGCCAACCCAGGTAGGGCAAACGGTGCTTTGGCGCTTAATCGGTTTTGGGATAATGCTAGTGGTTAGTGGTTTACTGTTACATAAGAACCGTTATATCAAAACGTTTTCTGCGGTATTAGCGATTCTCAGCTGTCTGTTAATTGCTGTCACGTTTACTTTTATTGGCCATAGCACTGAACTGGGATTGCTTGCTCAAGGCTTAATATTGATACACGTGTTGATCATTGGCAGCTGGATAGGCGCTTTTTATCCATTATGGAAATTATGCAGCACCGATGACAACATCGTCATAAAAAATGTCATGGATACATTTGGTCGTTTAGGCATAGTGATTGTCATTCTAGTGTTGCTTTCAGGCATGGGAATGGTGTGGATGTTGTTTGATAGTCCCACTGAATTAATCAGTTCCGATTATGGTATTGCGGTCACCATCAAGCTCTGTTTGGTGGCTATCATTTTGTTTATAGCAGCATGGCATAAATTGGTTTTAGTACCGAAATTAACGATTGCGAACCCATCACTCGCAAAACAAAAACTACAAAAATCGATTGGATTAGAGGCATTAATAGCAGTACTGATATTAGCGACAACAGCGGTACTTTCGAGCGTGCTAGGTCCTATGAGCCTTGGATAATCACTATAGATTAACAGAGAGATAAAAATGAAAAATAGACCTTTAACAATACTCATAACCACCGGGATATTACTGATGTCCGCAGGACAAAGCTCATTGAGCTTCGCCCATGGTGATGAAACTCACCCTATAGAACAAAAAGCGTTTATCGGTGTTGATTCCGCCGCGGGTAATGTCGTCAAACAATTTCATGCTGCATTACAAACGGGCAATGAGGCTATTGTTAGGCAGTCATTAGCAGCCAATGTGCAAATTTATGAAGGTGGAAAAGTAGAACGTTCACTTACGGATTATGCCAATCATCACATGCTTGCGGATATGGCCTACCTAAAAGGGTTAACCATAACGCCAAAAGAACACCAAATAACGATTACAGGTGACATTGCAATTTCAACGTCAATAAGTCACGCCCAAGGTGAATATAAAGGTAAAAGTATTGACTCAATGGCCATGGAAACGCTTGTGTTAATTAAACAAGTGGATGGTAGTTGGAAAATAACCCACGTGCACTGGTCGTAATTAATAACAATTTCATCAACCAGATAAAGGATTATCTTGAGTTCCTTTGTAGGTGCTCCCAAGAAAACCACAAAGACTCAGGTCATGTTAATGCATGATATTTTATGGAAAAGGATTTCCATTTTTTATATAAAAAAGACCGGAATAATTCCAGTCCTTTTACAAGCCATATTTAAATATTAACTTTAAATAAGTTTCATAGTTGTAATGCAAGTTCTATCGTTATTGAAAGTAGACAATACTTCTCTCGCCACTCTTTTGCTTCCGTCTTTTGGTTCATAGTAAATATTAAATGCTAAATTGCTATCTTTTGGAACCCAAAAGTCTATAAATCCATCACTTTGTGTCGTCATTTTTTTGTCTATTAATGTTTCACCTGTGTCAGTATCAATCATGACAACTTTCATTGTTTGATTTTTTATCTCACCGGTACAACCTGTTAAAACATGATTGGTACATGGGTGAGAACTATTAATGTAAGGAGCTATTGAAAGAAAGAATTGATCTTTTGGTATAGCTACAGAACTACTTTTTCCATCTGCGAAAGTTGCAACTATTTTGTTGGGTAGAACTTTTATCATTATCCCATCATTATTTTTGTATAGTGTATGAGCTGTCGTGACAGCACTTTTGTAATCTAACCTTTTGAATGATTCAGAATCTATCGTTGTAGCATATGATTGACTTGAAAATGCAACTATAAGTGCTAATAGAATGTGTTTTTTAATCATGGTCTGAGTTTCCATATATAGTGTATAAATATTTATATTTAACGTGCCTCGCTTATTTTTATTGTAACGTTTGTGGTTTTATATATGTTGATCTAATTAACATTATTGATATCGGCCTGATATTTTTGGTCGTTTGCTTTTTAAATATATGCTTTAACGCTCTATTCTCCTAGGTTTTTAACTCAGGTTTTAAACTTGCGTCTTTATTTAATTCTTCTACCTAATTTTTTAACTTGGGTTTTAAACCTATGTCTTATTTAAATTGTTATTTATGTCGGTTTGATATTTTTTTGCTGTGAAATAGATCACTGTTAAAAATGCTCTAGTTTGTATTATTGATTGGGTTTGTAATTTATTTGTTTGTCTTTGGTTTTAGTTTTACTTAATATAGTTTCTTGTTTGTAACTTAACGTTAATAAGGTTTGTATGTTTAAATATAATAAATATGTTTTGGTGCTATTAGCAATGAGTAATAATGCACTCTCTAATGATGATATTGAGAGTTTTTCTGAATGGATACACAATGGTAATGTTGGAGGTACAGCGAAATCGTACTATTTCGAACAAAATTTTGACGATTCAAATGCAGAGAATAGCTCGATTTGGGTGAATGGTGGTAATGTTACTTTTAATACATCAGAGTTTAATGGGTTTAAATTGGGAGGAGAGGTACAGGGATCATACGTTAGTAATATCAATGATGATGCGGATAGAACTGCGGGCAGTATAAACGCACAAGGTCTTGTATTATCAGAAGCTTTTTTGAGGTATCAGTTTGGTGATACGGTGTTTTCTGGAGGTAGGCAACACTTTTCATCACCCTTGATCGCTAACTCAGGTTCAAGATTAATAAAAGAGTCTTTTGAAATGTATCAGGTGTCTTCAAGTCATTTTGAGGATACTGATATTTCGATTGGTTATGTGACTAAATATCAGACTCGAACAGATAAATCATTTTATGTTGATAATGAATTTGTTGATTTTGATTATAATGGTTCTGGTTCCCCTGGCGACTTTTATAAAATAGGCAATGATGGCGTCTTTTTCGCACAAGTTAATAAACGGATAGCTAAAAAAGTTAAAATTAACTCACAGTACGCAAATGTAATAAATGAAGTCCAAGCTCTCTATGCGGATGTAGAATATACATTGCCAACTAACTTTAACAGTTATATTGCGGTGCAGTACTACAAAACTAAGTGGGATAAAAATGAACTAGTTGATAATGATCTTTTGGGCTTTAAAGTAGGTTTTAGCCAGGGGGGAGTAGATTTTTTCGCTGGTTATACATTAGCTGGAGGAAATGAAGGAGAAAATAGAGTTTTTAGAGGCATAGGTCAAGGAGCTTATTATCAGTTTACTGCCACTACTAAAACTGCGGGTGTTGCTGCATTTGAAGCGGGCACAAATTCGTATCAACTGGGATTAGGTTCTACTATCTCTAATGTTAAAGGTAAATTATTTTATACATCTTTTGACAATCCCATAGTTGGAAAAGATTTAAATGAATGGACGGTTAACCTTGCATATCAATTTGATGGTAAACTAGCTAACTGCGGTGTATCAGTTGATTTTTCAATATTGGATTATGAAAATAATCAAAAAGATGCTACAGATTTAAGAACGAAATTCACTTACAGATTGTAAATGTTTATGACAAATGTTAATTCCCTAATAATTATGTTGTAATTGTAAATTCAGGTCGTGTTAATGTGCTTGGGTTTACAATTTTACATGAAAAATACTTCTAGATGATTAAAGTTGAAAAACTTGATATTTGATAATTTATCAATATCTACGTGAGCTGGTAAGGAAAAATGAAAACTTGTCTCACTTGAAATTGCGCGTTGCAAAACACAATATTTATGGCGACATTGAGATCAGTGATCTTGCAGTGTAACAAGATACTTTAACAGCGGAAATTCATCATATTTGAGGTATTATGTTTTATTTATTTCTTGATACTTGTGTGCTTCTCGATATTTCAACGAAAAAGCAAGATCTTCCTTTAGTTTCAGCATTGGAGGAACTGGTTGCAGCAGGCATGGCAAAATTGGTTGTAACAGATCTAGTAGCTGAAGAGTACGAAAGAAATAAAGAAGATGTTGCAAATAAGACAGCAAGACGACTTTCTCAAGAGTTCAAACAAGTTAAAGATGTTGTAAGAGAGTTTGCAGGCGAGAATCAGGAGCAAACTATTGAGGTATTAATTGATATTAATGCTCGACTTCCTCTCCTGACCGATGCGAACTACACCACAATTAACAGAGTAGAAAAGCTAATAAAGTCGGCGGAACGAATTGGTATTAGTGAGCGTTCAAAAATTGCAGCAGTTCAAAGAGGTTTAGATAAAAAAGCTCCATTCCATATCAGTAAAAATTCTGTAGCTGACGCTGTAATTATTGAGCAATTTCATGAGTTTTCACTGGGTATAGAATCAACTGATAGCAGTTATTTTATCACTCATAATCACAATGACTTTTCCGCCAAAGATCATAGAAAGCCTCATGCAGACTTTGACAGAATATTTAGTGAAGAAAACGTCTGTTACTTCAACAATCTGATATCAGCAATAAATTCGATCAACGAAGATATTTTAGCAGGTCTTAAGTTTGAGTATGACTATACCGAGGAGACAAGAGGTTTACGTGAAATCCTTGATGTAATGGACGAGTTAGTAGACAAAGTTTGGTATAACCGTCATCAGAACCGAATGTGGAAAATAGAGCATGGAGAAATTGAGGTAGTTCCAGAAGGTACTGAATGCTATGGAAATGATGTGATCCACGAGCATATCCTCGATGGAGCAATAAGAGCAGCTCAAAAAGTCGAAGATAGGTACGAGGATACAGGTCCTTGGTCAGACTTCGAGTGGGGAATGATTAATGGAAAGCTATCTGCATTACGTTGGATGCTAGGTGATGAGTGGGATATGTTAGACACTTAAGTTAGGCTGCAGAGTTAACAAAGTATTTAAGGTTTCAAAATACTTTTTCTAATCTGATAGAAATGATTTAGGACAATCCCCTAAATCGTTTTTGTCCAGAAGTGAGTTTGAAACGGATCAAACTATTGCACTTACGGGGACACTATTGTCACTACACAAAAGACTTTGGCTATAAATCACTCAGAAATACAATGAGTAGCATTTGCTATCCAACACGCTTTACTTGTAAGTGTCTGAATTTATGTTGTTTTATATAAACTTGATGTTCATCACAAAAATAAAGTAAATATTTAAGGTGTCCCAAATAGCACCTGAAACGCTGAGAAGTTCAACATTTTAACGATATTATGGCCTCTCAAAATTATCAGTTCAAGTAACCAGGAAATGTAAAAATGAAAGATTTACCCGTTATAACGATTCTTTATTATGACCAAAATGAAGTGTTGGATCTAAAGTGCGAAGTTCTACACGGTTGTGAAGCCGGCTCAGGTGGCAGGGTTATTATCCCTGAAAGTGTAAAAGAGAATAAAATAATTATTGCTGTGCTTGATGGCCAAGTGAAAGTCCTTAATACGTTAGGTTCTCGAGTCGAAAATTCGGGCGACATATCTAAGGTCGCTTAAAGTGTAGAAAAAAGAGATGTTTATGAGCCCGAAGTTATCAATGCATAAGAAGGTATCGTTTATAGAAGAGATTGTTGCGCAGGTTGAATGTGTAGCAATCGAATATGCATTCAATCTAGAAGTTATTACGTTTGACGAAGTGTTAAGGCGAAAAGGGATCACAAAACCCGTTTATGAAGGTATGTATGTAGAATTATCTGAATTTTAAATTTTTCAAAGTACAAGTACGCTAACACGTCAGTGCTTAATCGAGCGATGAATGCACACCGGCTAATGACGGACTCCTTATCTCATGGTCCAATGAGTCAAAACAAAATACTTGAGGATTGTTATAACTGGTTGATGCCATTCCCTATACAATCACTTCAAATAAAATAAAATGCATAATAGTAAAAATACTGACGCAATCACATGGAGTATTGCTAATTGATTAAACAGGTTAAAGGATTACAACTTGTTTAAATTTTTTTAAACCTCACATCATTTACCTTCAGTCATTTCAATGTTGTGTAAACCAGTCCGAATTCCACATTTTGGTTAGCAGATCCTCTCGAATGAGAAAAATGGGTGTACCATAAAACCCAAAGGCATAGTTTTCGTTTTTTACCTCTAACTTTGCATAACTGTAATTATGCAAAGTTAGGGTTTACTTTAATCTCATTTAGTACTATGGTGTACCCATATTACTAATCTGTGTGTTTTTCTTGATAACTCACCTGATTGGTGAAAATTTGAAAATTAAGAAATTTTGGGTGTAAAGGACCAAATATGCCAACTCAAAAATATGTGCCCCCACAATGGCAATATGACTACGGCGATCCAAAGGGGAAAAGAATGCGCCTTCTTAGTATAGATGAAGCTAAATTAGCATCAAACCTATTAAGTAAACATATTCGGTTTTCCAATGGCTCAATACAACCAGAACGCTACAAACCTAATTTTAGAAAGCATATGGACTATGCAGATAAAATCTGGCTTTCAGTGAGCCGAGCTATACGTAATATATCATCTTTACCAGAGAATGATGTCCATCATCATGAAATGGATTCATTAAACCAGGATTTACAGCTTATCTTTTCTGATGCCGGTTGGCGATGGATCCGTAAAGAAATCAGTCAGTTAAAAAAACGTGAAAAGAAGTATCGTTTTGAATTATCTGCCGATCTTACCGACCAAATTAAAGCAATTATGGTGCGTGAAGGTTTGAAGAAGTTTGATGATGTCATTGATTTCCTGATCCAGTATGACAAGGAAGAGCAGTTTAAATTGAAAAAACAACAAAATTAAATGTTTTTCCATGACGCTGAATGGTTTGAGTCGCTATTGAAACGGGGTAAGTATGACATCTTTAATTAAAAACCAAAGATATTCTGTGGCAACGAATACTGAAAGTGACATTAAGCCTAAGAAAGTCAATGACCTACTGCTTGATGATAGGTCTTTAATGCAAAAAGAGTTGCGTGAACTGCTCGAAAGAGACATCGATTCAGCTCCGTTCGAGCGCATTTCCGAATTAATCTCAATGTTACTGCATGACTTTGAATTATCTTCAAAAGACATGAAAGCTAATACATTTAAGTCTTTGAATAATAATTGGTACCAATTCTGCAAATGGTCCGAAAAACACTCAATTACACCGATTCCGTGTTCTGTTATTCACTTTAAAAAGTACATCCTTGAACATTCAACACGAGTAAAGCTTAATACATTAAAAGTCTACTCTTGGGCTGTTCAAACCATGCATTTAGCCGCAGGGTTACCGTCGCCTACTGAATCATTAACAATCAAAAAAATGTTTAAAAATATTGAAAGTAGCAAGCTGACGGATGGTGAGTTTACGACCCAGGCATCAGCATTTAATGAGTCTCACTTAGAAGTCTTAACCCAAGTGTTTTCACAAAGTAAGAAGCTAATCGAATTAAGAGATTTAGCATTATTAACAATGTCTTATGAATCTATGCTCCGTGAATCAGAGCTTGCTAGAGCGACCTTTGAACAGATAAGTTTTACCCGTGATGGTAGAGGAATTTTGTTGGTGCCTATCACCAAGTCGCGTCATACAGGTGAACCAGATAAAGTTATTTTAAGTCTACGATGTTTGGATATGATTGATAATTATGTGACGTTAGCGAGGATTAAGCGAACCGGTTTAATTTTCAGGAAAGTCCACAAATCGAACAAAATAGGCGTTCAAAACAATCCATTATCAGGGGTGGCGATCGATAACATTTTTCAGCATGCTTTTAGTGTTGTGTTGGAATACTCACCGGGTCTTGTTAGAGGGTGCGTTCCTTGGAGTGGCCATTCAGCTCGTGTAGGTGCTTGTCAAGATTTGCTAGCTGCAGGATATTCACCTTTGGAAGTTCAAGTGTCTGGCCGTTGGAGTACGCCGGCAATGGTTTACCGATATGGTCGAGACATTCTTGCGGAAGATGGCGCAATGGCAAAATTCAGATCAGATAAAAAGTAGGAGAGTGGAATGACGCAGTATTACGACACCTTAAAAGAAGTCTGTGAAAATGCGCTTTTAAACATGTACTTAGAGGTTAGTAACAATGATAGGTTTACACCGATAGATAAACGTACTCAAATAATAAAAAAATTTATTAAACCCAAAGTAAAGATTTCAAAATATAAGCCAATTAAACGAGAGTTAAAGAGATTGGCACTCGTGAAGCCTACTATATCCCTTGAGTCTGAGTTACATAAATTGCTCGAAAACATGCTGAAATATAAAGGAAAAGGTGATGCAGAAGCCTTACTTTTTGATTTTTTGGGCAATATTCATGTTTGGACGGGGCTAATGATACAGGTAGCCACTAAACGTACCGTTGCAGAGCCTGGTAACATTTATTTGTTAGAAGATGAGACTTTTACTAAGTTAGATAAGGATGGACACTATATTAAACCAATCAATTTGTTCGTTTATCTTGATGCTGATTATGACCTAAATACAATCTTATCAAAGATTCAGCAAGATGAGCGTTTTAACATTTCGGTCTCAGAAAGGTTCGATACTCATGCCAAATTAAGTGTTATACCGGTTAATGAATATTCTAGATGAAAAAAAACCAGCAAAAGCCGGCTTTTTTCCCCAAGGGACCCCTCCCTCAGTTGGAGGACACGCTATGAAAAATTGTTTAAACAACTTCATAGTGAGTTCATTTTTATTTTACTTCAGTAACAACAATTTTGTACACAGCATAAGGTCAAATTTTTCGAAAATATACGAAATAGTTTTATTGGGTAGGATTCAATCAGATATAACCTTTCAAAACCGTATAGGGTATAAAGATAGCATTGCCAGGTGTCTTCCTTAACCACTATATCGGATTTTATCAATGTCGGAGTCTCCCCTTAAAGCCTGGCAACCAATTTAATTAAGAAAAGTACTTCATTAATTATCCCGCACTTGGCCGAACGCGAGAGAGACAACGGTAACCTTTGCTATCAGCATGCTTTAATCTGTCTGACCTTTATCGTTTAATCTCAAGCACTCTATCCAAAAAGGGTCACTGTGCGGTAGAAATATCTATTAAAGTGTCCCAAATGACACTTGAACCGACTCTAACTGTAGTGTTTATGTTTTAAGATGAACATATAAATATAAGGACAATTTCTCATGACTTCAGAACCGATGATTACGTCTATTAAATTAGTGTATTCGAATCAATTATTCGATATTTATATTGCTACCAATAATACTCAACCAGATGCCTCAACTTGTATAAGGCAATCTTACGTTTACTTTAAAGGTGAGTTTTACTCCATGACAACAACCGGCATCTTTCCGTGTTCTCGGGCTCAAACAGAGTTCTTATTGTCAGTAATGACTCGCTTTGGTAAGTTTTAAGTCACTTCTTCTAAAGAGAATAGTGTTTTTTAGGGCTACGTATAGGGTAAGCGTCTAGGCAACTACACCTACTTTTTGAAATTCCAGGGTAACAGGCTGTCGATATCCG
>NZ_BMQI01000058.1 GCF_014648035.1 Shewanella algicola | reverse complement strand
CCAAAAAAGCCTTGGGTGAGCAGAGTATTACCTTGACTCACCGGGAGCGTCCATATATGTCTTCACTACGCGGATCGGTGCCCAGCACTGGCAGGTTTTCGCCGGTTAAAAACTGCTGAATAATATTGGTATCAACGCGGTGAGTTTTGATTTTTTCATCTTTGGCATCATAGGCAACGACGTTGCCATTAGGGTCTAGAGTGTAAATTTCAAAACTTGGGCCTAACAGCATAAAGTCGTGAAAAGCTTCTTTAAGCGCAGCGTCAGAGGTAATCCCTTGCGACAATAGCGGGTTAATGTGAGCCATGTGTTCGGCCAGCTCACGGTGCAGTGATTGTTGTATTTGATTGCGGCTAAATTCATGGTTGAGTTGCAACCATTGCCACAAGGCGACAAATAACAACAATACAATCAGTGTAGCGGCCAAAAATAGTCGGTTGAATAAACGATTCATTAGTGGGTTTGCACCTCTGGTGGTGAAAATTTATAACCCACGCCCCATACGGTTTTCACTAAGTCGTGTTCGGGTGAGCACTGCGATAATTTATTGCGTAATCGGTTGATATGGCTATTCACTGTGTGCTCGTAACCGTCGTAGTTATAACCCCATACCGCTTCGAGTAATTGCATACGGCTAAAGACTTGTAGCGGGTGTTTGGCTAAAAACAGCAGTAAATCAAACTCGCGGGCGGTGAGTGTCAGTGCTTTGTTAAATGCGGTGACTTCTCGGGTGCTGGAGTTAATGGTGACGCTGTTAAATTCAATTTGTTGAGTTTGCTCTTGCTGGGCTTTACCGCGTCTTAGTAAGGCTTTTACGCGTGCGCGAAGTTCTAATACGCTAAAGGGTTTCACCAGATAATCATCGGCTCCGGCCTCAAGCCCTAATACCACATCAGCTTCTGAGTCTTTAGCAGTTAATAGCATCAGCGGGACTTCCTTACCTGCTTGGCGTAATTGTTCGCACAACATAATGCCGTCACCATCGGGGAGCATGCGGTCCAATAAAATTAAATCGAGCTTTTTATGCTCAATAATCTGCATGGCTTGCTTTAATGTAGTGGCGTGGTCGACGTGATAATTGAGTGCTTTGAGGTTAAGAATGAGTAATTTAGCCAGGTCTTGTTCATCTTCTACCAGCAAAATATGTTGCGTGCAGGCATGACCGCTATGTTTAGTGGTTCCATTCATGTTGAGTTCCTCAAAGCAAGTCCAGTTTTGACATTAATAACTAGACCTGCCTTGAGGCGAATAAATTTCAGCTTGGTTGAAATTTATTCAGTTCTGGTAATGGTGACGGCTAATACTGGGTTATCAAACCGATGCGAAACATCCAGTACTGAGTCGGCTAAACCGTCATACATTGAAATCACCCCAGGGTGAATATGAACAAAGTCGACATCATCACGCGCGGCATTAAAACCTTCGCCGCCATCTGCTGGGCCTGGCATAGTGCCTTTGGCTTCGCTGTTGGCTTCGGTGCCCGCATCATAAGCCATAAACTTCATTGAGCTTGAGGCGTCGACTTGCATACCCGCAATGCTGTAGCTGTTTACGCCGGTAAAGGCGTCGTTAGTGTTAACCAACATAGTCGTCAGGCTCACACTGGCGACGTCGGCTTCATCTAATGTGAGCGTGAGTGTTTCACTCATGCCGGGCATGATAAGCCCCGCACCATTAACACTGCTAGTAATCACTGCTAATGCGGCTATATCTGCCGTATCGCCACCTTCAGCCATTTTTTCTATCGCTTCGCTTGCCATTTCACCGGCGTTCCATAACATCGCATCGCTAGCATGAGCGGCTAAAATTACTGGAGACATGGGTTGGTTAGCCGTCAGGTTAGTGACCGTGACCGTGAAGGTTTGCATCACAGCTGCTGGCGGAGTCTCGTCAACAGTGTCATTGTCGTCATCATCACACGCGGTTAATAAGATGGTCGCTGCCAACATGGCCAGTAAACTGGGCTTTAATGTAAAGTCAGTGAGTTTCATGGGCTACCTCCTTATTTAACTGTTACCACAACTTTGGCAACAGGATTCAACCAGCGGTGTACGCGGCTGTCTAGGTCACTCATGCCACCAGCAGGGTCCATGTCGCCTAATACGCCAGGATGAGTATGCACGTAACTGTTGTCGCTATTGTCCATCACGCCAGTACCGTTAGTCCCACCATCGCCGCCAGGTGCTGCAGGAATGCCCGGTACTCCAGACATGCCGCCACCATTAATGATTTCATCATTGGCTTCGGTGCCAGCATCATACGCATTAACGTACATAGTATAAGTGCCGGCTTCTGTTGGAATTTCCCAGCCATCTAGCCCAACAAAGGCATCGTTGGTGGGTAATACCATGGCAACAATCGATAAATGCGTGTTATCGCCGGTATCTAACATCACATCGCTGACACTCATGCCAGCGGCTAATAATCCCATTGCTGGGTTGGCCGATGTGACGCCCGCATTACCGGTAACCGCGGTATCTAAATCGGTAATATCGCCACCTTCGGCCATTTTTTGTAATGCTGCTGAGGCTTCGGTACCTACTTGAAACAGATGGCTGTCAGCGTCGTGAGCCGCGATTAAAAGAGGGGTGAAGTGATTTCCGTGAGTTAAATTGGTCACGCTAACTTCAATATCCGCTGCTAAAGTTGGAAGGCTAAATAATCCAGCAGCCATAAGACTTGCAGTCACTAATGTACGTTTCATAACCGAGCTCCTTTTGTTTAATTGCATCCAGTATGCGGCAGGAGTTTCACCAGGTTATTGCCAAATTATCACAAAAGTTTAACATCGTAGCTGGCTATATTGGCGTGTGCTAAAGTGTGCTGAAACAGACAAGAATATAAGATTATGATTAGAGAATTGACCCACGCTGACTTTGACGCAGTGGTTGCTTTAGGCGAAATTGTTCACGGCAGTGGTTATATGGACATTGATGAACTCACGGCGATTTATTACAAAGGCATTAAACATGGTATTAACGCCAATTTTGTCGCAATTGAAAACGATCAGCTAATTGGTTTTAGATTAACCTATGCCGCTGGGCAATGGCCTCAAGATCAATGGTGCACGGTAGATAAGTGGGGTATTGCATTTGAGGATGTGTGTTATTTCAAGTCAAACACCATTGCAGAATCTGCCCGTGGAAAAGGTCTCGGCGGACTGTTATTGGCGGCCTCTAAAACGGCAGTGATTGCCCAAGGGGCTAAAGCGGGAGTGAGTCATTTGTGGCAACAAAGCCCCAATAATGCGGCGGTGCGTTATTTTACTAAAGCGGGCGGAAAATTAATTGCCCAACATCCGCAGCGCTGGCACCAACGTTACATGGGCGAAGAGTATATGTGCGTTATTTGCGATCACGACTGCCACTGTGTCGCTTGTGAAATGCTGTTAGTTTTTTAGTCGGGTTTACTCATTTAATATAATAAGAAGAATAATATGTACGATCCGCTGGTAAATTCTCATCCTAACAATCAACCTTTTGCGCCAAGCTATTGGGCGACGACACAGGCATTAGGCGAATCAACAGCCGCATTATCTGGCAGCCAGCAAACCGATGTGGCGATTATTGGTGGCGGTTACACAGGCTTGCTAACAGCATATTACTTAGCAACCGAATTCAATATAGATTGTCATGTGTTAGAGGCTAACCAAATTGGCTTTGGTGCGAGTGCTCGTAATGCTGGGTTTGTGTTAAAAGGCTCAGGCCGGTTAGGGTATGCCGCCATGACTCAGCGTTGGGACTTAGCCACCACCAAAGGCATTTATGATGAGTTTACCCAAGCTGTCGCACGTGTCGATGGCTTAATTCAACAACACAATATTGCCTGTGAGCCGCAAGAAGCCGGCTATTTAAAAGTTGCTCATAATCCAAAAGCGCTGGTCACACTGCAAAATGCGGCTCAGTATATTCAACAGCATCTGGCAAATAGCCAAGACAGCGGCGCTGAGTTTATCTCTAGCCACGATTTTCGAGCCCAGTATTTAGATCATCATCAAGCCTATGGCGCTTTACGCTTAAAAGACGGTTTTGGTCTTAATCCGCTTAAATTATTACTCGGTTATAAGGACATGGTACAAGCCCAAGGCGTTACGATTTCTGAACAATCTTGTGTTGTAGAGTGGCTGGAAGAGGGCGGTAAGCATCGTTTAATCACCGCTAACGGAGAGTTGATTGCCAATAAGGTGATTATGGCGGGCAATGCCTACACGCCAAAGCGCTTTAATCAGCGTATAGATGACAAGTTTTTACCGATACTAAGCAATGTGATTGTTACCGAGCCGCTCACGGCGCAAGAGCTGGCACAAGCTGGTTTGCATACGCATCAAGTCACCATGGACACGCGTATTTTAAAATATTATTACCGCTTACTGCCAGACAACCGTTTACTGTTTGGTGGCCGTGGTGCCGTGTGGGGCAAAGATGCGGCAAACCCTGTGTATGGTGAGCGCTTAAGAATTGCGCTTAATAAGTGTTTTCCGAACTTATCAAGCAAAGCGATTGCCTATAACTGGACCGGATGGATTGCTGCTGCGATGGACGATATGCCTCATGTGTATAGTCAAGGTGGCGTAGGGTACAGCTTAGGATATTGCGGTGCGGGCGTGTCGTTTAGCAGTCAAGCGGCGTATCGATTAGCACAAAGCATTGCCGGTGAAACGTTGCCTAACCTGCCTTTATATCAGCAAGCGTTGCCGAAATTCCCCTTTACCCAAGCAAGGCGCCTTGGGCAATGGGGTTATTATCATTATGGTTGGTTAAAGGACCGCCTTGGTTAACCTGCTATTTCTAGGTGAGTAGACGACATCTTAGTTAACCGACGACTTCGCCAGTGCTTATTTTGGTTTCGTCTAATGGTTCGATTTTGAAGTTGAAATAGGCATAAGTGGCACTTATAAATGGACACACCAAGTTAAAGAAGGCGTAGGGCAGGTAGGCAATGGTTGCCACGCCTAAGGTGCTGGCCATAAAGGCGCCACAGGTATTCCAGGGCACTAATGGGCTGGTGACTGTTGCAGAGTCTTCTAATGAGCGACTCAAATTAATCGCGGCTAATTTACGGCGAGTGTATTCAACCTTCAGCATTCGACCTGGCAGTACAATAGCAATGTATTGGTCGGCGGTAATGATGTTAGCGCCAATACACACCCCAATGGTGGTAATGATCAGGCTGGTGGTACCGCTCACTACGGTAAGAATGCTTTCTAAAATACGATTTAATAATCCAGTGACTTCCATTACACCGCCAAATGCCATGGCGCATAAAATTAACCACACAGTGGTCACCATGTTGCTCATGCCGCCTCGGCTTAATAGGCTGTCTAATACTTCATCACCCGTGTTGGCAACGTAACCGTCAAACATGGCAATCCACAATCCTTTTACCAGTGCAACTACCGGTACGAGTGTGTCGTCGTGAACAAAAGCGATAACGTTATCAAATTGAAACAGTGCCGCACATGCAGCGCCGGCAAGTGTGCCTAATATTACCGTGGGAAAAGCAGGCATTCTGCGGTTAGCTAAATACAACACCACTAATAATGGAATGAGTAAATGCAGCCCAGGGCTGTAGGTTTTGTCTAATAGCGCCAGAGTGTCGGTAAGTTGGTTCTCAATTGGGGTGGCATCTGCGGTTAAGCCTAAAAAAGTAAAGCCGATAAGGGCAATAATAATGCTTGGAACCGTAGTCCAGGTCATGTGGCGAATATGGCTAAAAATATTGGTACCTGCCACAGCTGGTGCCAGGTTGGTGGTGTCAGACATAGGAGACATTTTATCGCCAAAATAAGCTCCACTGATGATGGCGCCGGCGGTAATGTTCACGTCTAAGCCCATTGCTGACGAAATGCCCACTAACGCGATACCGAGCGTACCGGCAACTGTCCAGGAGCTGCCAATACTTAACGCCACTATCGCGCACAATAAACAACAAGCGGTATAGAAATAATCGGGATTAAGAATTTGCATGCCGTAATAAATCATCGTTGGCACAGTGCCTGCTAAAATCCAGGTTCCAATGAGTGAGCCCACGCTGAACAAAATTAACAGCGCGCCTGTGGCAACCCCGATACTTTTAACAATACCGCGCTCCATTTGGTTCCAGCTGTAGCCATTTTTAAAGCCAATCACCATGGCGATACACGCCGCTAACACTAACGCTATTTGGTTAGCGCCTGAGGAGCTGTCGGATGAAAACAGATATACTGCAGCCCCCAGCATGATAATGAGTGCAAAAACGGGAATAAGCGCATCGAGTAATGTGGGTTGCTTATGGTTAGATGGCGACGGTTTTGAAGACGCGGCTTGAGACATACGATTTCCTTTATAATTATTATTTTGACCAATATCTCATTCGTGTGAGCTGGTTTAATGCTTTTTTAATAACTTGGTAACGAATTTGCAAGATGTCACATCCTGACAAAAAAAGGCCAATAAGTCGAATATTGTTATCGCGATCAAATGATTTGAATGAATGGCATTAAGTGGCGTTGGTAGGCGTTGTGCTTGGTTTGTTACTCGGTTTGGTTAAATGTACTGATATTGATTGGTTGCTCGCATAAGCATCCGCTAAGGGTATATGGTGGAACCAGTGATACCCTTGCTAGGATCTCTCACTTTACTCAGTCTGATGAACGATGTGAGTGCGCGATATGAGTGCGCGATATGAGTGCGCGATATGAGTAGTTACTTGGGGTGATTGAGGTGGTTAACTATGGCGCTTTCAGCATCTGCTTTGTTGGTTTTACCTTTCGCAGGGGGAGTGTCAATCATCGCACTGTGGCCTGTCACATCTTCGGCAATATGTAACCAATCTGGATGCCAATAAAAAGTGGCACCTTCTAATGTATTCCAACCATGCACGCCTGATTTTTCCCCTTTGTAGATAAGGTCTTTGATAGAGTATGACATTGTGTCCTCCCAAAATGATTTATAAGGCTTGGTAATGTTCAGCAATCAGATTGATAAACACTATCCAATTCGTTTTATATTAGGGTGCACCTCATATTGTACTATTTTTGTGATCTAGATCATATAAAGTGGTGTTTATGAACAAGGTGAATGATGTTTAACCTTTGGCGTTAATTGAAATATTAAGCTTGCAGGTCAGTCTTGGCTGGGACGTTATGATCATAATGCAAGAGGGGGTTAGTGTTTATTGGGTTCACATGGCATTAAAGAGATTTGATGGTCGTATAAATAAACACTCCCTACGATGATGCCATCGAAGGGAGTATTTTACGATAAAAAAATAAGCGAATGGCTTACGCTTTACCTTGCTCACGCGCAATGGCGCGGTAAGCAATATCGGTACGGAAATAAACGTCATCCCAATGGATGGCATCTACTAAATCGTAAGCGGCTTGTTGGGCTTCGGTTACCGTGTTACCTAATGCGGTAGCGCATAATACACGGCCTCCGTTAGTCACAACGTGGCCGTCTTTCATCTCGGTGCCGGCATGGAATACTTTGCCGTTTACATCGCCAAGCGTTAAGCCGTCAATCACATCGCCTTTATGGTAGGCATCTGGATAACCGCCTGCGGCCATCACCACACCGACTGCTGCACGAGAGTCGAACTCTGCGGTGACTTTGTCTAACTCACCACGAGTGGCTGCCAGGCAAAGCTCAACAATGTCAGACTGTAAACGCATCATAATCGGTTGGGTTTCTGGGTCGCCAAAGCGGCAGTTGTATTCAAGCACTTTAGCGCTACCATCTGGCGCAATCATTAGGCCAGCATATAAAAAGCCAGTGTAAACATTGCCTTCTGCCGCCATGCCATCAACGGTTGGGCGGATAACATTGGCAATCGTCCAGTCGTGCACCGTTTGCGTTACAACCGGCGCTGGAGAGTATGCACCCATGCCACCCGTGTTAGGGCCGTAATCGCCGTTGTCGCGTGCTTTATGGTCTTGGCTGGTGGCCATGGCAAGAATGTTTTTGCCGTCTACCATTACGATAAAGCTGGCTTCTTCGCCTTTTAAAAATTCTTCAATCACCACGCGTGAACCCGCATCACCAAACTTATTACCGGCAAGCATGTCATCAATGGCGGCATCGGCCTGGGCTTGATCGGCGGCGATAATCACGCCTTTACCAGCAGCTAAACCGTCGGCTTTAATCACAACAGGGAAACCCGTTTTAGCGGTTAATGTAGCCGCGTAAGCTTTAGCGGGGGCAATCTCAGTGAAGTTTGAGTAGTCAGCCGTTGGAATGTTGTGACGGGCTAAAAAGTCTTTAGTGAACGCTTTTGACGATTCAAGCTGCGCCGCGCCTTTGGTTGGGCCAAAAATAGGCAAACCAGCAGCATTAAAAGCATCGACAATGCCTAATGATAATGGCACTTCAGGTCCGACAATGGTTATCTCAATTTTGTTGTCTTGAGCAAACTTAACTAAATCAGCAATGGCTTCAACTTGAATGGCCACATTTTGTAATTTTGGCTCTAAAGAGGTTCCTGCATTACCAGGTGCAACAAACACTTTTGTAACTTGAGCAGACTGAGCCGCTTTCCAGGCTAAAGCATGTTCACGACCGCCACCGCCAATAATAAGTACCTGCATCTTTATTCACCTTTTTAATAAACTAAATAATATGATTCTTTAAACGAAAAAAGCAGCCAAAGAAGGCTGCTTGTTTCAAGTGGAATTTAGTGGCGGAAGTGACGCATGCCAGTAAATACCATGGCCATACCGTGCTCATCTGCCGCGGCGATGATTTCTTCATCGCGAATAGAGCCACCCGGTTGAATGATGCAGCTAATCCCCGCAGCCGCTGCAGCATCGATGCCGTCGCGGAATGGGAAGAAAGCGTCAGATGCCATCACTGAGTTTTCAACCACTAAACCTTCATCGGCAGCTTTAATGCCAGCAATTTTCGCTGAGTAAACGCGGCTCATTTGACCTGCGCCGACACCGATTGTCATGCCATCTTTGGCGTAAACAATGGCGTTAGATTTAACAAACTTGGCCACTTTCCAGCAGAACATTAAGTCTTTTAATTCATCAGCAGTTGGTTGACGTTTAGACACCACTTTAACGTCGTCTAAGTTAACCATGCCTTGATCGCGATCTTGTACTAACAGGCCGCCATTGACGCGTTTGTAATCTAGGGTAGTGGTTTTGCTCGCCCACTCACCACACTCAAGTAAACGCACATTCACTTTAGCGGCAACGATGTCACGTGCTTCTTGGCTAACCGTTGGCGCGATAATCACTTCAACAAACTGGCGGTCAACAATGGCCTGGGCCGTTTGTGCATCTAACTCCTGGTTAAACGCAATGATGCCACCAAACGCTGATGTAGGGTCTGTTTTGAATGCACGGTCATAGGCTTCTAATAAGGTAGCGCCTAATGCCACTCCGCAAGGGTTAGCGTGTTTAACGATAACGCAGGCTGGGCCTTCAAACTCTTTAACGCATTCAAGTGCAGCGTCTGTGTCGGCGATATTGTTGTAAGACAATGCTTTGCCTTGTAACTGAATCGCGCTGGCCACTGAAGCTTCATCAATTTTCGCATCAACATAAAATGCGGCTTGTTGGTGGCTGTTTTCACCATAGCGTAAATCTTGCTTTTTGATGAATTGCGAATTGAACGTACGTGGGAATGTAGAGTCGTCGTGGCACTCATCTTTACTGTGTGCTGGCACCATAGTACCAAAGTAGTTGGCGATCATTCCGTCGTAAGCAGCGGTGTGCTCAAAGGCCGCAATGGCAAGGTCAAAGCGTGTTTCTAGCGTAGTGCTGCCATTATTGGCTTGCATCTCAGCAATCACGCGACCGTAGTCTTTTGTGTTAACCACAATCGTGGTGTCTTTGTGGTTTTTGGCGGTTGAGCGCACCATGGTTGGGCCACCAATGTCGATGTTCTCAACAGCGTCGGCTAAGGTGCAACCTGGCTTAGCCACAGTTTCAGCAAATGGGTATAAGTTAACAGCCACTAAATCGATAGGGTTAATGGCATTTTGTTCCATTACTACTTCGTCAATGCCGCGACGGGCTAAAATGCCGCCGTGAATTTTTGGGTGCAAGGTTTTAACACGACCATCCATAATTTCTGGGTGACCTGTGTAGTCAGAAACTTCAATTACCGGGATATTATTGTCTGCAAGTAGCTTTGCAGTACCGCCCGTTGATAAGAGTTCAACACCTTGTGCATGCAGCGCTTGTGCAAACTCAAGGATTCCAGTTTTATCTGATACGCTTAATAGCGCGCGACGAATTGGTCTGACATTATTCATGTAGGTACAGGGTCCACTAGTTTGATTTTAAGGATCTTTCGTAAAACAGAATTGTCTCAAGTCTGTTTTACCAAAGTCCCTCATGATGTTGCGATAACACGACTAGATGACTGTCTTATGATCAGGCGGGCGTATTTTATCGTAAACCGCATGTATTGGGTGTTTTTTCTGTGTGATTTCACAATATTGAAATGAGAACAAAGATAATCAAAAATAAACCATAACTAACCCTTGACCTTGGATTAAACTCTAAGGTTTATACTTAAGATAGTTTCAGAGACTTTTAGCTGAATCACTTTTTGAGTTGAGGTTAAATTATGTATCGAATAGGCGAGCTTGCTGCCTTGTACGACATCAAGGCTGACACATTACGGTTTTATGAAAAACATGGGCTGTTGTCTCCTTCGAGTCGCTCAGATTCAGGCTATCGATTATATAATCAAGATGACTCTGAAAGGTTGAAGTTTATCTTGCGCGCTAAAGCGGTGGGTTTTTCGCTTAATGACATTGCCGATTTATTGTCTATTGAAGTGGACAAGTCAAACCGAGCCTGTGCAGAAGTGAAAGGCTTGGTTGACACTAAGCTTGAACAGGTTGAAGCTAAGTTAGCGGAGTTACAACATTTTGCGACGTCGTTAAAGAGCTTATCGAACACCTGTTGCGGCGGCCCCGATAGCGCTGAACATTGCTCGATACTCGAAGCGTTAGAGTCATCGGAGCAACATATTATTGCCAAAAAAGAACAGCATCACTTTTCTCATTCAGGTCATAAGGATTAATTATGTTATTGACCAATTTTATGCACTTATTTTTAGAGTCCGCCCCGTGGTTATTATTGGGGTTGGTGTTAGCCGGGTTACTTAAAGTATTTGTGCCAATGGCATGGATGCACAAGCAACTAGGTGGGCACGGAATGAAAACCGTGGTTAAAGCCGCAATGTTAGGCGCACCTTTGCCTTTATGCTCGTGTGGTGTGATTCCTGCTGCGGTGGGTTTACGTCGTGCTGGCGCTTCAAAAGCCGCGACGACTTCTTTTTTAGTGTCGACACCTGAAACTGGTGTTGATTCGATTACCGTATCTTACGTGTTGCTGGGCCCGTTTATGGCCATAGTGCGTCCCATTGCAGCTATTACAAGCGCGATTGTGGCGGGGCTGTTGGTGGGGCGCGATGACGATGATGGTGTGCCTACAACTGTTAAGGCTCAATCAGATAGCAGTGCAACGACTAAAGTTGAATCATCTTGCTGTGCAAGTAAAAAGACCAGTCCATCAAGCCCGTCTCAAGCTGCTTCAAATACCCGCGACAGCAATGCTGATACTGTGCAGCATGCTGGGGTGAAAATGACCGCCGTTAAAGCAGAGTCAGTATTAAGTCCTATGGCCTCAGCCAACGTGTTGAGTGCTGAACAAGCGCCAAAACAAAGCAGTTGTTGTGCGAGTAAAGCTGATACCCCACCTAAAGAGGTGAAATCAAGCTGTTGCAGCAGCAAAGCCGAGCCAGAGGTCGCCGCAACAAGCAGTTGCTGTGCATCAACATCTGTGAAAGCAGAACATGCTGAAAATAGTGAAGAAGCCAGCTGCTGCGCGTCAACTCAAGACATCGCAACCGAGCTAAAGCAAAACAGTGTATTCAGCCGAGTATTATCTGGTTTGCATTATGCCGCGACTGATTTAGTGAGAGACACTACCCTGTGGTTGTTGGTCGGACTGTTCTTTGCCGCCTTGGTGCAGACTTACGTACCTGCCGACTTTTTGGTGAAGTGGGGCGACGGCATTTTAGCCATGTTAGTCATGGTGCTTGTGTCTATTCCTATGTATATCTGTGCTACAGCCTCAACACCTATTGCGGCTGGACTGTTATTAGCTGGTGTATCTCCTGGTGCAGTATTGGTATTTATGATGGCAGGTCCAGCGACTAATATCGCGACATTGGGTGTGGTCACTAAAGAGTTAGGCAAGCGCGCGCTTTACGGTTATTTAGGCGGTGTCATTGGTGTATCTTTAGCCTTTGGTGTGTTGGTTAATTATTTAGTCGACACCTTTGGCTTTAAAGTGATGCCACAAATTGGCGAAGAGCACGCATTATTACCGCAAGGTGTGGTAGCGGTATCAGGTATTGTGTTGGCTATCTTAATGGCGAAAGTGTTGTGGGATATGATCCCAAAAGGCAATAAAGAGAAAAGCTGTTGCTCGTAATTAGCCTGACTGATGGCAGGATATCGAAACCGGCAACCAAATTATCCATGGCATCAATAAGTCGCTTAGCTGTTAAAATGGGTGTTAAACACTTATTCTAATTAGCCTAACGCTTAACAACAAAATACCGAGCAAATTGCTCGGTATTTTTTTATCTTGGTAATAACTTAAGTGATATCGGTTTTATTTACCTTTAATAACTGAGGTTGCTGGGGCTTTTTTCGCTTGCTTCACTGCACGCTTTTCTTTTAACGTCAGTTGCGGCTGTTTCTTCGACTCTTTAGCGTTATTACGTTCTTTGCTCATGTTATTTACTCCGTGTATGCGCTGGGCTTGGTTCACTCTGTAAAAATTTTAAACAATTATTTGAATCACAATATCAAGTATAACTTATGCGAATAGAGCGTTGAAATTAGCATCCTGTCGTGGCTAAGTTAAATCGATACTAGCACCAAGTTGCACAAAAATATCTACCATAGATATAGATTATTTAGTGCTAATTGTAGATTACAAAAGTATAAAGATGTGCCCACAATGCAGTGATTTATTAACGTGATTTAACATCAATAAAGTCGGGGACCTCTAATACATTTTCGCCCCAATTTTCAAAGAGTGCAGCGTAAAGGAACTCGATAAAAACGATATACTTACGTGGCATGTATACTCGCTGAGGAAAACTTAAGGTCACTTTAGTTTGTGCCATTGGAAAATCTTCTAAAATCGGCCTCAGTCGCTGGTTCGTAATGGCCTCTTGGGCGATGATTACTGGCACGGCAGTGATGCCGAGTCCTTCGATGGCCGCTTCTCGCGCAAACGTGACGTTATTTACTTTCAGTTGCGCGGGCGGATCCAAATCGACCCATTGTTTACCATCAAATATCCGCCAGCCACCATTGATGTGCGCCGATTGCAATTTTATAGCTGTGTGGTCCATTAAATCTTGTGGGACTTTTGGTGTGCCGTAACGTTTAAGGTAGTCGGGGCTGGCCATCAGTTGTCTATTGGCGATAACCAATGAGTAACTCTGTAACTTAGGGTCGAGAACCTCTGTTATTTGGAACAGAAAATCCACTCCTTCTTCAATCACATCGACTTTACGGTTAGTTAATTCAGCATCAATAGTGATGTTTGGGTAAGCAGCAAGAAAGCGCGCGAAAATACGCCCAAGAAATAATTGCCCCAATTCGATAGGACAAATGATTTTTAAATTGCCTTTAATGTCTTGCTGGCTGGCACTTAATAAGTCTTCTGCGCTTTGTAAATCTTGCAAAATTTTATTAATACGATGGTAATAACTCGATCCCGCTTCGGTGAGCTTTAATGCCCGCGTAGTGCGAAATAATAGCTGCACACCCACATCGGCTTCTAATTCGGCAACCTTACGACTCACTGTCGCTTTGGTTATTCCTAGGGCTTTTGCGGCGCCGGTAAAACTGCCTTGTTCTACCACTTGCGAGAATATTTGAACACGATTGAGATCCATATTGTTACACCTGTGGAACAGTGGGTTGAGTTTTAGCTATCTAATAAATTACACGAAACAGTAGTAAAATATAAGGCTATAAATTAGGAGCTCAGCATGTCTATTAATAAACGTTTTATTTTTGTGCCAGGTATTATTCTAGCGCTCGTTATCGCAGGCGTTTATTGGTGGTTACAGGTGCGCTTTATTGAGTCGACCGATAACGCATACGTTGAAACCGATATTTCAAGCATTAGCGTCAAAGTACCGGGGTATATTGTGCAATCGACGGTGATAGACAATCAGCACGTCAATCAAGGTGAGGTGCTGGCACAGCTTGAAGACAGTCAGTTTGTCGCGCTTGTGGCTCAAAGTCAGGCAGTGCTGGCCAGTTCGCAAGCCAATTTACAGACGCTGGCGGCGAAAGTGGATTTACAACAAGCCTTAATTAATCAGGCCAAAGCAGCTGTGGTGGCATCGCAATCTGATCAGTTAATTGCTCAGCAACAATTAGCGCGCTCGCAAAAACTAAAAGTAAGCAATTACAGTTCGCAAAATGATGTTGATCAACTGCAAGCTAATTTTGATTCAGCTTCGGCGCATGTTGATGAAGCGCAAGCGGCATTAGTGGCAAAGCAACGTGAATTGTCGGTTTTTAATGCCCAATTATTAGAAGCTCAAGCTGACGTTGACCAGGCGCAAGCCAGCCTTGAATTAGCCAATATTCAATTAGCCGACACCCAAATTACTGCGCCATTTTCAGGCATTATAGGTAAGCGTGGGGCGTTAGTTGGCCAGTATGTGCAACCCGGGCAAGCGTTATTTAGTTTAGTGCCCGACTCTCAGGTATGGATAACTGCTAATTTTAAAGAGACTCAAATTGAACATATGCAACCTGGTCAAGCCGTTAAAGTTAAATTAGATGCCTACCCTGATGAAGAATTTACCGGTTTTATTGACAGCTTAGCGCCTGCTTCAGGCTCTAAATTTAGTTTGTTGCCAGCTGAAAATGCCACCGGTAATTTTACTAAGATTGTGCAGCGTATTCCGGTGCGGATCCGTATTGAGAATAAGTACGCGGCAAATACCCCAATGCGTATATTACCTGGGTTGAGCGCCGTAGTTAAGGTTGATACTGAGAGTGCAACACAAGCACATGCTACAGCTAAAGCGACCTTTAACGCTAAGACCACTGTCACTGCAGGACGTTAATATGAGTCAGTCAACGGCAGAGTTAGATGTCACTCAAGTGGCTGTTGCCGAAGATAAACCGACTGGGTATCAACGTGGCAGTTACCGCTCATGGATTGCGGTCATGGGTGGACTTATTGGCGCATTTATGGCGATTTTGGATATTCAAATCACCAATGCATCAATGAAGGAAATACAAGGCAGTTTAGGGGCAACGCTAGAAGAAAGCAGTTGGATTGCGACCGCGTATTTGGTGGCCGAAATGATTGCCATTCCGTTGTCGGGTTGGCTTAGCACGGGTTTATCGACCAGACGCTACTTACTGTGGACCACCGCAGCGTTTATTGTTGCATCAATATTGTGTTCAATGTCTTGGAACCTCGAGTCGATGATTGCCTTTCGCGCATTACAGGGCTTCTTTGGTGGTGCGCTCATTCCATTAGCTTTTCGGCTTATTCTCGAATTTTTACCCGACAGTAAACGTGCCATGGGGATGGCGTTGTTTGGCGTTACGGCCACATTTGCCCCCTCTATTGGCCCAACGTTGGGTGGTTGGTTAACTGAGCAGTTTAGTTGGCATTATCTGTTTTATATTAATGTGCCGCCGGGCATATTAGTGATGGTGATGCTGGCGTATGGGTTGGAGCGAAAACCCATTATTTGGGACAAACTAAAAGATGCAGATTACTCTGGCATTATTACGATGGCGCTAGGAATGGGCTGCTTAGAGGTGGTGCTCGAAGAGGGGAATCGTAAAGACTGGTTTGGCTCTGACCTTATTCGTAATCTCGCAATCATTGCGGTGATCAATATCGGTTTGTTTATTTGGATCCAATTACGTAAACCCCAACCTTTAGTGAATATTCGGTTACTGGGCCAACGTGATTTTGCCTTGTCGACTGTGGCATATTTTTTATTGGGTATGGCACTATTTGGCGCCATTTATTTAATCCCACTATACCTGTCACAAATTCACGACTATACCCCGCTTGAAATTGGCGAAGTAATTATGTGGATGGGCTTTCCGCAATTATTAGTTTTGCCGCTAGTGCCAAAATTAATGCAGCGTTATGACCCGCGGTATTTAGCGGGGTTTGGCTTTGCGTTATTCTCAATCAGTTATTATATGAATAGCCATATGACCGCCGACTATGCTGGTGATCAAATGATAGCATCACAAATCGTCAGGGCGTTGGGGCAACCATTTATTTTAGTGCCGATAGGTATTTTGGCGACCATGCACCTTAAGGCTCATGAAAATGCGTCAGCTTCAACGGTATTGAATGTGATGCGAAATTTAGGCGGTGCCTTTGGTATTGCCTTGGTAGCGACATTAAGTGATAACTTGGCTCGAGTACACCTTGCACACATAAAAGAAACATTACCCGCGGTGAGCGCGCAAGCCTACCAATACATCAATGACACCACTTTGTTATTGCAAAGTGCCGGTTCTGACGCGGTGAGTGCTAATACACAAGCTTATGCTTTACTGGCCCAAAACATGAGTCAACAAGCGTATATTCAAGCTTATAATGATGTGTTTTTCATTATGGCGTGCTTTTTATCTATTGCAGTTGTGGCAGTGTTATCTATTCGAAAACCTGCAGCATCAAATACGGCAGATGCTCCTAATGAAATGCATTAAGTATTTGTTGATAAGCATCAGTATAAATTGACTTGTGTTGCCATTGCTGAATGATACCCTTGCTATAAATCTTTAGACGAATGGGTATTTAATGACATTAACATGGTTAGATGTTGGTTTTGACCAGCTCAATGTTGAGCTGTTATATAGTTTATTGCAACTGCGGGTAGATGTATTTGTGGTTGAGCAAAACTGCCCTTATCCTGAGCTAGATGGTAAAGATAAACATGTCCATACTAGGCATTTACTCGGCCTAAATGATCAGCAAGAGGTTGTGGCTTACAGTCGTGTTTTAGCGCCCAATATCAGTTACCCACAAGCCAGTATCGGCCGCGTTGCTGTGGCAAAATCAGTGCGAGGGCAGGGCGTAGCAAATCAGTTAATGCAACGTGCTATAGCCATTGCAAAACAGCGTTGGCCAGATGATCATATTCAAATAGGTGCACAAGATTATTTACGCCATTTTTATCAACAGCTTGGTTTTGTTGTTAATTCTGAAGTGTATTTAGAAGATGGAATACCACACCTTGATATGTTGCTTACTCATTCATAAATTTTAAGGAAGATAAATGTCAGATTATGCCATTAATACTCAACAAATAGTGTGTGTAGCTCAATTTGTTGCCAAGCCCGGTCAACGTGATGCGTTAGTCACAGCATTAGCAAGCTTAATTCCAGATACTCGTCGTGAACTAGGCTGTATTCGCTATGAGTTAAATGTGAGTGTGGAAGATGAAAACAAAGTCGCCTTTGTGGAAAAGTTTGTCGACCGTGCTGCGTTTGACAAGCATTGCGCTAAAGAAGCCATTGAACACTATTTTCATCATGTGATGCCTGAATTAGTTGAATCACATCATGTTGAAGTGTTTAATCAAGTTATTGCTTAGTTTTTGGGGCCCAAAATCAAAAATGCCAGTCGAGTAGACTGGCATTTTTAGTTTATGGTGTTACACCATAAAGTGCATCAACTTGATTAGAAGTCGTAACGTGCACCGATAGTGAAGATGTTGTCATCTTCTAAGTCTATTTTTGCACCGTTTACAGTGTGCTCACCTTCGTACATAGCATAGTGGCCATAAACTAAAGTTGATTTAGACACACGGTAATCAGCACCAACAGTAATTTGAGTTACTTCGATGTCAGTACCTGTAGCGTCGACACTGTTTGTGTAGTACTTACCAAAACCACCATCATCTTGACCATATTCAGCTTTTAAGTTAACGCCGTTTAGGTTGTAAGCTACGTTAACGAAGAAAGCATCGCCTTCTTGGTCAGTAGATTGGCTTTCAGTGTTTTGGAATAAACCGCCCACTTTAAAGTCGCCAAACTTAGCTTGTGCAACACCACGGTAAGAATCAGTTCCGCCAATTGTGTTGTACGCAGCTGCGAAGTAGTAGTTTTGCTTTTTGAATTTTTTATCACCAATAGTTGCACTTAATGCATATTGATCTTCATCAGAACCTTCATAGTTGTCATCCATTAAATACGTTGCATTTAATGTCACTAAGTCAGCAATAACTGGAGAGTAGTAAGAAATCAAATCAGCTTTACGATCTTGGTCATCAAGTAAACGGTCGATATCGGCATTTGAGTTACCGAATAAATCAATACTACCTTCAGACTGCTTGAATACTGTGTCGTTACGGCCTACAAGCACTGTACCTGCATTAGTTTTTAAACCAAGGAAAGTGTTACGAGCTTTAAATACATCATCACCTTGAGTTGTATTTTCTACTTGAAATTCCATTTGGTATAAAATTTCAACACCGTCAGCAACCTTTTCGCTACCTTTAACACCTAGGTGAGAAAAGTTATTTTCTAATACTGTACCTTCTTTACCATTTTGAGTCGTAGTACCTTCATCAGAACTTGAAACTGATAAGTCTAAACGACCATAGAAACTTGGGCCTTCAGCAAGTGTAGCAAAAGAAACTAGTGTAAGTACTGAGGCTACTGATGCAGAGATTAAGGTCTTTTTCATCTTTCATGCTCCCTAGAACGTTATGTTCTATATTCCATTTTTCATGGTTTTAGTTAGTGAAGTCGTTGCAGATATTATCCTGTAACAATCTGGTGCAGATTTTTACAGATTTAGCACTGTCATAGTGTGGGCTAGATCAAATAAATAGCTCCTACCTAAAAAATTGTGAATCTTTCTGTGACAACAACAACGAATTATCAAAAAATGTTAATTTTTTGTGCACATATACCTCTTTGGGGATGTTCCTATTTATTGCTAAGTAGGCCAGCACACTACAAAAAAGCTGTAAGGTGGTAGTTTAGCGTATGTTAATTTAATTGTTGAGCACATTAATGGCTTAGTTCACTAGACCTTAGTCTATCAAGGTTAATAAATAATCAAATCAGCAGCATGGAGCAAATAATGCTCGCCTCAAAATGGTGCGTTGGAGTCCGTTAACCGTTTATCTTCAACAAGCATTTAGCTTTAGGGTTAAATCGGCTAGAATCGCACCCGAAATTAGTTGTTAATTGAGGCGTAAACCATGTTGTCTGAATCTTATACTCATCGTTTTGCTGGTGTTGGTCGTTTATATGGCCAAGCTGCGCTGACGACTTTCTCGAAGGCTCATGTGGTCGTGGTCGGGATTGGTGGTGTAGGTACTTGGGTTGCCGAAGCATTAGCTCGCAGTGGTATTGGGCAAATTACCTTGATTGATTTAGATGATATTTGCGTGACCAATACCAATCGTCAAATTCATGCATTAACTTCTACCATTGGCCAGTCTAAAGTTGAGGTGATGGCAAAGCGGATTAACGAGATTAACCCTGAATGCGTGGTTAATGAAGTGGAAGATTTTGTGACGCTCGATAATTTAAGTCAATATTTTGTCCCAGCATCGCAAGGCGGCACGATTGACTATGTCGTTGACTGTATTGATGCGGTTAAACAAAAAGCAGGTTTAATCGCCTGGTGTAAGCGCAATAAAATCCCGCTGGTGACCATTGGCGGCGCGGGTGGGCAAACTGACCCAACGTTAATTCAGGTTACTGACCTGGCTAAAACCGTCCAAGATCCTTTATTGGCTAAAGTGCGCAACATACTGCGTAAAGAGTATAACTTTAGTAAAAATGTCCAACGTCGCTTTGCTGTTGATGCGGTATTTTCAAGCCAACACTTAGTTTACCCACTAGCAGACGGGAGTGTGTGCAATACCAAAGCAACGGCGGAAGGCAGTATGCGGATGGATTGCGCTTCTGGTTTTGGTGCTATTACCATGGTGACGGGCACCTTTGCTTTTGTTGCGGTGAGTCGAGTACTCACTAAATTGGCGGCAAAATAAGCACGCTAACGCGAATATTTTTGTCAAAGCGCCTGGTCTTATAAATACTCAATATGTTTACGCTATTGGCTATTTAAGTCTGAGCAATGTGGTTCAGTATGTCAGCAAAGACGAAGCATAAAATATTGAGTGCCACCTACTATTTACCTTTATTGGCCGTAAGATGAAAAGCATGATTATTACGGCCATTCTATTGCTAACTTTTCTTAGTCATTGTTTTATTATCCCTAATTCAGGTTATTTATACTCTATTGGCACTATATTTGCTTTGTTGGGGTTAGGTTCAAAAATCTGACACTGTGAGCGAGCTATGACGAAAATGAATATAGGTATGGTGAATTTACTGAACGGAAAACGAGTGTTGGTCAGTGTAATGGCATGGGGTGTGGTCACTTGTGCGAGTTTGTTGTTTGCTCCCAAAAATATTCTGGCAAGTTTATCTTTAGATCACCTTGTCACAGCCTATGGACAATTTATTGGCTTAGGACTGATTATTGGTGTGGCTTATTTTTTAAGTCAGATTTTTGCTTTTATTGTTGACGAAGCCATAGTCAATTTACGCCAAAAACGCACAGTCGAAACCATTGAAGCAAAAGTTAAATTATTAGACCCTGCAGAACGCGCTTTGCTGCGAGAGTTCTTTTTACAAGGGCAAACTATTTTGACTCTGCCAAAAAATGAGTTAGCAGTGAAAAACCTAGTCGATACGAATATTTTAGAGGTGCTAGGTAATGAACGCCATTACGCGATTCAAGGGCCGACAGCGGATTATAAGATTTCGATGCAGGCACGTGTTTATTTAAATCGCGATGTGTTGCGTTTACCGGCAGGAGAGCCAAGTGCTGAAGAAATGAGTTACTTGATTAAAACCAGACCGCAATTTATTAATGGGCTTGTTCAAGCACGAAAGCATGCAGCGTAACGTTAAAATGTGAACTAAAAAATGGGGGCTATAAAGCCCCCTAATTGTATCATTCGCAAGGAAGTATTGAATAATGCAGTAAAATAACTTAACCGGTTAAGAGACTCACTTAACCGGTGCAGACTTCACAATAAACATCCACGTCAGATAAGAAATAATTCCCAACGTACTGAAAATTACAATCATTGAAAGTAAACCAATTGGGTTACCAAACATTAAATCTAACCAAAATGCCATGATTCTTACCCTCCGAAATGTGAAATCAAGGTCATCATAAAGTGAAATTGCCACCTTAACGGTGATCTTGATCAATACTGTCGCTTAAGGTGTTATCGAAAGGTTAAATCTGCTAAACAGCTCACAAAAAAGCGCTTAGAACATGGATTAAGGGGATGCGAATGACTTTTGAGCAATCAGGTGATTTTTATAGAAAAGAATCGTTAAAGGGCTTGCCATTGTCACGAGCAAAGGTATAATCGCCCACACTTAATTGTGACAATATAAATTGAGTATGTATTATTGCTTTGCAAAGATATTTTAGTTAATTAGATTACTTTGCAAAACTCAATACAGTTTTAAATCTCTGCCGGTGTGGTGAAATTGGTATACACGACGGATTCAAAAATCACAGTGTGTACTAGCTTGGTATAAGTAAGTTGTTGAAGTAAAACGTTAATGCTAAATAATTAACATGCAAAATCCTTGCAAAGATTTGCAAAGTTTTTGAATTATAAGATTTTATGCCTCCCAACGAATATTGGTTATAAACAGGCTAAAATTACATAATTAAAGTAAGATGAAATTGGTTTGGTTTTGCAAAGATATTTGGTGTTTTAGATTTCTTTGCAAAGCTAAATGTAGCTTGAAAGCCTTTGCCTGAGTGATGAAATTGGTATACATGGGGGATTCAAAATCCCCTGCTTCGCGGCGTGTCGGTTCGAGTCCGACCTCAGGTACCATTATTTAAAGCCCTGTTCTTAATTGAACAGGGCTTTTTTTATGCTTATAATTCAATGATAACAGTTGTAGGTTCATCACTTTAATACGTTAGCAAGCATTTTCATCCTTTAGTCGGTAAATAGACAAGTTTACTTCCACAAAAAGGTCGATTCGTTAATCGGTTGAAATACTGACTTCAAACATTTCTAGATCTAACCAATAGCACACGAAGTTTTGCTCCCAAATCGGATAGAACTCCTTCGCAGCCTCAATCAAAATCTCACCGTTAATGCTTTGAAATACACCAAAGCTGAAGTCAAAATCCAACTCTTTAACCAACTCCGAATAACCGCTTCCCTGACCAACGAAACAGAATTCAGTGATGTAACACAACGTCCACTGTTCAGCTTTTCTTTCTAGTCTCATTTCAACGGGATGAAAACCGCCATGTTCTGCGCTGTAATTGGGATCACGGAAGTTAATGGTTAAAGCATCATGAGGGGTGTTACTAATTAACTTTTCTAGTGGCAGCAGTAAGCTATCGGAAACAGGCAAAGCCAGTTCCTTGTTAATGGTATTCATTGTTTATCTCATAGGTTTTAGAATAGGTCGGGGTGTGTTTGGCGTAAGCTGGTAAAGCGGTTTAGGCCAATAATCACATGGTCTACAACTTCAATATTGAGTACCTTGGCGCATTCAATGACCATATTGGTAAAGTTGAGGTCACTTGTGCTTGGTGTTGGGTCGCCTGAAGGATGGTTATGAACAAGGATAATCCCCGGCATATTCAATATGACGGCGGTTCGAAGTACTTCCGATGGCCGCATACTCACGCTGTTAATGCATCCAGTCGCCACAACTTCTATGCAATTGATGGCTCGTTGATTAGTAAGGTTGGCGACAATAAAGACTTCCTTTGTTTCATATTTGAGGTAGTCGAATATCTTTGCGGTTTCATCTGGGCAGGTGAGTGTCTTTTCCGCTTGTTCGCAGTTGGTTTCTCTAAACTGATACTTAACGTTTATTTCGCGAATAATTGCCATGAGTTTGCCTCTGACTAAAACAAGTTAAATCGAGGGGGAAGCCCCCTCAAACATTGTTATTTCGTATTGGGTTTTGCTGCAATATCAGGCTTAGTGGCCTCTTTAGCTTTCATCTTCTTACTGGGAAACTTGGAGGGCGGGGCAAGTAGAAACTCATCTAGTTCACCTTTTTCAACAGCATCAATAACGATTTTGATGGTGTCTGGCAGTTTGGCTTTATCACCCACATCGATAGCAGGTTTATCTTTCACTAACTCGATAGGTTTGCCGCTAATACGGACTTCAAAGTAGTAGTGCTGTTCATTATCGTAATACCAAGAGCGAACGTTATAACGTCGGCGTACCTTCTTACGCTCTCCTGTTTCAGGGTCTTTGACCATTTTTTCACGGTAGGCTTCAAACTCTTTGCCCTGAACCATGCATTCAGCCATGTCTAATTGTTGTTCCAGCTTTTCTATTAAACGTAATCGCTTACTGATAATAGGTGGCTTGATGGCAATTTCAGGGCGAGCGATAACCTTGAGAGAACTCAATAATGTTGTCATTTTATATTCCTTAGATAGGTGGGTTTAGCGGATAAAGCCGATGTGGCGTGGTGTTTGTTTACGGTTGTTTTCTTCTGTGAGTAGCGGGATAGCCGTACTTCTGTGATTATGGTTAGGTTGAAATAACATGCGTCTTGATAAAATGGCGAAATCGCCGGGCGTTAATTGTTGTAACACTTGAAGTTGGTCTTTCTCGGCATTGGTTAATTTAGTGATACCCAATACTTGACGATAGAGCGTGTGACGTTGCGTTTCAGTGAGATAGTCGCAAGTCAGCTTAAAGTCAAAACGGCGCATCACAGCGCTATCAATAGCAGTCAGTGCATTGGTTGCAGCGAAGACAGGTTGAGTATTGCATTCAAGCTGAGACAGTAGTTCGTTGATAAGCTGGACTTCATGCTGCGCTTGAGCGCTTTCACGTTTGCTCAGTAAACTATCTACTTCATCAAAGAGCATCAGCTTCTTTGTTCTGTGCGCTTCACGAAACAGCGTTGCAATGTTCTGCTCACTCTCACCGACATACTTGCTTAGAACGTCAGAGCACTTGATGTGCATCACTTCTATACCATGCGTTTCAGCTAAGTGATGTACCCAACCTGTTTTACCTGTGCCTGGGGGGCCGTTAAGTAATACCCTGACAGGCAAACCATTGGCGATAGCACTGTCAATATCCTCAATTAAGGCTTGCGCATCATGTCCGTCAATTGCGTTAAGGTTTAAACAGCTTGGGTCGAACATCAGTTGGCCTTCGTATTTAGGTGGTGGTGACTCTTCACCGCAAGCATCAAGGGTCGCTTCAATGACATCTAGCACCACCTCTTCAGCTTGATCTCCTGTCAACGTTAATGTGTTGGCAACATGAGCCGCATTCGCTATATACGCTGGTGCGGCATTGGATTTACTTGCCAGTATCAGTCTAAATTCATCCGATACTTTTAATGCTTTGAGTATGTTTTTACTCATGGCAAAGCTAAACGCTTCATCAGGTACAGGTATTTCCATTACCAGTTTAAAGCGGCGTATAAAACTGGGCTCAAGCATGGATATATGATTGGTTATCCAAATAGCAGGTACGGGGTTTGTTTCAAGTAAGCGCATTAAGCCTTCTTTTGAGTAATGCTCATCGGCATGCTTAAACACACTTTCACATTCATCAATTAATAACAGGCTTTCATCTGACCCATCAAGTAAGCCTTGCATCAAGTTAAGATAGGTTAGCCGCAAGCTAGCTGGTTCTTTGCTGAGAAACTCTCCTGTCAATTTGCCATCTTCAAACTGTACGCTTTGTACTTCGATTAAATTGCGGCGTAACGTTTTAGCCAACGTTCGTGATAGTTCTGTTTTTCCAGTGCCCGCAGCGCCATAGAGAAGAATATTAACCCCTGTGAGTTGCTGTTTACTGGCGGCCTTCAGATAACGAGACACTAAATCAGCATTCACATGCTCGAACTGTTTCAGTGTGAACCTTGCTACTGGACTGCGTTTCAATATCGGTGCAAGAAAGGCTTCTCGGCTGGTTATTTTTTCACTCACCAGTAACACCCGAAATGGCTCTGGGATGCTTAATACATGTGGTAAATGAAATAAGGCATCTTCAATAAAGCGATTAACGACTAGCGGTTGGAGCTGCGTAAGAATGGCATCACAGTCTAATCCTGTATCTTGTTCCATTGCCTGAATCAGAATATCGGCATCGTAGTCTGCTAATAGGTTTAGTAACTCCTTTAAACCCGGATTGGCATTCATCACAATGATAAGCACCATAACAGGCTGCATGGCATGTTTAAGCTTAAACAAGTCACACAATAACAAGGCATTGTGCTTAACGGTTTCTGTCATAGCAGGGTGGCTATCTCTAATCGGAAACAGTGCAAGCGTGCTGTCTATGTCATAGTTAATGCCATATTGCAGCTTTATTCCGACCAGTGAGCTAATGACATAAGAGGGCACGTATTCGAAGCGGTAATCTGCTGCTGAAAGTAATAAATCCTCAGCAATTTGAGTCGCCAGATAATAACAGTGATTCGACTTTTTATTGTTGGGCTTCACCTTTATCATTGGCTTCCACGCCCCCGTTTAAGGTGTTTCTCTGGAGGGGTGTAATCAAGCGTTGCGGCAGCTTGTTTCATAAACTCATGGTCACGTTTATCGTAAATCGTGGTCGTACTGATATCAGCATGTCCCGCCATTTGCCTAACCGTATTGATATCGACATTTTGCTCAAGCAAGCGGGTAATAAAGGTACGGCGTAAATCGTGAGGCGATACGTTGTCTACACCAAGTTCATAGAGGGTATCTTTAACTAATCGATATAAAGACGTTGGACTTGTTGGTTCGGCCAGTCTTAATTTACCTGTTAGTGTGGATTTACACAGCAAATAGCCTTGTTGTTTACCGCGCAGCTTGAGCCATAAAATGAGGTTTTGTTCTACCCATTGAGGTAAGAACAAGGTACGACTTTTATTGCCTTTACCCGCAACTACGGTCAAAGAGTGGAGGTTTGCATCATAGTCATGAAACATGAGTGCTGATAGCTCGCTGCGGCGAAGTCCAGTGCCTAAGAACAGGCTAAATATCGCGAGATTACGCGCAGCGAATGCACCTTTCTTATCTTTAAAATAGGTAAGTACAGCCGTTACTTGTTCAGTGCTTAACGGTGTACCTTGATGTTGTCCATGCTTGACCTGATTAATTGTCTCCAAGTTAGCAACTTGCGATAACTCCGCTTTATTCATTAAGGCCGCCACTTTCACGATATTCTTTATTGCAATCATGGCGCGGTTAATCGAACGAGCAGACCATTTAGCATGTGTCATCACCGCACGTACCTGTAGTGCTTGTTGATAGTCAATCTGGCATAGCTTGTCGTTGAGGCAGTCTTCTTGCCATTGCATTAATCGCGCAATACTGCGCATCTGTGAGCTGATAGAGCGCTGACTATTAATAGACAGACGGCTCAAATACAGCGCGAACGGGGTCGCTGTAGTCATTGAAAACTCCAGTAAGTGTATTAGTTGAATTGTATTTAGAGGGTTGAGCTAGAAGGGAAAAGTGATACTAGAAACACGTTAATAATATCACTTTTCAGACTAAATTTCAGCCGCTGTTTTAGACACGGTTCAGAACAATAAAAAGGGGAGCAACTTAGCTCCCCTTTGATGTTTGATGGTTTTATTTATTTACATTTTCAGTAAGCATACCGTACAGTTCTTTAAACTTAACTCTCAATTTATATGGCTTACATTGCTTTGAGGTTTTATTTGAATGTTCCATCATTAATCCCTTAACATTCCACAATTCTTTGTTGACCGCTACTTTGACGGCTTCACTGTTCAGCGGATATAGTTTGCATTTTTCGATATAGCGCTTCATCTTGCGGCGTTCATCTTTAGGGAGGCTCTGTAATGCAGGTTTTAGTCCATATGCACTGATAACCATAATTGTATGTGGATGCAAATGACTTAACGACTTCAAAGCATTTAAATCATACACTTCGATGCGATTCAGATAAGCACACGGACTTAAGAGATCTGATAACTCGTTTAACATACAGTTAGGTATTATTTTAGCTTCAATACGAGTTTCATCTTCACCTTTTGTCTTTAGTTTTTTCGCCTTACAATTCGCAGTGCGATCATAAGCAGTTAATTGACATCCAGCCTTCTTTTTTCCTAAATAGTAACCTCCAATACCGCCATCTTTGGCAAAAGCAATGAAAGATACTTGCGATTTTGCAAGGTTAAAACCTAGTTCAATTATCGCGATCGCTAGATCATGGGCGATATCAACAGCTGTGACTTTCATTTTATCGCTAGCAAGAAGTTCATAATCAGGAACTATATGCTCAAGCCATAGCCTTGCTATGAAGAAGTGTTCTCGTTTCAGTGGAAACCCATTGAAACTGAGCCTGATGAAAGGCCTATTCTCTGCATATGGGGCAACTTGAATGAACAAGTGAGGTACACCATTTTGTGGTCGTGCCCAATCTATAATTTCTAGTAAAGGTAGCTTAATACAGTAGCGATAACCACCTGCACGTTTCAGAACTTGTGGCCGTGCTAGGTTATGGTGTTTAGCTATTGAGCTAGCAACTTCAAGAGGGTGTAACAGATTCTGTGTAACTGCAATTTAGTTAATATACTTCACAATTCTGTCTTCG
>NZ_BMQI01000057.1 GCF_014648035.1 Shewanella algicola | reverse complement strand
CATTATGGTGTTGGCAGAATTCAATATTAGTACCTTTAAAATTACTGCGCTGCTGAAGTAGCGCTAACCACTGTGCCGCTGTTCTGTATGTTTTCATCACCTACTCCGAATTTATCATTGAGCAGGTATTTTCAAATAGGCAGATTAACGATGCGAGGTGTGGTTCGCTAGACGGTTACCGTATAGGCAGTTAATAGGACTTTTAAGGAATGGCGTCAGAAGCACTTGATACATCCAAACCCAATGTTAAACATCCTTTAAGCTTTAATGCTTATCAAGCACAAAATAATCAACCTGACGACCGATCAGATGCTATTGATGAAGATGAATCTACCATTGATGTTGAAGATGAACCTTCTACAGCGGAATATATAGAGTTCGATGATGTCATCTTGAATCGTAGAGATAGTATTGTGTATTCAGCATACAAATACAGACTCCTTTCAACCACTGAAATGATTGAATTCCTGTCCAGGAAATTCGATTGTGAACCAAATACTATCTTGGCAGACTTAAGTGCTCTTAGATCAAAAGCAGCATTTTGTGTTCATAAGGAACGGGTGCATAAAAAACTAACTGCAGTTGCAAAACGTAAATTGTATTTTAAAGCCCAATGTGAAAAAGCTATATCTGATGCAATGGATTCATCGATACCTTTTGACTGTGACAAAATAGTAGACCTATCTTTGCGTTATGAACTTAGCCCCAAACAAATTTATGATGAAATCTTGTGTTATAAGCGTATATCGACACAAATTCGCCGGTTAAGAGATCAACATAAGAAGCTACCCGTACTGCGAGCTGTTTTGAAATGCGCAAAGCTTAACTTGGTTTATTGAAAGATGTGGTACCAACGTGTTTGGCATTTGAACTAAGTTCGGCCCAGTTTCAAATAACTCAATATAAATCCAATTAATTATTCGAATTCTTCACACGATTGGTTGTCCTTGATCATTACGTACCCATCTACCAACAAGATAATGCTTATTGCTAGACTTACACCTGTGATTAGCTGCGACATTTTAATGTTTCCCGTGAAGCTAGTTAGCTCATCAGGAATAACCCCCAACAACCCCAATCCAAAAATGACACTTGGCCATAATAATAATGAGCCGAATAACAAAATAAATTTACCAAACAACATTTCTTGCCTCAAAATATTTAGTTTATTAAATTTGGTAAGAGCCTATCGATTCATCTGTATATGGACCAGCGGGGGCATTTGAACGAAAACCTACGGTTTTGACTCCCAGGCCCTCCGCGTAACCGTAGGTTTCCGAATAATCACCCCTTCCCCTCATCTTCAATAAAGTACGTACCATTGGGCAACACATGCTTATAGGGCAATAACGAGATATGGGATAAGGTCTTGTCGTCGATATCCTCCCCCTGCTGCCGGAGCTGCTCAACCACGTCATTTATCTTGATCGTGTTCCAGTACAGAATGGCATTGGATACAAAGCTGAGGCTGCTGGCCTTGTTCATGATTTCCTCATAGTCTCCAGTGGTGAATTCCCCCTGGTCCGCAAAGAATATCCAGCGCGGCAGTTTGTGCCGGTATTCCCCTTTGTTCAGTTGCCGCTGGAAGGTTTGGCGCAGGTCTTTGTCAGTCAGGTACCGCAGAATGTATTCGGTCTTGATGATCCGGCCCAGGTTGGTAAAGGCCTTGGTGAGGCGATCGGAGGGTGAACTATTGGTCAACCGTTGAACGATGACGTGTGCTGGCGCAGTTTTCTGCTTCAGAGAAATGACCACCCGCATCATGTATTCCCATTGCTCCTCAATGATCGACAGATCAGCTGTTTTCGTGAGTAAATGGTTGAGGTCACCGTAATCGACGGATTTGTCGATACGGTATAGCTGCTGATCCTTCAGATCCCGAATACGTGGCATAAAGTAGAAGCCGAGCAAATGACAGAGGGCGAAGACGATTTCAGTGTACCCGTGCGTATCGGTGGTGTGCTCTCGGATTTTCAGAATCGTGTTGTTTTCCAGCAGGCCGTCCAGAACATACAGGGCTTCACGAGGGCTACAGGAAATGATCTTGGTGCTGAACACGGAATATTGATCGGATACGTGGGTGTAGATAGTAGCCGTAATAGCGGGGATAGTATGAAGCCAAGAGACTGTCGGCGCGGATTTTAAAGCGTTGCGCATCTGAAGAGGACAATGTACCGGAGCCATACACCGCACTCAACGGCAGCTCATGGTGTTGATTCACAATTTCAGCACTGGCGTTGACCAGGGTTTCTTCGCGAATATAGTATTGCAGGATATGCCTTAGCATATCGACAGTAACGCCATTGACGCTGTTACTCATGGACACGACGCCCAGGTTTGTGGCTTGTGAAATAATGGCAGCCATCAGGCTTTTGTAAAAGTTTTTGGGTCGTGACTGGTGATGCTGGATAGGGACAAAGTGACGACTGTAATGCGTCATTTGATCCACCTCCATCAGCAGTTGCTCGATGCGTATGCTGGGCATATGTGCATCGATCACCTTTTGCAGTTGGTTGACTTTATCCGGTACGTCCAGCTTGTCGTCACGCTTGAGTTTCAGCCGGCCATTGTGTATCTCGGCGAAATTATCCAGTCCAAAACGCTTTTGCGCTGCTGACACCGCTTCGTGGAACTGGGTTGAAATGGCGGAACGCACTTCGTGCGGCAAAGGCTGCTGTAGCTCGGTATAGACAGTGTGTTTGGTTTCATCCCAGTTGGGCTCGTTCAAGGTCAGATCCCAGAACGACACATGCTGTTTGCTCTGTGGCAAATACAAATCGCCGGAACGCAACGCATCTTTCATCGCGAGAGCAAGACCCATTTCCCAAACATTGCGATTGATGTTGCCGGTTTGATCTTTAAGGCTGCGACGCAGCTCGCGGGGAATGAACGCAGTCGGTGTATTCTCCGGCAGTTTTTTCAGATCGCCGTCATCCAACTGCCGGACGAACTGGATGGCTTTTATCAGTGGCCCAGAACCTTTCGCCACTTCAAACGGTAACCGTATAAAGTCGGAAAAATACTTTCGTAAACTGGGGTAACGGGTCAGCAACAAATCGCAATAGCCGCGTTCTTCCAGGCGTTTAAAAATGTGCAGATCCTCAATGGAGGCCAGCAAGTGTTTCTCGTCAATACGCTGCCATAAGTCATTCTTGTACAACGGCTGTTCCTCCGGCCATTCCAGCAAAACATGCGTGGTATCGAGCACAGCATCGATGGCTTTCTTCTGGCGTTTACGGAATTCCTTGTGCTTTTTGTCGTGACTGTTTCTGGTTTGTCGGCACAGTTCCGTCATGTACTGATCGTGCATTTTGACCAGGTTATCCAGCAGAATCTTGCGGGATTCTAACAGGAAGCACACCATCAGGGCATAGCGCTTGTGGTCTTTGAAGCGTTTCATGTCCTTGGCGGTGTAGCGCTTGGTCAGTCGATACAGGTAGTGAAGAAAAGCGGTATCAATGACCTTTTCCTCGAATTCATTAATGCCGGTGGCCACCAGATTGTCATAGCGCTCCAAATAGCGTTTCAGTGATGAGATTTTGGCGGCCGGTGGATACTCTTTGAGTTGGTTGAAGTAGGTTCGCTGATTACCGTCTGTGGTTTGCAACAGATCGTCGATGGCACCGCGCAGTTCAGGGGACATCTGATCAAACACCTGCTCAAAAAGCTGAGTGTGAACCTGGTTACAAATACGGATGATCTGCCGTTCGATGGTCGAGGGCCCGGGTAACACAATACGGTTCAGCAGCAGGTAGCGCTCTGCCCGGTGAAAAAGTTCATCCGGCAGCAGCCCCTGGCGAGCATGTTCTTCAATCCAGCGGTCCAGATCCGCTTCCGCTTTGTTATCAAACCGCTGAAAGCCCAGATACTTGAGGATGTTGTTCCGATGCTCCAATAGTGTCGCCTCCCGTTCGGGCACGTCCACGGTTAGCGTGGGCGGGAGGTCGAGTTGACTGCTCAGGTAGCTGATTACCCGGGAGGATAGATCATGGAGTTGGTTAAGAAACCGGCCATAGAGACGCATGGCGCACAGTTGGATAGCAAATCCCAGACGGTATTGCTTACGGTACTTGTTGACCACCTGGCAATCGCATCGGCTCAGCGTCCAATCGCGAACCATTTCTTCGTCGGAAAATCGTTGTGGCAGCATTAACGGCTGGTATCGCTGCTGGTTGGTTAAGAACTGCTCTTTGGCTGTCATGGGTTCTCACTTGGGCTCAGTCACGCCAACTACCCCTATAGCGTTGTTTTTATTGATTTTTTTACATTCGTGAGTCGCCATTGTCGCATCTAACAATCAGACGGCATTGTAATCACGAATAGACGATAATAAAATAACGAATAGACGAATTTCAACCATCAATTAGCCGAGCGCTTATTTTATGTACCCACGTTATTCTGAAATCAATGTCAAAGAAGCGCTGAGCGACACCCCGGTGGTCTTTGTGATGGGGCCTCGCCAAGTCGGTAAAACCACTCTGGTGAAGGCGTTGATTGGTGAGATGGTCGCTGAAAACTGGGAATACATTACCCTAGACGATCAGGCCCAGTTCGAAATTGCACAAGCTGATCCCGTCGGGTTCATCCGTAATCTGCCACCGAAACGAATTGCGCTTGACGAGGTGCAGCGCCTGCCTGAACTGTTCGTCTCCATCAAGCAGGCTGTGGATGAACAACGCACGGCCGGTCGCTTTCTTCTGACGGGTTCCGCCAATGCCTTGTTATTGCCCCGGCTATCAGATTCCCTGGCCGGCCGAATGGAGTCGGTTCGCCTGACAACGCTTTCCGAATGCGAGATCCACGGACGACCCCCCAGCTTTTTAAGCAAACTACTGAACCAGGAAGCGCCTTCGGCTCAGGACATTCGTGTGCGGGATCATCTACTGCAACGGTTGATTACGGGGTGTTTCCCCGAGCCTCTGCAACGTGCCAATGAGCGGCGAAGCACCGCTTGGTATCAACAGTACGTCAGTACATTGATCCAGCGGGATATCCGCGATCTGACCCATATCGATCACCCCGATTTGATGGCCAAGTTACTCAAACTCACCGCCTTTTATGCCGGGAAACTGGTTAACCTGACCGAACTGGGCGCTAAACTTGGGCTGGATCGACTGACCATCAAAAAATACATGGCGTTGTTGGAGCAGTTGTTTCTGGTGGAACAGCTGCCGGCCTGGCATTCCAACGAATATAAGCGCCTGGTGAAAACACCCAAACTGCACTCCATTGATACCGGCATGATGTGCGCCGTGCGGGGCCTCAATCGGGAGCGCCTGCTGAAACAGCCAGGTGATTTTGGGTTGGTGCTGGAATCCTTCGTCTACAACGAATTGCGCAAACAGGCGGTGTGGATCGAGGAGCCCTTGAACTTCTACCACTACCGTGACAAGGACAAGGTGGAGGTCGATGTGATCATTGAAAACGCCATGGGCGATTGTTTTGCCATTGAAGTCAAAGCGGCGGCAACCTTGAGCACGAAAGATTTTACCGGCTTGAAACGCTTTCAAAGTGTGGCCGGCAAGCGCTTTAAAATCGGTGTCCTGCTCTACGATGGCGATCATACGACGGCTTTTGGTGACAATCTCTTTGCTGTCCCGCTGGGAGCGCTCTGGTCATGAACGAAAACCACACCATTGGCCAGCTGGCCAAGACAGCAGGTGTCAACGTCGAAACCATCCGCTACTACGAACGCCGTGGTTTGATCCGTCAACCACTCAAACCCGCAGAGGGATACCGTACTTACCCAAACGAAACCTTGGCTCGGATTTTATTCATCAAACGTGCCCAGGAACTGGGTTTTACGCTGGAGGAGATCAACAACCTGCTGTCATTGGGCGAGTCGCATTGCTCGGAAATCCAGGAGCTGGCCGAAGCAAGGCTGGCCAGCGTGCGTGAAAAAATTAACGATCTACACCGCCTGGAACAGGTGTTGGAAGAACTCGTCACAAAGTGTCGGACCAATCCTGATAATGCGGCTTGTCCTATTGTTGAATCCCTCCAACCTGATCCTCGTCAATAAAAGGCATTGGGCTTGACTCCGTACTTTGGTACGGCATTTACACTGATTTCATCAGATCAATAAAGTGGAGTCGGCGATGCCGGGAAAAGAGAGATTCACCAACACAAGGCTGCCTATCATCGGTGGCATTACCGCTGCCATCGGCGCGAGCCTGTGTTGTATTGGGCCTTTCCTGCTCTTGTCACTAGGTATCAGCGGGGCCTGGATTGGTAATTTGACCCTGCTGGAGCCCTACCGTCCCGTATTCGTCATGCTGGTTATGCTGTTGTTCGGTTGGGCGGGCTGGCAGATACATCGACCGGTCGAGGCCTGTGAACCGGGAACCGCCTGCGCTGTGCCGCATACTCGGAAACGGCGTCAAATAGTTTTCTGGATCGCGGTAATCGTCGCGCTGGTTCTTGTTACCAGTACCCACTGGATTCCTCTGTTCGCATGAACACCCTGGAGCTAACCATGCAGAAAATCATTCTCGGTCTCGTATTCACCATCGCCAGCTTCTCGGCCTGGGCCAAGCCACAAACCATCACGCTGGATCTGCCAACCATGAACTGTGCCATGTGCCCGATCACGGTTAAAAAGGCGCTGACCAGGGTCCAAGGCGTGATAGAAGCCGAGGTCAGTTATGAGCATAAGCAAGCCGTAGTGACCTTTGAGGATTCTCTGACCAACGCTGACAGATTGGTCGAAGCGACCACCAATGCCGGTTATCCGTCAACTATTGTAAAAAAGGAAACACCATGATGTCAGAGGTGATTTTGCAGTCCGAGCTGACTTGTCCCGAATGCGGCCATAAAAAAACAGAAACCATGCCCACGGACGCCTGCCAGTGGTTCTACGAGTGTGAACAGTGCCATGTTTTATTGAAGCCGAAGCTCGGTGACTGCTGTGTGTACTGTTCCTATGGCTCGGTACCTTGCCCGCCCATACAGTTCTCACAAGGCAATAAAGACACAGGAACCTGTTGTGGCGGTTAATTGGACCTCGCAAATCTGCATGTTACTCACCCGGTTAAGTCGATAATTTTCCAGTATCAATCCACCTGTCATGATCTCTGGAAGATAAAGGAGCGAGCCTTGGTAAAGCCCCTCTATCAAAACGGTTTCCAATCGACTGTAATACTAATTATATTAATTATGTGATCTAATTGGTCATCAGTTTTTAATCATACAAAATATGAATAATCCCCACATCGCAGCCTTAGTAAAATCGGAGAAAAGTGCACGCAAACGTATGCGCTATCTTGCCTTACTCCATTTCACTGAAGGTCATTCTCGTACCGCCATCGCAAGCATGCTTAAGGTCAGTAGAACCAGTGTCAATCGCTGGGTCACCGCCTATTTAACCCATGGGCTGACTGGCCTTGACGATGCGCCCAATCCGGGCCGTCCTGCGACACTGTCCATCGCACAGCAAGCTAAGCTTAAAGCGTTCGTACAGCACAGAAGTCTATCAGAACAAGGTGGCAGGTTGATGGCCAAGGATGTCGGCCTGTTTATTCAGTCTGAATTTGGTGTGATGTTCAAGCAAGCGAATATCTACCGCTTGTTACATCAACTTGGCTTCTCATGGATTACCACTCGCTCTCGCCACCCGAAACAATCTGAGGCTATACAAGAGGCTTTTAAAAAACTTCCGGATGGCAACGATCCTTAACACACCTGGGCACGTTGCACTCGATCGCATTGACGTTTGGTTTCAAGATGAAGCCCGCTTTGGCCAACAGAATACCACCACCCGTATTTGGGCTGAGAAAGGGACCCGTCCAAGGGCTGTAAAGCAGCAACAATTTGAATCAGCGTATCTATATGGCGCCGTGTGTCCGGCAACGGGGGCGACACAAGCGATTATTGCCCCGCATGCCAATAGCGAATATATGAACGAGCATTTAAAACTGATTTCAACCGCCACCGCATTTGGGCGCCATGCGCTGGTCATCATGGACGGCGCAGGCTGGCATCAACAGGATTTGGCCGATGACTTTGATAATCTGACGCTTCTCAAGTTGCCACCTTATTCACCGGAGTTGAATCCAATAGAGCAGGTATGGCAATGGCTGCGTCAAAATGTGTTGGCCAATCGTTGTTTTAGTGGTTATGACGATATTGTCGAACAGTGCTCTATCGCATGGAATACCTTCATTGAGAAAAAAGCAAGAGTGATAGAATTGTGTACTAGACCGTGGGCAATTTTGACCAGTTAGTTAATGGAATTGGTATAATTTATACTTCTCTTGACTCTATAGCGGCTATAGAGTTTACAATTGCGATCAATAATCATTAGCGATTCATGAATAAGAGAACACCGAGATGTTTGATTGCAGGAACCCACTGTTATTGCAACGCCTGAAACGAGCCACCCTTCATGCCATCATATTTCTGATGCTGCCACTTTCTCTATCTGCCGGGGCGAATGAAGCTGAGATCCCAGACAACGTTACTCAACTCCGGCAACTGGCACAGCTCGCTGAATACATAGGCGTTGATTATGCCGAAGCGGTGAAAAACGGTCAGGTAATTAATGACAATGAATATCAGGAGATGGTGGAGTTTTCACAACTGATTGTTAGCAAGAGCTCGCTGGCCGCCACTGCTGATGCAGAGTCACTCGCAGTGCAAGCAATGGCATTGCAGAGGGCCATCCATGATAAGAAAGGTGTTGATGAGATCCGTCAAATGAGTGCCAGCCTACGCGGCACATTGTTGGGATTGATGCCACATTTATCCCTGCCGGAACGGATATTACCTCAAGAAAAAATCCGGCCGGTATTTGAGACTAACTGCGGATCTTGCCATGGAGTATCTGGTCAAGGTGACGGAGTGCTGGCAGCACAACTCGATCCCGCACCCACGGACTTTACCGATAAAGAGCGGGCATTAAATCGATCAATTTTGGGTTTATACGACGCCATTACCAATGGCATTGACGACACCGCCATGCCATCTTTTCAACAACTAACGGAGCAAGAGCGTTGGTCAATGGCATTCTATGTCGGTGGACTCGCTTTTCAATCCAGCGAACCTACTCACAATGATTTGAATATTACCAAACTGCAGCTGATTAATCACAACCCACTGCAACTGGCAGCAGCACGCCCTGATATAACCCTACAAGCTTTGGAGAGTTTACGCGCTAACCCCTCGGCATTATTCAAGGCATCCCAAGATCCCTTGGCAATCACATGGAATCGACTTCAAGCCGCCCAAAAAGCGCATCAGAAGGGAGATTTTTCAACCGCAAGTGAACTCGCCGTCAGTGCTTATCTGGACGGTTTTGAACTGATTGAAAACAGCCTCGATGCGCATGACAAAGCACTGCGCCAATCCATCGAGTCCAACATGATGGCACTACGACAATTGACCAGCCGCCCCGACGTAAACGGAGAATTGGGTGCGCTAATGACGGAGACGCGGCATTTGTTGGATGACGCACAACGTTTGTTATCAGAGTCCACCTTGTCCGAAGGAACTTTATTCACTGCTAGTCTGGTCATATTGTTGCGCGAAGGCCTGGAGGCATTGCTGGTTATCATTGCCTTAACGACGGTTTTGATAAGAACCGGGCGTCGGGATGCGCTTAAATATGTCCACATAGGCTGGATTGCGGCATTACTTGCCGGTGGTGCCACCTGGATCGCCGCTCAATCGTTGATCACGATCAGTGGTGCCAATCGTGAAATCATGGAGGGAATTGCCGCTTTATTGGCCGCGTTGGTACTGCTCTATGTTGGGATCTGGATGCATAGCAAAACCCAGGCTGCACAATGGCAAGCCTACATTCAGCAACATGTCGATACCCAACTTAAGTCTGGCACCTTGTGGGGGCTGGTGGCGTTGGCATTTGTGGCGGTTTACCGGGAGGTGTTTGAAACCGTATTATTTTATCAATCGCTGTTAACGCAGGCGGTATCAACCCAATATTCTTCTGTTGGTGGTGGCTTTGCGCTCGGTTTGTTGCTGTTAGCCATATTGGCGTGGGTGTTGATTCGCTTTTCCGTCAAGCTGCCGATCGCCAAATTCTTTTCAGCCACCACCTACTTGCTGCTAGCGCTGGCATTTGTCCTGATGGGCAAAGCTGTGTCGGCATTACAGGAGGCGGCCATCATCGGTATGACGCCATTACCTGTGAGTTTTGAGATTGACTGGATTGGCGTCAAATCCACCTGGCAAGGCGTGCTTGCGCAACTTTCGGTACTTCTGGTTTACCTGGTATTTTTAATACTATCCAAATCAAAACGCGCAACATCACCGCCGATAACACAGGCGTCCGATTTCAAGCGCGTAAGTGTTACCGCTTCTGATGCTGATTAGTGGTTAACGTTTGCAAGATGCCGCACTGTTCGATCGTCCTTTCACTGGAGCAGCTGCGGCGAAGTACTTTCAAATGCTCGCGCAGCTGAACCTGCTCCTGAATGCGCGTTTCCACTTGTTGAATGTGCGTATCCATCATGCGATTGACTTGATCACATTGCGCACCCGGTGAGCGTTTTAATGTGAGTAGCTGGCGGATCTCGGACAAACTGAGATCCAGGTTACGACAGAGCTTGATAAATAGCAGCTGTTCGACAGCAGCTTCATCGTAAAGTCGAAAATTGCCGTCACTACGCTGTGTCGTGCACAGCAACTGTTCTTTTTCATAGTAACGGATAGTTTGCACCGAGCAATCCGTCTTTTTTGCCAGCTCGCCAATCTTCATTTATTCAATCTCTGTGCTTGACTCTATAGTAACTATAGAGTTTAAACTGCCCACCTTGGATAGAACAAGGGTTTTTTATGACGACCACATGCGGTGGCAATTGCCAAAATAACGCGACGGAGAACACTCCCCAAATTGCCGAAGTACACGACGCTTCTCATGGCGGCTTTGTTAGTGAGTATCATGTCCCCAAGATGGACTGTCCTTCAGAGGAAGGCATGATCCGTATGGCGTTGGACAGTGTGCATCCTAAAGTCACATTGGAATTCGATACCCCCAAGCGCAAGGTGAGTGTCTACCATGGTGATAACGCTGACCTTATTAAAAAAAGAATGCAATCAGTCGGTCTGGGCGCGAGACTTGTCAGTACAATGCCCGTCGCCAGCGAGTCCATCGCCCGTGCGCAGGCGTCTGCAAAACAGGAGGCAGAAAGAGAAGCTGGCATTCTCAAGTGGCTACTGGCAATCAATGGCATCATGTTTGTCATTGAAATTACTGTCGGCTGGTGGGCGCAATCCACTGGTTTGATTGCGGACTCCCTGGATATGTTCGCTGATGCCGCCGTCTACGGCGTGGCGCTGTATGCCGTAGGGCACAGTGTGCGGATGAAGTTGCGTGCAGCCCATTTTTCCGGTTGGCTTCAGATCATTCTCGCCTTGGGCGCTTTGGGCGAGGTGGTAAGGCGATTAGTATTGGGTAGTGAACCGGTTTCCACTTTGATGATGAGCTTCGGGCTTGTTGCCTTGGCGGCCAATGTGACCTGTCTGCTGTTGATTGCCAAAAGCCGGGATAGCGGCGCCCATATGAAAGCCAGCTGGATTTTCTCCGCCAATGACGTGATTGCCAATCTAGGGGTGATCCTTGCCGGTGGATTGGTGGTCTGGACGGGCTCACGTTATCCAGACTTGGTGATTGGCCTTATCATCGGTTTGATTGTGTTGAATGGTGCGCGCCGTATCTTGCAGCTCAAGTCCTGAGCCGAGCACAATATGAACAACAAGCAATGGTCTTTTTTTGATAACTCGCCAATAAAAATCCTCGACCTGGCTCGCTTTGATAAGCGGATAACAGGTAAACGAAAGGCGCTGGGACAATCGGGGATTGAATCCGTAATCAAGGGTGGACTGCTTCGCAGTTTATTCCATTTCATTGGGGTTATGTTCGGTTTATGAGTCGAAAAGCACTGTCTTATCTGCTGTTACTCTTGATTGCACTGCAATCAGTGACAGCTATGGCTGACGTGCATCCCATTAATTATTCGGATACAGCCCCTTATTCCTCTGATTTCATCGATGGCTCATCATCGGGAGTACTGGATAGCTCGACCGCTACTGATCCCACTGATCAGAATATGTCCACTGACTGCCTGTTTCATTGCCATCACCATGGCTGCCATTGCCATGTCTATTTATCCGGTAACCTGACTCACCCAAACTTTTTGCATAAACATTCGTTGCATAACGACTCTCAAGCCCTCATTCCCGAGGCCCCATCCTCGTCGCTGTACCGCCCTCCAATCGCCTGATTTTACCGATTATGTTTTTTCTGTGTTGCCGTTATCGTTGCAACGCGCGGTTTGAATTATCTTAAATAAGTAGGATCTACCATATGCTATCAATACGTACTGCGCCGGGTTCTGGCGCTTTGGGGCGGAGGAATATCAAAAGCCGATGTATTCTGTTCAGTTTATTATTTTTCATTTCTTCGTCGGGGCTTAGCGCCGAGCCTGGGGACTCAACGATCACGCTGACCAATGCGGTGCAGCGCTCCCTGTCACAAAACCCGTCTTTGAAAGTTTTTCCCTACCGCTACGCAGCCCTTCAAGGGCAGGCCGAAACAGCCGGGTTAAGACCGGCGTATGAGCTGGGATTTGACGCTGAAAATGTCGGGGGCACTGGGGACTTCAGCGGCGCAGGTGGTGCTGAACTCACCATTGCGCTGTCTTCGGTCATCGAAATGGGGGATAAGCGCGCGGCACGGCAAGGCGTAATCTCCTACAGTCGGTCGGTGCTCAATGCCAGCCGACAGGTGGAATCCTTGGCCTTATTGGGCGAAGTCACCCGCCGTTACGTCGATGTGCTAGCGGCACAGGAGCAGGTCACCCTGGCTGGCGAGGCCGCCCAGTTGGCGAGCGAGAGCTTACGCATTGTGAAAAAGCGGGCTACGGCGGGAGCGACACCCGAGGCGGAAGTCAAACGGGCACAGGCCGCTGCCGAGCAAGCGAAGCTCGCTTTGCTTTCGGAGCAGCAACGGCTTGCTTATTTGAAAGTGTCGTTGTCTGCCCTGTGGGGGGTAACCTCACCGGACTTTGACAAAGTGGAAGGTGATCTATTCCAGTTTGGCGAGGACGTGGCATTCGACCTGTTGTACGCCAAAGTTGAAAAAAATCCTGCGATAGAAGTATTCGCAGCAGAGTCCCGCCTCAAAGAAGCAGAAATACGCCTTGCTCAAACCCAATCCAGTGCCGATATCAGTTGGTCGGTGGGGGTTCGTCGCTTGCTGGAAACCGATGACACCGCGTTGGTAGCGGGTTTCAGCATGCCGTTGTTTTCCGGCAAGCGAAATGTCGGCGCCGTTTCGACCGCTTTGGCCGAAAAAAATCAGGTGTTGGCAGAGCGCGATGTAATGCTGCTGGATCTACACACGCAACTGTTCCGGGCTTTTCACAACCGCAAACAAGCCATTGTCGCGGTAGAGGCACTGCGCACCGCCATCATTCCCGCCCTTGAGCAGGCCCTAGTAGAAACTCAGGCGGCCTATCAACGCGGTCGCTACGGGTATCTCGACTATGTCAGCGCGCGGCAGGAATTATTGAGCGCCAGGCGCACCCAGATCGAAGCGGCCGCAGCCGCCTTAACCTATGGTGCAGAAATTGAGCAGCTAACAGCAGAGCCCTTGGCCTTGACACAGTATGGCGAAGACAACACATTTTCAGGAACCCCACAATGAAATCAAATACCCAGTTAAAAAAATCATTTATCCGTCTAATTACGTGTTGCTTTGCGATCACCCTGTTGTCTGGACAAACTTTCGCCGAGACGGGTCACGGAGAAGAGGAAGAGCACGGTGAAGAAGGCCACGTCGAGCTGACCCAGGAGCAGATAAAACATGCCGGCATTACGCTGGCAACCGTTACCTCGGGCACCATCCGCGATGTTTTGCCAGTATATGGCGTCGTCGCCACCAACGCAGAGCGTGTACAGTCGGTAACGGCACGCTTCGACGGCGTTATTCGGGAAGTTAAAAAAAGTGTTGGTGATCCGGTTCGCAAAGGCGAACCCCTGGTGACTGTGGAAGCGAATGAAAGTCTGAAAACCTATTCGATAGTATCCGCACTCAATGGTGCCGTTACCCAGCGTAATGCAAACGCTGGCGAGCACACTACGGATATCCCGTTGTTGGTAGTACAGGATTTCTCAACGGTTTGGGTGGAGCTGTCGGTTTTTCCCAAGGATGTTGCTCAGGTTGAATTAGGCCAGCGGGTTCGCATTCTCAGTCTCGATTCGACCCATATCGCAGAGGGAAAAATCATCTATATTGCGCCGCTTGGCCAAACTGGTAATCAGGCCATTATGGCGCGCGCTTTGATCGACAACCCGAATGGCATTTGGAAACCCGGTCTCTTTGTCAACGCGCAAATCACCCGCGCCGAAATAGCCGCTCCAATGGTGATCCGCAACGAAGCCTTGCAAATCGTCGAGGATAACCCTGTCGTTTTTGTTCGGGGTGAGGAAGGTTTTGAAGCACGTACAGTGACTTTGGGGCGAACCGACGGTGAGCTAACCGAAGTGGTGGCAGGTCTGTCCGCAGATGAAGTGTATGTCAGCAAAAACAGTTTTATTTTGAAAGCGGAATTGGGTAAAGGGGAGGTTGGCGATGATGATTAATAGCTCCCTGAAAGACATTCTGGATTCCATCGGCCGGAGCAGCATTCTATCGCCGCTCAACGAAGGAGTGTGTGATGATCGATAAACTCATTCAATTTTCCATCGCACGCCGCTGGCTGGTGATGTTTCTGGTGCTGGTAACGGGCGCCCTGGGTGTCTGGAACTATCAGCAGCTACCCATTGACGCGGTACCCGATATCACCAATGTCCAGGTGCAAATCAATACAGAAGCCCCAGGCTACTCACCGCTGGAAGTGGAGCAACGCATTACCTACCTGGTAGAACTGGCGATCACGGGGTTGCCCTATGTTGAGAGTACCCGTTCGATATCACGCTATGCCCTGTCTCAGGTGACCGTGGTGTTTGAAAAAGGCACGGACATTTACTTTGCCCGCAATCTTATCAACGAGCGCTTGCAGCAGGCGAAAAGCGAGATGCCTTCGGGAATCGATCCGGCGATGGGACCCGTTGCCACAGGCCTCGGTGAAATCTTTCACTATGCGGTGCATGCGAAACCGGGCGCCTTGATGGAAAATGGTGAGCCGTATGATGCGACGGCCTTACGCACCTTGCAGGATTGGGTGATACGTCCGCAATTGCGCCTGGTTCCAGGTGTTACCGAAGTCAATACCATTGGCGGCTTTGAAAAGCAGTTCCACGTCACCCCGGAACCGTCAAAACTGCTGGCCTACCAGCTCAGCTTCGATGATCTGGTGGCGGCATTGGAGAAAAACAACGCCAACATCGGTGCCGGATATATCGAAAAAAATGGCGAACAATACCTGATTCGTGCCCCCGGACAGGTAGCTGACATCCCGGCGATCGAAAAAATCATCGTCGCCCGTCGTGACGGCCTACCCATAACCGTGGCTGACGTGGCCGAGGTGGGATTCGGCAAGGAATTGCGCACCGGTGCTGCGACGCTCGATGGCGAGGAGACGGTCTTGGGTACCGCCGTCATGCTACTGGGCGGCAACAGCCGGACGGTTTCCCAAGCGGTGTCGGCCAAGTTGCTGGAGATCAACAAAACACTGCCCGAAGGCGTGGTTGCAGAGCCGGTTTATAACCGTACAGTACTGGTCGATAAAACCATTTCCACGGTACAGACCAACCTGGTCGAAGGCGCGATTTTGGTTGTCGTCGTGCTCCTGGTCATGCTCGGCAATGTCCGGGCGGCCTTACTCACCGCAATGGTGATCCCTTTGTCAATGTTGATGTTGATGACAGGCATGGTGCAAACCAAGGTCAGTGCCAATCTGATGAGTTTGGGCGCACTCGATTTTGGCTTGATTGTGGATGGCGCGGTGATCATTGTCGAAAACTGTATCTTGCGCTTGGCCGGGCGGCAACACCATCTTGGGCGTACCTTAAAACTGGACGAGCGCCTTCAGACGGTGTTTGCGGCCACCCGCGAGGTATTTACACCAAGTCTGATCAGCGTATTGGTAGTGATTCTGGTGAACTTACCCATCCTGGCGCTAACCGGCGTGGAAGGCAAAATGTTTACGCCCATGGCCATGGCGGTAATCATAGCCTTGCTGTCTGCGTTGGTGCTGTCACTCACCTTCGTCCCTGCCGCCGTGGCGCTGTTTATGACGGGGCATATCGAGGAGAAGGACAATTTTATTGTTCGCCACTCCAAACGGTTTTACGCCCCGGTTTTGGCGTGGGCACTCAAATTTCGCGTACTCGTATTGTCTGCGGCCCTGATCTTTGTGGTTTTGGTCGGCGCACTGGCAACGCGGATGGGTACGGAATTTATCCCGAATCTGGATGAGGGCGATATTGCCATCCAGGCGCTGCGAATACCGGGTACCAGTCTCACTCAATCTCTGGATATGCAGTTTCAATTGGAAAAAGCGGTGCTGGAAATCCGTGAAGTCAAAACCTACTTCGCACGCGTCGGCACGGCCGAAGTTGCCAGTGACCCCATGGGACCCAACATTTCCGATGGCTATGTCATGCTCAAGGATCGCAGTGAATGGCCCGATTCTGATAAAACCAAAGCGCAGCTGTTAGAAGAAATTGGTGAGAAACTGACGTTGTTGCCGGGAAATGCCTATGAGATCAGCCAGCCGATCCAACTTCGCTTCAACGAGTTGATTTCAGGTGTGCGTTCCGATCTCGGGATCAAGGTGTTTGGTGACGATTTGACGCAACTGCTTAAATCGGGCGGCGAAATCGCGGCGGTATTGAACGGTATTGAGGGCGCCGAAGAGGTTAAGGTCGAGCAGGTGTCCGGCTTGCCTATTCTGTCCATTAATGCCGACCGTTCAGCCATGTATCGCTATGGCTTGAATGTCGCCGATGTGCAGGACGTAGTCGCCGCCGCCACGGGTGGTGAAGAGGCCGGCCTGATCTTTGAGGGCGACCAGCGGTTTTCGATAGTGGTGCGAGTGGCCGAGGGCATAAGGGGCGACTTGCGCGCGTTGGAACGTTTGCCGATACCGCTGCCAGAGGGCGGCTACGTACCGCTGCGGGAAGTGGCCAGTCTCACGCTGGCCCCTGGACCTAATCAGATCTCTCGCGAAAACGGCAAGCGGCGACTGGTTGTCAGCGCGAACGTTCGCGGTCGTGATTTGGGTGGTTTTGTGGCTGAAGTTCAGGGCAAAGTTGCGCAGCAGGTGAAATTGCCGCCCGGCTATTGGCTGGAGTATGGAGGCACCTTTGAGCAACTGCAATCGGCCTCGCAGCGGTTAAGCCTGCTTGTCCCCGTCACTTTGGTGATGATTTTTGCACTGTTGATGATGACCTTTGGTTCGGCAAAAGATGCGGCATTGGTCTTCAGTGGCGTACCGCTGGCGCTGACCGGTGGCGTTATCGCCTTGTGGTTAAGAGATATTCCCCTCTCGATCACAGCCGGCGTTGGGTTTATTACCTTATGCGGGGTTTCTGTACTGACGGGGGTCATGATGGTGTCGGCCTTTCGAGATGAGCTCAATCGGGGTGAATCCGTCGAGCAGGCGATTCAGGGCGGCGCCATGTTGAGATTGCGGCCGATTTTGATGGTCGCTCTGGTGGCTGCATTAGGCTTCTTGCCGATGGCACTCAACACCAGCACTGGAGCAGAAGTCCAAAGACCACTGGCCACGGTAGTCATCGGCGGCATTATCTCATCCACGTTACTCACTCTATTGGTACTTCCCGGCCTTTATCGACTGGCTTGGCGAAAGCCAAAAGAGATTGATGACAACGGCGATCCGATCGCTCAGTGACACCCTCAGGATCGCGGCACCCAACCGATTGTCGCGATCCATCCAACAGCAATGACGACACTTTTTTGGAGTATTTACATGAAACAAATTACCGCTTTTATACATCACGTTCGGTCCGCTGATGTCATCGACGCACTGCTGTGCGTTTATATAATAGTTTGATAATTCTTAATAATGTTTGATCATTTATATAATAGTTTGATATTTTTTGGCTCTTTTGGTGAATGTGCGGATTAAGAGTTAGCACATTTTTGCCCCATTATTCGTTTGAAAGCTTAATTACTACGATTATTCAACCTACATAATTATTCAATATTTAGATATTATCCAATAGCTAAAATAGCTAAAAGTTGTTTCGACCCGTATTGGATACGTTATGAACAAAGAAATTATAGAAGAAATCAAGCTGGCACTCGCTTCAGCACCTCGTAATCAGTACATGACGGAGTTCTGTCTACAATCTATCAAATATGCTGATGAACTAAGTAATCTTACCGCAAGAGAATTTTGTGAAGAGTTGGGGATAAAACCTAGCTATGGCACAGAGTTTAGTAAGATGAGAAACCTTACCTCACGGCTAAAAGCTGCTGGTTTAGATACAAGGAAGATATAGTCAGTATGCTAATTGATAACGTAACAACTAAAGTATCAGAAACGCTTTCCAATTCGATTCAAGCTAACGATAAGCTGTCTGTAATGACAGGGCTTTTCTCAATCTATGCTTTCGATCATCTAAAAGATTCGTTGAGTCAGTTAGATTCAGCACGATTGTTATTCTCTCAAGCTAAAGGGTTTGATTCATTTGATTCACTAGGTAGTGAATCACCTTTCGGTGCGCTGAATGGTTCTGCATTAGAAAACAAGTTCCGTAATCAGTTAAATCAGAAAGCAATAGCACAAGAGTTTGCTCATTGGTTAGAGGAAAAGGTATCCGTTCGTTTAGTGCAACAAGCTGGAGCTGTTCATCAGCACATTACGCACGTAAATTCACATTCAGAATCAATTGCAATAAACGGTGCTCAATTCAATGGTCAAGGTATTGGATTAACAGAGTCGAATGGCTTTGATATGATTAGTCTTGCCAATGCTGAACAAGCTAAAGAGCTTTTAGGGTTCTTTAATAGAGTTTGGGGAAGCAAAGCACAAGTTAAGGACGCAAAGGCGCTTCTACAAGCGGAACTTGCCAAATTCACTTCTGATCAAACACCTCAGTTTATCTATTTCATTACGTTATATAATATTTTTAAAGACTTTGTGGGTGATCTGCAAGAAGACAAGATCTTAAAAACTAAAACAGGTTTTAAAGATACGATTGTTTGGAACAAGCTGTACAAGTTTCAGAAAGATGGTGTATTAGGTGCAATCGACAAACTTGAGCATTTCAACGGTTGTATCATCGCTGATAGTGTTGGTTTAGGTAAAACATTTGAAGCTCTTGCTGTAATCAAATATTACGAGCTTCGCAATGATAAAGTGCTTGTACTTTGTCCTAAAAAGCTACGTGATAACTGGCTAATCTACACGCAAAACGACAAAAGAAACTTACTTTCTAGTGACCGCTTTAACTACGATGTTCTTAACCATACAGATATGAGTAGAACAGGCGGTTATTCTGGTGATATTAATCTTGAAACTATCAACTGGGGCAACTATGACCTTGTAGTGATAGATGAATCTCATAACTTCAGAAACAACAATCCCAAAAAAGATGGTCGAAACCGTTATCAGAGATTACTTGAAGATATCATTCAGGCAGGGGTAAAAACGAAGGTATTGATGCTTTCTGCTACGCCTGTAAATAACCGTTTAAATGATATGAAAAACCAAGTAGCGTTTATCACTGAGGCGAATGACCAAGCTTTACATGATCACGGTATCAACAGTATTGAAGGGACGCTAAGACAAGCTCAAACTCGCTTCTCTAAGTGGGCTGAACAAGATCCTGATATTCGAACATCGAAAGACCTTTTAGACTCGATGAATTTCGATTATTTCAAGTTGCTGGATATTTATACAATAGCTCGTTCACGTAAGCACATTGAAAAGTATTATGGAACGGCTGATATAGGGAAGTTTCCGACCAGATTATTACCTGTAAACCTAAAAGCATCAATTGATCTTAAAGACCAGTTCCCACCATTGGAAGAAGTGAATAAGACCATTAGAAGGTTATCACTTGCGTTCTACTCACCTATGAAATATGTGAGAATGGATAAGAAAGCGCAGTATGCGAGACGCTATGACCAAGAGGTTAAAGGCGGTAAAAGTGTATTTAAGCAAGTAGACCGTGAAGAAAGCTTGATCCACCTTATCCGTATCAACCTGCTTAAGCGTATGGAAAGCTCAATTCATTCGTTTACGCTAACATCAGAAAAAGTGCTAACTCAGGTAGATACATTACTAAACAAAATCCATAATTTTAACGCTAACATTAAGCTCAATATCAATAAACAAATAGCTAGTGATGAATTAACAGAAGAGTTTGTTGCTCCACCAATTGAAGAGATTGATGATCTAGAATTTAACTCTCCAGAACTCTCTCCATATCTAATTGGTAATAAAACTAAAGTTCGTATTCAAGATATGGATTTGGTTCGATTCGCTCAAGATCTTGAAGCTGATAGAGTATTCCTTCAAGAAATCGTTAGAGTTTCAAAAAGCATTAACTCAGATCGTGATGCCAAGCTTTCAATGTTGAAAGAAGCGTATCTAGAGAAATGTAATAATCCAATAAATGGTGATAATAAAAAAGTTATTATCTTTACTGCTTTTGCCGATACCGCAGAGTACCTATACAAAAACCTTTCATCATGGGCTTCACACGAGCTGGGGCTCCACTCTGCCATTATCACAGGTCAACGAACAGAAACGACCTTACTTACTCCTAGCCACAATGGTCGAGATGGTAAAAAGTTCAAAACTGACTTGAATAGCCTTTTAACTCACTTCTCACCTCGCTCTAAAGAGCGTGAAAAAATCTTTCCTGAGTTTAAAGAAGAAATCGATGTGCTTATTGCTACAGATTGCATCTCAGAAGGCCAAAACCTTCAGGACTGTGATTACCTAATCAACTACGACATTCACTGGAACCCTGTTCGTATCATTCAACGCTTTGGGCGTATAGACCGTTTAGGCTCGGTGAATGATGTGATCCAGCTGGTTAACTTTTGGCCTAACATGGAGTTGGATGAGTATATCAACCTTGAAGCAAGAGTTAGCGGAAGAATGGTGTTGCTAGATATTTCAGCAACTGGTGAAGAGAACCTGATCGAAACCGATAGCGAACAAGACTCTAAGCAAAATAAAGGAATGAATGATTTAGAATACCGTAGAAAACAGCTTGAGCAACTGCAAAATGCGGTAGTTGATCTTGAAGAAATGTCAGGTGGTGTATCTATCACTGATTTGACACTCAATGATTTTAGAATGGACTTGTCAGGCTTCTTGAGCAATAAAGAGCTAAGTCGCGAAGGTGATGACATTTCCCCACCAACCAGTGGACAAGAACTATTAGAACGGTCACCGATTGGCTTATTTGCACCTGTTGTTATTAGCAAAGAAGCAGCTACATCTGAGTCGAGTCAATTGACTGCTGATTTTTCACAAGTGCGCGATGAGATTGAATCAGGGGTCATCTTTTGCCTAAAAGACATTAAAGGAAAGGTTCAGGTTGAGGAAAGCTATTCACTTGCACCTTACTATCTTGTCTATATTTCTGATGAAGAAGAAATTTTACTTTCGTTTACTCAGTCAAAACAGATCCTCGATCTATGTAAAAAACTAGGCTCAGAGTTAACCAATATTGACCAATCAACAGACGCTTACAATCATTTTGCAAGACGTTCTCAAAATGGTAAACAAATGAAGCATTACCAGAACCTTCTCGCTAAAGCGGTAGAAAATATTGCAGGTAAGAGTGAAGAGATTGGAGCAACGAGCCTCTTCAATAGAGGTGGAACGGTCTTATCTGCATCAAGCACTCAAAACGTCAATGATTTTGAAGTTGTTAGCTACATGGTCATTCTTTAGGAGCATAGCTGTAATGGAGCAAATTAACTTTAGAAATAACGATAAAACAGAACATAGCAGTTTGATTGAAAAGGTTTGTGAGAATTTAGCCCTTCCTGATTCAACGTTCCTTGGCACTCGTATCACTAAGAAGATGCTGGTGGATAACAATGATCTGACTAGCCATGACAAAAAGCTAGTAACGAACGTTATTCAATCTATCGAGTGGCAGAACACTCTTAAGCCAGAAACTCTCAATGTTCCTATTTATGTAACTGATACCGTTGAGTACATAGAAATAGCGGTAATTCGTGTTGTACTGAAAAGTGAGATCAAGAATAAAACCAAACTCAAGAATGTAGCCAAGCTCTTACATACGCTGATTCCTTATCCACTGATTTTACTTTTAAAACTAGGTGAAGAACTAGCGATAAGCCTAGCCGATAAGCGTATCAACCAAGCAGACAAGAGTAAGCTGGTTATTGAGCATATCTACAACAGTGATTGGTTAAGCTCAACGGGCTTAACTGAAAATGAGAATAATTTTCTTAATGATTTTTCACTGAAAAATGTTTCAAGCCTTAACTACTTTGAGCTTTATCAAGACTTCATTTCAATGATTCTAGGTTTAGAAACAAGCAAGATTTCAGGTCGTTATCTCTATAAAAATAATTTAGGTAAGAATCTTCTAACTGATCAGAATGATAGCGAAGCTGAATCACAAGAAGATGTACAACAATATAATACATTCAGGCAATCGAAAGTCAGTGCATCTTTTGCAGAAAAGAGTAATGAAGATAAAACCGCTTTGCTCAAAGAGTTGAAAAGTTTAGAGGCAGAGCTGAGTAGCATAAGAAACAAGATTAAAAAGGAGGCGCAAATGAATACGAAAATGCGTCTTAACGTTGAAGCACGCAAGATTAAACAAGAAATTACAACAATAAAAACTCAATTAGCATAGCTCTATTTGTGAAGATAATTTGAAAAATTGTATTTGAACAATAATTAAAACTTAAAAGGCATAGTAATGAGCGAGATAGAAAAAATCACGGGCAACAACCCTGAAGCAAAAAGCTTAGATATCACACAGCAAAACATTGAACAGCTTAAGCAACTTTTTCCTGATGTATTTTCTGAGGGCAAGATTGATTTTGAAGCACTAAAAGCTGTTTTAGGTGAAGAAATTGACAACTCAGAAGAGCGTTACAACTTTACGTGGAATGGTAAAACGAAAGCTCGTCAAATCGCACAAACACCATCGACAGGTACGTTACGCCCCTGCCAAGAGGAAAGCGTCAATTGGGATGCGACTGAAAATCTATTTATCGAGGGTGATAACCTTGAAGTGCTGAAGCTACTTCAGAAGTCATACCATAAAAAAGTAAAGATGATCTATATAGATCCACCATATAACACTGGTAAAGACTTTGTTTATAAGGATGATTTTCACGATAACATTCAAAATTACCTCGAACAAACAGGTCAAGTAGATAATGAAGGTAATAAGTTAAGTACAAACTCCGACACATCAGGTCGTTATCACTCTGCATGGTTGAATATGATTTATCCTCGTTTACGGTTAGCTAAAAACCTATTAAAAGATGATGGTGTAATTTTTATTTCTATAGATGAAAATGAAGTTAAAAACTTAAAGCAAGTGTGTGACGAAATTTACGGTGAAGATAATTTTATTGGTGAAATCATTTGGAGAAAGAGAAAAGGTGGAGGAAATGACTCTCAATTTCTTGCTATTGATCATGAGTACATTCTGATCTATGCAAAAAATAAAGATGCACAACATAGCAAGTGGAGAGTACCCTATGAAGGAGAGTATTTAACTAGATATAAAAATAGTGACAAAAATGGTAGTTTTTACTGGGATACTCTTCATCGAGGTGGTCTCCAAAGTCCAATTATCTATGATGTTGAATGCCCTGATGGAACGATAATAAAAAACGGTACATGGCAAATATCTCAAACATCATTTAATATAAAAAAAGAACAAGGTTTAGTTCGTATTATTAAAAATAAAAATGAAGAGTGGAGTGTTCAGCATAAAGTTTACCAGCCTGCAGGTAAGGTGCAGCGATCTATTTATGAGGCATTTACAAATACAGATTCTTCGAATGAATTAAAGGACATATTTAGTAAGGATAAATATTTTGATACTCCGAAGCCAACAGGTTTATTAAAAATGCTTCTTAATTTATCTAATGTTAATGGTGATGATATTGTATTGGATTTTTTTGCAGGTTCATCATCATTTGCAGATGCAGTGTTACAAAGAAATTTAAGTGATAATATAAACACCAAATTTATTATGGTGCAAATACCCGAAAAAATTGACCATAAACACAGAGCATTTACTGATGGTCTTAAAACCGTTTCCGAAATTAGTCTTGCTCGAATTAAAAAAGCTATTAAAAATATTAATGAATCATATGGAGTAAAGTTTTTTAAATTAGATAAAACAAATATCCGCCCTTGGGATGCTGATTTTGATAATCTTGAACTGGTTCTTCAACAAGCAACAGAATCAATCAAGCCTGATCGTTCAAGCGAAGATGTTCTGTATGAAATATTCCTAAAGTATGGCTATGATCTAACGACACCGGTAGAGACTAAATCTGTAAATGGTAAGCAAGTCTTTGTTGTTGGTGCAGGTGCTTTGATTGTTTGTTTAGATGATGAAATTACTGGTGAAACTGTCGAAGGTATTGCCAAGCTGAAAGAAGAACTAGATCCAGAAACTACCCAAGTTGTATTCAAAGATGCAGGGTTTGCTGATAGCAACGTAAAAACCAATGCTATTCAGATCTTGAAGCAAGCTGGCATTGACGATGTTAAAAGCATTTAGGGGATAAATTATGTCTGAAATGAAGATAAAGTTTAACCCTGATCTTACTCACCAAAAAGATGCGATTAAAGCGGTTGTTGGTGTATTTGAAGGACAAGAAACGTTTCAAACTAACTTCTCTGTATCAAACGCTGTTCAAGCAGATATGTTTGAGAGAAATGATGGGATTGGGGTTGCTAATGCCTTGAGCTTATTACCAGAAGAGCTATATGAAAATACTCGTAATGTTCAGTTAGTTAATGGCTTGCCCCAGACTGAAACTACCAAACAAGCACTTCCAAGCCTTGATTTTACTATCGAGATGGAAACTGGTACAGGTAAAACATACGTTTACTTGCGAAGTGCTTTTGAGCTGAATCAACGTTATGGATTAACAAAATTCATCATCGTTGTTCCATCAGTGGCAATCAAAGAAGGTGTTTATAAATCTCTGCAAATGACTGAAGAGCATTTCAGAAAAGAGTATAAGAATGTTCAATATGATTACTTTGTCTATGATTCTTCAAAACGTGAGCAGGTAAGAAACTTCGCTACTAATGATTATATTCAGATCATGGTAATCAACATTGATGCTTTCAGTAAATCCTTCACAGACCCAGAGAAAGAGACGAAAGCTAACCTGATTCACCGAACCGATGATCGCCTGAACGGGATGAAGCCAATTGAGTTCATCCAAGCAACAAATCCTGTTGTTCTAATTGATGAACCTCAATCTGTGGCATCTACAGCTAACCGTAAAAAAGCAATTGCGAGTTTAAATCCGCTTTGCACGTTCCGATACTCAGCAACGTTGACTGAAAACTTCAACATGCTTTATAAACTCGATTCAATAGATGCGTATGAGCGTAGGCTGGTTAAACAGATTGAAGTTGCCTCATTGGAAGTTCAAGACAACCATAACCAAGCGTATATCAAGCTGAACAGTGTTGATAATAAGAAATCGCCAATCACAGCTAAAATTGAAATTGACGCTCAAACTAAAACAGGAAAGCTACTACCACGTAAATCAATCACAGTTAAGAGTGGAACGGATTTATTTGAAGCTTCTGGTGGGCGAACTGTTTATGAAGGTTATGTAATCAACGACATTTACTGCGAAGAAGGTAGCGAGTATATCGACTTTACGAGTCGTGATGACATCATAGAACTAAGTCAATCCATAGGTGAAGTTGATCAAGATACTTATAAGCGATTACAAATATCTAAGACCGTTGAAGAACACCTTGAAAAAGAGCTGAAATTCTATAGAAAAATTACGGCTGGCGTAGAAGAAATGGATCATTCCAAAATTCTAAGCCAGAGAGGTATTAAGGTTTTGAGCCTGTTCTTCATAGATAAAGTAGCGAATTACCGAGGCTATTCAAGTGATGGTGTGCCAGTTCAGGGTAAATTTGCCAAGTGGTTTGAAGAAGAATTTACACAACAGCTCAGAAAGCCAAAGTATCGAGTTTTGTATCCTTACATCTGGAGTAAAGAAGGGGGTAAGAATGATACAGGTAAGTATACGCTAAATGAACACGCGCTCAAGGAACTAGCGAGTTCAGTTCACAATGGCTACTTTGCTCAAGATAATAAAAAAGATGCTTCAGGTAATCCTATTTTCGCTGAATCAAAACTTTCAGCAAAAGGTGAAGGTGGTAAAACGGCTGCTGATGAATCTGCTTATAATTTGATTATGAAGGACAAAGAAAAGCTTTTATCAATGAATGAAAAGCTTCGATTTATCTTCTCTCACTCAGCCTTGAAAGAAGGTTGGGATAACCCCAACGTATTCCAAATTTGCACTCTAAACGAAACTAACTCTGTGATGAAGAAACGTCAGGAGATTGGTCGTGGTTTACGTTTAGCAGTAGATCAATCGGGTGAACGTGTACCGTATGGCTTTGAGGTTAATACGCTTACTGTAATGGCGAATGAGTCTTATGATCAGTTTGTTGCAGCTCTTCAAAAAGAGATTGAGGAAGAGGAAGGGATCAAGTTTGGTGCAGTTGAAAAACACCAATTTGCAAATATTGTTATTTCTGATGAGAATGACACTAAGGAGTTTCTTGGTGCTAAAAAATCAGAAGAGATTTATCAGCACTTAGCGGATAAAGGTTACATCGACAAGAAAGGCAAAATCTTAGATTCTCTTAAAACTGATCTGACTGACAATACGGTTAGTTTACCTGAAAGTGTTCAAGAGCATTCAGATGCGATTCTTGCAACGTTAACTAAGGTTTCTAAAGGCTTAAGCATTAAAAAACACGAAGAGAAGAAAACAGCAACGCTTCGTGAAGATAATGGTAAGCAAATCGTGCTTGGGGATGATTTTAAAGCACTCTGGGACAAAATTAAGTACAAGACTACTTATCGAGTGAGTTTCAGTGTTGGTGAGCTTGTACAGAAGTGCATCAAGGAAATCAGAGCGTCAGTTGCGGTAGCTAGTGCGAAGTTTGAATATAAAAAAGTGAAAGTAGCGGTAACAGAAGCGGAACTTGAGACTTTTGATGAAGTGTCAAAGATCCAATACTATCGTAATCGCAACTTCCAACTTCCAGACGTAGTAACTTATCTTGAATCAAACACGAACCTAACCCGTAAGACGGTGGTAGATATTCTGCTTGGACTAGGTGATAAGTTAGAAGCATTCAAAAACAACCCACAGCGATTCATCGAACTTGCTAGTGAAGTGATCCGTAAGCAAATGCGTTTAGCTATTGTTGATGGTATCTCATATCACAGAATTGGAGATGAAGAATATTACGCTCAAGAGTTGTTCCAAGAAGAAGAGCTTACTGGTTATCTTAAAAATATGGTTGAGGCGAACAAATCTGTTTACGATTACATTATTTGTGATTCAGATACAGAGTTTAAATTTGCAGAAAAGCTTGAAGAATCAATGGATGTTAAGCTTTATGCTAAATTACCAGCTTGGTTTAAGATTGACACACCATTAGGTGGGTATAACCCTGATTGGGCGGTATTGATCGATAAAGAAGATGGTATGGGTGAGCAGCTTTATTTTGTTGTTGAAACAAAATCCGAAATGACCTCTACCGACATTCGTGCATCTGAGCAAGCCAAAATTGATTGTGGTATTGAACACTTTAAAGCGTTATCACAAGACAAGCACGGTAACGTTTTAGATAATCCTGCCAAGTTTGTTAAAGCAGATAGCTATAATACTTTTGCGATACACCTAGAAGAATAACGAAACACTCGCCCTATGAGATAGTGCGATAATAGCCTATATCGTAGGGTGAGTGTTTTTGAATAAATATTTAGTTTAAGTGGATATTCTGATTTTAGTCGAGCATTAACTTTAACTGATAAATGTCCAAAAGCGAGTTACTTACTCTTTAGCCATACTATTGCGTTTTCTTTGCTGATTAAGAGTGAAACATTAAAGACTGATAGATATGTGACTATTTATGCATATTGTGCTGCATAAACTTAGTTTTGCATGAATCTGTTACGATCATGTACAAAACACGTTGATTAAGCGCTAAAACACGCGAAAAATGCACTTTAACAGTTATAAACATGCAAAATTTTCTGCGTTATGTTACTAGAAAATGTAATCATTAAAGAAAATCAGCATCTCGAATACAGTTCCCCAAGGCATCATCGCAAGTGATATCTA
>NZ_BMQI01000056.1 GCF_014648035.1 Shewanella algicola | reverse complement strand
GTGACTCAACTATGTTCTAGACGGTGGACAAAACTGACCAATTAATTAATGTAAATGGTATTAGCCTTTTTGAACTTACGACTGCATTGATGCAGGAGGCTGAGCAACGCAGGAGCAATTGCCGATTACACTTGATGTTATGCCATTAAAAGCCTTCCTCTAATATGATAATTTGCGCTAAAAAGCACATTCTAATGTGGATTGGTAAAACACACATATTTCAGTAGTCTCACTAATACCAATTCCACTAATTATCTGGTCATTCAGCGGGAATTCTGTGCCTTCTAGGCAAGTAATAGAATTGTAGACATAGTTGTTCTCGGCAACTGCTCCTGCGTTGCTCTACCTCCTGCATCCATGCAGTCGTACGTCAAAATGCTATTAAGCAGCATAGAAGGCACAGAAACCCGCCTTGCAGGAGACACTCAGACCGTTCATTTCTTTGTTGCATTGTCTTAGAAGGGAATAACCATTATTTCAACAATGCGTCTCAAACTGAACAATCTGAGTGGCTCTGATTGGCCACATAATTAATGGAATTGGTATAATCAATATTATCACTCTCGTTTAAGCGTAGTTAACCGTCAGTATTTGAAGGCTATCAAGCCAGTGTTAGCATTGTATGGAAAGACGTTGAATACGTAAATTTTGAAATGACTTACGAGATAACTCAGTTATGTTGAAATTTTGTAATCCATTCATTTAGTTAAGTGTTAATTTTGAACAAAATCGATCTATTTCCTTGCCATTCTCATATTGCTCCCCTAAGTTAAGTGCCAATTGTATGGGATAAGGGTTAACAATGAAGTTAGAAATGATTTGTACAGGCGAAGAAGTATTATCAGGTCAGATTATTGATACCAATGCTGCGTGGGTTGCTAATACCTTGATGGAAATAGGTATTGAAATGCAACATCGGGTCACTGTGGGTGATCGCCTTGATGATCTGGTTGCTGTATTTCAAGAGCGCAGTAAGCATGCCGATGTGATTATTGTTAATGGTGGTTTGGGGCCTACCAGTGACGATATGTCTGCATTAGCTATGGCGAAGGCTAAAGGTGAAGAGTTAGTTGAAAACACTCAGTGGCGCGAACATTTAGAAGACTGGTTTACTCGTAATCACCGCTTTATGGCTAAAAGTAATTTAAAACAAGCATGGTTGCCCGCATCTGCAGTTATGGTTGATAACCCTGTTGGAACGGCTTGTGGGTTTAGAGTTAAGCTCAATAAAGCATGGTTGTTTTTTACACCTGGTGTGCCTTTTGAATTAAAGCACATGATCACCGAGCAGTTTATTCCCTTCATTACTGAAGAGTTTGGTGTTCAGCAAAAGTCAGCGTTAGAAAAGCTGCTCACGATAGGCCATGGTGAGTCATCACTTGCAGATATTTTATCTGAATTAACTTTACCAGAAGGCATTGAGTTAGGTTACCGCTCGTCAATGCCACACATCGAAATTAAAGTTTTCGCCCGTGGTGATAAAGCGATTCGCAATTTGCCTGGAGTCACTAAGCAGGTAAAAGCATTACTTGGAACTGCCGTTGTTGCTGAAAACCGTCCTACATTGGCGGCCGAAATTCATCATAGATTATATCAATCTGGTTTGAGTTTGAGTGTTGCCGAGTCTTGTACAGGCGGTATGATTACCAGTCAGTTAATCGACTTTCCTGGCAGTTCTACATACTTACACCATGGCCTTGTGACTTACAGTAATGAGTCAAAAGTGAAAGTGCTAGGAGTGAGCCCGCAGATCCTTGACGATCATGGTGCCGTGTCTATTGCAACCGTTGAAGCAATGGCTCAAGGTGCGCGTGATATTCTAGGGAGTGATTTTGCATTAGCAACCAGTGGTATTGCTGGCCCTGATGGTGGCTCTGATGAAAAACCTGTTGGCACAGTCGCAATTGCGTTAGCAACAAAGCATGGTATTTACAGTCAAATGGTTAAGTTACCAAGACGCTCACGCCAACTTGTGCGTAGCCTTAGTACCGCGATTGCGTATGACATGTTACGCCGAGCTTTACTTGAAGAAGCTGTCATTGTTGATTATCCAGCTGTAGAGCGTTTCGCAAAATAGCTTTTTATCGAGTATTACTGTCTATTCTAAGTTTGCCAGCGTATAAAGCTGGCAAACTTATATGATAACTAAGATGTTAAGCTTTGTGCTTGCAGGTTATTCTTCGCTTTTTGATAAAAGTACGCCACCGTCAGTAAAATCACGCCAATCACAATAAAGGCGACAATCTTTTGGACTAATTCGAAAGAGGCCATGTCGATAACAATCACTTTTATGCATGCTAGCGCAAAGAGCAGTGCAGCAAGTTTAACCAAATTAGCTTGTAATGCTCGTAAACTGATAAACATCACCACACTTGCGTGAACAACCAATAATATCGCACTCATTGGTGCAGCTATGCTGATATTGAACTGATAACACCACAACATATAACTTAGCGTTAACAGTCCATGCCAAGCCCATTTCAATGCTGTAGCTGGGAGTATTTTTTTGTGGACGCGAATCGCTAATCTAGCCTTCATTAAGTATTGCCCTAATAAAGCGAGTATCCCCAACTCAGCAATATTCACGAGTAAATTATCCATACTCAACGACAGCGATATGTCGCTATGCAGTATGAAGGGTAACAATGCACAGGCAAAAATAGCAAAATACGCCAGGCTATAACTCGGAGAAAGTGCATGTTTGAATTGTTGGCCTATAACATTATTGCGTTCGGTAATTAGCGTAAAGTAACCACACATGATTAAGGCTGTGATTGCCCATGAGGGATAAAACAGATTAGTTAAGGTTTGGCTCATTACAGCAATCACTAGCCCTAAATAATACGGACTGATATGCCAATGTAACCTGGTGATTTGTTGCCATTCTGCCGGTAATTGTAAAAAACGCAATGTAATAAACCCTAGCAACAATAGCCCAATCGTTAACGCTACAAGCCCTTGCCATAGTTCTGCGAGACACATTGCAGCTGTAATTAATATCGCTAACACAGTAAGAATTTGCGCTTCATAACGTAAAATCTTATGGCGAACAAAATAGGCAATCGCCAAGCTGCCAATACTGCTTAACCATAAGTAAATCGCAATATATTCAGGCCAACTTCGCATAACCTTAGGTAATAATAATAGCGGAAGTGCAATATAGCAGGCTAACTGCACATAATAAGCTAGGCGGATCAGTTTAGCATTGGCATAGTGTTTTTTGTACCAATAGTGGGCCAACAATAAGCCAACAAACAATTCAATTCGCGCCAGTTTGGCGTTCAATGCTTGGTCTGCAAAGCTAAGGCTGTTTGCATCTAACATAGCAAAAATCACCAAGCCTAATAATGGTAATTGCCATAGCCAAGCCAGTACCTCATTAAACCGCAAAGTATATTTTGCACTCATATAAAGCAGCAATAGGCTAATCAATGGTAGGGTGTTTAACCAATACTCATCAGAGACAAAATAGCAGATAACCACGATGGTCACTGAGTAAAGCACACCAAGCAACTCGCGAATAAAATGTACTGCCAAGCGATCAAGTTTCAATAAATCAGTTTGATACCGGGTAATAAGCTTTTGAGCCGCATAAGTTAGTGCACAAGTGAGTAGCATCGATATACTTAACAAGGTTTGGTCATTTAGCATACCTTGTTCTTGGTAATGTGATTGTGTCAGTACATCGAACAGATTAATAAAGCTGCTGACAATGCCTAACACTAACATCACATAAGCTTCAGCTCTAATTGGACTAAATCGGTGTTTACAGCCTATCCACAGTAACAATAATCCCTCTAACAACAGCACTAGCCCCGTCAGTTCAGCACTGAGTAAAAAGAGCGCTGCAAAGCCGGCAAAGCTACCTGCAAAAGCAAGTGCCAGGGCACTGATGTCTTTGTCGCGTTTTAAGATCAAATACAATAACGAACACAAGAGCGCATTTACGGCAAATAGCTCGCCAGCAAAACGGCTCCACTCTGTCAGTGTGTAAAGGATAAATATCATTAATGCGATAGGCACAGCGAGTAAACGTGGCGTCAATGCAGGCTTAATGACAAACAATAAGCTGGCGATACTGTAAAGATAAAATAACCCGTTAATCGCGAGTAATGTCAGGCCCGTTTGCCAGCCAATAGAGGCAAATGGTAATGGGATAAATACACTAAGCACTTGGATACAAGCAATATGCAGTAGAGCGGTCACTTCAACTAATATTGGCCAGGCTAGCTTATGGCTTTGTACCATAGAGCAAATACCAATAAGCAGTAAGTAAGGTAAGTAGAGTAATGGAGCTTGTCCGCCATCGAGCAACATTAATGGTGCTAGCGAGCCACCCAGTAAAGCGACAATAGCCACCACTTTGGTGTCGAGTTTAAATGACAGGCCATAACCGAGCAGGGTGTTGAGTAGTAACAGGCCAAAGCAAACCGTGTCGGGAATAATAGTAAAATAAGGTCCAAGAAAATACAGACACAAATAGTTAAGAATAAGCCCTAGTCCTACCAACCCTGAGCCAAAATCTTCCATTCCAGCTCGTTTTTGTCGAATAAATACGCCGCCAGCAATAACACTGTTAGCCACTCCAAGCCCAAGCAAGGCCTTAGCCAGCTCAGAAAACCAATTGTTGATTGAATATTGCAATAAGTAGCCAAAACCTAAAGTCAGGGTGATGATCCCGGCTACGGTCATCAAAAAGACTGGGCCTAACCCTTTAGTTTGGTAGTGTTGATAGAATTGTCTTGCTTGATCGGTTAACCCGGAAAGTGGTGCTAATGCGGCAGAACTAAATTCGGCAATGGCTTCAGCTAATTGGGTGATCATGGCGCTAAGTGCACTTTGTCTTGCTGGGCCTAGATTGGGTGTTGGTTGGTTAGAATCAGTAGTATGGTTGCCCCTAGCTGAGGAAGTATCGTGCGCTTTTGGTTGAAGCTGGGCGCTGCGGCTTGGTTCTGAAAGATGACTGTGTTGCTGTATGTCATGTGCTGAGTTGTCTAGTGTAGGGCTTAACACTTGAGTATTGGGGTTACTCTGCTCGTCACCATTGCCATGGCTGTCACTAATCGCGTCACGTTGATACTGGGCTTGCACTTTATGCGACAATGCATCCAATTGCTGACCAAATTTAGCGAGTTGCTGTGCTACATCGGTTTGTTGTGCCTGCTGCTGTGAGGCAAGCTCTGCGAGTTGTGCTTTTAATTTAGCGACGTCATCCATTAACGGCATCATTTATCCCATGATTACTAAGAATTCCAATCGTGCCAGATGATTGTACGTGGTTCTGATTGATTAGGAAATGTTCAGTTTTCTGATGCTTGGGATAAATACGGCGAGCGCACTCCATTGCACTCGGGTGTATAGATATGAAATGTGAACTACTTTTGCGGTACAGTTGTTACGACGTCATAAAGATCAATTTGATGCTGCTTCATGCCACTTGGATCAGCATCAATAGGCACTTGCAGCAAGCTTATCTTGTTGCTGACTTGAACCACTTTCAAGAGCGTCGGTTCAGTGGGTGGCATCAAGGTAGAAAGCACTGTGTGGTTTAAGGCAATACTATTGAGTTTGATATATTGAAATACATCGCCTTTATTTACACCGTGTAAAGTACCAATATTAATCGTAATATATTGATCATCCTTGTTGATTACCGTGGCTTTAGTGGCTTCACAACTTAAGGTTTCGTTGATGTCTTTTGCTGCATTAAACAGCGTATCAACAATGGTTTTTCCATAATCACTGCGCCAAAATAAACTATTGGCTAAATCAACGCGGCTAAAAGAGTCAAAGCTCCAGTCGCCCTCACCGTGGTATTCGTTCTCAACTAAAATACTGTCGCTGATCCTGTCGTACATAAACACTTTTATCGTGAAGTTACGCTTAGGGGTGGTGGTTTTATTCAATAGGCTGGAGGTGGTTTCATTAAACAGGCCAATGTCACGGATATAACCAAAGACCAAATATTGGCTTTGATATTGGCTATTAAGTGAGTGAGAAATGCTTTTCACTGCTTTTAAATCGACTGTGTCCATGTCAATTTCGGGCCTAAAGACCATTTCAGGGATCAGCTCTTCGACAAATACGTTAGGTTGGTTGATTAACTCGTTTTTAAAGCGAGATACAACATGAAAAGGTAGACTAAATACATCCCCTGTCGTAGCTTGCGCAGGAGTTAGCAGAGGAAATTGAGCAATAATAAGTTGTTTAAGGTAGCGATCTTTAGTGCAATTTAGACTCGATTTTAGATTCACTTTGACATTAATGGTTAAGATGTCGTTTTTCAGTGATTCATTAAGGATTTTTATCTCACTAATTTGATGCTCAGACTGAATGCTGCTTGAGCTTTGGCTTAAAATACCATCGGTAACCGTGGATTCTATTTTGACAAAGCTATTAGCCTGCAATGAAGCATTTTCAATTGCCTGTTTGATGACCTTTTTACGAACATCATCATAATCATCTTCATTTACAGCCATCGATGCTTGGCCAACATACCATTGAGCGTGTGCCATTAATGGCATTAATAATAGCCCGAAAACAAATAACAGCTTGATCATTAGTTAGCCGAAAATATTGAGTAATTTACTGATAAGTGAAGGATCTTGGTTGTCTTGCGGGTCGCCTTTAGCGCTAACTTCAATAATAGCATTGCCAACCATGTTTGAGTCAATAGAATGATCGGCCGCTACGTCGGTCACTCTTATTTCGCCAGAAAATCTAACATATTCATCACCTTTATTGAGCTTAAGCCACTTTTCACCCGCAACAATCAAATTGCCATTAGGGAGTTTTTCTCTTACCGACACAGTAATGGTGCCAGATAAATAGTTATTTTGATTACTTTCTGCAGAGCTATCAAAGCTTTTTTCTTGGCTGTAGTCGGCATCTAGATTGTCGCTATTAATATTAATGCTACCAGCTGTAATCGATGGCGACAAAGTGAATTCGTTGGTGTTATCTCTTTGGTAGGTTATCGATTTTTTAGAGGTCATTTCTTCATTCAGTTTAATCATTATCATGTCGCCGACTTCATAACGATTATTGTTTTGATAGATGCTATAAATATTATTAGGATTAAATATAGAACCTGTGACTTGCGGGGCCTGTTGAATATTGTTATTTCTAACTGGGCGGTAACGAGGGTCACCTTTAATTATTTCTTCACTGTCTTCAACAACACTAATGGTTGTATTTTCTTTTGTTGGGCTTTTTATTTCTACAACTTCGGTAGTTGAACACGCGGATAAAAATGTTAAAAATAGTAAGCTAAATGGCAACGATTTATTCATTTTAGTTATCCGCAAAGTTATCGATAGTTTAATTCAGCGATAATTTTATGCTATTTTTTACCCGAAAAAAGCCTTCTTCTTGATGTTTACCTCCTTTTACCTGAGTTTACCGATCTTTACTTATATTTACTTTGTATTGATTTATTATGTATTTGTATCTAATTGTTCTTACAACTTATTAGTTGGGTTTTACATTGTTTTTTATACGATTTTTTGTTTATTGAGATATCGGTCACGATTAATGTTTTCGTCGTTGTGTGAATATTTAGCCTTGTTTCAATAGGATTGCTTTTACTTTGAGGCAGAATGGTAATTTTTTAATTAACATTTCACATGAGGTTAAAATATTTTACAACACAGTGTAAGTTAAATTTTTGTAATATGTAGCTTTAGAGATTTATTTTTCAATATCTTTATCTGTTTCAATATGTTTATTTGTTGAAATTAAATATTTAGATATGACGAGCTCTTAAATTTTTACTAAAAGTTTTTACAGAGAGTTGTTGCCTATAATTGAAATTGTAAGGTACAAGGCAAAAATATTTTCTTTGATTAACACGTTTTTATGACGAATGATATTTAACCAATAAGTATCAACAGCCCTTAGCCTTGATTAGGAATTCACTTTGTCCTTAATAAATTCGTTAAATACTGCTGCAACCGCTGCTACAACAGCCGCAGGTGCTGTCAACACCATTACGGATCAGCAAGATGCAGTTACAGAAAACGGTCTTGGCCAAAGCACTTTTGGTGCCTTGCTTAGCTCACTATCATCAGGTTCTGAGGCGATTGATTCATCATTAACTAACTTGTCAAATATTGAAGTGCTTTCCGTTGAAAACCTTCAAGACCAGCTGTTGCAGCAAACAGGCTTAGGCAATGATAATTTATTGTCGTTAGCCGTATCAGATGACTTAGTCTCACAAATGCAACAAGAGCTATTGTCTTCGTTACAAACGAGCATGATTAACAGTACAGCTGTGACTAACGCAGTGTCCTCGGCTGTTTCTTCAGCATCGACAGCACTGAGTAATCCATTGCAATCAACCGTGGGCATTACACATGATGAGCTAACAGCTACCGATGAAGCTTCGAGCACCCTTGATGATATGTACTCGTTTTCATTTGGTGAAGATGGCCTGGATGGTAACGATTTATTTGATTCGGTTAATATATTAAACCATATCCCTATTTTGTCTGACATCTACCAAATTTCTACCGATACAGAAATTAGCCCAGTATCCAAATTGTTAGGCGGCATGTTGTATTCTGGTTATATTGGCGCCGGTGCGGCGGCCCTTGAGCTAGGTATGAATTATTTCACCGGTTACACAACCAAAGATTTAGTCGCCGATACGGGATTATTGTTGTCTGAAACTGATGACGATACCGATACACAATAACTCAAACATCACATTACCGATGGCTTGTGATGCCACTTCTAATTTGCGCGTCTATAAGGCGATTTTATACATGAGAACATTACTCATCGTTGGCTGCATACTGCTTAGTGGTTGTAGCTTATTTCAAAGCAGTTCTAATCAATATCGTCCTAGTGTATATCCAGTATTGACCGCAGTGGGATATGCCCCGATTGACCGCCAACCTGCTGAGCGCCGAAGTGAGCAACTATTAATGGCGATGGAGTCGTCTAAAATTTTGGCTTACCGTGAGCTGACTGAACAGGTGTATGGTTTGCAGTTAAACTCGAGCACAGCGGTACATGACTGGGCAATGAGCAATAGCGATACTAAGATATTGGTTTCTGGCTTAATTAAAGGGGCTAGAGTTGTAAAAACTTATCCGGTTGATGGGTTTTATGTTACTGAGTTAGAACTTGATTATAAGTTAGTGTGGGATTTGTATGAGCAATCTGAAAACCCACTACAAGACAGTATTTTGGTGATAGAGCCAGCACAGAACTTTTAATACCAATCCGCATTAGAATTTGCTCTTTTAGCGAAAATTATCAGTGAGGTATTCGAGGCAGCCTTTTGAAGACATAGTCGTTCTACGTTAAGAAAGGCTAACAAAGAAGACCACTCTGATAAATTCGCCCTTCGGGGCTGTGTCACAACCCCTATTACTGCTTCAAATAACTTTGATGTAGAGGACTACACCTACAGTCATTTTCATTGTACTGGGTCTAGTGACGCAGCCTAAAATAGATCATATTCTAATAAGGATTGGTATAATACGTAAAAGCGGCAATAAAAAAGCACCCTCAGGTGCTTTTTTAATCACTAAAGATCAATGTCTTAAAACTTCACCACCAACTTACCTTGCTGAACCGCAATCTCTTTGGTCATTTTTGCCATTAACGCTTGATTACTGTCACGAGTGTCTAAAGTGTACACTGGTTGGTTTTCAAGGTAATTACGTAAAAAACCCATCAATTGCGGTGTTGCCTGGCTGATATAACGTTCAATATCAGCCGGTTCAGACTCGACTTTGACTAAGTCTAACTGACGTAAGTAAATGCTTTTCGTTTCGCTATCGTACCAAGGTGCAGCCTCAAACGTGGTTTTCAATTTTGCATGGATCGGCATCAGCGGGTTGTTAACAGTGATCATGGTTGCAGCTGTGACCGCCATGGTATTCGGTTTTGCACCTAACACAACCTGCATATCATTGAGCTTTAGCGACACACCAATTAATTTATTGCCCTGTTTTACCTCAAAATGCATGTCTTTATTAAGGTATTGTTCTATTTGAGACTCGGTAATACTGTACTGACTGGCACAGCCAGTCAGTAATAACAGTAAACCCATCCCAAGGCTTTTAACCAAGTTTATCATCCAGTGTTTCTCATTCCTGCTGCAACGCCGGCAATGGTCAGCATAAGCGCTAGCTGAACAGATTCAGACGGCTCAACTTCTTTACGGGTACGGGCTAATAGCTCGGTTTGTAAAAAGTTAAGTGGGTCTATGTATGGGTTACGCAGTTTGACTGATTCGCGATTCCATGGGGTATGCGACATCAGCTCTGTTGCTTGAGTGAGTGATAACACCGCATCAATTCCCAGTTGCAGGCGTTGACGCAGCTTTTCGCCTAAATGGTGTAGTTCAGGTTTAACTAAGCATGTCTCATAGTATTTGGCTAAGTTAGGCTCTGCTTTGGTGTACACCATTTCTAGCATTGAAATACGGGTTTCAAAAAATGGCCATTGTGCTTCCATTTCACGAAGTAACTCTAGTTCACCGCGATCTGCCGCATCTTGTAATGCTTCACCAGCTCCTAACCAGGCAGGCAACATTAAGCGGTTTTGCGACCAGGCAAAAATCCACGGAATAGCACGTAAGCTTTCAATACCACCATCCACTTTACGCTTAGCTGGGCGGCTACCTAATGGCAGCTTACCCAGTTCAACCTCTGGTGTTGCCGAGCGGAAGTAAGGCACAAAATCGGGTTCTTCGCGCACAATGCCACGGTAATGCTGTACCGACTCTTCAGCAATACGTTGCATGCAATCGCGCCATGCCTTTTTAGGTTCTGGCGGTGGTAATAATGTCGCTTCCATCACTGCTGATGTGTATAGGGCTAAACTTTGGACCGCAACTTTAGGTAAGCCAAATTTAAAGCGGATCATTTCGCCTTGTTCTGTTACGCGGATACGACCATCTACCGATCCCGGTGGTTGCGATAAAATCGCCTTATGAGCCGGTCCGCCGCCACGGCCAATAGAGCCGCCGCGACCATGGAACAACATCAATTTCACTTCGGCTTTTTTACACACAGCAACTAATTGTTCTTGAGCACGATACTGCGCCCAAGCCGCAGCCATTACGCCGGCATCTTTTGCCGAGTCAGAGTAGCCAATCATCACCTCTTGCATGCCTTTGGTGTAACCACGATACCAATCAATATTCAGTAGCGCTGTCATACAAGTTGCTGCACCTTCAAGGTCAGCTAAGGTTTCGAATAACGGCACTACGCGCATTGGGTTAGTACAGCCTGCTTCTTTAAGTAACAACAATACGGCAAGCACGTCAGATGGCTTACTTGCCATTGAAATAACGTATGAGCCTAATGCATTTGCGGGTTGCTTAGCGACTAAGTTACAGGTTCTGACGACTTCAGCTACATCGTCAGTTGGCTGCCAGTTGGCAGGAATTAACGGGCGCTTACCGGTCAGCTCGCGTAATAAAAACGCTTGTTTTTCGTTTTCATCCCAATGGTTATAGTCACCCATGCCTAAATAACGAGTCAGTTCTGCAATAACATCGCTGTGACGTGATGCATCTTGACGGATATCGAGGCGCAACATGTGAATACCAAAACAGGCTAGGCGACGTAAAATATCTAATAGTAGGCCATTAGCGATTAACTTCATGCCGCAATCGGTTAAGCTTTTATAAAGAAGCTCTAACGGTTTTAGTAAGTCGTCTTTATGCCAAATTAACTCGCTGGTGTCAGTATCAGGGTGTTTACCTTCAAGGCGCGCATTGAGATAATCAATGGTATTGCGTAGTTGGCAACGTAACTTGCGCAGCACTTCACGGTAGGGTTCTTTGCTGTTGTCTGTTAATGCTGTTAGCTCTTCATTTGCCTGTTCCATAGACAACTCGCCAAGTAGGGCGACAATGTCTTTAAGGTAGAGTCTGGCAGCAGCATGACGATTACGGTCTAGTACTTCTTGCGTCACGGTTGAAGTCACAAACGGGTTACCGTCGCGGTCACCGCCCATCCAGCTTGAAAAACGCACTGGAGAGACATCAATCGGTAACTGCTGACCGGTTTTTTGCTCAACTTGATCGTTCAGTTGGCGTAAAAAGTCAGGAATAGCTTGCCATAAAGAGGTTTCAATTGTGCTTAGGCCCCAACGTGCTTCATCAACTGGCGTTGGGCGCTCATTACGGATCTCGTTGGTATGCCAAATTTGGGCAATGAGCTGGCGTAGGCGCAAGGTACTTTGTTTGCGTTCACGCTCAGAGAGTTGGTTGTTTTCTTGCTCAGTCAAGCAATCCACTACCGCAGCGTACTTTTGAATTAACGTACGGCGAGAAATTTCTGTTGGATGCGCGGTGAGCACGAGATCAATATTTAGGTTTTTTAAGCCTTCAATAACGTCTTTTTTATCAAAGTCGGTATCAAGCATGCGCCCAAGTAATTGCTCAACCGGGTCTGGCACGCACACCAATTCGTCGCAGTTGCGGCTGATGGTGTGAAATTGTTCTGCGATATTGGCTAAGTTTAAGAATTGGTTAAAGGCTTTTGCAAAAGGCACCAACTCTTCGTCGGGTAATGAGGTTAAGAGTGCTAACATTTGATCGCGTGAGGCTTCATCACCCTGTCGAGATTTTTTCGCTAAAATACGAATTTGTTCTACTTTTTCTAAAAACGCATCACCCAAATGGTTTTGCATTGTTTCGCCCAATATCTGGCCTAAATGCCCCACATTTGATCGAAGTGACGCATACATATCTGCCGTTTGCTCTGTCATACCTACTCCCGAAAAAAGAACTATTTTGCCAATATCTCTCACATCACAATACCCAGCGTAGCAAAATTGGTCAATACGCTGGCACTGTGTTTTGTAATTTTATTTCGTAAAATTATTACATTTCGCTTTCATATTTAACTAAAATTTGACTGTTATTTAATGCAAGCGTGATAAATCATTTTTTTGATTAATTCGACCGTTGGCGTTAAGTATTCTAAGCCAATAAACTCATCTGGCTGGTGGGCCTGGTTAATGCTGCCTGGCCCCAACACTAATGTTTGGCAACCGAGCTTATTAATATAAGGTGCTTCGGTCGAATAGTTAACGACTTCCGCTTCATTACCCGATAATTCTGCAACAAGCTTTGTCCAAGGGTTATCTGCTTTTCCTGCAAATGATTCTGCACCCGGGTACAAAGTACTGACACTAATACTGCCAGGATACTCTTTACTGATATCAGATAAGTAGTTTAATACCATTAATTCGAGTTCTGCTAACTCCATGCCCGGCAATGGGCGAATATCTAAGTGTAAATCACAGCAACCACAAATACGGTTAGCCGCATCACCACCATGTATATGGCCAAAGTTCATTGTAGGGTAAGGCACTGTGAAGGCATCTTCGCGGTAGTTTTCACTTAAATGCTGTTTAAGTTTCATTAACTGGCTAATCACTTTATGCATCACTTCAATGGCATTTAAACCACGAGCAGGATCTGACGAATGGCCACTGCGTCCAATGACTCGGATACCTTGCGCTAAATGGCCTTTGTGCATATAGACAGGTTTTAAGCTGGTGGGTTCACCAATTACTGCATAATCGGGGGCCACAGCCTTAGAGTCGGCAAAGGCTTTAGCGCCGCTCATGGTGGTTTCTTCATCGGCGCTGGCAAAAATAGTCAGTGGACGTTTAAATTGATCAAGCGGCATGTCTTTTAACGCCTCAAGCACTAATGCAAAAAAGCCTTTCATGTCGCAGGTGCCTAATCCATACCAGCGATTATCTTTTTCAATCATCTCAAAGGGGCTCTGGCTCCAGCGCCCTTCGTCAAAAGGAACAGTATCGGTATGGCCAGCGAGTAATAATCCGCCGTTTCCCTGACCAATACGAGCAATTAAATTTTGCTTATTGCGCGAATCTTCAACCGTTGGGGTTTCACAGTCAAAACCAAGCTCAGTAAACCAATTTTGCAACAAGTTGATAACTGCATGGTTACTCATATCGTCTTCAGCGTCGAGTGCGCTAACAGATGGCGCTGCAATCAGCTGTGTAAAACAACTTTTTAGATCAGGTAATGTGCTCATATGACTATCCTAAAAAATTATACGCAAAATACTTATTCACATATATTGCATAATTAATATTGTGTGTTAGTCTAGCAAACAGCATTAACCGACACCATTAATTGAACGTTACAAATGAAAATAAATATGTGCTTTTTGACTGTTAAATCCACTATATCAATTATCAACGCTAACTTCCTGCGACGATAGTCCTTTATTCGGCGTCCCCTGCCTAAATGGGCTATGCTAAAAACTCTCGATAACTATCAATTAAGAAAAATCAAACTTATGAAAAGCATCGCAATTATTGGCGCTAGTGGATACACAGGTGCACAAATTACTTCGTTGATTAATGCCGACAGCAACCTTTCGGTTCAAGGCTTATATGTGTCGGAAAACAGTTTAGACAAAGGCCGTAAATTAGCCGACTTGTACCCTACATACAGTCATATGGCTTATACGCTATCTCCACTTACTGATGAAGCAAAACAACAAATCGTAGACCAGGCTGACGGCGTGGTATTAGCGACTGAGCATTCAGTAAGTTTGGAGTTAGCGGCATGGTTTTACAAACAAGGCTTGGCGGTATTTGACCTCAGTGGCGCGTATCGCTTTGCAGACATCGCACAATATCCTAAGTGGTACGGTTTTGAACACACTTATCCAGAAGTGTTGGCCGAAGCCGTTTACGGTTTAGCGGAATGGAATAGTGACAAAATTAAGCAAACCAGAATGATTGCCGTTGCAGGTTGCTACCCAACGGCGTCATTAACGGCATTAAAACCGCTTAAACCTTTTTTAACTGAAGTATACCCAGTCATTAACGCGGTGAGTGGTGTTACGGGTGCAGGGCGTAAAGCGCAGTTACACACTAACTTTTGCGAAGTCAGCTTAACGCCTTACGGTGTATTAGGTCACAGACACCAACCTGAAATTGCCACTCATTTAGGCCAAGAGGTAATTTTTACCCCACATTTAGGCAACTTTAAACGCGGTATTTTGGCCACTATTACAGTGCAGTTAAAGCCGGGTACGACGGAAGCCGACATTGAAAAAGCGTATAGCGTATATGACAGCTCACCTATCGTGACCGTAAAGCACAACATGTTCCCTAAAGTCGATGATGTAGTGCATACACCAAACTGTCACGTTGGTTGGAAATTTGATGCAAACAGCGGTTATTTAGTGGTTGCCAGTGCAATTGATAATTTAATGAAAGGTGCTGCTAGCCAAGGGCTGCAGTGCATCAATATCCATTTCGGTTTGTAATCGGGTCGCAATAGTAAAGGAACAACAATAATGGCTACAAAACCAGTGTTAGTGCTTAAAGTCGGCGGTGCATTACTCCAATGTGAAATGGGAATGGCACGTCTAATGACAGCCGCTGCAGAAATGATCGCAGCGGGTCAGCAAGTACTGTTAGTTCATGGCGGTGGTTGTTTGGTTGATGAACAATTAACCGCTAACGGCAAAGAAACCATTAAGCTAGACGGTTTACGTGTAACACCAGAAGATCAAATCCCCATTGTTGTCGGTGCGCTAGCCGGTACCTCAAACAAAATTTTACAAGCCGCTGCAGCAAAAGCGGGCATTGTAAGCGTAGGTATGAGCCTCGGCGACGGCAATATGGTTACTGCCAAAATTAAAGATGAGCGCTTAGGTTTAGTCGGTGAAGTTGAGCCAAACGACGCCACATATTTAAACTTCATTTTAAATCAGGGTTGGATGCCAATTTGCAGCTCGATTGCGATTTCGAGCCAAGGCGATATGCTAAACGTTAACGCTGACCAAGCTGCAACAGCACTGGCCAAGTTAGTTAATGGTACCTTAGTGCTATTGTCTGACGTTTCTGGTGTACTCGATGGCAAAGGCCAACTGATTAGCAGCTTAAACAAAAGCGAAATCGAATACTTGGTTGCCCAAGGGGTGATTGAAAAAGGCATGAAAGTAAAAGTTGAAGCCGCATTAGAAGTTGCTCAGTGGATGGGTAAGCCTGTACAGGTCGCTTCTTGGCGCGATGCCGAACAATTAAAAACATTAGTAAAAGGTGGGTCTGTCGGGACTCAAATACAACCTTAAATGGAGTAGAAGTATATGCAGCACCTATTGTCGATTAAAGAATTAACTCAAACTCAGCTTTTAGCCATTATCGAACTGGCTAAAAAAATTAAAAATAATCCAGCTGAGTACCGTCGTGCCTTAGATGGTAAAAGTGTGGTGATGTTATTTGAAAAGCCATCACTTCGCACCCGAGTCAGCTTTGACATTGGCATTAATAAATTAGGTGGTCACTGCTTATACCTAGACCAACAAAATGGTGCATTAGGCCAGCGTGAAACCGTAGCCGACTTTGCTACAAACATTTCATGCTGGGCCGATGCGATAGTGGCCAGAACCTATTCGCACACCACCATCGAACAACTTGCTGAACACGGTAGCGTACCTGTCATCAATGCATTGTCTGATCTGTATCACCCATGCCAAGCACTTGCAGACTTTTTAACCCTGTCAGAACAGTTTGATGATGTCAGCAAAGCAAAACTGGCTTATGTTGGTGATGGTAATAATGTCACGCATTCACTGATTTACGGCGCGGCTATTTTAGGCTTAACCATGACAGTTATTTGCCCAGAAGGTGCGTTCCCTGACGCGCTTATCGTCACCGAAGCACAAGCTTTGGCGCAAAAAAATGGCGGCAAGCTAATCTTAAGTGCTGACATTAATGCCATCGAAGGCCATGATGCTATTTATACCGACACTTGGATTTCAATGGGTGATGATACGCCGCTTGCTGACATTAAAGCACGTTTTGCACCATATCAAGTTAACAGTGAGCTTATGGCCAAAGCAGGCGCTAAATACTTTATGCATTGCTTGCCTGCACACCGCGGCGTAGAAGTGACCGATGAGGTGATGGACGGCGAAGGTTCATTGATTTTACATCAAGCAGAAAACCGCATGCATGCGCAAAATGCAGTATTGGTATCATTATTAAGTGAGTAAAAAGATTAAGTCGTAATGCCAAAGGCGTTATAGCGTTTAAATAAACATAAATGATTGATTGTAGGAACTTAACATGTCTAATGCAGTGAAAAAATCCGGCGTTAAAAAAGTGGTACTCGCGTACTCAGGTGGTTTAGATACTTCAGCCATTATCCCATGGTTAAAAGAAACCTATGATGACTGTGAAATCGTTGCATTTTGTGCCGACGTAGGTCAGGGCGAAGAAGAATTAGTTGGCCTAACTGAAAAGGCACTAGCCTCAGGTGCTAGCGAGTGTCATATCGTTGACCTTAAAGAAGAATTTGTTGCCGATTACATCTACCCAACTATCGCTACAGGCGCAATTTATGAAGGGACTTACCTACTAGGTACTTCAATGGCGCGTCCAATTATTGCGAAAGCGCAAGTTGAAGTAGCTCGTAAAGTGGGTGCAGACGCGGTATGTCATGGTTGTACCGGTAAAGGTAACGACCAAGTACGTTTTGAAGGTTGTTTTGCTGCCCTTGCGCCAGATTTAAAAGTGATTGCCCCATGGCGTGAATGGGAAATGCGTAGCCGTGAAGACTTACTTGATTACCTTGCTGAGCGTAATATTAAAACTAGCGCATCAGCGACCAAGATTTACAGCCGCGATGCTAACGCATGGCACATCTCGCACGAAGGCGGCGAATTAGAAGATCCATGGAACGAGCCATCAAAAGGCGTGTGGACAATGACTGTCGCCCCTGAAGATGCGCCAAATGAGCCAGAATATGTATCACTGGCGATTAAAAATGGCCGTGTAACTCATGTTAATGATGAAGCATTATCACCCTATGCTGCACTGATGACACTCAACGATATCGCCGGTAAGCATGGCGTAGGTCGTATCGACATTACTGAAAACCGTTTAGTGGGCATGAAGTCTCGTGGTTGCTATGAAACACCAGGCGGCACGGTAATGTTTGCTGGTCTGCGTGCCATTGAAGAATTAGTACTAGACAAAACCAGCCGTACCTGGCGCGAACAAATTGCTGGCCAAATGTCGCATCTAGTATACGACGGTCGTTGGTTTACGCCTTTATGTAAATCGCTTATCGCCGCATCTGAATCATTAGCAGAATCTGTTAACGGTGATGTTGTGATTAAGCTATACAAAGGCCAGGCGACAGCAGTTAAAAAGCGTTCACCAAACAGCTTGTACTCAGAATCTTTCGCTACCTTTGGCGAAGATGATGTGTACGACCAAAAGCATGCTGAAGGCTTTATCCGGTTATACTCTTTAGCAAGCCGTATTCGTGCGTTAAACACTAAATAAGGTTTACGCCAATACCATTTAAGGCGCTGCAAAGCGCCTTTCTTATAATGACTTTTGGGTCATCTAAGAGTCATTATAAGAAAGTGAATACCAGCTAACCTGAACTCAGGTTGCTTAATCGATTATTGAACAGCCAGTTCTTAAAATAGTTTTCAACACAGAGGATACCGACATGGCATTATGGGGCGGAAGATTTCAGGGCGAAACCAGTGCACTTTTTAAGTTATTTAATGACTCATTGCCAGTTGATTATCGCTTATTTGAACAAGACGTTGTCGGCTCAATCGCATGGGCAGACGCCATTGCCAGCGTAGGTATTATTACCGCGCAAGAATGCACAGATTTAAAAGCCGCATTAAATGAATTGCTCCTCGAGGTGGGTAATGATCCGCAAGCCATTATCAGCAACGGTGCAGAAGACATTCACAGTTTTGTAGAACAAAAGCTGATTGCCAAAGTGGGCGACTTAGGTAAAAAACTCCATACTGGCCGTTCACGTAACGACCAGGTCGCCACCGACTTAAAACTGTGGTGCAAAAAAGAAGGCGCGGCATTACTCACGCGTTTAGGTACATTGCACGCAGAGTTAATTGACTTAGCAGAGCGTGAAGTTGATGCGGTTATGCCGGGTTACACTCACTTACAGCGTGCACAACCGGTCACATTTGGCCATTGGGCGCTAGCCTATGTAGAAATGTATGAGCGCGACATTAGCCGCCTGCAAGATGCTCTAAACCGTGCCGATTCATGCCCGCTAGGTTCTGGCGCATTAGCAGGTACTGCTTACCCCATTGATCGCCACGCGTTAGCGGCGGCATTAAACTTTGCTCGCCCTACCTTAAACAGCCTAGACAGCGTGTCAGACCGTGACCATGTGGTTGAGTTATGCAGCGCGGCGTCAATCAGCATGATGCACTTAAGCCGTATGGCAGAAGACTTAATTTTCTTTAACTCTGGCGAAGCTAACTTTATCTCACTAGCAGACGAAGTCACTTCTGGTTCATCGTTAATGCCACAAAAGAAAAACCCAGATGCGTTAGAGCTTATCCGTGGTAAAACTGGCCGTGTTTATGGCAGCTTAATGGGTATTTTAACCACCATGAAAGCCTTGCCATTGGCGTATAACAAAGACATGCAAGAAGACAAAGAAGGTTTATTTGATGTCGTCGACAGCTGGGCCATTTGTTTAGACATGGCCGCATTAGTATTGTCGGGCCTTAAAGTGAATCGCCCACAAGCCTTAGTTGCAGCCCAACAAGGTTATGCAAACGCGACAGAACTCGCCGACTACCTTGTGGCTAAAGGCATGCCGTTCCGTGAAGCGCACCATGTAGTTGGTGAGGTCGTGGTCTTTGCCATTAGTCAGCAAAAGCCGATTGAAGACTTAACCGTGGCAGAGTTGCAAAAATTTGCCAAAGTGATCAGTGATGATGTATATCTAAACCTCACTATCGAAGCCTGTTTAGAAAAGCGTGACGTATTAGGTGGTACAGCGGTTAATCAAGTTGCCGCAGCCATAGCCGCTAAAAAAGCGTAAGTTTGTTAAAACCAAACGCTAAGTTATCGATAGCGCTATTGAAATTGAAGCTAAAGCCCTGTCGGCAATTTGTCGCAGGGCTTTTGTATAATATGCCGTTAACAAACGCTGCGATTTTACGTGATCTGGGTGTCAGTTTTAATGATTTAGCGATATCTAATTTCAATTGTCAGCTATGCTTGCATGCAGTAAATCTATAGCCATCTTATAATCTTAATATTGTTTTTTTATGGCGTTTTGTCAGCTATTACCCTGAAAACAGGCTTTTCCTTGGAGGTATCGTTGTGAGAGAAGTTGCATTTCGTTGGATCGATAAATATTTAATTAGCGTCAAACTGCAGGAGAATTTTTTCGCGCTGTTGTTCACCGCTTTACTGGCGATTGTGGTGATCACTGCTTGCTTGATTGACGTAATGTCATCACAACATTCTACAGAAGCACAAAACCAAGTTGACGTGGTGGCAAAGCTTGCAGCCTCCGCGCAAATACCGTCTAGCGAATTAGCCGCAGTACTGCAAAATACCAATTTGAGTATTGGCCAATACAGCGACATTTCGGCCACTGTAGCAGGCCAAGGTTACAGCATTAGCTATGTGAGTTCGCAAAGCCTGTTTGCTGGTTTAGGTTTTGGCCATATTATTGCTATAGCAGCTAGCTTGATATTGATGTTTATGTGCTCGTACTACATTAAAACCTTTATTGGTGGTGGCTTATTTCATATTTACGAAGCCTTACGTAAATTAGCTGAGGGTGATTTGGCATCACGAATTGGTTATGCACCATCTCGTAACGAATTTAACTTGATAGCCCGCACCGTTGACAGAGTGTCAGAACGTGAGCATTTATTGGTTAAAACCACCCAAGAAGCCGTGGCATTAATCCAACAAATTAGTGCACAGTTGCGGGTGCGTAGCGATGAAAACACCCTGCTAGCCAGTGAGCAGCAAGAGCGTATCGACTCGCTTGCCAGTGCCACTGAAGAGATGGCCGTGTCTATTCGTGAGGTGGCCAGTCATGCGCAAGAGTCTTCAACTCAGACATCGCATGCCACCCAAAAAACCACTCAAGGACAAAGCCAAATCCAAAAAACCTTGGTTGAGATTAATCAACTCGCTGTCGAAGTACGCGATGCGTCTGTTGCTGTGTCGGAGCTCGATAATAGTGCGACTCAAATTGGTGAAGTCATTTCAACCATTAATGCCATTTCAGACCAAACTAATTTACTTGCGCTTAATGCGGCAATTGAAGCCGCCAGAGCCGGTGAGCAAGGCCGTGGTTTCTCTGTGGTTGCCGATGAAGTAAGAACCCTAGCAGGGCGTACTCAAGCTGCAACAGTAGAGATTCAAAAAATTATTGAAACCCTGCAAACTAATAGCCGAGGCGTGATGAGCGTAATGGCCAAAACGGTGACAGAAGCCGAATCAAGCGAACAGCTAATGACCAGCGCCAGCCAAAACATTGGTGAAATAGCAGAACAAAATCAGCATATATCAGACAGAAGCTTAGAAATTGCCGCCGCAGCAGAGCAACAAGGTAGTGTGGCAGACAATATTGCTAACGATGTCGATTCAGTCAGAAGCAGTTCTATTCAGGTGATGACATTGGTGACCACAACCGCTGAAGAAATTGAACGCCTCAGTAAACAAGCTGATGTGCTAGAAGGCTTAATGAAGGATTTAATTATTTAATTTTACATAAGCTACACCCAGTAGGGTTTACTGTACTTAGTCGTATTATGAGCCAAGATAGTGCCCAAACAAGTAAACAGCCCAGTTAATTTAATTAACTGGGCTGTTTACTTTTATTTTATTGCAGACCAAGTTAATACGTAGATAGCTTGGTCTGCACAGCAGCAATATTTTAAGGCCCAACCAAAGACAAACAATGTTTGAACCAATTACTTGGCGCCAGTTATTCTACCTCATAAGCGGTAGTGACTAAGGATAAAATCGTAAGTTGGGATCGCGGCTTTGACAGTAACGACCAACAAGTTTGGGGCGCCGTAAAAGGCGGCTATGAGTTTATAAAAGCCCAGTAAGACATACTACAAAACCGCCAGTAATGGCGGTTTTTACTCTCGGTACGTATTAGTGCCTTTATGGTAGTGGGCAGCCAAGATAATCAGTCAGTGTTGCCTTAAACAATGTGTCTTTTATCTCTGCCGGCAATTCAGTGGTCGTTTCTGTGATTACTGCATCATTAGGTTGATGTTGCTGCATATACAGCGGCGCATAATCGGGCTCGCCAACGCTAATTACCCAGCTACACGCAGTTTGTTTTTGTTCAGACCCTAAATACTCGGCCAACTTTTGTTCAAAGTGTTGTTGTTCAAGGGCAGACAAAGTCCAAATAGAATCTTTTTTGATTAACTCAACCACCTCGTGTGACGGCTTATTAGGCACACGCAAGGTATCGAAGTAAGCATAAGCGCCCGCTAAAAAGTAGCCACTAATTGCAGAGTCATAATCTTGAGATTTAATGCATGCTGCAACCGAGTTTAATAGCACCACGGGCGTTGTTTGTTGGGTTAATTCATTCGCGGTTAAGCAGCTAACCTCAGATGATGGTTTAGCATAATTGGGGATCACTACTACCTGCTCTGGCTCAACAGGCGAGGGTGTACAGGTTGGAATAAGGCGCTCATCTAATACTCTTATCTCCCACGCATCTTTGTTACTTGGGCCATGTTGAGCTGTTACTACATACCGCATACATTCTTTGGCAACCAGCGGATAAACCAATGTCGAGGTGGCCTTTCTACTGCGTAATGGGCCTGTGGTACTTAAATGAACGGTGTGATAACCCGGCTTAATATTTTTGGTGAGTTTGCCTGATTGAAACGCACCATCAATGGCGACAATTTCAACATTGTAATTGTCGGCATCAGAAACTTTACTCTGGCTACCATCAATCATTGCGTATGGAGTGGATTTACATCCTGCTAAAATTAAACAGCCGATTATTAAAGGTAATTTCATTTTATTTTTGCTTTTTTAAGAAAAAGTAAACACATCAACACTTATTTATGTGGCTTAAGTATTGGGTAAGTGACGCATTAGTATAAATAAATGCTTTACGGAAGGAGATAACACCAGGTGTTATTTAGCTGAACAACAAAGCGGTAATACTCGCTTTAAGGATCAAAGCACTTTCCATAGCACTCATTATTTTACTAATGTAAAATTTTTGTTTCATTTTAGTCAAGGTAATTATTGGGTTATACAATGGCCCAGTGAACTTAATCAATTTAACACTCACCGTTCACTAATCGAAACGCTTTTAATCAAGGCGGTAATCAAAAAACTTACGCTTGTCAGGGCCTGAGGCATTGGCACTGATTTTATTGGGGTGTTTATATTCATCCCAACTAGCCACATTACGGCCCATATTTAATTGTGGAAAGTTTAGTTGTGGGCCATTTAGATGCGAAAGGTTGAGTTGCGGACATTCAACCTCACTTGGCAAAGGTAAGCCGATAAACTGCAATAGCGCAGTAAGGCTACCTGCAATGCTGATATCAATGGATATAAAGTCATCTCGGCCAGCAAAGTAGTTTAACACTTGCTGCTGGTGGCGCTGATAACAAGCCGTTAAGTGGGCTTCATCTGCTACATCTTCAATTTGCCATATATCAAAGCAGTGATTAAAACTGCGCTTCATTACCGGATGAAACCGACCAGTGTCTTTGTCTAAATGCACCATCATTCGGCCAAGTAACATTTGCATCGACGGCAGCCACTTATCTAACGGTCTGTCTAAATAAACAAATTTAGCGTTAGGGAATAACACATCTAGCTGCCGATAATCACTAAAACACGGCGCGTCAGACACCGCATCGGCCAACATAAAGGCCTGTTTGGTAAACGCCTGGTGAGCAACCGTTAAGCCTTGCTCCAGCAACGCCACACTGACACTCGTGGTGCCCGTGCGTGGTAGACCGATAATAAACACTTTATTGGCCTGCTCATTTTTCAATGTAGATTGAGGCATAGCGGTTTGTGATGATGTCGATACTTCAGTCAGTTTGGGTGTCATTAATTACAGCCGGATTGGGTTATTGGAATAGAAGGATATTGAATCAATAAATGATTATAACGAAATGCCAGCCAAGGTGTTATTGAGTTTGCTAATGAGAGTAATGAGGCCATTAACAACTCTAATCTCCTCAATTTGTGAGGCGAATAAATTGCTATTTTCACAAATTGAATGCTTAAATTAAACTGGAGTTGCGGGCTTGGCAGCAAGAACTCTTTTAAGCCGGTCATAAGCATATGCATGCTTATCTGGAGACATCTTAGTTAAGTTTTGCTGCTTCCAAAGTATGGCGGGTAATTGTTCAACTCCGGAAAGTCCAAGCAATGACCAGTTGGGTGATCGGTTTTTGAACGACAATAAAAATGCTCGCTCTTCTTGTGTTAGCGAGATGTTTATTATTTTCACTAACTGTTCCCGTGCAGCCTCAAGCTCTATCTGTGGGATATCGTATTCAGCCATGTTAATAAATTCACCTCGATACACATCTGAGATGTCTTTAAAATGAGGATTTAGTAGTTCGGCGATTGGATGAGGGTGGCTTATAATATATACCAGTAGTGCTTTACGCAGTTCATCGGTAAGCCCTTCGTTATCAAGTAATTGCTTTATGTCGAAAAGATCTCTTGGATGTTGGCGATCGAGCGCCGCACAAATCTTACCCGCATACAGATCGGCAAAGCTCACAACTACCATTTCAGCAAAACCAAATTCATCTTCAACAGCTTCATTTACAGAAATGAGTTTTGACTCGTAAACTGTCCCACGTAGAACTGGAGAAAGCTCTATTTTAATTTGAACACCATTTCGTTCTACTAATAGACGTAGCGCATCAATTTTATCTTGGTATGAACGAATAACGCGGGTGTTATCGATGCTGTTTATGATGGATGAAGCCAATGTATCTAAGTTCTCTTTAATTGTCAGTAAGGCTTGTTGCCTTGCCATCATGGGCAGGAATACCAGATCAATATCAACGGAAAGCCTTGGAAAGTCACGAACAAACAAATTGATTGCCGTCCCTCCTTTAAGAGCAAAGCAATCGTGCTGGGCAACAAAGGGTATAACTTGTAGTAACAGTTGGACCTGTCGATAGTAATGGCTTTTTCTATCCATCTTGGTTACATCTCCTTGGGTATAGTGATTTGCCAAGTTGGCTCTAGTTTGCCGTTTTGTGCGATAAGTCGCTTGCCTGTTCCTAGGTCATATTGTTCAGGTGTCAGATACTTAAACCAGGCATGTTGTTGTCTATTTGCCAGCCAAAGAAATAGCCGTTTAATTTTGATGCTGCAGCAGGCTTTAAGTAAGACATCCAACTTACGTGGTGAAAGGTTGCTCAACCCCTGCAGAATTTGATCCGCGTGTTCAAAGCTAGTGTGTTGGGGCACTGTGGTTAAGAGCTCAAGAATCGCTTTTTCTGGACAAGAATAAAAAAGCGGAGGGAGTGCTTCTCTCCACGTGTTTTGTCGTAGATATTGACTATTGTGCATCAGTGTTTCTGGCCATATACGTTTTGTACCATGCCATTCAAACTCTGCTGAAATATCGATTCTGTCCAGCCAGCGAGGTAATGCGGAATTAGAATAAAGCTGTATTTTAGGTTTATCGCCGATAGACACATAATGCCCCAAACCCTCAAGCTCTAACGCTGTTAAGCCGCCCACATGAATAGGACTATCTGACATACGCTGTACAGAAGCAACAAGACCTTTCCAGGAGAGATTTGCCTCCAGTCTTACATAAACCCCAGCGGTGAGGGGAATTAAAGTTCGGCTACGTACAGCATTGTCCAGAAAGTGCAGGCTGAGCCCTTGTGCTTCAAGCCATGGTTTTGTGGCTACCATTCCCAAAGGCAGTGCATTCTGTAGTTGTGTTCTGGCCTTAGTATTCAGCATGTTCGACTTTCGCATCTGGTTTGATTAGGTTTAAATATACGTTGATTATTGACGTGTTTTGTTCATTATTCAAACTTTATTATCTATAAAAGTTTAAGTTTTGTCATTTACACGTCAATCATTGCCGTAAAAGCTTAGTTTTTCAAACTGAGTTTTTTTACTTTTCAATGCTAGTTTAGGCCTAGCAAGATGTGGTGATAAAGATAAATCAGTCAGCTTAGATGTCATTAACTTGCTATCGCTTCGGGGTTGTTGAGTCGGTAAATGATTATACCGAAATGGCCATTTAACGTCTTATTGAGGTGGTAAGTGAGAGTGATGAGGCAATTAATAGGTTTATTCGCCTCATGCTATTAATATCATTGAGCAAACTACTGCTAAAACCCAGTTTTGGCGTCGAGTTGACCAACACTTACTCACTGCAACGTTAACCACAGAACAAATGAAAGTGTTGAATAGATTACTTGATGGTGACTTTAATGATGGGATAAGCAGTAGCCAATATCAAAAAGTCGCTAAAGTCAGCCGCGCCACCGCCATCCGACATTTGGCTCAACTTGTGGATCAACAGTGTTTGGTCAAGACTGGCGCGGGTGGAAGAAGTACAAGGTATGTGTTGGCACTTAGTATTAATGATGAATGAGTATTGTAGTTTCTTTAAAATACGATTTTTAGTGGTCGATAAATAGACAGTTTAGTTTCTGTCGGTGCCTTTATAAATATCTCTATCTAGTTGTATATTCCTTTGTTAGAATAAAATATTACTCATAATTATCATGTGTTTGCGACGACAGTCAAGGTGTTTTATCCATATAGCATCGATGGGACAATGGTGTGACAGCCATTGTATTGCTGATTTAATTTATAGGGTAAAGAACTACTGCCTCTAGATACAGATGAGGAGAAAATGAGTGGTGCTAGATTAAGTTGAATGGAATTTATACGCTTACAAGGATATGTGGAGAAACTTATATATGGTTTACGAAGAAAATATTATCAAGATGGCTCTATACGTCGCCTGTAACGATGGTGTTTTATCGGAGGAGGAGGAAGAGCAACTTGTTAAGTCATCACTATTAAATTTCCCAAGTTTAGAACAGAATAAAATTGATTTTTGGATAGAAGAGTTTTTTGAAGAGGATCTTCTGCTTGAAAATTACTGCGACAAAATAGCAGGTTTGGAAGACAGACTTATAGCACTGAAGATTGCGATTGAAACAGCATCGGCTGACGGTTTAGATCTTAGAGAAAATTTGGCGCTTTCTAGGGTAATTAGTTACTGGAATATTTCTTGGGAGGAAATTACTAGTGTCTGAACATATTGACCTATCGCCAAACCCTAAATCCCATATCAAGACGCTATCAAGAATAGGGTATAACCTGAATTCTGCGATCAGTGACATTATTGACAACTCAGTCACGGCAGATTCTCAAAATATCTTTTTTGAGATGGATGTTGTTGAAGGAAATGCGGTGTTGGTTATCAAAGATGATGGCCACGGAATGGATGAATGTACCCTAATCAACTCTATGAGAATAGGGTGTAAAGACCCATCAGATATCAGAGATGAGTTTGATTTAGGGCGGTTTGGTTCAGGGATGAAGATGGCAAGTTTTTCTCAAGCGAGAAAGCTAACTGTTGTCAGTAAGAGTGAAAAATCTAATATTCAGAGTGCTACTTGGGATTTAGATTTAGTTGAGAGCGCAAATGCGTGGAAATTAATTAAGCACTCTGAGAAAGAAACAGATGAATTATGTTCGAAGTTTAACATTAAGTTTGGGACATCAGGAACAGCTGTTATATGGGAAAATATTAGCAAATATAATGGTTATCCAATTGCTGAACTTCAGGGGATCTTGGGTCAAGATCTAGCTAGCCTCAAAAGTTATGTTCGCTTGCACTTTCACAAATTTATGGAAGGAAAAAGAGCGATAAGTTTTTATTTTAATTTTCAGAAGCTAGAGAATTTCGATCCCTTCTTGAGAAGTAGAAATGGTTACCAAGAAGGCCCGTCACAAAAATTTAGAGTAAAAAAAGGAGGGAGTATTGAGCTTAGAGTCCACATATTGCCTCATGAATCTAAATTGACAAAAACTGACCTCGATAATTTAGGTGGGGCAGACCAAATAACAGCTAATCAAGGGCTATATGTTTACCGAGCGAACAGGCTTATTATCTCGGGGGGATGGTTTGGTTTAACTAGGCTATCACAACTTGGAAAGTTGGCTAGGGTTGAGGTGAATGTACCTACCAGCTTAGATGATGAATGGTCTACAGACGTTAAGAAATCGTCGCTTGAGATCCCGCATAAAGTAAAAGTTAAACTAAAACAGTTGATTAGAGAGCCAATAAAAAGGTCTCAAAAAACTTACCGTTATAGAGGACGTTTAGAAGAAGCTAACTCGTTCTGGAATATAAATGAAAATGAAAGAAATAAGAGTATTAGCTATGAAATATCGAAAGATAACACTCTTCTGAAGAAGTTGTTGGTAACTCTAGATAGAGAACAAGCTTCCGATCTTATTAAGTATTTGACGCATTTGTCAGAGGAAGTTCCCATTCATCATATCTATGAAAAAATGTCTTCAGAACCAAATCAAATTAATCAGAATGACATTAGCTATGACGATTTACTAGAAGGATTTAAAGCACTATGGAACAAGTAGCTATAGAAGACTGTACCAATACTCTTTTTAGGATTTTCAACGAAGCTAAGGCATCTGGAGAAAAAGTTGATGAAGCGTTCATTGGGAAGACTATTGAACAGCTCAAATTTATGCTTCCACAGTATAAGACATTTAGTGAAGACGATTGGAAAACCATAAAGTTTAAAATCGAGACAAATATAAATGTCGTTATTGACGAACCCCCGATTATTTTAGCAAGCCCAAAAGTTGAAAGGTGGCTGGATCATAAACGCGGTGAATTAGAGTGGCACTACTGGAAGGCCTATAAAGAGTACCTAATAGATCAGGGCCGTTCCTTAGATATTATCAAGAAAACAGAAAAAACTATTGATGAAATACTAGATTGCTCAGGTGATCCACATAAAGAGGGTAAGTGGAATCGCCGAGGACTGGTAATGGGAAATGTGCAGTCAGGTAAGACGCAAAACTATCTAGGTTTAATTAACAAAGCTATAGATTCTGGATACAAAGTTATTGTCGTATTAGGGGGCCACCTCAACGAGCTGAGAACTCAGACACAAGAGCGTTTAGATGAAGGTGTAATCGGTAAAGAGTCTAAAAAAAGGTATGAAAGTGGACTTCCGATAGGAGTTGGAAAATATAGAGATGAGAATTTGCGAGCTTTGTATTGCACAACGACTGATGGTGACTTTAAAAAGTCAGTAGCAAATAGCTTTGGAATTCACTTTTCATCAGTTGGAGGCCCTATAGTTTTTGTTATTAAAAAGTGGGCATCGGTACTCAATAACTTATATGAATGGATCGCCGAGAAGCATAGTCTAGATGTTGAAGCAGGACAAAAATTAAACACCCAACTGTTGTTGATAGATGATGAAGCTGACTATGCGTCAATTAATACCAAGCACGAAAAAGGTGACATTACTGCTATCAATAACAATATAAGAAAGATCCTGTCTCTCTTTAATCGGTCAACTTATATTGGTTACACTGCAACTCCATTTGCAAATATATTTATTAATCCAGACGAAGAGCACATAAATATAGGTGATGATCTCTTTCCAGCTGATTTTATGATCAGGATACCAACTCCAGATAGCTATGTAGGGCAAAAGCACTTTTTTCAGTCTAATAATGATACTAAAGCCGACCCAGTAGTCATAGTTGACGATTATGAAAGGCTTCTACCAGTAAAAAGTAAGAAAGATACTCCTGTTGGTGTTTTGCCTGAGTCGTTAAAAGAAGCCATTAGGTGTTATTTGATCACAGTGGCAGTGAGGTCTCTTCTCGGTGCACCAAAAGCTCATAATACAATGTTGATAAACATGACTCATTTAACCGTTCTGCAAGACAAAATTGCTGAAGTTGTTGATGAGTATATGGATGAAATTCGTAACGCAGCAGATTATGCACTTGGATATCCTCTTGAGGCAGCTCTAGGAAAGAGCGAAGCGATTTTGGAGCTTCAACACAGTTTTAACAAATTCTTCGAAATTAACGAAACTTTTGAGGATATTTACCCGCATTTAAAAAGAGCAATTGGAAAGACTAAGGTATTTGCAGTCCACGGTAAATCTACCGAAAGCCTAGACTATTCAGCTTACAAAACGAATGGCTTGTCGGCCATTGTGATAGGGGGGCATAAGCTTTCTAGGGGACTAACTTTAGAAGGTCTAACGATTTCCTATTTCACTAGAAGCTCAAAAGCTTATGACACGTTAATGCAAATGTGTCGCTGGTTTGGATATAGACCTGGATACAAAGATTTATGTAAGTTGTTTATTACTGCGGAGTCTTATGAGTGGTATGAATTTATCTCTGACGCGATTGATGAGCTCTATCTTGAGCTTGGAAGAATGTCAGAGCAAAAGAAAACTCCAGGTGAGTTCGGCTTGAAGGTAAGAGAACACCCACCCCCTGTGTCAGGATAGTTGTCGCCTCAGTTTTTCATAAAAATAAAACAGGGAGCGGTAAG
>NZ_BMQI01000055.1 GCF_014648035.1 Shewanella algicola | reverse complement strand
AAAACCAGAACGGGTGTTCACGATGGGCCGGAATCACTGTTCACGATGCTCCGGAATATGCACAAGGTGAAAGTGGACTGTTTTAGTTTGAACCGTTGGTAGAAATAGCCTTCAGGTTGATGCTATAATTTTAGAGTGATTTTTGGAGATATTTATGCAATCGACAGCAATTAAGAAACGACAAGGTACTCGCACTTTTGTACCTAAAATGAGCAATTTCGAGACAAGCTCTCGTTACGAAGGTTTGTATTTCAAGAAAGAAAAGCTCGGCAAATCAATTGATGATTTAAAAGCTAAGTATGCAAGATAAGTATGGAGTGATTCAGGATAGTTATTGTTACCCTGAATCCGATGTACTCATTAATAAGTTAAACATCACTAACCATGATGAATTAACTGAAGCAGAACTAGAGTTTACTGCATTTCGTTACAGTGAATATTCTTCGAGTATTACCTCCCTATCTGAATTTGATCTCAATCATTTCAAAGGCCTGCATTTTCATTTATTTCAAGACGTTTATGACTGGGCTGGAAAGTTAAGAATGGTCGATATTTCCAAAGGAAATACGCGTTTTTGTACCTGCTCTAGAGTCGAAGCAGAACTAAATAAGCAATTATCCAGAATCCACGCTCTTGACTGGGGAAACCCAAAAGCCAGCTTCTTTCATGACATCACAGATATCTTTTGTGAGCTCAATGTCGTGCACCCGTTTAGAGAAGGCAATGGAAGAACACAGCGCTTTTTCTTCGAAGAGTTATATTTCTTTTTGGGAAAAACGGTTCATTGGCCAGACATATCAAAAGATGAATGGATTAATGCAAATGTAAAGGGATATCACGGTGACCTGAATCCGCTACACAACATATTAACTCAAGCCATTTCGTAAATAGTAAAAAGCATTTTTATTGGTTGGTAGTTCATACTAATTTTTATGCAGGCACGATACTATGCTCCAGTCATAGGTCGTTTCGACTAAGTACTATGCCGATCCTATCTTTTCGAGTGATGCTATGTCCTTATTGGGTTATTTAGATACACCTTCTTATGCTCGAAAAAGATCAAGTTACCAATTTGCTTTAGTCGATAATAAGCGTCTAGCCAAAGACACATACCGCTCACTATGCTGCTGATTTATGTTTGTGCCAATCAATCTTCAAAATTACTTGGTAAGGATATATAGCCAAGCTTGTCACAATGGCCTTCTGTTTACTATTATTTCAATAACAGAATGCCTAAACAAACGACTAATGCGCTGATAAGCCACTCATTGTTTTTGAACACAATCCACGTCAATAAAAACAAGCAACCCGCCATAATGCTCGGGGCTGAAAGGCTCAGAAAACCGACAGAAACAAGCACGGCCAACTCAATTAACAACAATGTCCCCAACACCCAATAAGTACGCTGCGCGCCCAAATATACAGCCAAGGTAGCAACTCCATTTGCCCGATCCCCCTCCACGTCTTTGAGATCTTTAAACTGACAAGCAATGAAGAACAAAAGCGCTAAACTACACAATTCAGGTAAATTCAGCTGCTCAGGGGTACTGTTGTTCCACACCATGGCCATGCCAAATAAATAACAAACCATTACGATAGCCGTCAATACTATTGGCGCGACAAATAAATAACGGCGCAACCTAAACGGTGGTACGGAATACAGGCATCCTAAGCTAAGCATCGAAATAAGCAGTATTGGTTGACTGATGTTGTACCCAAACGACACCCCGATACCTATCATGCTACCTACGAATGCGATACATCGATACTCATCAATCAAACTCGGATCAGCAACAAGTGGACGTGAAGGGTTACTCAACACATCTATCTGAATATCGTGTATATCATTCAGTGCGGTCATTGCAATAAATGCAATGGCAACACTGAGCAACGCGAGACTCAATAAGAGAATGTCATACACATTGAGCCAATCCCCACTAAGTAAAGCATTGTCGATCCCTTGCATCACTCCCGCCAGGGTAAACAATACATAGATCAACATACGTTCAATACGGACACAACTTTTTAATACACACCACAATCGCGTTTGAGTCTCCGCCAAATGCCACATACCTAAGATCAGTATCATAGGTAAATACCATAATATTGGCGCGTTTGTGGCAGTCACCCCCAATACCGATTGTTGCAATAATTCAGAATGGCTCATGCCTGTGAGAAAACTGATAAATGCAGGCAAGTATCCCATAGTAAAAATGGCACAATATATCAAAAATCCGCACAGTCCAGCACGCCACCAACGCAGTTGAGAGTGGCTACACATTCCTACGTATAGCAGGGTTGCTAACATCACAAGAAAAATTTCAACACGCACTCCGAGAGTCACATAGTTCACATCAACCCAAGGTAAAAAAAGGTGAGTAAAACTACTGAAAAAACTGTCGAAACTATATTGATAGACAATTGCACCACTATGTCCGAATAATCCATCTAACAAAGGGGGGACCCATATAAGCATCAATCCACAAAGCGAAACACGATTTGCCCCTACCCAACTACAACGTCCAACGGTTGCCAGTATGATAACTGACATGAGGTAAATGTAACTCCAAGCCATCACGACATGAATATAGTCTGCTAAGACGGTTGCCGTACTCAAACTAATCGTTATGTTATGATCTTGCTCAAGGAGTAATTCTAATTGGTTGCGAATAAAGATAATAGCCAGAAACGTTGCCGTTCCGGCCATTAATCCTATAGGAGTACTTTCTATTTTGCGCAGAAAATTATGAATGAAACGCATAAACTTCTGAACGCATTAACTGTCGTGCTACGATGGTTATAACCATGGTTCGAGCATTTCCACCGTCACTTTAAGGTCATCTTTATTACGTCCTAAAGCCGTAACGGTATCTTTAAATTCGCTATTACCCTTAATGTTAACTGTGCGCGCTTGCTCCATAAAGTTAGATTTATAGGTTAACGTTATCGCGATTTCAGTATTATTGGTAAAAACGACCTGAACTGGCGATTTAAAGTCACGGTCAAATTTATCGCCAGTAATGATTGTTTTGTCTAGCGACATATAAACCTGTCGAGCGAGGTTAGCAGCCACATCGGGTTTCCAAAATAAGGCTTTATCATCAAAGAAGTATTCTGTCGTTAATCCAATATCATCACCTTCCATTGCCACCGAAAGTTTATTAAACCATTCGTTATCAACGGGGGTAATATTCACTACAGAGACCATAAAATCTGAAGGCTTCTTCTCACCAACAATGATCTGGTCTTTTAACTCACTATTCGCCTTTAACACATAGGTAAGTTTTTTGACGAGAACATTATTCTTTTTGACTTGAACATTTCTGTCCGGCCCTGACCAACTGGATTTTTTCTTATATTCAGTGTTGCTGACAGTGGCACTAATTTCTACATCGACGAGATAAGTTTGAGCTGATTCATTAAATAACTGATACACAGCCGTAAATCCAAATCGGCTTTCGTCATATCCTCCTTCAGTATAATCATTAAACTTTGTTTCATTGAGCGCGACACCATTAATGTAGCGTGTTTCGTTGTAACTTTGAGACTTGGAAATCACGGGAACATAACGCTCGCCAATTTTACCTTCCCGAAAAGTCTCCCGAAAGCGGATCCCAGACAAATTGAATATATGATTATTGATTAACTTTTTATTTGCGACATTCAATTCAATGTCTTCGAAAGCATTCAAAAACTCGGAAACTTGTTCACTATTAGTCATCGTTTTCAGCTTTTTACTAAGAACAACCCCTATTAGATCTTGGTATCGAGCTTGTTGCGATTCCTCAAAGACCAAATCTTGGTATTTACTAAGTAAAGATACAACAGGGTCTTCAATGAGTCCTTGTTCGGCATTCTTCATGTCAATGCTTAAGGCTAAATCGACTAATTGAGAGTATGGATTTTCGTCATAATAGCTGCCATAACGTTTATACATCGCCAATAAATGATCGCTTGATTTGTCTTTTTTAGCTTTCTCAAAGTCGATCTCAAAGGCGGTTTTGAAGAGTAGAAATATCAGGTCATGATGCGCTTTTTCAAACACAGAGATGCGATAACCGTCATATGCACTCATTAATGCCAAAGGGTCATTGGTTTGAGAATGTTTATTCAATGTCGCTTGAAGCAGATCGCCAATATGTTGGCTAATGATATCTTTAGCCTCTGGGTATGTTTCACTCTTAAATAAATCAGATGCTTCTATCAAAAAGTCAGCACGACTAAGAGTTGCCGTTTTTTCATCTAACGTATTCTGTAATTCTATTAAGTATCTTGCTTTAGCCTGCGCTTGTTTTTTAGCGTCGAGTTTCTCCAATTTTGCCTTCTCAGCAGCTTTCTCTTTTCTTAATGCCGCCAAACGTATTTGTTCTTTGGTCGTCCCTAATACACTGATTTGAGTGAGACCTGATTCTTGATTCCAAACATTACCAGGATAAATATCTTCTATGGTTATCTTCAACCAAGTGGCCTCTGACTCTGGAACAGAAAAATGTTGAACAGACATCACATCTTTTAACGTTATACTTTGAGTCACCCCTGAAGACAGCGTTATCACAGCCGATTTAACGCGACTGTTGTGCAACCAATTATTTTTTGACTCAACCCAACCATTTATAATATCAACGCCAGAAATAATACTCGGCTCTGCAAACTCTAATTTAATCCACTCCCCTTGGTTCGCTTTTCTAGTGCGTTTAGGAAACCAAGCCGTACTACTTTTATTATCAATGGCATTTTGCGGCTCATAAGAAGCACTATCTGCAGGACATACTGAAGATGCAGTGGCACTTTTAATGTTGATATTCGTATCTGCCCAGACGAATGATGAAGCCAAGTATAAACTCAACGCAAAAAATAATTTTTTCATTACAATCCCCTCTCAGCAGCTTGACGATACTTAAACTCATCTTTGACTTTTTCTGCGAGTCGATTGGCTTCATTAAGTTTTTTCTCTAATGCTAAACGCTTTTTGCGCTTTTCTGTAGCAACAGACTTAGTATTGATTTTCTTTTCAATGATGACGTCTTCGGGGATCAAAATATCTTCACTACCGTAATAACGCCATTCTCCATTTTCACTGAGCGCTTTGATTTCAAAACGATGATTTTCGGCTGACAACTCAAGCTCGATCAAATCCTTACCAATAGGTGATTTTGCTTCACCATCAATAAACAATTCAGCATTATCGATATCTGTTTTGAGTCGAACTTTACCTGTTGGACCAAAGCAAGCTGTAAGAGTAAACAAGCAAATTAATATAAGTGTGGCGTATTGAATTGGGCGATCCATCTACATACCTTCCATTTATTTAAAGTGACAATTCAAGCAACTTAAAAGCAACAAAAATTTATACTAAACGATACAAAAACAAAACTCTACCGAAACGTAGGTAATAATTTTATATATAGATCAGTCTATTAATGTAGCCACGCCGATGATTAACGATGATAAAACTCAACGAATAGCGAACACAAAAATGGGTTAACAAATAAGATTTGGCAAAGAATACCACAAGTGACAAACGGGGGGCATTGCCTGAGACATATGATTGACCATCAACTTAGCTCACTTGTAATGATCTCATTCTACCGGTCTTATTTTGAATTCAACGCGGTACTTTAGACACATTTGAGTATGATTTCTCCGACCAACATCGACCCGCCCGTTCATATGAACAGGGAAGCACTATAATTAAAACCTCAACATAAGAGATAAGCTTTAAAGAGCAGTAGGTTAACGCTAGCCTCAACGTTAATATTAACCACATAGAATTAATGATGTATACGATTTAAAAGAAGAATTACATCAGGGTTTATCGACAAGAACTGGTATCAGCCTAAAGGTATTACTTAAGACAGTTAACCCCTACCACTGCTTTAACACCCAGCATTGAGCCTGCTCACTAACGAGTGAACCAGAGTAGAAATTTTAGTTAGCACTTCTCCACTGAGTAAACATTTTTTCAGTGATACCTAGCCCAATGATCGCACCTTCATGCAGTTGTCCAAGGTCACTTAGCGTCATACTGATAAACTTATCTTCTAATGGAATATTATTATCTACACAGTATTGCTCAAGATATTGAGTAGCAGTAGCCTCATCAAGACTTTGGCGAATAATATGTCCCATCGCAATTTTTCTATCAGCCCGATATTGTATTCGGTAAGTATCTATTTCACCCAGTGATTCAGTAACAACATCATACTGCTCACAAGAGCGTAAATAGGCCCACTCAAAAAGCTCAAGCGCAGGCTCAATTTGGTTTGTCTCATAGAAATACAACAATGACTTGAAGTAGTCTTCTTGGGGGACATCAATAAAACTCAAAGGGCACAAATTATGCTGGATAAATGGAATATTACACGACAGTCGAGCAGTGCGTTTATTTACGTCTTCAAAGGCCTGTAAATACGAAAGGTGTATCAATAAAAAGAAGCTCTTTTCAAATGGGTCTTCAATTTTATCCGCTTTACGCAAGATAAGTGATAAATATTCTTCTAATTGGTGAGGATTACTCGTAGGCGTATAAGCTGACTGGCTAATACCTACTTCCACTTCTCTAATCTTCCCGCAAGCCTTTGGATTTGACAACAAATCTTGTGATAATAATGAGTGAATATTTCTTATTGTAAATGGAATAAGTACAATTTCTTCTGCATTTTCAATTAAAAACTCTATCGCTTCCTTGTGATTCATTATCATCACAGTTTCTTTGTGAATTTTACCTTCGGCTGTTAAGCCTTGCTCTATTAGCTTTTGCGTATCAAGCTTTGAATAGGTATTTCCTTCTAATCGACTAGAGTTATAAGACAGGTCGATTAGCAGTCGTTGACTAATTTTTTTAGCGTATGTGCCTGCGGCTAACTGCTCATTAAACCGCTTACCGGCGTTATACAATCGAACTCTCATTGTCTTAGCCACATACTGAGTTTGATTGGGAATATAGTTATCGACTAAAGCAAATTGGTAACTTGATCTTTTTCGAGCATAAGAAGGTGCATCTAAATAACCCAATAAGGACATCGTATCATTCGAAAAGATAGGATGTTTGTCCTTATCTTCGGTTTTTGTCCTTATATTTTGGCCAGAAGTGTCCTCAACCGGCTCCATAGGGGCACTTTTAAACCCACTTATGTCCTTATCGACATAGTACTTAGTGTTATTTTTTTCTCCAGCAATATTAACCACACCTTCCTCAACCAGCGACTTCATACGCCTTTGCAAGGTTTTCTTGTTAATAGAAAAGGTTAGCAATTTTTCTATTTCGCCAAGCCCCATAGGCTCACCTATCTCGGCAATGAGTGCTAAAATTGATGATTTCTCTTGTTGTAGAAGCGTTTTTTTATTCATATGATAAGGACAAAACCAATAAAAGTGTCCTTACATTAGCTCTAGAAAGGACAAAAATCAAGCTGGTAAGGACAAAAATGACATGATTAGGACATCTTTATGTGCTTTTGTCCCTATGAACTAGAAATAACTTAAAAGAGAGGCTGGATAATTCGTCAAGCTAGGATTTAATCACTAGGTTGTTTTCTAAGAGGATGAATACGCGATATGTATAAATTGGGGTTGCCTACAGCTGGATGGAACTTCTGATAATCCTGACTCATTTTCTTAACGGCAATGTGCGTATAGCCTTGCGTAGTGACAACGCTAGCGTAACCTAGTATCTTTTGAGTCGTTAATAAGTCAGCGCCATTATCAAGTAACGTTGTGGCTGTGGTATGACGATATAGGTTGCTAGCACCAGGCTTTGAAACTCCCGCTCTGCGTTTGTATTTATTCACTAGTGCTGTGATTTGACCGCCATTAAAAGGCAAGCCACGGTTATCTAGAAACAGATAGTCACCCGACATAAAATTAACAAATTTAGGGCGAATTTTGTCTTTGTAATAAAGTACCGCATTAAGTGCTTCTTTAGCGATAGGAACAATTCTGTCCTGACCACCTTTGCCATCGAGTGCAAACAGCAACAACGCTTCTTTGTTGATGCCATTTATCTTTAATTTGGTGACATCACCACGCCTAAACCCACAGGCAAAAAAATGCTGCAAGTATCGCACTATCGATACTGTTAAGAGTCGATAGTGGCTTTGGCTAAGACGCCATAATAATAGATGAAGTGAGCATGACAAACGCTGATAACGCCAGCAATGACGTCTCGGCAAACTACATCTAATTTAGAAAGTCTTCGAAAACCCCAAAACCCATCATACTATTCAATTCCTGCTGATGGATCCGTTGACTTAACTGTTCACGCATGGCTTGCACCGTCGTGACGTTATTGATCTTAGCGTATAATGCTTCGGATTCAACGATCAGCAGATCGCCATACTGTTGCAACGTTTTTGCGCGCGACGCCTTTACGCCACCACCAAAACGACGCCAAATTTCTGATTTAATGTCGTTGCCATCCTGCATAAACTGATGCTCTTGGTTGAGTAATGCTATTTTTGAATATAACGCGGCTTCAACTCGCTTTATCATGTCCTCGTCAGCGATGAGTTTATATTCGGGCAAATGTTCCTGCGCCATCATGAGTAACGCGAGTGCATCTTTATCTTTTTTAGCCTGGGAAAGAAGCTGCATTAAGTCTTTCTTTAAGGCTTTTCGCTCAAGATCTTGCTCCTTATCAGGATGAAGTTGATTCGCGAGTTGTCGATACAGTTTCGTCATCGCTTTATCTTCAAATAACGCAGTGCTCATCGGTAATTCAGAGTCATCATTTTCGAATGAAAAGTCATCCCCCATGTCCCAGACTGCTTCATCCCACTCAAAATCATCTTCATGCTCATCTTGAGCTTCTGCGTTATTGTTTTGGCTGAGCATATCATGAATATACGCTTGAAAACGTTCAGGATGATGTATCATATCAATAAGCTCATCGTTGCTTAAAGGCAACCACTCACCGAACATGCCAAACAGATCTTCCCGTAGCACCTCAAGCTCTTCATCACTCACAGATTGCTTTGGCATCGTCGATTGAAAATCAATCAATAATGAAGTAAAAGACTCGCGTAAATCAGTTGTGCTAATGGGATTAAATGGGTTGGCCTCAAGTATAGTAAGCTCCTCTTCAATCCAAGCATAGAGTTCAACCCTTTGGTTACCCTTAATCGTTTTGCGTGGCACAAACGTGAGTAAATGTTGGATCCACTTTCCGGTTGCAGTACACACAACATGCTCTTTTGACTCAATTAGCGGTTTAAACTCTTCATAAAAACCATCTAATTTTGCGCGATAGCGTCGATTACGTGCTTGTTTTTTCTCGACGTCTTGCCACAATTTTTCAAGTTTTTGCGACTGTTTTTTGGATTGATGAAGAACAGTGTCATCGATAATGGTCATTAATGTCATGCAGAGTACCGTAGTGAAACTTATTTTATTTAATTAAGTGTATTATCAAGAATGATATCGTTTCATCAACCTTGACGCTAGATTCTTGGTGACTAATGTATAGGAAGCTGTGCTTGTTACCTACCCCATGATCATTGCCGAATGGACTGGAATGCGAAGTTGTGAGGTGCATGGATGAGAATGGGAACATATTGATTTTGAGCACCGATTGTTCCGTATTCGGCAAAACTGGGTCAACGAGGTGGTATGTGATGTGAAAACGCCGAAATCGGGTCGAGAACTGAAAGTGTGTAACACTGTGTATGATGCATTTAAACGGTTCAAAGCAGCCAATCGCTCAGGCAACAATTTTGTGTATACAGGGCCTTCTAGTACACCACGGCAAACCCACTATGTCAGTCGAACATTATGGTACCCGACATTGAAAAGTGAGGGGTTAAAAAAGCGACGCCCTTATGAAACGGGTCATACGGCTGCGGTATTACATATCGCAGCCCTTGAAAATCCACTCTACATATCACAGCGGCTGGGTCACAGTGATACACGGTTACTGTTTGACGTCTATGCCCCTTATGTCGTTAATGCGTCTCGCTATGATGTCAACGCTTTTGACCAACTCATGAGCTCAGAAGCCGTAGCGTCGTAAATGGGTGATCAACTGTTTTTTAAATTGCCCACTCACACTGAGTGAGCAATTGTGCCAGTTGGTACATGTGAATGTACAACCTTTCAGACAATCAATACTTAACAGTATTTTTGCTAACAGCATTTGACCAGCCTATAACTTTATTTTCTAGAGACAATCACTCAAACGCTTTAACAGTGCTTTACGACTATTATTGATCGCAATAAATCGCTTAAACCGTTGTTCAAAAGCGGTGATATCCCCTTTAAAATTATAGGCTTCGTTCAGCTGATGCAAATCGCGTGATGCCGCATCGTAACCACTGGCGCAAGTTCGATCCGCTTGCTCTTGTGCTTGCTGCCAGCAGCGCTCACGCTGATTGTAGATATCCGTCAACACTTTTTCTTTTTCCGCTTTTTCAATAGCTAATTTTATTGCGAGCGCTTCAGCTTGCTCTTGCTGTAATAGGCTTTGCGCTTGCTCGATAAAAGGGGAAATCACGTCGGGGGTTAACCAATACTGATATGTTTCGTCTTTGTTGGCAGATTCTTTTCGCATCATCGCTAAGGCTTGATGACGGGTTAGCTGACCTTGTTCAAAAAGCGTGCTTAATAACGTATCTTTCTCTACTTCTGTGAGATTGTTTAGCCACGCATCAAACTGAAGCGGGGCTTGTTTGGCTTGGTGACTTGGTTGTTCGTTCAGTACCAACGCAAGTGCTTTAACCCAAGCCAGAGGAATATCATATAGCGCCGCAAAAGCCTGTAATTCCTCACTAAGATGCTCAAAATCGAATTGAATTAAAGGTATTTCCTCAAGTTCATCATTACAATCTAACGCTTTGAGCCACATAAAGTACACAAGGCGCCAATTACCTTGGATTAATTCGCTGCGCAAACCAGTTAAATGTTGAAAAAAGACGTCAGCATGTTCATCGTCAAAATATTCATAATACTCTTCGAGGGAAAAAATCAGCAATTGCCATTCTTTACTTTCGTGTACATGAAACCCATCACTTGAAAAACCAAGTAACGCATCAGGAAGAGTTCCCGCTGGTAGCTTGATGTAAGCATCGATTGTGCCCCAATCGGCATAGTAAAAACCAATGTCGAAGTATTTTAACATCAGCTCAGTGGGTTCTGCCTTTAAGTCACTGTAGGTGTAATACACCTGAAAGGACGTAGCGCTGATCTCAGCGCGGCTTGAAACGGTTCTGAGTGATTGGCGTGCCTTAGCATCCAAGTACCCATCCAATCGCTCAAATTTATAATATTGATATTCGCTCACGATGACCTTGCTATGCGTTAATGGTGAATTGAAAGGTGTGTTTTAACAAAGGCTGTACCTGAACCACTCTGGCGACGGGTTCAGCGTTTAAATAACGTCTTGGGTCAATGGTCACAAATCCCCAAAACTGTAAAAATCGCTTAATAAACCGTGATTCAATGAGTATGCTTAAACTTCTTTCTGGCGAGAAGTCATCTTCCGTAGGGAAAGACTGTAGTAAATCGGGGAAAGCCGTCATAACCTCTTCAACCAGCAGATCCACACTGTTGTGGCTTTGAATACGCCACAACATGAACAACCAAAAGGGTCGCAAGTCGATATCGAACTCAAAACCATCCAAAAACCCCCAGTTATATTTGCTGACTGCGGCTGCTAACATAGGTTTAAAAAATGCTTGTATACCTTCGGTCTGATACTGTTTTTGCGCTGATTTTTTCACATGGTAGCGGCCGCTGCGTCGATAAATAATACCGCTAACTTCTGCAAGCACTCGGGTGTAGTGCAACGCATTGAATTTATCTTCGTTACTGCCCGCAAATTCGCTGATGCTAATGTTTGTTGGGAACTGAGTAACGGCAAACTCAGGTAATAACTCACAGGCTTGTTTGACCAACTTAGCCGGTAAGTTGCCTTTACTGGTGGCTTTGAATGATCCATCTTGTGCCATAGCCTCATCAAGAATGAGGGTTAAATAACGTATCACAGGGCTGGCTGAAAGGATGTCTGGCGTGCTGATTGTCACCCACTGTAATTCATCGAAAGGCGCATAAAGCCAATTGGCCATTTGCGTTGGTGTCACACCACAAAAATCGGGATGAGGTTGATTATTGCGATCCTGGACTTTGTGCTGTAAAGCAGCATTGAGTTCATCAAGGGTCACATTTGGCTTCATTGCCTGCATGACTTCAACATCATCGAAGACCTGGGCATGTTGCTTGGAAACGCTGCTCATACAACAACGTTTAAATTTTTTCCCACTACCACAATGGCAAGGGTCGTTTCGGCCGAGCTTCATTGTTGTCCCTTATTGTTGTTGAAAAAGCGCGGCATTTTATTGTTTGCGCTGATCCAGTCTCATTTTTCATCATAAAAGCCAAGTGACGCCAGTAGAGATCGGCACAATCCCCACCTTAAGGCCAAAGGGCTTAAACAATCGATTTAGAATATCTGTCTTATAGCTACCACGGTCATTCTCAACGTCAGAAAGAGTCTTACGAGACACTTTAACCAAGTTTGCATACTGGTCTTGTGTGAGCCCTAACACCTCGACTCGCAGCGTTTTAAGCGCTTGTCCTTGGGTTAGCTCACCATGTAAAAGCCTTTGTGTAATGGCATGAATCGCACGCTTTCGCTCGACCGTGCTAATGCCGCCGGATTGCTTAGAGGCTCGTTTAGCACCTTGCTTTGTTTGAGCCTCTAGAATGTTTTGAGATTGATGACGCTGCGGCACTTCAGTAGCAACCTCACTCCGTTGCTGTCGATTCGCTCTAAGACGGGCAATGGTTTCTTTAGCCGTTTCCGTAGTAGATGATTTATCACTCATACCAACCCCCAACGAATTAACTTGTCTTCAATATAAGTAAAGCCAATTGCAGGCATGTCGATGATCCGCTCAGGCACACCACGCGCAATTAACCGTTGCTTCAAGTCGAGACATTGCTGGGCCGTGAGCTTTAACGCTGCCATCAGCTCCTGAGCAGGCACCAGATCAGCGAGTGTGTCAGCAATGCCCTGAAAGTCATACTCTCCCCCGACTTCGAGCAGCGCTTCCCATTTTGTGGTTCTGGCCACCCCTTCAGGGTCAGCTTTCATCGGTGCAAAGTCATAGATAGGCGCCAGCTTTATCCAACCATCGTCTTTAAGAAACGCTGTATTACGGCCATGATTATCACTATTACCAAATATGATATTGAGTAAGTCTCGCCGCACCCACTCAAGCACAAACGCGCGTACGTCAAACTGATAGCCTTGTTCTAAGACCATATAGCTGTGAGTAATTTTATCGATCAGTGTTCTTAAGGTTTGCTCGTGATCTAGGGTAACGCCCGCACCTTTGCCAAGTATCGAATAAACCGACTCCATTGCATAACGTTGTTGGCCTAACTGATTGTAATAGACATCAAAACGCGGCAGCCACAGTGAGGGATAGGAATGCCCTTCTTCGAGCCGCATGTTTGCAGTCGAGATCGTCTCAAAGCCCATCTCTGTTAGCTCGTGATAATAGTGGTATTCAGCGCGCAGAATATCGCAATCAACTGGTGACCGAGAGCCTCTCGGATATTTGACCAAATAATGAAGGTCTCGGTTTTGTGACTCATCCTGATAACTATCAATCCAGATCTTTTGTTCATCGTCGCAACGTAATAACAGCTTGGGCGCTTCGCCACCAGCTCCCGTTGCGCCACCAGCTGCCGCCCCTCGATATTGCGCATAATCTAAGAAGTCAGATGCTCTATTTTTGACGTCGCCAACGGTGAACGTCAGCTTATCAGCAATAGCGGAGCGCTCCGGCAACGACTCCTTGACTCGCAAATGACCTACTGGCGCAATCGTGCCATATTTCAGCAATACAAAATTTTGCTCATCTACACTCAGATCAGCGATATCAAGGTACTTAAGCCAATAGCGTCGGCTTGCACCGCTAGGCATAATGTCGTCAAGAAAGTACAGCCATATCGGCTCATCAAAAAATAAGCTAACGGGATGGTTTATAGAGACAGCATGAATGTCGTCTTTATCTAGCTCAGCCAAAACATAATCTTGCTCGTAATCTAACGAGGTAAGCCGATAATTACCTTGTTCGCTCTTAGGAAAAGAGAGCTGTGCAACACTTCTCCATTGGCCATTGGTGAAAGCCTGAATGGTCAAATGTTCCATAAGAGCTCCTAAACACTTAATGAGTACCTTAACACCCATTAAGTCATAAAAAACCCATTAATGAGTATATATTTACTCACATACTACTATCGGTATAGAAAATATACAAAGCTTTTTATGGGCAAAAAACGGCATTCACTAAGCAATTAGGCTAAAAGCTCATGGGGAATCACGCTCACCGAACCCCGCTATCACCTCACGGCGCATTACCATCGCGTAAGTTCATCTGATACCAGCCAGAGGTCGGCTGGTTAACTCGTCACCTTCATAGCCACTTTACCTATATAAACAATTTCAATATCACTTTACCCGCTATAACCGTTAAAGTAATATTTACACGCTGTAGACGTTAAATATGTGATGAAATACTAACGCGTGTTGCCATAAATGAGACTGACCAGAAAATATGAATGAATAAAAAAGAAATACCAAGGGGGAGTTTGCCCATAAGAATATCAGCTTACATACCAATCAAAGTGGTATTGAGCCTTATCCAAAAACTGTACGGCGTTGAGTCACGCGTTAAAGATAAAAGTGCGGATGATAAATACACGACAAGACAACAAGCAAGTGTGCCAATACTGAACAAGCTCAAAGCATGGCTTGAGCAAAACCAACCGAATTTAGTAGGTAATACCAAACTGATAGAGGCGGCTAATTACCTGGCTAATCAATGGGGCAAGCTCATTCGTTATGTTGATGATGGACGACTCAGCATCGATAACAATAGAGCTGAGCGCGCGGTAAAACCCTTTGTGATAGGCCGAAAGAATTGGTTATTTAGCCAAACGGCTAGCGGTGCACATGCCAGCGCAACACTTTACAACATTGTGGAAACCGCAAAGGTAAATGGTCTAATCCCATTTGATTACATCATGGCTTGCCTTAATGAACTGTGCCAACCAGCACCAGATATCGACAGCCTCTTACCATGGAATTTTAAAAAGTAGGTGTAGTTGCCCAGACGCTTACCTTGCGAGAGGTTAATGTTCAGTAATATTTTTGACGTGGTAGATAAAGCGATTTTTCTCAAAAAAGCTCAGATCTGTGTATTGGTGTCAGAGATATTTTGACTGCATGCCAGATCTCGAATGCTGCCGAGCATAAGTTAGCCTGAAGCGAATTGAACAAATTATGGAATGTAAAACCTGATACAGGACTGGGAAATGAACTAGATAATTTAGTTGACATTGTTTGCCAGTATGAAGAGCAATTATTGAGCTAGAGGTGAGGACACCAGATCTGGCACTTAGCTCTCTTTAACTCCCCCTTTGGCATGCACTCGCTTCTCATAAGCTTTTCTGTATTTGTTCAGTTATATCATTCATATTTGATACGCCTTGATATATCACAAATCAACTAATATATATCAAACCACATCAAGAAAGGCGAAGTGACTCAACATTGATATGTTAAAATACATCATCAACTCACCAATCGTTTTTTCGACTCAAAGAACAACTTAATTGACGTCTAACCTTACACTCAGCAGATACTCTTCACAAGGGAACCCCAATCAGCAAAAGCGTGGATTATTAATAAAGATGTCAACATACATTTTGTCGTTGTCATATTTAAGGGCTTTTTCTTCCAACACCTAAGCAGGCATTATGCCTTTTATAAACTCAGCAAACGGCGCAACATTACTCTCTATCGAGGCACTCTCCAGCGCATCAAGGTACGTGGTACGCCCAGTCACAGGAATAATTGTCCAGTTATAACCTCCGAGCAAGAACATAAAGTTCATCAAAAACCTGCTCGTTCTACCATTTCCATCTGGGAATGGATGTATGTAGCCTAAGAAGAAATGCCCCAATACCGCTTTTACAGCAAAATTCGGTTCGTTGACAATAAGATCTTTCAAAGCCCCCATGCAATCCATAAGCAGTTCACTCTGCGGCGGCATATGTCTCGACGTCCTGATTATGATCGGTCCCTTTCGGTAACCGGCCAAATCACGCTCATTAATGAGCCCTGCTGTCACGCATGGTCTGAATAACGACGTGTATATTTGCGTAATACTGACATCTACAAGGTAGGCTAGATCTAAATCGTCTGCGCCTTCATCATATGCTTCCTCAATAAGACCTCGTAATGCTTGAAAAGCCTCGTAGTAGCCTCTTGCTGCTAGGGCATCTTTTTGTTGTTTGTCGGCTACGATATGCTTTGTATCCCACTCTCCATTCACTACCCGATTAATCAGCTCTTCGGTAACAACATATCCTTCGATAGAAAGAGAGTGATATGCATCCGAGACGTACACCATATCCACTGAATCCAGTAGTTTATCAAGCGGGCTTTGAAAGAAGTCTGAAACTGCAGTGTCAGCAAATACCTGTTCAACATCGCCGCGGAGTTTTTGCCAAAGCAACCTAACTCGTATAGCTGCAGCGGATTCTTGGCGCTTACTCCCAATCTTAACGACTGGTACCTCGAATGGGTTTTCAGCTTTAAGTGGCCCCAAACCGACTGCATTAATTATATTTGTAAGATTGCGTGAGTCGGCCTTTCTGCCGATTTCTAAGTAAGCTCCAATCAAACGATTTGCTGATTGAATATTCTTAGTTACCAGCAAACTACTGGCCACTGCATTAACGTCAGATTTACCCAATGCGATTTGTACGGCCAGAGGGTTTGAGCGATAAATGGTTGGCGCCAGCCCTGCTAATGCAAACTCCAAAGAAAGAACGTTCACACCATTAAACTCAATAGTTTCAGGCGGCTTATCTGACTTCTTGATCACCATCAGGCTCATATTATTTGGTAAGAGAATGTGCTTTGTCGCCCCCTCACAAGTAAACACTACGAGCTGCTTTGGCAGAGAGTTACTTGCCGTGTGTATATCAATTGATGCCTCTGGATTTAACCAATAATCATCACCATAAGACTCTTTTAAGTATTGGCCAATGAACTGCCAAATTGACTGATACCAGAGAGCTGATCCTCCAGCTTTATCCACGGACACATCTGCGTCAAACAGGTACCACCCACGAACGATCTGTTTTAGATATCCTTGACTGACTAAAAGGGTCCGTGTAGTGGGTTTGAGGTTACTACTATTAACTATGTTTCCAGCTCTTATTGCCGCAGCTTCTCTAAGAGCCTCAGCTAATTTTTCATTACCGGTCTTTGCCATAACAGATCCCTTGACTTGGGTATATGCGTTAGTTAATCGAAATAAATTACTTTCACTTACGAAAGTATATCACTTGCTTTTATGATCTCAAACTACTTCTACTTACGCATAAATATTAGTTTCTTTTACAAATTAAATTACTTCCGATTACGTAGATATATTACCTTCAGTTACGAAGATATAATGCTTTCATTTTCGATTTCTAGTATCTTTCTATACACTAATAAATTTAAGTATCTGATATAATTAAAGAGCTACATTTTATATTGAATCTTCACGTATGCTTAATTCTACTGTGTCTAATTTAATGCGTGGTGAAATGAATTACCCCACGACTTCGCTTTGCTCTGAACACGGGGTTTCCTCGACAGATTAGATAAATGAGGTTATGGCCCCAAACTGGCAGCAAATTAATGAAAAATTTAAAGCCGAGTTTCATGGAATGACTTTTGAGGTCGTTGAGCTAGAGGATTTGGTTGCTGTAAGACGTCAGCATTACCACTGACAAAAATGTTTAAACGACACAATTCTATTCAATGATGCTATCAATTTACTCGCCACGACAAACTCAATAATAATCGACAGGTACATCTACTCCAATTTAAATTCATCATTCCAAAAAAATGTCTTTCTTCAAGATGTAAAGTATAAACCGCTTAAACCGTTTGGTTCATAATAAAATAACAACATTTTTGTTGTTTAAATTACTAAATAGTAAAGGGTTTATTAATAATAATTAACATTATATCTATTGCAATCACCAGAAATAACTGTACAAATAGACAGTACTAAAGAAATATAAAATTAATTTCGATGAGCGTCATTTGATATGCGCATAACTATGACTAATATTATTCTGGTTAAAAATATGGCAAAAACTAAAAAAATACAGCTAAATTCGCTTCAATGGCGACCGCATCCAGAACTCATTACGTTATTCTCAGAAGAGAGGTTGAAGCTGTCAACAATGCCAAATATTCAGTTTCTTTCTATTGAGCAACTTCAGTGCTTACTCGATACCTGTCCAATCCCCGTCATGAAGTCATCAAAGCAAAATGAGTACTATTTATTAGCAACAATGCCAATCTTAAGTGTGCTACTTGACCACCCTGAATATCATAAACTCACAGCATCAATCGTTATTTACAACAAACCAGAGCCAATACTAACCACCCTAGCCTTTATTCGACCCGCTTTGTTTTATCCAGAGTACAAACGACTTCCAGAAACTCTGCATTGTCGACTCAATAAAGCAAAATCAATGGGCTTAACCGTACCGACTAAAAAACAACTGAGTCAATTGAGTCACACTTCTCCCTCGGCAATTCGAAGAGTAAAAGATAAAGATGAACTCTGAAGCTATAAAATCCAAAATTAGACACAATAATAGTGGTGCTCCTTTCCCTAATGCTCGTTATTGTGCGCTTAAGCTATTAGCTGCAATTATCCGATTGAAAAAAACTTATCGACCATCGCCAAGTGAAACGGTCACTCAGTTTGATCGGGCACTTTTTAACTTCTTGTACTTATGGTTAACAGGCTCACTTGCATCATGCAAATCAATCGATGACATTCCAGATATCAGGATCGTAAGTGGTAGCCAGCCTTGTCAACCTCACAACCTAAGGAGTATTAGAGAAAAATCCCCCTCGTGGATTGAATATGCTTTGCCGGTGCCTACCAAGCATGGCGTTAACTGGCAATGGCAACCTATTCCAAACGGGCTAAACCATTGGTTTTCTCATGCCATAACCAAAACAAAGCATGCTGAAAAGTGCTGGGTAATGAATACCACTGAAAAAACACGGTTCTTACGCTTTATCACATCAAAATGGCGGACGCCTACAATATTGAAAGGAAAATATCTTGCACGAAAGAATGTGCTATTTAACCATTTTCATAAAATGGCGCAAGTTGATCCAAACCTGACAACACCAGCAAAAGCAGTCATTCTAGGGATCGATGAACTGCAACACGTTAGTGCCTTCAACTATCAAAGGCGTGACAGTGAACAAATAAGATACGATATTTTTAGAGCTCAAACACAGTATTTAGACCGGCTTAGCCAAACCATAAATGAACCAGAATTAATTGCATTATTGAGTGTGCCCAAACCGACATCGACGACAAATACACAGTTAATTCGCCACCAGACAAATCCGCAATCTTACTTATGTATTCCAGGACGGATCCCTTCACTTCATTATGATGTGTCGACAGCTTTGCGAACATATATCCAAACTCCTCCAATTTTTGTGGGTTCTTTGCGACAGATAAAAGTAGATTCTGTACGTCGATTTTTTCACCAAATCCACGTTCATGCGAAGAAGCTTGATAGTAGTATGCATACACAAGAAACCTTACGTGAACTGCACAATTTTCGAGTTTTTGAATTAGCGTTATTGTTCATAGCGTTAACGAGTACACGTCCAACACACCAAATCACATTTTTGAAAGAGTATTGTTTCGACCGACGCCATGCCATCGTCTTTGATAAAGGTCGCTATCGCTCAATATGGCTATGTGATTATTTTCGTAACGCATTATTACGCTATAATTTTTTACAAAAAAACTTAAGCCGTCACTCATCAACGTCACTTGATTCGCCTTATATGTGGTTTTTAATTGATGAAAATATGGCCATAAAACCATTATCAGCAAAAGTATTACGCCAATTTATGGCTAAATGGTGGGCTAAATCCAACCCAGGGGAAATAGCGGTTCCCTACCAATTACGTCACTTCTTTGCTCAACACGCATTAACATCGACCTCCCCCACACTCACCTCGCAAGATATAGACCGACTGATGGGACATGCTAACTGGGGAGAGCAACTGGGTAGCGATACGCTATATCCCATCACAAATAGCAAGCTTCATCACTTCCTGAATAATATTCCTGATTTTTTAAGCTTAAAAAAGATAGAAGGAAATTATCATGGCTAAAAGAGGGATAACGGCTGACAGCGTTTTCGAGTACCGTGAAGATCAGGGCTTAACTTGTGAAAAGCAAGAACACATTCAATGGGTTTGCAATATGCTTAACTCATTAAACATTAGCGAACGAGCATTATCTCAACAGCAGCTTATCCACATTAATCAAAACATAAGAAGTATTCCTACCGGTCGCCAAAGAGCGCTGTCAACAGCACTTAATCAAGTATTACTTTACTTAAAAGACATATGTGATTGGCAATTGCCTGAATCAAAAGAACCCGTTTTTCGTGATGAATCCATGATGTGGTTGTTAGGTATATTGAAAAAAAATCAATGTGCAAGTCAGTGTTTTAGCCATTATGAACAACAGCGTGAAACCTTTATGAATAAGCGATGGCATAACATGGGTTGGATATTGCTCGTGCTGAATTTCGAAGTTGCCCCACTACACCTATCATATTGGCAAAAAATACTATCAGACCCCTCTTCAATCGAATTTTTTGAAGGACAATTTACCTTAAAGGTACCCCATTACAAACCTATCGCCGCATTCTCAAATGACGACATTGCCAGCTTTACCCGTTATGCGTTGCCTTCTTTTCCTTTGAAAGTGTTGCAAGATTTTTACCAGCTCAATTCTGTAAACAACTTAACCATAAAATCATTACTGAATGCCATTAATGACTGGGTAAACTTCGAGCCCTATTACTTCTCTCCAATGGATCCCGCTGAGTGGTTGCGGACATTTCAATCTTTGTGGCATCATCATTATGTTATACCACCGGCATTATTACGTGATCTAAGTGATCCTATGCGCCATGTGGCGACGCTTAGCAATCCCAAGCAATCCCCTATTGATGTTAAAAAGGAAAAGGCATTATACCAAGCACCATTGCAGCAGGCATGCAATCTAAAAGCGCATACCCCTAAAACAACTCGCACCACCTATTGGCCCCATAAAGCGCTCATAAAATATTATCTAAAAGGGTCAAAGGTGCAACGCGTTAAACCCGCTACTCCTGAGTGGGATCTAGAAAATGTACTCCCAAAACTATTCTTCCACTTTACAGAAGAATTATTTACAGAAGGAGGCGTTAAACAAAAAAATCTGCAACCAAGAAGTATCGAACGCTATACGAATTTTTATCATAACTTAAGCCCATTAAGCTTTAATGATGCGAGTGAACCGGAAAAACTTCACCAATGGGCACATAGAGAGTTCGAACGCTTAGAGGAACAAACTACGCCTTGGCATTTATATAACTTCCTTCGAAGTGTTTCGCATCAAGAACTGACCGACCATTTGGATTTAAGCCTATTTGAGCGCCCAGAACTTCCCTCTTTAGTTGACTCGTTTCGTCTGGACGTTTCTCAAGTAAATCGTGCTGTAACAAGATTGCTTTCATCACCTAACGGTAATGCTATGCAGCGACTATTTGCCAGCGTTGCAGTTCTCCTTGGGTATTATGGTGCGATGCGACGAGGTGAAATATTAAGGCTGCGCCTTGGTGACATTAGAGTGAGCGCTCAAAATAAGCAGCTTTTCGATATCGTCATAACACATACACCAGAGGGGCGCACAAAAAATGGTAAAACGAGAGTCGTCAGTGCGTTGATGCCGGCTTCAGCAGCCAAGCTAATTCGAATATTACTCAAAATAAAATCGGGCAGTTGTGACAGTAAGCCGCTACTGGGCTTTGAAGATGAATCGATTCATGTTCGCGCAAGTCAGTATCTCTATCCTGCGACTCAAGCACTCAAAATGCTATTTGGATCTAAAGTACGCTTTCATCATTTACGACACAGCGGAGCCGAATTACTTTACTTACAAGGACTACATCTCGTTTATCAGCGACGAGAATGTCACCTCGAAGATATTCTTCAAGATGAAGCGACATTGGCAATGTTAACTCATGAAAGCTGTATACAACGATTTGATTTTTGGTTGGAAGGGCGCCCATTTCCCCAACTGAATACGGGGTTATTATTTGACATTATTTCAGGACAGTTAGGCCACGCTAATTATGCTACAACTCGGCGCAACTATATACATGGTATGGAGAAAATTGTTCCGGTACTGAAACCAGCTTGTCGACAATACTCTCGAGCAAAGCTTCGCTATTTACTTGATTTACCCGTCGGCTCAAATGATATATCACGCATTTTAAACATACTGTCTTCTGAGTATTCATCATTATCGGACAAGGACAAAAAACAATTTCAACCGATATTGAGTGAAAGCCAAGTGTTACAAAAATTAAAACGAAGTCAGTTTCCCTTTAAAAATAACACTTTACCCATTGAAAAAATGCTTTCTCTTAATGATGATTTTGCATCACTGTGGATAAGCTCAATGCCTGTTGACTACTTCAATAAGCAAACACCCACATTCCATTACTTTTGCCAGGCTCTTTTCACATCATTGAATAAAGGCGACCTAGACTTTAATACCGTCAATGCGCAATGGCACCATCTTGCATTTAGTTTTACCGCTAAAGAGCGTACAGCGATAAACACACTCGGCAAACCAGAAGTCATTATCCATAAACCAAAAGCATCAAGCGTCGAAACACTTAATCTTCAGTTCCAATGCCAATGCAATCAAAAAGTATTAGATGCATTTATGACTCTTTGCCATGTAGGTTCTTTTAAGCATTACAAAGCCAATTTCGTACTTCAACAAAATAGAAAAAGCCTTAAAAGTAATAAATTGAATATGGTTAAAACGCAATTTATGCGAAAAGGAGATAGCGTCAACAAGCAGAAAATTCAAACCGGTAATACCCAGCTAATTGTCACTTTAGAAACCCAAATACCATCGAAAAAACTAAAACCAATACTTGATGGTTTTTTTACCCACTTAACAACAAAATTAGGATGAATCTATATGTCGAAAATCATTTTTAAGCCGGAACATCATCAGCCCATCAGTCACCTACTTGAGATGGTAAACAAGTCAGATACCGAAGCGCGTATATCTTTTGTTATCGACGAAATGACATGCAAAATTATTGGCGGTATGGGGGATAACCTTCAAATAGTCAGCCTAGAGACTGAGAAAAAATGGGGGCTTAAGAATGGGGAGTGGAGCATTTCGGCAAGTAGTCTGAAGCAATATTGGAACAATCAAAAGGAGCTGATTAAATCAAAAACAGATTTTTACATCGAAGTTAACTACAAGAAGAAAAGCACATATCCCTTTGTTGATACATTAACAGAACACGAGTCTCGGCTCTATTTTCAAGCTAAATCAGCAATAGCTGAACACATTGCTTTTTTATTGCTAGCAGAGCAATCAAAGCAACATACATTATCAACATCCAAAGCAAAGGACATCATCAAAGCAGCTGAAACTCACACACCATTTGATACCTTTGAAATCAATAAAGAGCGAGCACAAATTCGTATCGAGCGCGACAACGAAATCATTCCCTATGCCATACCAGAATCATTAAAGCCAGAATTCAACTTGCTGCTAAATAAAGATAGCGTTTCACAGCTCAGTATTCTCTGCGATTCCACTAGCGCTGAAACCGTTTCAATTTACATTGATGATGAACGGGCAATATTTAGTGATGGTAGCAGAGTTATTTCAAGCTCATTACTGTCATTACGCGATTATGCTAACAAGAAAGAAATGTCATTTACTGTTGAGCAAAAGCTTGTTGTCAGTATCTATACTTTCAAAGAGGAAATCGATAATTACCGCGATATAGCGTTAATCAAACAAGCAAATGAGGCGCTGCTATATATCGATAATCATTGCGTTATGTTCGCAGGCCTCACTGACGAAACTGGTGGTAATCGGTTTTTATCAGCGGAGCATATAGGGGAAACTCAACCGACAGTATACCGGATTGACTTAAGTAAACTGTCAAAGGTAAAAGTGAAGGACATCACCACTGCAACCCAAATTAAAATCCAAATGTTGCTTGGTAATGATGGCAAGCGAAAACTCGGCTTTTACAGTGACCGAGATACGAATCAACCATATCAAAGCGTATATGATATTGAGCTTGCACCTGAAAAAATGAATCAGGTACTCGACGCTAAAGAAGAACTGGAGAAGAAAATCAAAGAGAATGGCGGAGAAAAAGAGAAGCAAGGCGATTTATTGGGGTTTGATGATGTTTAAACTAGCCACCGGCACACGAACATAACATACCAACAATTTTGCTCTGGAAAATGGTCAATGTAAAAAGTTGAGCGTTTGATAACAAAATACTGGACAAATACACAGTACTGGGTATATAACTGGAACTGGTTAACTAATAAGCTAAAACATCAGCCTATTGGGAGACACAATGAGGTAATTGACTTGCGCGTTTTGTGAGTTGAGTTACCCTTAAATAGCAGTTGGGAGAGAGTGGCGGCAACCACTCTCCCCCGTACCGGCTGCTCAGACTATTAACCCAAGCCCAGCCGATGGCTAAATTCTAACGAATTCCATTGGTAAGGGACAGATCTATTTACCGATCTGAGCTCAATGGAGGCCTTTCATGGTCCATATTCGCATTCGCCCCAATGGGCGTATTCAGTTCGACTTTCATCTTTATGGCTGCCGCTTTCGTGAAGGCACCCAATTGATGGCTACCCCCTAAAAACCTCGCTAATGCTAAAGCCACACTCAAGCAAATGAATGCTGAAATTGACTTAGGCACCTTTCAGTACCGAGACCACTTCCCTAAAAGTAAAAAAGTAGCCCAGTTTGAACAACTGCAACGCGCGGCTCACCCCGACCGCCAATACCCCTTTTTTGATGACTTTGCGAATCAATGGTTCGAACGTAAAAGAGCCACCTGGAAAAACAGCTATCGAGATTCGGTGCGCAGTGCATTGGATAAATACCTTATCCCCCACTTCGGCAACACATTAGTCAACGAACTATCGCTGTCACAGGTGGATTACTTTCGTCAGGACTTAAGTGAAGGGGTAAAAAAAGACGGTTCTCGTTTATTGTCTAATCGGCGAATTAACTTCATCCTCTGGCCTTTGGTTGCCATTATCAGCTTAGCGGCAGAAGAGTATAAGTTTGAGTATCCACTGAGACGTTATAAGGCCTTCAAAGAAGAAAAAGCCGAGTCTAACCCTATGGCCATCGACGAGGTGCGTAAGTTTCTTGCATGCGCCCCTATAAAATGGAAAGACTATTTTATCATTCGACTCTGGACCGGTTGCGCAGTTGTGAGGTGCATGGCCTAGAATAGGAACATATCGACTTTAACCATCGCTTAATTTGAATTCGTCAAAACTGGGTCAATGGTGAATTGTGTGATGTGAAAACACCAAAATCACGCCGCGAATTAAAAATGTGCGACACCTTTTTTAATGCGTTTAAACATATTCAAGCAGTAAAACCTAAACACTCAAACTTTGTGTTTGTGTCTCCCACGGATCTCCCTCCATCAACTCACTTTGTCAGCCGCAAACGAAAACCCCTTGTACATCTCTCAAATGCTTGGGCACACAACACGCGATTACTGTTTGATGTCTACGCACCTTATGTGGCCAATGCGTCACGCCTTGATGGCACATTAATGAAAAGCGAGGGGCTGGGATAACAACCTTGAACACTATAGACCCTTTAACTAGGTCTAAAGTGGTTTGGATTAAGACCTCATAGTAATAGATCAAGTGAGCATGCCAAACGCTGATAACGTCAGCAATGGCATCTCGACCAGCAAAATCTAATCCAGAAAATCTTCAAACATCTCAAAACCCATCATATCGTTCAACTGTCGCTGATGGGCCCGTTGACTTAACTGTTTACGTAAAGCCTGTACCGTAGTCAGACTATTAATCTTAGCGTATAACGCTTCAGATTCAACAATCAACAATGCACCATATTGTTCCAACGTTTTTGCACGCGATGCCTTAGATCCACCACCAAAACGACGCCAAATTTCTGATTTAATGTCGTTACCATGCTGCATAAATTGATGCTCTTGATTCAGTAATGCAATTTTTGAATGCAATGCGCCCTCAATTCGCTTTAGCATGTCATCATCTGCGGTGAGTTTATATTCGGGTAGATGTTCTTGTGCCATCATCAGTAATGAGAGCGCATCTTTATCTTTTTTAGCCTGCGAAAGCAGCTGCATTAAGTCTTTCTTTAAGGCTTTTTTCTCTGGATCTTGCTCTTTATCAGGATGAAGTTGATTGGCGAGTTGTCGATACAATTTCGTCATTGCCCTATCTTCAAATAATGATGAGTCCATCGGTAATTCAGACTCATCATTTCCAAATGAAAAGTCATCATTCATGTCCCAATCAGGTCCATCCCACTCAAAATCATCTTCATATTCATTTTCTGAATCAGAATGAATATCTTGGCTCATCATGTCTTGCATATACGCTTGAAAACGTTCAGGTTGATGAATCATATCAATTAGCTCTTCGTCGCTTAATGGCAAGTACTGACCAAACATGGCAAACAGATCTTCTCGAAGCGCCTCAAGTTCATCAACACTAACATCTAGCTTTGGCATGCTCGACTGATAATCAATCAATAATGACGTAAAATGCTCACGCAGCTCAGTCGTACTAATTGGATTAAACGGATTTGCCTCAAGTATGGTTAATTCCTCTTGAATCCAATGATAAAGCGTTTCCCTTTGGTTACCTTTAATCGTTTTACGTGGCACAAACGTCAACAAATGCCGGATCCACGTTGCGGTCGCTTTGCAAACAACGTGTTCTTTTGACTCAATGAGCGGTTTAAACTCTTCATAAAAATCATCTAACTTAGCTTGATAGCGTTGATTACGCGTTTGTTTTTTTTCGACGTCTTGCCACAATTTTTCAAGTTTTTGCGACTTTTTTTTGGATTGATGAAGAGCTGTGTCATCGATAATGGTCATTAATGTCATGCAGAGTACCCAAGTGAAACTTATGTTTATTTAATTAAATGTATTAACAATAATGATATCGTTTCATCAACCTTCACGCTAGATTTTTGCGACTAAATGGATGTAACAACCACGTACAGGGCACAGTAATTGTCACCGCCCTAGCAGCGTAGCGCCCTATTCTTAATATCTAGAAACTCGCAGGCTCGCCAGAGGGTCGAGAGTCTAGCAGTGACGAAGTCACGCCCTCACACCTAGAAGCGTAGCGGTATGCTTAGTAGGTGTCTCTCGATTGCTTCAATCATCGACTTGGTAAGTGGTAAATGCGCTTTTTCTCTCGCCCATACCTCATGAAAGCCTGTTACGGTTTGCTTGGCGGTATCTAACACCAATTTTTCTGGCAGCATGGCCTTAGCGGCTAAGTGTGATAACTCATCCAACGTGAAATCGCTGAATTTTTTGCTACGGCTAACCTTGAGCGACGCACTATCATCAGGGATATAGGGAATGGTTGAGACAAAGTCATAAGCAGGTGCAATCGATGCGGTGCGTTTGTCTTTATAAATCACAGACCAATTCTTCAAATGCATATCGGCATTGCCAATTAACGTATTGAACACTAACCTACGCGTAAATTCTGCGATGTCCTCATCTTGACCTTCGATACCAATAACCTGAGCAATATTCCGCATACTGGCTTTTTTGTATTTATCTTGAGGATAGACACCAAAAACTTGTGCAAAGTCCTCAATATGTACAGCTTGACCATCAACACGGTCAAAGCGTTTTATCGCAAAGGCCTGAGCATTTTTAAAAGAATTGCCATATTTGCCGACGCCTTCAGGAATATTGGCAATCTGGTCAATAGAAAGTAGCTGAGTCTCTGGCACCTCCATTCCCAACATTCGAGCCAATTCCATCATCGAATATTCATTTTCTGGCACAGCCTCAAATCGAGACGACGGCAATTTCACAATCCAAGAGCCACCTTTACCCGTAGCAGGAATGGTCAAACCGCCGTTTACTTGTTGTAAGGCTGAAAACTTCAACTGCACACCCGCCAATGAAAAACGCATTGGCGCTTCAACTTTCGTATCATCTTCAATGTCTTGATGCACATTAGGTGGCAGCGCTTCACCATCGGCCGCTTCAACTGTGATCGCACCGGCTAAATCCTGCCCTAGCACCCACAGTAGAAAAAATTCCCGCGCAGGGTTCACACCGGCACGCTCTGCAAGGTAATGGCGCATGGTTTCTTCTGGCAAAAGATTAGAGAAAAACGGGGTTAACTTGGTTTGGGTCGGTTTGAAATGGGTCAGTAAGCCACCTAGCGGATCTTTAAAACCAAGCCCTAACACGGGCCGTGAACCATCATTAATGTATGGATCCATAAAGGCAAATAGCGTTCTGTCATTGCCCACATTAGTGATCGTTGCGATGGGTTCACCATAGAGCAAAACGTTTAACGTAGAGACATTATTAGTCATCGTCGTATTCCTCTAACTGGTATGCTGGCGACATTGGCTCACTTTCATCACTAAGACCGTTATTATGAGTCGCGTTACTACTTCGAATGATCGACTTAATTGCAGGAACAGTCTTTCTAGGTGCGACAAATAACTCTAGGTCGAGTAAGCGGGCAAGTGCGATCAAACTGGACATTCTTAAATCAACGTCACCAGACTCAATTTTCGATATATGGCTTTGCGGTACACCCGAACGAGCGCTCAGCTCTCTTTGGCTAAACCCCTTACGTATCCGAGCGTCTCGAAGGCTCCCTAATATCTGCTCTGTTACATAGTTCATTTCAATATATCTTAATGTATCACTAAAGAAAAATTATATATAAAAACATATCACTCTCACCAAAAGAACACAAGAACGATTAGTTATTGCACATCAACAAAGGTATAGCGATATATTATTATAGATAAAACATAACGCGCTCACTTGCTGTAAACAGGTGGCCAATGGACAGTATTAGAATAGCTTACAAAATACCTCGTTTTTAAGGATCGAGTCTTTAGTCACATTCGCTCGGTGTGATCCCGCTTCATCAGGACCACACCATCACCCGTTGAAGCATGGTTCTGATACAAAACCAAGACAGGCCAACATAGCTTTGCTATGTACGCTATCCATCTCCCACCAAACGCTCCTTAACTACGGTTGGAGAATTTCGCTAATTCCGTTAAACACAAAATAAACTGACTAAGTCTATTTAGTAATAGCTCTGGAATCAAGTTAACAAAAATGACACTTTTTAGCGTCATTTTTGTTAACTTGCACCATACCGAGATTAAGTCTACACTTATAACATGTTTAAGTGTCATTTATGTTAACTAGAGGCGTATTGTGAAAAAGGCTGAGGCAATTAAAAAGCTCATAGAATATGACAAGCGTGGCCGCTGTGTTTTTACTAGTTCAGATCTGGCCAAAATCTTTCATCAAGATAATGAGCGTGCATTGCGGGCGGGAATTAAACGTTTGCAAGGCGATGGTTTACTCACTCGAATCATTAATGGTGTGTACTTATACAATTTAGCGCAGTCGAAAGGGATCAATACGTTGGAGCAAATTGCTAAAACTATTCGACGTGGAGAATATAACTACATTAGCTTGGAATCTGCACTTTCTGATTTTGGTGTTATTTCGCAAATTCCAGTAGATCGGTTAACTGTTATGACAACGGGACGTTCCGGTGAATTCAAAACACCTTTAGGTACAATTGAATTTACGCATACGAAACGAGACCCGATGGACATTCTAGATAATACCCGTTTAGTTGGTAGACCACTTAGGTTAGCGACAAAACAAACTGCATACAGAGACCTAAAACGAGTTGGCCGAAATACACATTTAGTAAGCAAGGAAGGACTATATGGGAATTAATCAAGAAAATTTCGCGCAATTGGTGAATAAAGCAATGCAGGTTGAACATGTATCTCACATGCGATCTGTGATAGAGAAAGAGCTTTTACATTACGGCATTTTATTTGCGTTAGAGAAAGGTGGGCTTCTAGACAAACTGACCTTTCAAGGTGGCACTTCGTTACGACTGTGTTATGGGGGCAATCGTTTTAGCGAAGATCTGGACTTCGCTGGCGGGAAAGATTTCAGCTCAGCAATGTTAGCAGACATGAAATATTGTATAGAAAAGTACATTGGCGAGCGGTACGGGCTTGAAGTGACGGTAAAAGAGCCAAAGGAGCTAAAGCAAGATCCTAAATATGCGGAATTGAGCATTGATAAGTGGCAAATAGCAGTCGTGACTTCTCCTGAGAGAAAAGACCTACCAAAACAGAAGATTAAAGTAGAAGTGGCAAATATTCCAGTCTATACGAAAGAACCTCAACCTCTTCAAATAAACTATGATTTTTTGCCTGATGGATATAGTGATACGTTAATTTTGACGGAGAGCTTGGATGAAGTCATGGCGGACAAGATCATTTCTTTACCTGCCACTACGAGATATGTCCGTCATCGAGATATATGGGATTTAGCGTGGTTACAGCAGCAAGGCGCGACACTCAATATGGACTTAGTGAAAAACAAGGTGTCAGATTATAAACTTGAGCAATTCGACAAAATGTTGGAAAACTTTCTCGAACGACTTCCTGATATAGTGTCTAGTGAAGCGTTTATTGCAGAAATGAAACGTTTCTTACCAACAGATGTATTTGCTAGAACCCTAGCTCAGGATAAATTTCAAGTCTACTTGCGAAATACGTTGACGAAACTGTTCAAAACTGTGAGTAACGAATTACTAGGCAAAGTCACTACTACTGAATTTAGAATGTAAAAAGTGGATGAGCAAACTGGATTTTCAATAAAAATATCTTTTTACTCAAGAAGACTATCAAACATTAAAGGCCCCAGAGGTTCTTGAACGAGTGCTCGATGCAATCTCGCTTGCTTTAGCTGCGAGTCAAGTCGAGCGATGTTGACTTTACTATTCATTTCATCATCATGATACTGTACATAATTAAGGGCTATCCATTTAGCGCCACCAGTGTCAATATGTAGTGATGAAAACTTCATCGTATTTATTAAAAGCAGGTGTAGATTACCCTACAAGTTGGGCCGAATTTGTTGATTGGTTTCATGATGAACAATCCTGCATTAGCTACCTTTACAAACTTCGTTGGCCAAACGGATTCATTTGCCCAAGCTGTTCAAGCCATCAATCACCTTATCAGTTAAGTAATGGCAAGTTAAAATGTCATGCTTGCCGTTCTCAGTGTTCAGTAACATCAAGTACACTTTTTGTACAAAACAAGAACCCCCATGAAAAGTTGGTTTGCAGCCGTCTGGTTTATTACAAATCAAAAAAATGGGGTCAGCGCTCTTGGAGTTCAAAGGTTATTAGGTCTTGGGAGTTATCAAACCGCTTGGTCATTAATGCACAAGTTAAGACATGCCATGGTTGATCCTGAAAGGGATAAACTGTCCGGCATTGTAGAGGTTGACGAAACACTAATAGGTGGCGTCGTTCCCCTATCATCTATTAAAAATCAACAGGGTAAGCGTAAGGCTGTAGTTTTGGTCGCTGTTGAGCTGCTATCACCCTCTGGATTTGGCCGGATACGTTTAAGGCAAGTGGAAAGTGCAACCAAAGAACATATCCATCAATTCATTCAAGATGTAATTGAACCTGGTAGTACAATTTGTAGTGATGGCTCTCAAGCATACAAACAAATAGATAAGAAAGGATATAAGCATAACCGAATAGTGCATTTAGGTTCATCTGTACCTGCACATGAAACA
>NZ_BMQI01000054.1 GCF_014648035.1 Shewanella algicola | reverse complement strand
AGAAGGGAATAACCATTATTTCAACAATGCGCCTCAAACTGAACAATCTGAGTGACTCTGATTAGTCACATAATTAATGGAAATGGTATTACTATGCAAAAACAACAACGCGGTTTTACCCTAATTGAATTAGTGGTAGTAATTATTATTTTAGGGATTTTAGCAGTAGTCGCCGCGCCGAAGTTTATAAACTTAAAAAGTGATGCGGTCATTGCCAATTTAAATGGCTTACAAGGTGCATTAAAGTCGGCTAACACTCTGGTGTATTCAAAAGCCGTATTGGCAGGTCAGGAAAAACTCGATCCAGGCTCGGTGACATTGAATGGTAGTGCTGTGAGTACAACATTGGGATATATCACTTCATCACCAGCCAATCTACAATTAGTGCTAGAAGGTTCATTTGAAGAAATGACTAACGCAAACGATGAGATTACCGCAGATTGGGGATTGTATGATACCCCAGGTAAAACCATGTACATTTATCCAAAAGGATATATCGACACGAGTAATTGTAGTTTGCTTTACAATGTAGACTCATCTCAGGCTGAGCCTGTTTTTTACAGCCTGACAACTAGCGGCTGTTAATTTCCCTAGCCCTATAAAACCCCAATATAAGTCCGCAATATTGATACTGCCCGCAATGACTCGTGCAGTATCAATGTTTATGTTTAGTTTACAACCATGCTTACGCTTAAAACTGATAAACGTTTAACAGCATTAACGCTTAACGTTGACGGTTAAAATACCTTCGGCAGCCATTGTCGCGACTTTTTGCAACTCATCAAGGCTTGCCCCTTCCGACGCTTGCATTGATAAACCTTGAAACAAGGCAGTCATCAGGCTAGCCAATACCTCAGGGTCACAACTCTCTTGTAATTCGCCTTGATTTTGCGCTAATTCAAAGCGGTCAACGAGTCGTTGTTTATGTTTTGACTTACGCTTTAACACCGTTTGTTTAATTGACTCACTCGCCTCATTACATGAAAACGTGCTGTTCATTAATGCGCAACCTTGTGGGTGACTACAGTCGGTAAATTGGGCGGCGGCACCAAGTAATAATCCGCGGATAACGTCGGCAACGCGCTCATGCTGAAAAGCAATATTGATCAGCGAGTCTGGTCGATTTTCATATAAGTCGATCGCTTTAAAAAATAACTGTTCTTTATTGCCAAAGGCAGCATAAAGACTGGGTTTTTTAATGCCCATCGCTTCTGTGAGCTCGTTTAAAGAAGTCCCTTCATAACCATTACGCCAAAACACATTAAGCGCTTGCTCTAATGCCAAGTCGATATCGAACCCACGTGGGCGACCGACACAAGCTGCTTTTGTCGTTGTCATAAATCGTACCCCATATATTAACTAACCCTTGATTATCAATCACTTAAATTACACCACTCAATCAAGGATGAACATATCTTAGCGCATTATTAAACCACAAATAGTGCTAATTGTGTGCAGGTTTATCACAAAACGAGTGATTAATTACCTATTGATGTGAGCCACCACAAACACTTTTATCATACGCGCTTATTTCATCATCACACTAAATGAACTCCTGGTCAAAATAATTTTATACCTATCGGTACAAAATGTATTGACAGGGGTATTTTAATCTATATATTACCGTTCGGTACAGAACAATTTTTACCAACTGGTACAAAACTGTAGCCACAGACAAAAAGTAACGCAACCAGTAGCCCGTTAAATGACATAAAAGCTATTGATTAGAGGAAAGTAACATGACTATATTTAAATCAATTCAATCTACTTTGTTAGTAAGCCTAACGGCATTGCTACTTGTGGCTTGTGGGCAAGCTCCTGCACAACAACAAGCAGGTGCACCTGCAGCCCCTGAAGTGAGTGTTGCTAACGTCATTCATGAACGTATTACCGAGTGGGACCAGTTTACTGGGCGCTTACAAGCACCAGAAGAAGTCACCCTAGTGCCGCGAGTATCGGGTTACATTGAGTCGGTAAACTTTACAGAAGGTGCCTTGGTCAACAAGGGCGACATATTGTTCACCATTGACTCAAAAGTTTTTAACGCAGAAGTTGAACGTCTTCAAGCTGAGCTAACCAGTGCAAAATCGGCCCATGAATTGGCGAAAAACGACTTTGACCGTGCCAACAAATTATTCAGTCAACAAGCCGTGTCTGAAGAGCTTATCGATACTCGCCGTAGCACAATGCACCAAACCGCTGCTGCGGTCGCATCAGTTAAAGCAGCATTAACCAGCGCAACATTAAACCTTGAATACGCCCAGGTCACTGCGCCCATTACTGGCCGAGTGTCTTACGCCAACGAAACCGCAGGTAACTATGTCACGGCAGGCCAAACCCAGCTAACCAGCTTGGTTTCAACAGACAATATGCATGCCTATTTTGATATCGACGAGCAAACATACCTTAAGTATGCCTCGTTATCGGGTGAGAACAAACGCCAGGACCCGCGCTCAGGCAACAACACAGTATTGATGGCCCTAGCCAATGAAACTGAGTTTACCCACCAGGGTGTAATCGACTTTGTTGATAATGCCGTTAACCAACAAACCGGTACTATTCGCGTACGTGCAACATTTACCAACTCAAGCAACATCTTAATGCCAGGCTTATTTGCGCGCATTAGCATTGCGGGTAGCGCGTCTTACCAGGGTATTTTGGTTGACGATAAAGCCATCTTTACTGACTTAAACAACAAATATGTGTTGGTGGTTAACGATGAAAATACCCTTGAATACCGCGGTGTGACGTTAGGCGAAAAAATCCACGGTTTACGCATTATTACTGCCGGTTTACAACCAGAAGACAAAATTGTGGTTAACAGTCTGCAAAAAGTGCGTCCTAGTGTAACCATTACCCCTAAATTGACCGATATGGCCGAAAGCAGCCAAATAGAAGCACTAAAACAAGCGCAGTTATTATTTGATAATCAGCCACTCACAGCTCAAATTGCTGATGAAGCAAGTCAAGGCTAAGGAATACCCCCATCATGTTGTCGCAATTTTTTATTAAAAGACCGATTTTTGCCGCAGTGCTGTCGCTATTGTTTTTTATCGCTGGCGCACTGGCTGTTTGGCAATTACCGATCACCGAATACCCAGAAGTGGTTCCGCCAACGGTCGTGGTTACTGCCAATTACCCTGGTGCAAACCCAAAAGTGATCGCTGAAACCGTCGCATCACCGCTAGAACAAGAAATCAACGGCGTTGAGAACATGCTTTATATGTCCTCTCAAGCTACCTCTGATGGCCGCATGACATTAACCGTCACTTTTGCCATTGGTACCGATGTTGATTTAGCCCAAACCCAGGTACAGAGCCGAGTTGAACGAGCCAAACCGCGTTTACCACAAGAGGTACAACGTTTAGGGATTGTTACCGAAAAATCATCACCAGACTTAACCATGGTGGTGCATTTAACCTCGCCCGATAATCGTTATGACATGCTGTACCTGTCTAACTATGCGGTATTAAAAGTTAAAGATGAACTTGCCCGCATTAAAGGTGTGGGCGCTGTGCGTGTATTTGGCGCCGGCGACTACAGCATGCGCGTGTGGTTAGACCCAAATAAAGTGGCCGCAATTGGTTTATCACCTAATGATGTGGTTGCTGCGATCCGTGAGCAAAACCAACAAGCCGCCGCAGGTAGCCTAGGTGCTCAACCCAGTGGCGACAGTGATTTCCAACTGCTTATCAATGTGAAAGGCCGTTTAGCCAACGTTGAAGAGTTCGAAAACATCATTGTTAAAGTTGGCTCACAAGGCCAAATCACCCGCTTAAAAGATGTTGCCCGTGTTGAACTAGGCGCATCAACTTATGCACTGCGTTCAATGCTAGACAATAAAGATGCTGCGGCATTGCCGGTGTTCCAAGCATCTGGTTCAAACGCGATTCAGATTTCTGATGACGTTAGAGCCAAAATGAAAGAAATATCAGCCAGCTTCCCAGAAGGACTGTCTTACGACATCGTTTATGACCCTACGGTATTCGTACGCGGTTCAATTGAGGCTGTTGTGCACACTTTGCTTGAAGCACTATTGTTAGTCGTCTTAGTGGTAGTACTATTTCTACAAACTTGGCGCGCATCGATTATTCCATTAGTAGCGGTACCTGTATCGTTAGTCGGCACCTTTGCCTTTATGCATTTAATGGGCTTCTCGCTTAATGCCTTGTCGTTATTTGGTCTGGTACTGGCGATTGGTATTGTGGTCGACGACGCCATCGTAGTAGTGGAAAACGTTGAGCGTAATATCGAAGAAGGCTTATCACCTTTAGCTGCAACACAAAAAGCCATGAAAGAAGTGACTGGCCCAATTATCGCCACCACATTAGTATTGGCTGCAGTGTTTATTCCAACGGCATTTATGTCTGGTTTAACTGGCCAGTTTTACAAACAGTTTGCTTTAACTATTACTATTTCAACCTTTATTTCAGCGATAAATTCGTTGACCTTAAGTCCTGCTTTGGCGGCATTGTTACTTAAGAGTCATCACGACAAGCAAGACTTCCTTACCCGCAGTATGGACAAAATGCTTGGCGGTTGGTTATTTACCCCGTTTAACCGTTTCTTTGCAAAATTATCAAACGGTTACGGCTGGGTCGTGAAAAAAGTCATCCGTTTTGGTGTTGTTGTGGGCGTGTTGTATGTCGGCTTAGTCGGCGTAACAGGTTTGCAATTTGCCAGCACGCCAACAGGTTACGTGCCAGGGCAAGACAAACAGTACTTAATTGCCTTTGCACAATTACCTGATGCTGCATCGCTTGATCGCACCGAAGCGATTGTGAAACAAATGGCAGGGATTGCATTAGACCAGCCGGGCGTTGCACATGCTGTGGCGTTCCCTGGCTTAAGCATTAACGGCTTTACTAACAGCACTAACAGCGCAATTTTGTTTACCCCGCTAGATGACTTTGCCGACCGTAAAGACCCATCGCTTTCAGCAGGGGCAATTGCAGCAGCGTTAAACCAGAAGTTTGCCGCGATTGATGGCGCATTTATTGCGATTTTCCCACCACCACCGGTACAAGGTTTAGGGACAATTGGCGGCTTTAGATTACAAATTCAAGACCGAGCAAACTACGGTTACGATGAGTTATATAAAGTCACCATGCAAGTAATGCAAAAAGCCTGGGCAACACCTGAATTAGCGGGGGTGTTCTCAAGTTATCAGGTTAACGTACCGCAACTTGAAGTTGAAGTTGACCGTACCAAAGCCAAGCAACAAGCCGTGTCGTTAGACGAATTGTTTGCCACGTTGCAAGGTTACATGGGCTCGGTTTACGCCAATGACTTTAACCAGTTTGGCCGTACATACCAGGTTAACGTGCAAGCAGACGAGCAGTTTAGACAAACACCAGAGCAGATTTCTCAGCTCAAGGTGCGTAACAATCAGGGTAAAATGGTGCCTATTGGCTCATTTATTAACGTAGCCAATGTGGCAGGCCCAGATCGTGTGATGCACTACAACGGCTTTACCACTGCCGAGCTTAATGGCGGCGCAGCACCTGGGTTTAGTAGTGGCGAGGCACAAGCTGCGATTGAAAAAATTCTGGCCGAAACCTTACCAAACGGTATGACTTACGAGTGGACTGAAATTACTTACCAGCAAATATTGGCCGGTAATGCGGGCGTGTATATTTTCCCATTAATCATTTTATTAGTGTTTATGGTATTAGCTGCGCAGTATGAAAGCTTAAGTTTACCGTTGGCGATTATCTTGATTATTCCGATGACGATTCTGTCGGCAATCAGTGGTGTATTAATTTACGGTGGCGACAACAACATCTTTACCCAAATCGGACTCATCGTTCTGGTGGGGCTGGCGACCAAAAACGCCATCTTGATTGTTGAGTTTGCTAAAGAGCTGCAAGACACAGGCATGACGCCGTTAGAAGCCATTCTTGAAGCGGGCCGCTTACGTTTACGCCCCATTCTAATGACATCTATCGCCTTCATTATGGGTGTAGTACCTATGGTGTTCTCAAGTGGCCCTGGGTCAGAAATGCGACAAGCCATTGGTGTAGCAGTATTTGCCGGTATGATTGGTGTGACCATATTTGGTCTACTGCTCACACCACTGTTTTACTATGCATTAGCAAAACGCGCTAAAACAGTAGAAGCATAATCGTTAGCTAAGCTATTAAGCTAACAACAAAAAAGAGGTAAGCCTTACGGTTTACCTCTTTTTTATTATCTATCTCAAAGCTCAGATTTACGGTTAATCCTGATGATGGGCGTAATCAACTAAACTGGCTATCGACATATTTTGCTGTTCTGTTGGATTTTTTAAACGTTTGGCAAACCAATAACGCGGCTTCCAATAGACATTGTTTAAGCTAGAAATTTTCACGCCTTTTTTGGTAGAAGCATGTAAAAATTTGTCTTGCCCCATGTAAATGCCCACATGACGGGTTGTTCTTCCGGTTTTAAAAAAGACTAAATCACCAATGATTAATTGATTTCGTGGGACATCTTTACCTAAAGTGCGTTGAGCATTAACCGTGCGCGGTAGTTTGTCACCCACAATATCAAGGTAGGCTAAGTATACAAAACCAGAGCAATCAATACCGTTACGGCTTAGGCCACCTAAACGATAAGGGGTGCCTTTCCACTGGTCATGAAAACTGAGTAAGTTTGACTCGCTCCATTTTGGCGGCTGCGGCTTAAGCATAGGTGGCACCACCACAGGCTTAGGGGCGACAACCACAGGCGGGTTAGACGCACACGCAGACAGCAACACCATTAATACGACACTATATAATCCTTTAGCCAACTCGACCCACTCCAAGACCCGAAAAATCACCGAAATATAAAGACCTTTAGATAAATACACAATCAAAATACGTCACAAGCCACTGAGTAATAGTATAAAGCTTAATTTAACGGGTAATCAGCTGCATACATTGCACAATGGCGCGTTTTGCTGCGGTTTTATCTGCTTTAATTTGACAGCGTAGCATAGTCCCCTGCCAATTTGACCAAAAAATGTTCGATAACACACTGGCACTCATGTCTGTTTTAATAAACCCTTGCTGCTGACCTTGCTCAATAAGCGCGTTAAATAGGCTCAACCACTGGTCAAACAGTTGATTAAGTGTCTGATGCAACAACGTCATTTGCGGATTGACTTCTACCATTAAGTTACCCATTAAGCACCCACGGGGTTGGCTGTCGCTAAACAAAAAATCAATCAGTTGATGGTAGCCGCCCAATACCGCTGTGATATTGGTTTTAAAGTTAGCATTAGGGTCCATGGCTATTGGGGCGATACGGTGATCAAAATAATATTGCGCAACTTCGGCAGCAAACGCTTCTTTACTGGCAAAATAGTGATAAAACGATCCCTTAGGAATGCCTACTTCATCCAAAATGAGTTTAATCCCCACTGCACTGTACCCGTGTAAAGCAAATAGCTTTTCACCGACGGCGCAAATTGACTGTTTACTGGTGGTATTTTTGTTCATAAGCTCTCCATTTTGCCGCTACAATAAACAAAAATAGACCAGTCGTCTATTTGTTTCCAGTTTATTCATAATATTGGAGGCTACTGCAGATAAACAGCGTTAAAAAGGCTGTGGCATAAGCAATTTTGGAATAAGTATTGTTGACAGAAGTGAGATTGAAGTTAGAGACATTGACGTAAGCGAGTTAGCCAATGAGTTGAGTAGCGATTAGCCACTGGTAATGAGCAAAGAGCGAGTAACAAATAACGAGTCGCCAAGAGGAAAATTAGTGAGTGTTTTTCTGAATGGACTCATCTAGCAGCTGTTGGGTGTTTAAACGTTGTTGGCGACGTTCATCATCGATATGCTGATTAACCAATTGCTCACATTTTTTTTGTTGATCATATTGGCTTAATGGATCGGTCGCGTTATCTGTTTGTGCCTGGCATAACACGCTACTGCATCCGCTTAACAACACACTCGCTGCCACAACTAAGACCGGGAAATACCTCGATGATCGCGCCAAATAATCACAGCTTGTTTTGTCATCATGCATATCATTATTCCCCCTGTAAAAAGTTATTCCATTAAAAAGTGACCCTAATAAAAGTCACTCCTATTAAAAAACCAGCCCGAAGGCTGGTTAATAATATGCTAATCAATCACGATTACCCAGTAATGCGTAACTCATCGACAACCTTTTTAACGTTGTCGGTATTTTTGGCAATGGTTAAGGCTAAATCACGTTCAGCGTCACTCGATACCGTACCGTCTAAGGTGACTACGCCGTTTTCAACATCAACATCAATGTCGGTTCCTGAGACATCAGTTGAAAATAATAAGCGAGTTTTCACCACAGTAGCCACTTTTGAGTCAGTTAAAGTATCGGCTAACGTTTCGCTGTCATGGTCTTTATCATGATGCGCTTTCATCACGGTTAATTCGTTATTAACCTCGTTAACGCCATCGACACTTTTGACTAATTCGGCAGCCAACGCTTTATCAACACTGCTATTTACTTTACCCGTTAAGGTTACGTTACCGTCTGTTACGTCGGTATTAATATCAAAAGAGTTAAGGTTAGTGTTTAACAGTAACGTGGTTTCAGCTTTACCATCAATCCATGCATCTTTTGCATCATCCTGCCAATCTTGAGCTGCGTTTGCAGTGAATGCCATTGAACCAAGAACGATGCTTGTTAATACTGATAATGTCGTCTTTTTCATAAAGATATTCTCCATTGTTAGTGTTAATGCGTTTTACATATTAGGTAATGCGCGAACTGTGCCAAGTTTTTTAAGTTGCTGTTTTAGCTTGATTTGCTATTGTTGTTCGTTCAAAGCTTATCGATAACAGTGACTTACTTTCGGACTTTTTTACCGACTTGATGTAAAAATTTCATGGCGATTGGCTCGACTCGTTAAGTGGTAAGTTTTTCATGCTGTCGCAACTGATTTGCAGCCATGCAATACCCTCTGCTAATTGCCTGGTAACACGTTGGCTATTCGCGCGCTTAGCGGCAAGCTTGAGGCGGCTTAACACATATTGCTCTGCGGCAATCAGCACCTTAATCGCTTTTGTCATGCGGTTTTGCGCGATGGCTTTTTCAGCCTCAGCATAATAGGGGCTCAATGGCGGTGTTAAATGGTCAATACTGTCGATGACTTGCGGATAGCGCGGTTCTACTTGTTTAAAAAGTGCCGTTAAACGGCTTAACATGCCTTTTCTTACCTCTGCCATATGGCCAAATATGCGCTTAATATTGTAATCAATGGCTCCTTTTGTGGCCCGGCTATAAAATTGCTGCCCCTCCTGGCATAAATCAATCGCTTCATTTAATAACCATAAGTCGCTGCCAACGTGAGTGACATTATGTGATTGCTTTATAATCAAGGCTCTATCTCCTTATCATCAACTAGCTGAGTTCGTTAGCCCGCTTGATGACTTGCTAATGAATGTAATATTGAGTCATTATGATCACTTGCATAATTCATACACATTGACAAAGTTTAATTAAACTGTTGATTTTAAATTGTTATGCTAGCAATACGTTCTCGGGACAAACGCCGAATAGGAAAATATTACCGCCTTTAATTGTCAAATCTACATCACCGATTACAGTGGTTATTAATAGACAGGGAGTAACATCGGCATGGGTCGTCCAGTACTTTTTTATCATTTGCGCCAGCCGCAAACTCAAACGCAGCTATTACAAGTTTCAGCCAGCCAGCATTTTAATAAGATTGCGAGCAGCATCGATCAATCCTGGTTAACTCAGCTTGAAGACAATGCTGTCGATGTCGCCATTATTGAACTCGCCAACTTAAGCCAACAAGACTATTTAGACATCGCCAACAGTGCGTTAATGTCTGATATCGAATTCATCTTTTTAAGCGAAGGCAAGCCTAACCCTAATCTCGATAAGCTTATGGCGACTGGCGCGGGGTATCATTTCCGTCAGCCTTACGACATGACATTGATTGACGACACCTTAGAAGACTTTGCCCAGGATTTAATCTCGCAATCAACCAAAAAGCAGCAACCCTTTTCGAGCGAGCTAGACCAATATGGTTTGCTTGTGGGCTCATCGCGCGCCATGCATAAGCTGTATCGCACCACTCGTAAGGTGGCAGTAACCGAAAGCAATGTGCTTATTATTGGTGAAAGCGGAGCCGGTAAAGAGTTGGTAGCCAATACAATTCATTTAGCCAGCACTCGAGTTAACGAGCCTTTTATTGCTATTAACTGCGGCGCATTAAGCCCAGAGTTAGTCGACAGCGAGTTATTTGGTCATGTAAAAGGCGCATTTACTGGGGCAAATCGAGATCACTCTGGGGTATTTGAACAAGCTGAAGGTGGCACGTTATTTTTAGATGAAGTCACCGAAATGCCGCTCGAGCATCAAGTCAAGTTGTTACGCGTACTTGAAAATAATGAATATCGTCAAGTGGGCAGCCAAAAGATTAAAAAGGCCAATGTGCGCATCGTGGCCGCCACCAACCGCGACCCCGCCAAGGCTATTGAGCAAGGGCAATTTCGCGAAGACTTATACTTTCGCTTAGCCCACTTTCCAATCCGCGTACCGCCATTACGCGACAGAGGCGACGACATTAGCGGTTTAGCTCAACATTTTTTGGCATACCGTAACTCGGCTGAAAAGCTCAGCAAAACCTTTAGCGACGATGCTCTGAGCTTAATTCAACAACAAAAGTGGCCTGGCAATGTAAGAGAGTTAAAGCATGCCATCGAACGCGCTTATATTCTCGCCGACGATATTATTGATGTCAGCCATATCAATATTAACCCGCTAGAACCGTCTGCCGAGCCAGCTGAAGACGATGTCCAAATCCCCGCAGGCATGCGTTTAGATGAACTTGAAAAAGTCGCCATTTATCAAGCACTCGATCAAACCGCTGGCAATAAAAATGACACAGCTAAACAACTCGGCATTAGTGTCAAAACCTTGTACAACAAACTGAGTAAATATCAGGATCAAACCAGCTCAGAAGATTAATTCTATGGTCAATTGAGATGGCCAATTTTCTTAGCCAGTGGTTGTTCTTATGGCCTACGGCCACTAACGTCGTGGCGCTTCGCCCACACCAGATTAAGAGGAAACCAACGGCTGTTCCCTCTTTACTCTCTATAAAAGAATTGGCCCAGCCGCCACATCAAAATTATCATTCTTTAACTAAACAATAGCTGCGATAATTTCGCGACGTGGTTGAATCCAGCTTTTAACTTCGTCGGAGTGTTCTTCGGCCACCTCTTTATGGTAAAGAATGAAAATGCTAACGCTTCAGATGGGGCGTCCCTTCCCCTCTAAAGCTAGCTGGCCGTCCATGGCCAGCTCACGTCATTTTCTTCAACGGCCTCTGAATTTGTACTGTTGCAAGCAATATAAGTAACTCATTTATGCCGCATTTCTTGTTAGTACATCTAATCATCCATGTTTTATTTATCTCTATTTAGCATACATTTCTTATGTGATGGATTCGTCATTTCAAACATCAGACAATTTCCAGAATGAATCGAAAACGGTTGTCACTGTTAGCCACTAAAGTATCAACCAGAAAGATGCTCAATACAGCTGATGGAAAGTACTTTTCAAACTAACAATCGTTGAGGCGGACAACAATGTAATTGTGAATAACCCTCATGTTAAAGAATTAGTATTATTACCTTTTATCTAGCTATATCATTGTTTTTAAATGTGTTGGCACAGCACTAATGACTTGGGGTACACTATCTACAACATGGATTGCTAGGGGTTGGAATGAACATACATGAGTTTGTAGGGCAGTACAGAAACCACCCTGTTTTGTTTGTAGGAGCTGGTTTAAGTCTACGCTATCTAAATAATTCTTTTACATGGGATGGCTTACTAAAACACATAGCCTTTGAGCTCAAAGGGAACAACGAGTTCTATCTTGATATTAAAGCAGAGTGTCGAGATAACGGTAAGTATGATTATACCAAAATTGCTACGAAAATAGAGCAGGAGTTTAATACTGACCTAGGTAAAGATCGAAACGGAAAATTCAAAAAAATCAATGATATTTTCTATCGTGGGATGGAAAGCGAAAACTATTTAAGTCGTTTCAAAGTTTATATTTCGCAGCTAGTAAGTGAGCTGAACTACAAGGAAGAGAAAAAGGAAGAGCTGGCTGAGCTGAAAAAAATCCGCAAAAATATCGGTTCAGTAATCACTACCAACTATGATGCTCTAGTAGAGAATGTTTTTAGCTTTGAGCCTCTAGTGGGAAATGATATCTTGCTTAGCAACCCATATGGCTCCGTATATAAAATTCATGGTTGCTGTACCGATCCATCAAAAATAATTATCACCGAAGGTGATTACGCTCAATTCAACGATAAGTATGAACTAATCAGAGCGCAGCTACTGTCAATTTTCATTCATAACCCTATTATCTTTATGGGATACGGAATCGGCGATGAAAATATTAAGAGCCTGTTAAAGACCATTTTTACCTATATCGAACCTAACTCAGATAATGCTGAAAAAATTCGCAATAACTTTCTATTAGTTGAGTATGAACGTGGTTCTCAATCACATGAAATAAGAGAGCATGACATTGACCTAGAGGGATTTTCAACTATCAGAATTAATAAGTTGAAAACAGATGATTTCAACGAAATCTACAAATCCCTTTCTAACTTGAACCTACCTGTATCAGCAATGGATATTCGAAAAGTTCAGAGTATTGTTAAAGATATCTATTCTGGTGCAAGCCCTGATGGGAGCAGCATTAAGGTAAACATTACAGAAGATATTGATTCACTTGATAATAGCGATAAGATTCTTGTAATTGGTTCAGCAAAATCCATTACATATGAGCATAGGAACGCATCTAGTTTTATGTCTGATTACTTTGATATCGTTGAAGAGTCAAACCATCATTTGATTAGATTAATCGATAAGATAAACATAGCAGTCACGCAATGGTTCCCTATTTACGCGTTCGACCTGATTTACCCCAACCTCGAAAAGTCTGCTGTATTAAAAGAGCAGCAACGAAGGAAAATTGAAGAGAACGTTGCGAGTTTACCTTGTTCCGTTGAAACCACTCATACGTGCTTACAAGAAATCTTTAAAGATGATTCTGTCACGCGAGCGAATGAAATCAATGCGATCATGTGGTCAACATGGAATGAAAAGGTTCCTTTGGAAGAAGTTGAAGCATTTCTTAAGCAAATGCCAGACAAAAAAGGGACTGGCTATCGACGGCTACTATGTGCGTTCGATTATAAAAGGAATAGTTAGTGAAAACCGCCGAAAGGCGGTTTTACGATTCAGGCTTGCTAAGATAACTATGCCACTTCATTATCTAAGAAAGGGATATGTGTAAGAAAGGGATATGTGGTGATATGGTGATATGTGTGGTGATAAGGATATGTGGGGTCAGTGTAAACTTTATTTGAATACATACATTTACCAATCCCACGACCTACCTTTAGACCCTTTGATCTAAATAATTTCTGTCCAAAAATGAGTTGGCCTTAGCTTTCAAATACTCAAATTCAACTCTGAACTTGAGGCCGTTGAAGACTCTTTATAAAAGAATACGTGAGCTGGCCATGGCCTTTCTCGCACATCCATGTGCTTCAAGGCATCCTGCCTATCAGAGCCAGCTAGCTTTAGAGGGGAAGGGTCGTTCCTTGGCATCTGACCCATATGGATATGGGAAATGTCATTATGATGTCGGGAACATCATTGACCATGCCACCACGACATTCGTGAATCCATTCACATCAGACTCCCATCTGAAGCGTTAGCATTTTCATTCTTTACCATAAAGAGGTGGCTGAAGCAGGCTAAAAATGCGGCCCAAAGTTGGATAATTTTCCGTCGCAATTTTTTCGCTGCTGTTGTTTGGTTAAAAAGCGAAAATGTTGCCGGAACGGCACAGGTGATCCAAGAGGGGATTGCTGTTGATCCCCTTTTGGCCAGTGCAGGGTGGAACCTTGCGATTTTGATTCAAACGGAGTTTGAAAATTGGTGTGGCCGTAGGCCATAAAATGAAAATTACCCCTGTGGAATCATCACAGACAACGACTTGGGTTTCACCTCAATTAGCATATCTTCTGCCTCAAACAGCTCGCCATCAATCACGTACTTAAACTGAGCATCCGTTGTTAAATAGATTTTTTTCGCCTGTTGATGATGAATCGCGCTATTTGCAGCGTTTTGCTCTCGACTGCCTGTTAAGCCTGCAAACAATAACTCGGTCATGCTGAGCAATTGTTGTGGCGAAGTCTCACTTGCCTCAATCCAGGTAATATCGAGTAAACCATCATTAATAATCGGTTCGCCATTACCCTGAGCTAATACGCTGGAAAATGGCGCAGCATTAGCAATCACCAAACTGGTGGTGTCGATAGTGTGGGTTTCACCATCATCTAACTGCATGCGAATCGACCACGATTGATTTTCATCAATGGCCTCCCACAAACCAGTTAAATACGCTAACTGACCCATGTCGTTTTTGGTCTCACGGTCGGCTTTTTGAATCATTTTATGCTCAAAGCCTAAGCCCACCAGCAACAACATAATACTGTCGTTACACACTGCGGTATCAATGCGTTGATGATGACCTTGAATTAAAATCTCTAACGCCTGCGACACGGGCATCATTTTACTGTTAACCCCAAATAAGGTGTGACTTAATGCATTAGTGGTGCCCATTGGAATAATGCCTAAATAAATATCGCTGTCGACCAACACCGAGGCAACCTCGTTAACTGTGCCATCACCGCCACAGGCAATGATGATATCGGCACCTTTTTCTTTAGCTTGTTCGGCTAATTGCGCCGCAGATTTATCTTTGGCGGTGTACAACACCTTAAGCTGAAAATAGCGCGATAGGGTTTGTTTAATATGATCGGCTTCATCGTGCCACTTACCACCGCCCGATACCGGATTAACAATTAACCAGGCTTGCTTATGGATATTAATTTGCTGCTGTTGATGCATTTTTTCAACACCCGCTAACTGCCATTTATTTAACTTGGCAGTTTGACGAATATCGTTAATGCTTTTAAGCACGTCGCTAAACTGACGTTGCTTATCGCGGCACACTAAATACGCGGCTAACATTAATACTGAACGGCCTCGGCCTAAGGCACAATGCACTACCACATTGTTGCCTTTGCGCACCTGATTATGTAACCAGTTTACAGCCTGGTTTACTTGGGCAATGGTTGGCACATTATGGTCTAGCACCGGAATATTTAAATATTCGATATTCTCATCCACTAAGGTCCATTCAAGTGCGTCAAACTCGGCGGTGACGTCTAAAATCGCGCCGATTTTTTCACGTTTAAGTTGCTCAACGTCGTTAGGAAATAGACGACAAGCTAAATACAATTGCTTATCGATTTGTTGGATAGCCGGCACTTTGTCGTGCTTTCTTGCCCACGCGTTATACGCCTGACTGCCCATTAGAAATGGGATAAAACTCCAGCTGATATACCAGGGAATACTGCCGTCCTGGCTTTTACGAAAAATGCCTGCGCTATTAAACCAATAGGCAGAGCTGACTAAACCTAATGACAATGCCACCCAGCCAAACGCCACTTGCAGCACTACATAAGGTAATGTGATGCATAGGCACAATGCGATAAAAGTACCAAGGGTGTAATAATATTTAATGTGGATTTGGGTCGGCATAATCTGTCCTCCTGGGGTGAAATAACAAAAGCGGCACTCATGCCTAATGCATGAGTGCCGTAATATTATTAACAGTCAGGATCTTCGGCTTTCATGCCTTCTTTTACATCTTCACAAGCATCCTCAACCGCATTACCCGCATCTTGCATCATCTCATCGACCTTCTCACCTGCATTTTCGGCTTTGTTATCTGAACATGCTGATAAGCCCGCTGTAAGTAGAACCATTAAACTTGCCATTGTGATTAATTTTAATAATTTCATAATTCATCTCCTGATGATGGTAAATATTTTGACCGTGTTATTAACTAAGTTGGTTATGTAGGTTATCGAGGTGACTTACCACGCAGTGCATTCGACACTAACGAAATCAGCAACAACACCACAAAGATAAAGAAAATAATTTTAGCGATTCCCGCTGCTGCACCTGCAATACCTGTAAATCCCAATAAACCTGCAATAACGGCTATCACTAAAAACATTAATGTCCAGCCCAACATAAAAACCTCCTTGGTGTTCGGTTTGTCTTCAATGTACTGAATATGAATTGACGATATTCGTACATGCTTTATTTCTGTGTATCTGTGTTTCGTATATTTCTTATCGTTCGTATAGTTAGCTAAAGCCAGCATCGTGCCAACTTCGGAAATAAAACATAAGATATTAATTAATATCGATTTAATTTTTCAGAGGGTAATAGATACAATTTACGGCATACCACGAGGTGAGAAATTTTTACCGACAATTCGGTAAGAGTTTCAGGCAGACAAGACAGCGGTAAAAAAAGGGCTGCCAACAATGGCAACCCTATTTTTTATGACGTTGATTTGCGATTTACTGCATGTTTATCTTGGCAATTTAATGGATATGAGCGCCGCTAACGTCACAAATGCACTTGAGATCCATAAACAGGCCTCAAGGCCATATTGCTGATAAACCCAACCCGAAAGCACGGTACCAATTAAGCGCCCCATGGCATTGGCCATGTAGTAAAAGCCGACATCGAGTGACACGCCATCATTACCGGCATAGCTGACAATAAGGTAGCTGTGCAGCGATGAGTTAATCGCAAACACCGCACCAAACAACAATAAACCAGCGATTAATAACTGCTGGATATAAAAGTCAAAGTGTAGTGCTAGTGCAATGGCGGCTGGGATAACTAATAAATACCCTGCCCACATAAAGGCGGCTTGCCCGCTAGGCACCTTGCCTTGTTTTTTACCGGTAAAGTACGGCGCAAATGATTGCACAATACCGTAACCAATCACCCAGCTAGCCATAAAGCCGCCAACCCACCAATGGTCCCACTGAAATGTAACCGCTAAAAATACTGGCAATGCCACCACAAACCACACGTCGCGGGCACCAAACAAAAACATCCGCGCTGCCGACAGCATATTTATTGCCGGGCTTTTTGAGAACATGTCGGTAAATTTAGGCTTGTTTTTAGCTTTACCTAAACCGGCTTTTAAGGTGAGTAAACTCATTAGCCACACTATAGTCAACATGGCCGCCATTGCTATCACGGCGCCGCGAAACTCAAGTAATGTCAGTAATAAACCCCCTAAAAAGAAGCCAACCCCTTTTAAGGCATTTTTCGACCCCGTAAGAATCGCGACCCACTGATACAACTTACCCTGAGCATCACCCGGCACCAGCATTTTAATCGCGCTTTTGGCGCTCATTTTATTGAGATCTTTAGCGATACCAGACAAGGCCTGCGCTGCCATAACATACATTACGGTAAGCATATCGGCGGGTACCGTTAACATGGCAAGGGCGACAATTTGCAGCCCAAGACCAATGTTCATGGTGTTATTTAACCCCAACCTTGCGCCTAACCAGCCGCCAACCAGGTTGGTTACTACGCCAAAGATTTCATAAAACAAAAACAACATGGCAATGTTAAGCGGGCTGTAACCGAGTTGATGAAAGTACAACACCACCAGCATCCGCAATGCGCCGTCGGTTAAGGTGAACGCCCAATAATTACCGGTAATAATTAGGTATTGTTTAATCTGCGGCGGTAATGCGCTCAGTGATAACAGCCCCATGCTGGGTTATTCCTTATCTGCTAGGCCGACTTTGCGGGCAAGCTCAGCGGTACGGTTAGCGTATCCCCATTCATTGTCGTACCACACGTATAACTTCACCTGAGTGTCGTTGACGACCATGGTCGACAAGGCATCAATAATGCTTGAACGCGGATCGGTTTTATAATCAACCGATACAAGCGGGCGTTCTTCATAACCCATAATGCCTTTAAGCTCAGTATCTGCGGCTTGCTTAAGCAGTTGATTCACCTCTTCTACTGTGGTGCCACGTGCCACTTCAAATACGCAATCGGTAATTGAAGCATTGGCTAACGGAACACGAATCGCATGACCATTTAACTTGCCTTTAAGCTCAGGAAAAATATGAGTAATGGCGGTTGCTGAACCGGTTGTAGTGGGGATTAAGCTAATGCCACAAGCACGGGCACGGCGTAAGTCTTTGTGCGGTGCATCTAAGATGGTTTGGGTATTAGTGATGTCGTGGATTGTGGTCATCGAACCATGTTTAATGCCGATTTTTTCGTGGATCACTTTTACCACTGGCGCTAAACAGTTGGTGGTACAAGATGCCGCCGTCACTATCGGGTGAATCGCTTTATCATAGAGATCATCGTTCACGCCCATCACAATATTGAGCACGCCCTCTTCTTTTACAGGCGCTGTAACCACAACACGCTTAACACCTTGTTCTAAATACGCTTGCAGTAACGCTTTGGTTTTGATTTTACCCGACGCTTCAATCACTACATCGCATTGTGACCAATCAGTATCTTGAGTGGCTGTGTTTTGGGTACATGGAATGGCTTTGCCATTAATCACAATGGCATTACCTTGATGGGTCGCCTCGTGGTGCCAGCGCCCATGCACTGAATCAAAGGTCATTAAGTGGGCTAACGTTGCTGCGTCGCCAGCAGGATCGTTAATGTGGACAATTTCTATGTCGTCCCAATCATACGCTGCGCGCATTGATAAACGTCCCATACGGCCAAAGCCGTTAATTCCTATTTTAATCGTCATCATATTTTCCATTAATTTAAAGTGAATTAAACTGAACTAAATTTAAGCACTCAAGCATTGCAGAGTTAACGGCAAAAACTGAGTTGAGTTAACGACAGAAACTGACTTTATCAGGGCGATTTTTCATAGCGTCTAAACGCTCAAGATGCGGCAAGATTAACGCAATGTTATTTTCGGTCGTTTGCGCAATCACCGACTTAATCCATAACGGTAATGCTGAATTAATCCGATAAAATACCCACTGACCGTGTTTTCGGTCGCTAAGAATGTTGGCTTTTTTCAGTAAAGCTAAGTTGCGTGATACTTTAGGCTGGCTATCTTCATCCAGCGCTTGCATTAACTCGCACACACACAGCTCACCATGATAGTGGGTCAACATTAAGGTTTTTAGACGAATGTCGTCGGTTAAACATTTATAAAACGCGATGGGATCGACGTTGGTTAATGTCTCTGTGGTTTGCTCTATTGCGGTAGGAGAATCAGTTGCAGCAGCTGCAGCGGTTTTATTCTCCACCAGCAAAAACATCGATAAGCGATTGTTAAGCTCGGTTAAGGTACTAGAAAAAGGATGGTGACCTTTGCGTGATTTAGGATCGGGAAAATCCCAGGCAAGTTGCTTACCAGCCCCAGGAAAACTGCGACATTCGGTATTGGCTTTATCGCAAAGCGTAATCACGTAATCAAAGGCTTGCCCTGCAAACGTTTGTACATTTTTAGACACTAAATGACTGGCGTCGACACCAAACTTTTGGATTGCTTCAATCGCCCTTGCATCAACGTCTTCAGGCTGGGTACCCGCACTAAATACATCAAATTGATCACCGGCTTTGCTCAACAATAACGCTTCGGCCATTTGTGAACGGGCAGAATTTCCAGTACACAAAAACAATACGCTTTTCTTTTTCATAGATAATGGGTTCAGCTGAATTCTTAAAAACATTTTATATATGATTATATGCATATACAAGATTGAGACAATAAAAAGCCTATTCAGGATAATGAATAGGCTTTATAACAACGCTCAACGCTAGTGTTTATCTAACAAATTCAAAGCTAAGGGCCATACTAATAACTTGCTTTTTTAGCCACTAACATTACTGCTTTTCTTTTAAATTAATGTACAAGCTCTGTCTTCAATATTTAATGGATGCATATCGAGAGTTATAAATTCAACCGCCAACCATTTACTTTGATTATCAAATAACATAAAGTCAAGATAATTTGACAATCAAACTAATAAATTATGACCAACTTTGCCGATAAATATGTCCACCAACATAACTTCACCTCAGTGAATGCACAAAACGAACGCCGCACATGGTACGTACTCGTGATTACGATTATTACTATGGTTATCGAAGTGACCGCCGGTACAATTTATGGCTCTATGGCACTACTTGCCGATGGTTGGCACATGGGAACCCACGCAGCCGCTTTTTGCATCACGCTATTTACTTACCACTATGCGAGAAAACACGCCAATAGCGACAGATTCTCTTTTGGTGTAGGTAAGGTTGGCGTACTCGGCGGATACACAAGTGCGATTGGTTTAGGTATTGTCGCACTCATTATGTTGGTTGAATCAATACATCGGTTACTGTCGCCAGTTGATATTCAATTTAACCAATCCATTATGGTCGCAATTATCGGTTTAGTGGTTAACGTGGCGAGCATGTTTATTCTTGGTCATGAACATCACCACCATGGCCACGATGATCACGACCACCACGAAGATGACGGCCATACACACGATCATGATCATAGCCATCATGGACATAACGACCATAATTTCAAAGCTGCCTATTTCCACGTACTTGCTGACGCGCTAACCTCAGTGTTAGCCATTGGCGCGCTTTTAGTGGGTAAGTATCTTGGCTGGTATTGGCTAGATCCTGTTATGGGAATTGTGGGTGCCGCGGTTATCACGAAATGGGCTTTAGGCTTAATGAAACAAACGAGCCCAATTTTGTTAGATGAAAGCATCGACAAGCATTATCAAGCAGACATTATTAACGCACTTGAAAATGAGCAAACCAAGGTGACCGACATTCACATTTGGAGAATAAGCGCAGATCACTATTCGGCCGCCATTGCAATTTGCACCACAAGCGACACTAATGCTGAAACATTTAAACAATCACTGAGTAAGTTTGGTAAGCTAAACCACTTAACAATCGAAGTGAATTACGCCTGAGGCTCTTATGCATTCTTTGAATAACCTGATCATCGAATTTTACGACAAACTGTCTTCTTGGGAGCAGTCTGTCGTAAAAGATACCGGTTACTCATTAGCACAGGTGCATACCATTGAAGTATTGGGCTCGCACGGGCCAATGAGAATGAAAGAGTTAGCTGATAGATTAGGCATTACCACCGGCACACTAACGGTGCAGGTTGAAAAATTGGTGCAATTTGGTCTTATCGTCCGCACTCCGCATGAGGTTGATCGCCGCTCAATAATGGTCGAATTAACCAGTGAAGGTACAGCGTTGCACAAGCAGCATAACCGCATGCATTTACAACTAACAGAAGACATCACCCGTCATTTAGACCCAGAGTCGATCAAAGTACTAACTCAAAGCTTTGAAAAAATGAACCGCGAGTTTTGAAAATAAGGCTCGCAGAGTTAAATACTCAACGAGCATTTTTTTATTAAAAAATACTAAACAGCCAGCCCTGCGGCAACGCCAGATGACCAGGCCCACTGAAAATTAAACCCACCTAACCAACCACTTACGTCCATTACCTCACCAATAAAGTATAATCCTGGGACGTTATTAGCTTGCATGGTTTTCGATGACAGCTCATTGGTGTCAACACCACCTAAGGTGACTTCTGCTGTGCGATAACCTTCGGTGCCATTCATCACAATTGACCAGTCATTTAAGTTTTGAGCGAGTTGTTCACGCTCGCCGTGGCCAAGTTGATTTAAGGCTTTGTCTAATTGCGCTTCTTCAAATAAGGCTTCGACTAGGCGTTTTGGCAACCAATGGCTAAGGGTGTTGCGTAGACTCTGTTTGGGATGATTTTTAAGCGCGAGTTCGATTTTTTCTAACGCATTTTCACCCGGGAGTAAATTAATGGAAATAGCTTCGCCTGCTTGCCAATAGTTTGAAATTTGCAGTACAGCTGGGCCTGATAAACCGCGATGGGTAAACAATAGTGCTTCACTAAATTGAGTGCCATCTTGTGCGGTGATCGTTGAAGGAACTGCAATACCCGATAGTGGTTCAAAACGCACCTTTTGGTCGGCATGCCAAGTAAAAGGCACTAACCCAGCATTGGTGGGTAATACGGTTAAACCAAATTGTTCTGCGAGCTTATACCCATAAGGCGTAGCGCCGAGTTTAGGCATCGATAATCCGCCAGTGGCGATCACTAGCGATGTGCAACTAAAGTCACCATTTGAGGTTGTTAAGCTGAAGCCACTCTCCGTTTTACTTACCGAGAGCACTTCTGTACGCAGTTTAATCTTAACGCCTGCCCACTCGCATTCAGTCATTAACATGGTGACGATGTCTTTGGCTGAATCGTTACAAAATAGCTGACCATGATCGCGTTCGTGGTATTCAATACCATGGCGTTCAACTAACTCAATAAAGTCGCTCGAACGGTAACGTGCTAATGCCGATTTAACAAAGTGTGGATTGCCACAAATAAACTGATGTGGCTCAACCTTTTGGTTAGTGAAATTACAGCGCCCACCGCCACTGATCAAAATTTTGCGACCAGCCTGTTTGGCGTTGTCTAGCACTAATACATCACGACCTCGATAGCCCGCTGTTGCAGCACACATTAACCCTGCCGCGCCGGCGCCGATGATGATTACGTCATGATGTTTCACGCTTTACTCCACACAATTTGAATTGATGATTTACGTTGCGCATAAATGCAAAAAAGGATGCTATTTTAGCATCCTTTTTGATATCTACTCACGGTTAACTTAACCGGTCTGCTGCGCTATTTTTTGAGTGTCTCAGACTTTTTATCTCGACTGAGCAACTCTTTGGCCGCTTCAACGGGTGCTTTACCTTGGTATAGCACTTGATAGATTTGTTCTGTGATGGGCATTTCTACCCCGAGACGCTTGGCTAAAGTGAACACTTCTTTAGTGTTACGATAACCCTCTACCACTTGGCCAATTTCTTCTTGCGCTGTGTTCACGTCTTTACCTTGGCCTAAAGCCAAACCAAATCGGCGATTACGCGACTGGTTGTCGGTACATGTCAGTACCAAGTCACCTAAACCGGCCATACCAATAAAGGTTGAGGCATCAGCGCCTAGCGCTTCACCTAAACGGCTCAACTCAACAAGTCCACGGGTAATTAATGCTGTACGCGCATTGGCACCAAAGCCAATACCGTCTGACATACCGGCACCAATGGCAATGACGTTTTTAACCGCGCCGCCTAACTGTAAACCAGTAAAGTCGTCGTTGGCATAAACACGTAATCGTTTTGGGCTGTGGAGTAACTCAACCAAGTCGTGAGTAAACTGAGGGCATGTGCCTGCTACCGAAATGGCAGTAGGTAGGCCCGCGGCTAATTCTTTAGCAAAAGTCGGCCCAGACAATACCGCTAATGGATATTGCTCACCTAACTGTTCACGTGCAACGTCTTGTAATAGACGACCAGTTTCAGGCTCTAGCCCTTTGGTGGCCCACACAATGCGTGCATCTTTGCGCAATAACGGTTTAGCTTGTTTAAGTACATCACCAAATACATGGCTTGGCACTACCACTAAAACATTTTTACTTGCGGCGAGTGCTTTACCTAAATCGGGTTCAATTGCTAAACAATCCGGAAACTGAATACCCGGTAAAAACCGTTCGTTGCAACGATTGTCAGCTAACACTTGCATGCTTTTAGGATCATGTCCCCAAAGCAGAGTCTTATGACCGTTGCTTGCCAAAGAAATAGCAAGGGCGGTGCCATAAGACCCCGCCCCTAATACCGTAATTTCGGCAGTATTACTCATAAATTATGCTGTTGCTTCTTCAGTTGCAGCAGTTTGACGCTGTTGAACATACTGAGCAAATAGTGCGTCAAAATTAACTGGCGCTAAGTTTAGTTGTGGGAATGTACCACGACCCACTAGGTTACCGACTAATTCACGTGCGTATGGGAATAACACGTTAGGGCAGTATGCACCTAGAGAATGAGCAAGTTGTGGTTCAGTTAAACCAGAGATAGAGAAGATACCGGCTTGTTGAACTTCACATAAGAATGCTGTTTCTTCGCCATTTTTAGCAGTAACAGTAAGAGATAAAATCACTTCGAATGTGTCGTCAGTCAGTTTGTTGCTACGAGTGTCTAGGTCTAGCTTAACTTCTGGGTTCCATTCTTTTTGGAAAACAGCTGGGCTGTTTGGCGTTTCAAAAGACAAATCCTTTGTATAAATACGCTGAATGTTAAATTGTGGTGCTTGTGCTTCGTTGTTTGCGACTTCAGCCATAATTTCCTACCTATATGTGTTATTTAGCTTTTCTTTGCAGCTAATTGTGTTGGGCTTTTGCAACTAAGAATCAATCGATTGACCTATCGTTAGTGCTTTCCCGTAAAGTTGATTTTGCTAAAATAATTTCAACAAAATCTTGTTGATAAACAGTGTTAGCGCATTCCCAATTCGTTAACACTGTGTCTATTTAGTCGCGTAATTAACGCTTACTTTTAACTACGGGTAAATTTGCACCCTGCCATTCGCCCATGCCACCTTTAAGGTTAAACACGTTTTCAAAACCTTGTTTAGTAAGGAGTTGAGCCGCTTGTGACGATGTCATACCTGAGTTACATACAAGTATAATGGGGCTAGTTTTAAATTTTTCAAGGTTTGAGACTTGATTATTTTTAATTTCAGACAAGGTCACATTTAATGCATCTACAATGTGGCCTTTCTTAAATTCTTCTTTACCGCGTACATCGACAACTTTGGCATCTTGCTTGTTAACCATTATGGTTAATTCTTGATGGCTGACGTTTTTTACTTTAGATGTACCCGATTTAATGACGCTAACAACAAGCGCCACAAATAAGCCTACCCACGCTAAACTTAACATTGGGTTAGCTTTAAAAAATTCCATGTACTCTTGCATAATTACTGATTTCTCTGACAATGGCTAAGATGAGATGCCACCGAGTATATCGTTTTGCTAGGTAGTTTTCATTAGTGAAACACCTAAATAACGCGTTTATTCGTGACCCGCACCACTTTAATCATTGCTTTAGTTATATCTTCAAACCTATATGCCTTTTGTGCGCTATCGATAAGTAGTAATATTCATACAATTGAAATTTTATAACACTTCTATTTTTAACTTAAAAGGTACTTGCAAATGACTCAGAAACGTCCTTTAGCATTACTTATCCTCGATGGCTGGGGTTACAGCGAAAACCCGCAAGACAATGCGGTTTTCCATGCAAACACCCCAGTGCTAGATAAGCTAAATGCACAATATCCTCACAGCTTAATTTCAGGTTCTGGTATCGATGTGGGTTTACCAGACGGCCAAATGGGTAACTCTGAAGTTGGCCATATCAATATCGGTTCAGGCCGTATTGTTTATCAAGAGTTGACCCGTGTCAGCAAAGCGATTGCTGACCATGAGTTTGAAAAAAACCAAGCGCTTTGTGAAGCGGTAGACAAGGCTATAGCAGCCAATGGTGCAGTTCACATCATGGGGCTATTGTCTCCTGGTGGCGTACACAGCCACGAAGAGCACATTGAAGCCATGTGCCGTATGGCTGTTGAGCGTGGCGCAACTAAAGTGTATTTACATGCATTTTTAGATGGTCGCGACACCCCGCCACGCAGTGCCAAAAACAGCTTAGTGCATTTTGATGAACTGTTTGCATCATTAGGCCATGGACGTACAGCATCAATCATTGGTCGTTACTTTGCGATGGACCGTGATAACCGCTGGGATCGCGTGTCACAAGCCTACGAATTAATCAGTGAAGGCAAAGGTAAGTTTAGCTACAACAGTGCCCCTGAAGCCTTAGAAGCGGCTTATGCTCGTGATGAAAACGATGAATTTGTATCAGCATCGACCATTGCTGATGACCAAGGTCAAGTCGCTGAGTTAAACGACAATGATTCACTTATATTTATGAATTTCCGTGCTGACCGTGCACGCCAAATTGCCCGTTGTTTCGTCAACCCTGACTTTGATGGTTTTGTTCGAAATAAAACCCCAAAAGTCGATTTTGTGATGCTAACTGAGTACGCTGCCGACATTAACGCAGCAGTGGCTTATCCATCAGAAGACCTAGTGAATACCCTGGGTGAAACCCTACAAAACCAGGGTAAAACTCAACTTCGCATCTCAGAAACAGAAAAGTATGCTCACGTGACGTTCTTCTTTAACGGTGGCAAAGAGGAACCATTTAAAGGCGAAGATCGGATTTTAATCCAATCACCTAAAGTGGCTACATATGATTTACAGCCTGAAATGAGCTCAACAGAGCTGACCGATAAGCTCGTTGCCGCAATTGAATCAAGCAAATATGATGTGATTATTTGTAACTATCCTAATGGCGATATGGTTGGTCATACGGGTAATTTTGATGCTGCGGTTAAAGCCTGTGAAGCTGTCGATGCCTGTATTGGTCGTGTCGTTGATGCATTAGCAAAAGTGGATGGTGAGTGCTTAATTACAGCCGATCATGGTAATGCCGAAAAAATGAAAGATCCTTCTAATGGACAAGCATTTACAGCGCACACCAGTAACTTGGTACCGTTCGTTTATGTTGGTCGTGACGCCACAATAAAAGATGGTGGACGCTTGAGCGATATCGCGCCAACTATGTTAACCTTAATGGGCCAAAGCATCCCGGAAGAAATGAGCGGGCGTTGTATTATTGACCTTAAAGAGTAAACATTAACTCGTGATAACTCGTTTATTTGTTAAAGCCAGCATAATTGCTGGCTTTCTAAGCATTTCATTTATGGCAAACAGTGCTGATTTGGCTTCTCGTCAATCGGCATTAAAATCTATTCAATCGCAAATAAACCAACAACAAAACTCACTTAAAGATACCGCTAAACAGCGCGAAAAACTGATTAACTTATTAAAAAGTGACGAGCAAGCCATTGCAAAAGCAGCTCAAAAAGTGAATCAATCTCAAGCTTCACTATCAGCCGTTAATACTAAATTACGCGAATTGGACAAGCAACAAATCGAACTCGCCAGCCTCAAAAGTAGTCAGCAGCAAACATTATCAAAACAGCTATCTAGTGCCTACCTTGCCGGTAATCATGACTACACAAAAATGATGCTTAATCAGCAAAATCCAGCCACCGTTGAACGTATGCTGGCCTATTATCAATTTTTAAATAATGCCCGAATTAAAGCAATTAAACAGCTAAAACAAACCAGTATTGATTTAGATAAAGTGAAGCAACAACAGGTGACTTCGCAGCAAAAGCTCAATGCATTAGTGCTTGAACAAAAAAAGCAGGCACAACAATTATCAAAAGAACAAGGACAGCGTAAACAAACGCTAACCCAGCTTCAACGGACTCTGTCGAGTAAAGGTGCTGAACTAGAACAACTACAAATAGAAGAAGCCAGCTTAAAGCGGATAGTTCAGCAGGCCATGGTTACCGCTAAGGCCAACCCCACAATGGACGGCTTAGCCAATCAACGCGGCAAGTTAAAATGGCCGACTAAAGGCCGTATGAGCAAACGCTTTGGCAGTAGCCGTTCTGGGCAAATTGTTTGGAAAGGCAGCGTATTATCTGCACCTGAAGGGCAAAATATTTATGCCGTAGCATCAGGTAAAGTCATTTATGCCGACTGGTTACGCGGGTTTGGTATGGTATTGGTTATTGACCATGGCAAAGGCTACATGAGCTTATACGGTCATGCACAGACATTGCTAAGACAACCAGGCGATATGGTTAAAAGCGGAGAATCTATTGCATTAGTGGGTAGCTCGGGTGGACAAAGCGAACCAGGGCTATACTTTGAAATACGTAATAAGGGTAAAGCGGTCGACCCGGCTTATTACTGCCGCTAATGATACTGTTTGTGGCGTTTGCGCCTAAATAGCGCTGTATCAAGCCCATTAAGTATGCCTATAATCGGTTTGTTAGCATAATATTAACAACAATAACTCTTAAAAAGATAAGCTAAACTTTTGCGAATTCTATTAATTTTCTTCATTTACTTATGCGGTTTGTTACCCGTAAACGCCGCCAAACTAGCCATTATCATCGACGATATTGGCTATAGACTCACTGACGAAGCAGCATTAACGCTGCCACCTAATATTACCTTGTCAGTATTACCTCATACCCCTCTCGGCCAAAAACTGGCTAATGATGGCCACCAAAAAGGCCACGAAATCATGTTGCATCTGCCCATGCAGGCATTAAACGGTAAAACCTTAGGCCCAGGCGGATTAACTAATGACATGAGCGAAGAGCAAATTAAACAACAGCTACAAGCCGCATTTAATAGCATTCCTTTTGCCAAAGGGGCTAATAACCATATGGGGAGCTTATTAACCCAAATGGATGACCCGATGTTATGGGTTATGCAAAGCTTAAAACAGCAGCAATTGTTTTTTGTCGACAGTGTGACAACCAGATATACCAAGGCAAGCGATACCGCTAATCAGCTTGGGGTACCGTTGTTAAGAAGACATGTCTTTTTAGATAATGACGTGAGTCAGCGAGGGTTAGAAAAACAATTTAACCAGATAATTGAGCGAACCAAACAACAAGGTAAGTTAGTGGCTATTGCCCATCCTTATCCTGAAACGATTCAGTTTTTACGAGCAAACTTATCCCGTTTAGAAGCCAATGGCATCGTGTTAGTTCAAACATCGCAATTGTTTGATGACATCAATATTGCCACCACAAGTCAGGCTAATCCAACTGCAACACTGAAATAGATAAATCAGGTAAAGATGCTAATAGGTCGTCTTTGTTGGTCACGATATCAGCTAAAGTATACTGATCTAATACGGCTAAATACGCCGCAACGGCTTGCGCTAAAACTCCCCTCAGTTTACAAACTGGGGTAAAACGACAATAAGGTGATTCACAGTCAATGGGTGCAAGTGAATGTTCTAGATCACGCACTAGCTGGCCTAAATTGAGTTCGCGAGCAGTTTTTGCCAGTTTAAAACCACCGCTCTTACCACGAATTGTTTGTAAGTAACCCAATCTCCCCAATTGATGAACAATTTTAGCCACATGATTAGACGACAAGTCAAATACACTCGTTACCTCAGCAATGCGAAATAAATTTTCGCGTTCTGGTTGCACAGCAAGGTACATTAAAATACGAATACCAAAGTCTGTATATCGAGTCAGTTGCATAATCTAAAGTATCCAAAGTAAATATTTGCCGCAGATTAACATGTTGAAGACTCTAAATCAGTGATCAACCATAAAGCTTGCTCATTTGTCGTGCCACAAACGTCAATATTGGCAGTAAACTCAGCGCACACATCTGGACGTTCAGGCTGGCCGAATATCTTACATAAATTGTCGTCATTTAATTGAGCACAACGCACACCCGCAGGTTTGCCATTTGGCATACCAGGGATCGGGCTCGTAATTGAAGGGGCAATGCAGCAAGCACCACAACCTAAACGACAATCCATAACTTACTCCGCGGGTTATAACTGCTTTATTATATTTAAAAACAGCATGATAGAAACACGTTTAATTACATTATTCATCAAATCAATAATTGAAACTACAACCCAGTTAAGGCAAATTAGCTGCGATACTTTAGTTCGTACCCATTATATCGGCGTATACCAGATCACATTTTCAGTTGTTAAGCATTAAATCGACAACCGTCATAATGGTACATTATCCCCTCTTATTGAATAAGGAAATCACCTATGAAACGTCCTGTCATTCTCGATTGTGATCCTGGCCATGATGATGCCATCTCACTCATTTTAGCATTAAGTTCAGACAAGCTTGATGTCCTCGCTGTAACAACCAGTGCGGGCAACCAAACACCAGATAAAACATTAAACAATGCTTTACGCGTGCTCACCTTACTAGGTCGACATGATATACCCGTGGCTGCCGGAGCACCTAAACCTTTAGCGCGCGAATTAATTATTGCTGATAATGTCCATGGTGAAACAGGTCTTGATGGGCCTAAATTACCCGACCCTGCATTTGATCCAGTCAGCCAAACAGCAATTGAGTTAATGGCTGAAAAAGTCAAAAACAGCCCTAAACCTGTAACACTTGTTCCAACGGGTCCTTTAACCAATATTGCGCTGTTTTTAGCAACACACCCAGAGCTACATCATAATATTGATAGCATCGTACTGATGGGTGGTGCAGCTGGTGTAGGTAATTGGACACCTGCTGCTGAATTCAATATTTTTGTCGACCCAGAAGCGGCTGACATGGTGTTTAAATCAGGCATTCCTATCGTAATGTGTGGACTTGATGTTACTCATGAAGCACAGATTATGGATGAGGACATTGAGCGTATTAGAGCAATTAATAATCCTGTCGCTCAATGCGTTGCTGAACTGCTCGACTTCTTTATGATTTATCATCGCGATCCTAAATGGGGCTTTACTGGTGCGCCACTGCATGACCCTTGCACCATTGCCTGGCTACTAAACCCATCATTATTTACCACTGTAGATTGTTGGGTTGGCGTTGAAACCAAAGGTGAGCACACTCAAGGAATGACGGTTGTAGATCGATATCAACTAACTGGAAATCCGCACAATACCAAAGTATTGTTTGATATAAACCGTGAAGGGTTTGTCGACTTTATTGTAGAGCGCCTAAACGACTATTAATACAAAAATGTCATGTAGATTGATATCTACATGACAATAAAGGAAAAGCATGAGCACTTTATTAGTTGTCGGTAGCGCCAATGCCGATCATGTCCTGACTTTTGATGATCTTCCCCAAGCCGGAGAAACCTTAATTAGCCAACAATATCGCCTTGAACTCGGTGGTAAAGGAGCAAATCAAGCTGTCGCAGCTGCTCGCTTACGTAATGCAAAGCAAACTATCAGCTTTATATCAGCACTCGGTGATGACAGTAACGCGGCAATGATGCGTAACTCTTGGGCTGCTGATGGTATCGAACTTGAAGGGTGCTACCAAATAGCAGATCAAAGCACTGGTACCGCGATGATTTTTGTAAATCAGCAAGGTGAAAATAGCATTGGAGTCGTTCCCGGCGCTAATGCCTACCTATCAGCAGTGCATTTTCAACAACAGCAAGCTAAGTTTGCTCAAGCAAGTTACATGTTAATCCAACTAGAAACGTCGTTAGAAAGTGTTAAGGCAGCATTACAACTTGCAAGACAACATCAATGCATCAGCTTACTCAATCCTGCGCCAGCAGCGATGTTGAGTAAAGAAATACTTAGCTTAGTCGACATTATCACACCAAATGAAACAGAAGCTTATGCATTAACAGGTGTAGAGGTCAGTGATCAATTAAGCGCCTCAAAAGCAGCTGACTATTTTCATCGACAAGGCATCAATAAAGTTGTTATCACCTTAGGTAGCAAAGGTGCTTATGTTAGTGAACAAGGTAAAGGACAACTCATACCTGCGCCAATAGTTAATGCTATCGATACTGTTGCGGCGGGGGATACATTTAATGGTGCACTGATGGTGGCATTAGATGAAGGTAAAAGTCTGCAAGAAGCAGTAATTTTTGCTAATAAAGCCTCATCGATTGCGGTTACCCGCCATGGAGCACAAAGTAGTATTCCATATCGAGATCAGTTAAATAATTGAAATCAAGTTCTATACAACAAAAAGCTTCGCCTAAATGACGAGGCTTTTTTGTTATTGTCGGAGCAGACACTGATTGTAATAAGAGTGAACCAGCAACAAAACGAATGATAAGCCGCCTGCAGTACATATATAGTGCAGCAAACGGCATTTCCACACTCAAATTTCAGATACGAAAAAGGCCTTTGCATTACTGCAAAGGCCTGCATCTTAAGTTGGCGGAGCGGACGGGACTCGAACCCGCGACCCCCGGCGTGACAGGCCGGTATTCTAACCAACTGAACTACCGCTCCTTTAGCAAATTGCTTACGCACAATGCTAAATACTTTTTAAGTCGCTAGTATGTCATAACTAGGTGACTTGCTCTTGCGAGCATCTCTTAACGAGATAATTAGGCGCCTGGAAATGAATA
>NZ_BMQI01000053.1 GCF_014648035.1 Shewanella algicola | reverse complement strand
TATCCTTAACTCTCAATAGAGTACGTGTTGATAAGCAGTTACACAAAATTAGTTACAGTCTCAAGTAGCGCTAACCACTGTGCCGCTGTTCTGTATGTTTTCATCACCTACTCCGAATTTATCATTGAGCAGGTATTTTCAAATAGGCAGATTAACGATGCGAGGTGTGGTTCGCTAGACGGTTACCGCACTTCATTGTCTTAACACCCTCTCTAAAAGTTTATTCTTATCACTGACTGTTAATTCCATATTTATTCTTATATTTAGATTTAAATGTTACTTATTTAATAAGTGACTTAATTTTTATTTATGGCTTATATATATATATTTATGACGTTCGATGTTTTTACGTAATTTTCACAAAGTAATATTTCGATACTTTTTATTTTGACGTAATTTTCACATAGTTATTATTTATATATTTTCATTTTTATATTTAAACGTATTTTTGGCAGTTTTACTTCTCTAACCCACACACATTAAATGAACTAAAACTATTACAAGATCTGGCTCACAAAGAATATTAATTATTCATTTATCCTATATGGAAATCTTACAAATAAGGAATATTTTGATGAAAAAGCAACTTGTCACAGCATTAGCCGCTTTAGTGATAGCACCTGCAATGTCAGCAACATCAGTCGATTTGGGATATAAGGCGTACACCTCTGATACAAAGTCTGATAACGGTGGGGCATATGACCAACCTTTTGTTAAATTGACACATTTCAATAAAGCAGACTGGGGCACGCTATTGGCTTATGTGAAGCTTGAGAACCCGGGTGAGGTGAAAGAAGCTCAACACGGTGCAGATGGAAAGCTGACCGTAAAGTCCCTGTTTATTATTGATAAGCAGATCTCTGATACAAGTTACAACTTATGGGGACAGAATTTCTTGGTCTCTAACCGTACAGTGATGGAAGACAACCTATATCTGGGTGTGACCACTAACCGTAAGTATGGCGATCTCTTTATCAATGCCGGTATCGGTCTGAACTACTCTGTTGCTCATTTTGATCCAACCGGGGAAAGTTTCGATGGGATTAGTGGTTATGCCGCGGTGATTAATGCCAGTTACCCATTTTCTGCAATGGGGCTTAAGCATTCGTTATCTGTCAACTATGAAGGGCAGATCGACCGTGATGAAGACCATATGAGCACCTTAGGTTATGACAGCTACGGACATCAGCTCATCACCACATTAAAGACAAGTATGACGGAGTCATTCTATACCAAGTTGCACATGACCCATTTCGATAGCTGGGGATCAGCGCCTAATGATGGCATCGAATATGGCGTAGCGGTTGGTTTTACCTTCTAATATCGGATTGATCTAATAGGAATAATAAAGTGATTAAAAAAACAATTATCGCCAGTGCAATTGTCGCTCTGGTAATGGGCTGCTCACTTAAAGAGAGCGACCAGTTAACGAAGAGCGAAGGTTCTGCATTCGGTAAGCATGGAGAAATTCAGGTTCAGACCGAAACTGAAAATGGCAAGTTGGTCGATATCAGCATCCTGAAACAGAATGAAAATAAGGTATTGGCGGCGTCGGTATTTACCGAAATGAAAGATGCAATGATTGCCAATAACAGTACCGAGGTCGATGGCATCAGTGGCGCGACGATCACCAGTGGTGCATTTAGAAAGGCTGTTGAGAGCTCTCTTACCACCGCAGGCGTTACCTTAGTTGCCGGTATGGTCAAGAGCAGTGATAAATCGGCAGAACTAGTTGCCAGTGAACAAAATTTCGATGTCGTTATCATAGGTTCAGGCGGTGCAGGTTTCAGCGCCGCGATCACGGCTAAAAATGCTGGTGCTAGCGTAGTGATTATCGAAAAAATGCCAACGGTTGGTGGTAACAGCTTGATCACCGGTGGTCAGATGAACGTGCCAGGTAACTGGATCCAGAAGAAGATGGGCATCGAAGACAGTATCGATCTGTTTGTCAAGGATACCCTAAAGGGCGGTGACTATTTGGGTGATCCTGAGATGGTACAGATTTTGGCCGAGCAAGCATTACCAGCCGCAGAGTGGCTAAGGGATTATATTAAGGTTGATTTTTACAAGGATCAGCTATTCCAATTTGGTGGTCACAGCGTTAAGCGTGCACTGATCCCACGTAACCATACTGGCGCGGAGTGGATCAGTAAGTTTATGGCAAAAACCGATGAACTGCAGATCCCTATCCATACCCGTACGACAGCAACAGCGCTGATTAAAGATCAAAATGGACGAGTGATCGGTGTTGAAGCTGAGAAGAATGGACAGCAACTCACTTATTACGCCAAGCGTGGCGTGATCATGGCAACCGGTGGTTTTGGTGCTAATGTTGCTATGCGCACCAAGTATGTCCCTGAACTGGATAGCCGCTACGGTACAACTAATGCTCGTGGGATCATGGGTGACGGTATCGTGATGGCCGAGAAGCTTAACGCTCAAACACATAACATGAAGTCTATCCAGACTTATCCTATCTGTCATATCGATAGCGGAGTGATCTCTTTGATCGCCGACTCGCGCTTCTTCGGTGCCTTGCTGGTGAATAAGGAAGGTCATCGTTTCGTCGAAGAACTAGAGCGTCGTGATGTTATCAGCCGTGCAATTCTGGCCCAGACCGATCAGCAGACTTATGTACTTTGGGGGAGTGAGATTGAAGATATTGCCGGTGTTGTCGGTGTGCATAAGGATGAGTTCGCCGAGCTTAACCGTAAAGGCATGATGTTTAAGGCAGACTCAATCGAAGAGTTGGCTCAAAAGTTCGGTGTTGATGAAAAAGCGCTGATGGCTCAGGTTGGACGTGTAAATCAGTTTGCTAAAGCGGGTGATGATAAAGAGTTCCATCATCGTGGCGGACTAAAAACTATCATGAAGCCTCCATTCTATATGCTGGTGGCTAAGCCCTCTGTACACCACACTATGGGTGGCTTGATGACAGATACCCACACTCGTGTACTAGATACACAAGGTAAGGTTATTGCTGGTTTATTCGCAGCTGGTGAAGTTACCGGTATGACCCATGGTTCGAACCGCTTGGGTGGTAATGCCATTACCGATATTACCGTGTTTGGCCGTATTGCAGGTAAAGAAGCTGCCGCACAATAATCGATAGCTTCTGCTTAAAATAAGTATTCCGTTCAACTTAGTGAGCGGAATATTTTATTATGAGTATAGGGAATGTTTTGAAGGCTAATATGAAACTTTGTGTGAAACTCCTAACGATGTGCTTGTTGGTGTCATATATGTTCCAGTCTCGGGCATGGGCGCATATCAATATCGATCAGATAACCGGTAATACGATGGGGACGACCTACACGATACAGTTTCGCCTGCAGAATAATCTAGCAACGCAACAGCAGATAAAGGTATTAGTGGAACAGGAACTGGAGCGAGTGAATAGCGCTCTGTCAGTTTACCGTTCAGATTCTGAAATATCTATATTGAATTTAAATGATACTGGAAACCCTATTCTGGTATCTGAGCGTCTAAGGGATGTATTACAGATTTCAAAGACGATATCTTCACAAACCTATGGGGCATTCGATGTGACATTAGGGCCAGTGATTGAGTTCTGGGGGTTTGGTGTTAAGGCCAGAGATCTGCAGAATAAAGATCGTGGTCAGCTGGAGTTGGCTCGATCGAAAACAGGCATGGATGGATTTACCCTGAGCTCGAAAGCCATTACGAAAGTGATTCGAGGGCTAGAGATAAATCCTTCGGCTGTGGCGAAAGGATATGGCGTGGATCGTGTTGCCAAGGTACTCGATGGTGCGGGTCTACTTAATTATCTGGTCGAGATAGGCGGAGAGGTGCGGACTCGCGGAGTTGGTGTCAGAGGCAGAGACTGGATCGTTGCTGTTACTCGTCCAGAGAAGTTTAGCCTGGAGATACAGCAACTGATCAATCTTAAAGATATGTCTATGGCGACCTCGGGTAGCTATGTTAATTATATCGAGAGCGGTGATAGACAGTTGAGTCACATTATCGATCCGACAACCGGGATACCGGCTGAAAATAGTCTGGTTTCGGCGACAGTGCTTCACCAACAGTGCGCCGTAGCCGATGGTTTTGCGACTGCGATGATGATATTGAGTGTAGAACAGTCGATAAATATTGCCAATGCAATCGGGCTGCCGGTCATGCTTATCGAACAGACGAACACTGGGTTGAAGACCCATTTCAGCAAGAGCATATCTCCCTACTTATCAATACGAGGGCTGTAATAGGAATAATTGGAAACGATAGAATTTGAAAACTCTGTGTATAATTATCGTGCCTCAGGCACACCATAACGTTTTAGTTTCTGCCATAAGTAAAACAAGTTAAAATCAGTAATATTAAATTCCCTCCCCAAAAAATCACCTTGTCTAGTTTTGCCAATACCTCAAGCTACCCAAGACAAGGTCATGAATTTATTTTAGCCAATTATAAATAAAATAAAATAAAAAATGCATAAAAATCTGAGCTTTACGTTATGTTTTTCGTTTTCACATGGATCTAACCTCGAGTTATTTCGTAATCTATTCCCAAATTATTGACTTCTAAAAATCTAGATAATTTCAGGTGGTATTGTAATTTCAATTTTTATTTCCTTAATTTGCGTGATTTTAATGATAAATCGTCATATCCCCACAGGGTTGACGGCAATGTAATGATTGATAATTGACATTGCCTTCTATTTTTGAGATGTCTGACTGTATGTAAAGCTGCTTGTAGGTTTTTCCTGGTAAGTGCATTTATGCCGTATTGATGTCCAACCTTATTACACATGGCTCTTTATTTAGAAGCCGTTATGTAACGTCGGTGAATGCTTCAGCGCTTTTTGCTAGCGTGTTTTTATCCTACATCTCGGATAGAGATAACGTTAGTAAAGGCATCGCTATTATTATTATTATTTTTTACCAAATCCGTGCCAGTAGACCGGCCAGCCATCTTTTACGCCGTAGTTGTTTACAAGAGACGCAATAACAACCAGCAGTACGCTACCAACAAGAACTGGAGTAACTAAGAAACTCAGACTGACCGCGGACTTACCCGCAAGAATGATAACGATTGGGTTTGCCCCAGCCGGTGGGTGTACCGCACGCAAAAATTGCATAGCCATGATTGCGACGCCGACTGCCACAGACATAGTAATGTATGAATCACCCAGTCCGTAGAGTGCTGCTAGACCGACAGATGCCGCGATAAAATGACCACCGATAACATTTCTTGGCTGTGCAAGAGGGGATGTTGGTGCGGCAAACAGGATAACGCATGTGGCGCCGAATGGTGCCATTAGCCAAGGAACTTCTGAGTACTGACCAAGAAGACATAAACAAAGAATTCCAAGTGTACCGCCAATTAAACCTTTTAAAAGTTGGAGTAGTGAGGGGCGTGGTGGAAGCGAGCCGCCGCCTTTTAGTTTGCTCATAATTAATTCCTCAAAAAATAACGATATATCTCAAATTTGTGATACATTACATTTAGGTACAGATCTGTACCTTTTAGGAATGATACAGATCTGTACACTCCATGCAACTGTTTTATTTTAAAAATTTGGAAATTTGGAAATTTGCAAATGGGCACAAAAGAACACATATTAAATATTGCCGAATCCTTGTTTAACGCGAATGGATACACCGCTGTTGGAGTTGACCTGATTCGTGATACGGCTGGTGTATCGAAAACCTCGATGTATCGTCATTTCGGTTCAAAAAATAAATTAATACTAGCTGTTCTCGTTCGGAGACATTTACGTTTCGAAGATAAGCTTGGTGGCGTAATCTCATCTGAAATGAGCATGGAACAAAAATTGGATGCGCTTATTGATTGGCACTTTAAGTGGTTCAGTGCAGAGGATTTTCATGGATGTATGTTTATGCATGCTATGGCAGAATTTAAAGAGTCCGATGACGCAATTGCTGATTCTGCATCTATGCACAAGAAGTGGTTTAAGTGGCTGATCAAGGAGATTATTTCGAATAACCCTGATTACGATGAACAGCTAACTGAGTCAAAGGCCGAATCCATCATGACGTTTATTGAAGGCATGATTGTACGAGCGGAATTCGATGATATCACTTCGTTTAGACCAATCTATCGATTTTCGATTCAAACGTTATCTAAAACAGAGTTCTAAAGGAGAGAAATAACAATATCAGTGACTAGCGGAACACATTATATTGGATTAGCAGTATCAAAATTGGAAGAGAATGTGGAGTGCTTTACTGTAGTATAGAGTGAGCATAGGCGAAGTAACACTCTTGATATATTGTACAAGATTGTAGATGTATTCGGCAGCAACTCATGTGACTAACTGCCGAGCCGAACATCTGTAGGAGGTCAGGCGTTGTCTAAAAATTAAATACAGCCGCGCAGTTTATAGTTGGCTTGCCATTCTTTAAATAGTGCAGAAAGCCTTGCTTCATTTTGCTTACTGCCAGATGTTTTTTTGTCTTTTACTTTGGGTTTTTCCTTGCCTAGATCAACACCCGATAGCTCTTTACTGTACATCTTCGGGGTAACATGGCTGTAATGCTGCTCAATCATGGCAATGCTGGTTCCACACTGTTTGGCTAATACTTCCATGTTGACATCACCAGACATCAGTTGCCATGTAATATAAGTATGACGCAGCGAGTACAACGTTCTGACACCATGTGGTGACGACTTCAAACCAATTTCCGATACCGCTTTTTCAAACGCTTTACCGAGCTCGTTGCTCGAAGAGCCATCCGCTAGTCTAAATAGTTTATCTGAAGGTTTTCTATTAGGAAATCGTTCTCGTAATGCTTGAACGCTGGAGAATATTTCATCACGGCATACCACTTCTCGGATACCGGTATGCTTGACCGTTTTACCTTTTCTCACAGTGATATAGAAGATAATGTTGTGTTCATTCGAGTCTATGTTGATATCACCCCATGTAAGGCTTTCCATTTCCGTACCGGGTCGAATACCTGTGTTAACTGCAAATTCCATGTAGTCGAGTAGCAGTTCACGAATTTGACGGGTTTTTTCCCTAATACTATTTTGCTCAAGTGCTAATACCGCATCGAAGGCTCTTTCATATTCCTCATGAGAGAAATGTGCTCGACGTTGCGATCCCGCACCTTTGGTCGATAGGGGAGGGACTTGAGCTGCTAACATCCATTTATGATCTACTGCTTCTTTAAATACCAACTGCATGGCGGCGTTGTGATTCAGCAGCGTTGATTTGGCAGGGACGCGCTTGAATTGTTCAATACGCCATTTATCAAACTCACGCAGCTTTTCACTATCAATTGAGGTAATGTAAATACGGTCGAAAAAAGGGATATGGTACTTACGCAATACCTGAATATAAGTCTTATAGTTAAGTGCTCCTGTTTCATTATCCAGAGCCTCTTGCATTGTGCTAATTGCTTTTTCAGCTACATCGCGGTAGCGTTTTGTGCTGACCAGAATATTACGGTCAGCCATGAATTGGTATTCCATTTGAAGCCGATAGGCCATGCCGATGGCTTTTTCTTTTTCTTTCTGCTTAGTAGCTTTAGAATACCACTTACCAGCTACTTTGATGCGGGCATACCAGCGTTTGCTATTGTCTTGTAGGTAGACATATAATTCGTCAGAAATATCGTGTCGTTCGACCTGTTTGCTCATAGTCTTTATCTGATGTGGTTTTGCAAAGAATTTGCAAAGTATCTATTTTATACAGTAACTACATGAAAAATAAAAGCCTTTGTAAGCACTATATATTCAAAATCCGTTGCTTTCGAGCGTGGCGGTTCAAGTCCGCCCACCGGTACCATCTTTAAACAATAAAGCCTCGACTTATGTCGGGGCTTTATTGTATCTAGGCTAATCAAAAGCTTAGCGTATTCCTTTGGGGTGAGCTGCGCTTTTATCTCTTCAATAGACCCACTCTAATCAGCCTAAAATCTCTTTCATGGTTTATCTATGGATCAATGTATATAAAACCTGTGTTTATCTTATTCGAGGTGAGGGATGAGCCAAATCTCCTGATCTTTTGATCCAACCTCTTATATTTATTTGGCTTATGCTAACGTTTGTATGAACACAGCCAAAAGCTTACTTTAATAGTTTACCATTTAAGTAAATATCAGTTTCCATTTCAGTTGCGTTTTGGATCCCTTCACCGGCAAAGCAGGTTCGTAATGATTGCTTGGCATATTTTATGGCCTGTTCAGCTACAGAATCACTTTGTACAACGATCCTGGTTATTACGTTATCAAGTGTGCCGGTCATTGCTGGTGTCATAAAGTTTTCTTGCTGGAAGTTAAACTGGTGCTCAACTCGGAAGTCCTCGATGTTCACTCCTTGTTTCTGAAAGTACATTTTGTTCGCTGTAAGTTGGCTCATTAGGCAGAAAGAAGTACCGATCGTAAAGTAGTCCCGTGATGTAGGTGCTTTATCTTTACCTTCGTAGCCACGGCTGTCGTCGGAGTAAAGATCCCATGTTGCATAGTTTTCAGTTAAAGATTTTGCTCTAACCCTATGCATATATGGCCTGTCGGTATCATGGGCTGATTCTGCAATTGCAATCTCAGGGAACACCAACGGATTTGGAAGGTGGTGCATATCCAATGCAAGATCTTGTTCTATTTCCATTGTCTGAAATGTGAGATCTGCAGTGACATTTGTAATCGGAAAGCCATTATCCAGAGAAACCGGAGTTTCAACCTTACCATGACTAGGTTTGAGGCCGGCCCAATCATCAGCATTGACTATTATGTCAGAATCAATGACGGTTTTATTGGCTAAGCCTTCACCCACTGCCCAGGCGTTCAGTGCCATTTGTTTTAGCTCTTTGATCTTTTCCGGAGACTCATCGCTTGTGATTAGAATGTTTGAAATCACTTTGTCTGTATGACCAGACCAAGTGCTTGTCATTGTATCCTGCCATCTGAAGAATATTTTTGATTCTACTTTTACATCTTCAACATCGAGGTCTAGTACCTGAATTGCTCTTTCAAGTTGAGTTAGCAAGCTTGAGGCCGAACCAACCGCATAGTAAGTGAGTGGGTTTGGTGCCGTTTGGTCATGATCAGCACCACCTTCGTCGCTAACAAGTTGCCATGGACTAAACGCATTTTCATCTTCAACCTTTACCATGCCTTTTTTAAGAAAAGGCGCTTTAGGATTTAAGATATTTTGAGTCGAAGTAATGATGTTTTCTGAAATAGCAGCATTTTCAGCCACAGCTTTAACTGGGGTAAAGGTTGTCGGACGCGTATAATTATCTAGTCTGGTTTCGACTTGATATATTTTTTCGGTTTGACCCTCGTCGTTTGGCGCAGAAACTGCGTAACCAGAAGTCAATATTGCGATTAAGGTTGCGAGTGTGCTTAATTGGGTTTTCATTGTTGATACCTCATATATAACGAATTTTAGAAACGAGTATTGATAACGTCTGAGGTATATATTCGGATGTTTAGCGGGATCGGTGAAGTGACTCTATTCGGTTATTCTGGCACTTTTTTCGGTTCTAGTGAGTGATGCTGAAGAAATGTTGAATTTCTCCCGTATTTGTTTACGAAAAGCCGTTGGGCTCATGTCGGTTTCGCGTTTAAAAAAACGGCCAAAGTAAGATGCATCTTCAAAGTTTAAACGATAACCGACTTCTGCAGCCGATAGATCACTGTGGCTCAGTAGTCGTTTAGCTTCCAAAATGATTTTATTACGGATGATTTGCCCCGGAGCATATCCGGTAGCGGCTTTAATTGTATCAATCAGGTGATTGGGACTCACTCCAATTCTTTGAGCATAGTCCTTGACTGAATGTTCACTGATGTAGTGCTCCGATACCAGTTGTTCAAATTGTCTCAATAGTGATGATGTTTGCTCTAAGTGTTTACCCATATGTTCAGCACAGTACAATCGATCTAGCTTCATAAGTAGTATGTGAAGATAAGATCGGACGATTGACAGGCTAGGGTTAACCTCATCATAAAGTTCTTCCTCTATCCCTTCTAACATAGTTGTTAGTTTAATCTGGTTTTCTCCATTGACAGAAAGGCAGGGCTTATTGGCTACGTTGTGGAAGAAAGCGAAGTCATGAGCACGAATAATATTTGAGCTCGGGAATGCCAAAAATTCTTCAGGTATGAGTAGTGCATACCCTTTTAGTGGTTTGGTAAGTTGCCAGAAATGAACCTGTCCCTTGGAGAGGAAATAGAAGGATGAGCGATTAATCGGATAAGACTCAAAGTCTATAATGTGTGCCCCTTCCCCCTCGGTGATATAAAGTATTTCGTAGAAATCATGGTGGTGAGGATAAGTTGCATGACCAGACTCATTCATCAACTCAAATTTAGTTAAGGTAAAGGGTGTTTGAGAGTCAAATATCACAAGGGGTTGACCATTTTTATACTGAACGCTTTCAAGTGCATCAGTATAGGAGTGAGATGATATTGGGGGCATGCTATTCATAAGTGACAAATCTCGTTAGTAGCCTCAAAAATATTATAACTTTTATTACTTAATTATCCATTTTACAGTGTTAATTAATATCTGTACTAGAGCCTGTTTGGTTGTGATTGTTGTGTTCTTCTAATACATTTTTTTCGTGATGGTAAAAAGAGTAACTCATTGATACTCAATGCCTAGAATTTTAAATCGTTTTGTGGTCATCACTATAAGTACACAATGACTTTTATTTACTAAATTACAGATGTTTAGGTAGATTTTTAGTTTGAAATCGTCCTCAAGTTGATTAATCTTCAAACCCTAATTATGCAGATGATTTTTGGGTTGATAAAATATTGATTCTTCGAATTTGATGCATAAAAAAACCAGCTACTTACGCAGCTGGTTTTTTGATTAATTTGGGGTTACCAAATTATTAATTACTCAGAATTAGTGCTTACGACGACGTAATGCAGCTAATGGTAGTAATAGCGCAGTTAACCAACCCATAGAACCACCAGAAGATTTCTCTTCTTTTTCGGTTACAGTAATCGTTGCTGTACCTGGCTCACTCTCTACACGCGTATCAGACGCTGTTACAGAGAATTTAATTGAGCTACTACCTGATGGTGCTGTAAAGCTAATTTTTTCACCACCATTGGTAAAGTTAACCGATGGACCACTTGTTTGTACCCAGTTGTACGTTAGTGTATCGCCGTCAGCATCGCTACCGTTCGCTCGTGCTGTAACAACAAAACCTTCAGTACTTGTCATGCCTGTTGGCGCAACAGTTGGAGTCGTGTTGTTAATCATGACAGAAACTGTTGCCATTTCAGAACGGTTACCCATGGTATCGATAGCAACAACTTGTGCTTCCATGGTTTCGCTAGTTTGGTCAATGACAGCAGTGTCGCTTAAGCTGACTTTACCTTTAGCGTCAATCATGAACATGCTTGAGTTAGCGCTGATAACAATAAACTCTGATACTGGGCTTGTTAGCATATCAGGGTCTGTTGCAACAATTTGACCAAGTTCAGTGCCTGCAGCTGCGCCTTTGTCTACATAAAGCACTAGGTCTTCTACTGTAGGGGCTTCGTTACCTTCATCAGTTGTGTTTGCTACAACTGACATAGAACCATTATCAGAAAGTAGCATGTAACCCAATGAGTTGCTGCCGACTTCGCTAACAAGCATTGCGCTTTCACCTGGTTTAAGTTCAGTAACGGCTTCGCCGTCAGCGTCAACTAAACCAGCTATGGCATCTGTGCCGTCAAGTAATAACGTCGCTTCCGATTCATCTCCAGTGCCTGTAGATACAGGTGCCCAGTCGGCTTCTTCTACACGGAAACGTACGCCAATAGATGCGCCTAAATCCGTAGCTGCTAGCCCAACATCTTCAAAACAAGCTTTGATTGATAAGAAGTCATTACCGGTAACATGGTAAGCCGGAGAGAAGGTTCCGCTACCTGTGCCATAATCCGTAACAAAACCGTAAAGTGCTCGTGGGTATGTTACGCTATCGTTGCTGAACCAATCTAAGTTGATGGTTTTTGCTGTGAAATCATAAACACCATCATTATCGATATCATAGTCGACGTTGTAACTAGCCACTAAACCATGCGTGATTGGATCACGCATTTGGAAGGTGTTCCAAATTGCAACTCCTTCATCACATTCTGAGTCACCCGCTAATTCACTTGAAGCATTAAGTAAGTCATGGCGTAAAGACATGTCAACAGGGCTAGTTGCCGTTAATGGTGCGCTAAATGGAGCTGTAATTGCAGTTGCACCTACGTTAGTGAATGTTCTGACAATACCGTCTTCGGTGACTTCAGTTGAAACCGATGCAGCCGCAGCCGCTTTTGGTAGAATGTGATAAACAACATGCAATGCTTGCTCTTCACCATCCATGAACTTAATTGCGCCATCATATTCTGATAATGTTAGCGCATCAGATGCTTCGCTAGCAGTACCGCCTAACTCATATGATGAATCCAAGGTCCACTCAGGAAGGCTTGTAGGATCAATTGTGACAGTTACATCAAAGGTTTTCGTTTGACCTGCAGGAATTTGGATGCTTTCTGGCATCTCAAAAGTCACAGCCTCTGAATCAATATCATTTTGGAAGCGTTGCTCTGCCATTAATGTGTAAGTTTTCGCTTCTGCTGAGAAGTTTTTCACAGAAATGGTCTTAGTCATTGATGTTGTTTCACTTAATGAAACAAGACCAAAGGCTAAAGCTGCTTGCATGGTATCTTTATCATATGCAGCTACAGGAAGATTAATTGATTTCTCAATGTCGACCAAGCCTGCACCAATGTAACTAATCGGTGCTAACTCAGCATCTTCATTTAATGCGATAGGCTCAACGGTTACATTTAAGTTTGCCGCATTCATCATAGTGGCTTTAATTTCAAGCGCACTGCGATTTGGTAATGCTTCTTTAACAATACTCATTGCGCCAGCAGTAATAGGGCTAGAGAATGACGTTCCGCTAATAGGTGATAACTCATCACCGAGCCCTGGGTGAGCAGTCATAATCGACGTACCAGGAGCTGTTATTTCTGGTTTTAGCGTTCCAGCAATTGATGGGCCACGTGAGGTAAAGGTTGCAATCGCACCCGCTGTTGTGACTTCTACTGAAGTAATTGAGAATACAACATCGCCCTCAGCCAGTGCAGTTTTAATCGCATCGCCTTCTTCTTTAGAGATCATTACAGATGGAATGGTGATGTCTGAGTTTGAACCACCCATAGTGAATGCACCGTCACCCTCTACGTTATTGGCAACAATGACAAATGATGCGCCACTTTCTTGAGCGTGAAAGACTTTATCAACAAAACCACAGCCACCGCGGTCAATGATTACCGTTTTACCAGTAAAGTCGACGTCATCTGCAAATGGATCACAACCGTTTAAGTTATCTGTAGGGAGTACTAATGGTGCAGTTGTGTTGCTAAATGAAAATTCATTAGAGGTATTAAATCCAGCGCTAATTGGCGCTATTTCAACGCTATCAGCCGTTGCTGTGATTTTACCTGCGGTCACGGTTGGGTGAGTCATTGCGCCAACAGATAATGCATTAGCAGACGTACTTGGTCCACCAACAACAAATGGTGTCGCACCATCGTTACCTGCTGAAATCACAAGGTTTACACCTAGTTCAACCATTTCATCAATCAGTTCTTGAACAGCGCCTTCTTTAGAGTCGCCGAAATCACCACCCAATGACATATTAACTGTGTCAACGCGGTCAGAGATATCGCCATCACCATTTGGATCCATGGCGGCTTCTAAAGCGTAAAGTTGTGCTAGGCCTGGACAACCTGAATCACAGACAGAATAAACATACAATTCAACATCTGGTGCGATTCCCACAACTGAATGGCTTACATGAGTACCATGGTTGGTATCAACATCAATCGGGTTAGCGTCATTGTTAATAAAGTCATAACCACCAGCAACTTTACCTTGCGGCCAGTTTGGCATATCGGCTTTAGCTGCTACCGCGGCTTCATAGTCGGCAATGTCACCTGAGCCACCTAATGCAGCGTGAGTGTAATCTACACCGGTATCTAAAACGGCAACTTTTTGACCTTGACCTGATGCAGTACCCGCTTCGATTACTGATGTTGCACCGATATAATCTGCACTATCTGCTACATGCAGATCGTAGTCGTATATAGGTAGAATATCTGCAACGTCAGAATTTTTTAATAGTGATAATAATTGTACTTTGTCAGCTTTAACTAAAATTGAGTTAACCAGTTTTGAGGTTTGTCCAACAACTTCAATATCAGCGCCCAGACTTTCAATTGAGCTTAAAACTCGAGCTTGCGACTCTTGAACAGATGCAGCAGCTTGTGCAGAAGAGACTTTAGATAAACGTGATTGTTGAGATACTGACTGGGTATTTAGTTTGATCATCCAAGCAGAGATAGTTGATTGCTTTTCAGATTTAGTGGCTTTTATGCCTGCGTATTCATTATTAACTCGGTCAGTGGTGTTGTATTTGCTTGCAGTTTCTGCAAATGCTGCACTAGAGATTAGTGCGGCAGAGATGGCGATGGCTAGTTTTGTCTTCACAACGTCTTCCTTGTTATTAGACATCACTTAATTAGAGAGGATATCGTGCTAAGACGATGATTATTAAGTGATGGTGTTTTTAATGTAATTAGTTTTATGTTGCATTCTATGATGCATCACTGCATTTGTAGCACAACTAATTAACAAAAGTCACACCATAAGTTAATAAAAAAGTAATTAAATGTTAACCGGGGTTTGTGATGGGTGTCATATTAAGGTGGGAGGTTATTGCATGTTAAGGCTTTACAGCCCTAACAATAGGGTTTTGCAGGCTAATTAATGTTTCTGTGGATTGGATTTCATCAATCGATTGAATGCGATTAATCAGCACATGTTGTAAGCCATCAATAGACTGGCACATTACCTTTACAAACACTGAGTAATTTCCGGTGGTGTAATAGGCTTCGACCACTTCTTCAAGGGCATTTAGTTTGGCGATTGCCGCGGGGTAATCACCAGCACTTTTGAGGTTTATGCCAATAAAACAACATACATCGTAGCCCAGGGCTTTTGGGTTAACAGTGATTTGCGCACCGGTAATAATGCCAGCTTGTTTCATTTTTTCAACTCGGACGTGAATCGTACCCGCGCTTACATTAAAGCGTTTTGCCAGCTCTGCAAATGGTGTACGAGCATCTTCCATTAGTGCCGTCAGGATTTGATTGTCTAAATCGTCGCGTTGAAATGAGCTATCCACAGTATTGAACCTAATAAATCACTATTTGGCCATAAATCTACGTCTTTCATTGCATAATAGCCAGAAAAATTACGGGTGAAATTAATAATGTTTATCTAAAGTTTATCTTTGTCGATTCAAATTATTGGATTGCAGTCGGTTCGATAAACTCTGCCGGTGATTCGAAGTGCATTTGCGCTTGTGTATACGGATGGCTAATGGTTAATGCAGCCGCATGGAGCAATAAACGTGGAGATAAACTTTTTGCCAATGGGTCGGCATAAAAACCATCGCCCAAAATCGGGTGGCCTAGGGCCATCATGTGTACCCGCAATTGATGCGAACGCCCAGTAATGGGGGTGAGTTTGACCAATGTTGATTTAGCGGCATAACTGATAATTTCAACCAGGGTGGTTGAGGGTTTACCAACGTTATGGTCCACTTTTTGTTTTGGTCGATTAGGCCAATCACAAATTAGTGGTAAATCAACTTGGGTGACTCGTTTGCTTACATGGCCAGCGACTCGCGCATAATAGGTTTTAGCGGTTTCACGCTCGCGAAATTGCCTTTTAAGCTCTCGTTCAGCATTGCGGCGAAGTGCCACAACAATGACACCTGATGTTGCCATGTCGAGTCGATGGACTATTTGAGCATTAGGGTGTTCAGCTAAAACACGCGAGTAAACACTGTCATGATAAATTGCTTCTCTACCTGGCACTGACAGTAACCCCGAGGGTTTATTGATCACGATAATGTCTTTATCTTGATGCAATATATCTAACCAAGGTGTGGTCGGTGGATTATAAATAAAGTCAGCCATTATGAGGGTCTCGTCAGTCAATTCGCGGCAACGATACCGCTGGACACCGAGATGTGCAAGTGTTGCACAATGATTAAGAAAAGGCGTGGCCGTTTACGTGCATTATGGTGAATGTCCACACCACAAATGCTAGTGGAATATGCACTAACGCGTAAAAGCATTGATCGAGGCGCTGCATCCCTTTTGACATGATGATGAGATACAAATGCGCCCCCATAACGACAATAAATAATAAAAATAATGGATATAAAGCAAACGGGCTCGCATCGGCGAAGATGGTATGGCTTAAAATGGCCCAAATAACCATAAACCCCGTCGTGAGAGGAGGGAGTGCGATGCGATATTGTTCTGGGTAAGGGAACATCCCATGTCCTTTTTGTTAACCTTTAATTTCTTTGCGGCTCTGGATCACCTTGCGATGCACTATTGAGTAATGGCGCAATCCCGCAGGGCCATGAGATACAATAACAGATAATAGAATAATAAAGATGACTAATTCAGATTTACACTGACTTATTTGAATAAAAAAGCCAAGCAGTACAATCTTTAATAACGTTAATACCCCTTTTAATTGAATAAGCCAACGCCAGTCTCGTATGATTTCCCAGCTCATCAGTAACACCCCTGAGCAAATCGCAGCGAGCCAGTAGTTAAACCATAATGATAAATCGAGATCAAACATGATCCCGCCGCCACTGCCCACGACACCAATGATATGAATCGCCCTCAGTGATGTTTTACTGATCCGCGCTACCCAAAATCGACCTTCAGATACCGGCATTTTCTCTTTATTCTTCATAAGTGACTGTCTTAGTTTAACAACACTTTAATACTAACAAGTAATGCTAATATAAACAGTGATTAGCGCGGCAATTTGTGGTTTGTTTCACAGACCACAGCATTTAATCATCAGTGTAAAAATGTCAGCGCATTGCGCCATGCTCCAGTATTTCATTGTTTATTAGCTAAGTGTATTGGCATGTTGTCTTGCCTAAAAGCGTTAAATTATCGCAACGCAATGCGGTTTTTATACAGATTGCGATAACCTAATTACTTGATGGTGTGATTTAACGTTGTTTAGCGCAAATCAAGGTTAGAGACTGGTTTAAGGGCAACGCAAACTGGATCACAATTTGGTGTTTATCCTATGTGATATTAACGACAACAACTGAGAATTCACATACAATTAACGTATCTTTTTGGGGGGAGGCATAGACTCATCCTCGCCATCTACGTCGGCTAATTTGGATACTTATGAGAATCGGATTTTTTAGCGCAAAACCTTACGATGTTGTTCATTTCAATCGTACTAATCAACAATTTAATGTTGATATTGAATACTTTGATTACCGCCTGTGTATGCAAAACGTCAAACTAGCTGAAGGTTATGAAGTGGTTTGCGCATTCGTTAATGATTCATTATGCGAAGAAGTGTTGGTTGAGCTCGCCAAAGGTGGCACTAAAATTATTGCTATGCGCTGTGCAGGGTTCAACAATGTTGACCTTATTGCTGCTGAGCGCTTAGGCATGAAAGTGGTCAACGTACCGGCTTACTCTCCTGAGTCAGTCGCAGAGCACTCAGTCGCACTTATGCTAACCTTAAATCGCAAAATTCATAAAGCATACCAACGCACGCGTGATGCAAACTTTGCTTTATCTGGCTTAGTGGGTTTTAACATGTTTGGCAAAACCGTTGGGGTGATAGGCACGGGTAAAATTGGTGTCGCGACGATTAAAATTTTACTGGGTTTTGGCTGTAAAGTGATCGCCTACGACCCGTATCCAAACCAAGCTGTCACTGACCTTGGCGTCGAGTACGTCGACCTAGACGTTTTATACCCTCAATGTGACATCATTAGTTTACATTGCCCATTGACTCAAGATAACCACCATTTACTTAATCAAACGAGTTTTAATAAAATGAAACCAGGCGTAATGGTGATCAATACCAGCCGTGGCGGATTATTAAATGCATTTGATGCGATGGAAGCATTGAAAGATGGTCATATTGGTTCGTTAGGCTTAGATGTTTACGAAAACGAAAAAGGACTGTTCTTTGAAGATAAATCGAGTGAGATTATTCAAGATGATGTGTTTCGCCGTTTATCAGCATGTCATAATGTAATCTTTACCGGACACCAGGCGTTTTTAACTGACGAAGCGCTTAATGCTATCGCATCGACTACGTTAATGAACGTCACTCAATTAATGTCTGGTGAAGTGTGTGACAATGAGTTGTTTTAGTATTGCTAACGGCTAACGGCTAACGGCTAACGGCTAACACTCATCACTAGAATCACAAGGGAATGGGTATCATATGATTACTAAAACTGAAGTGCACGACATTACAACGCCCACAGGCGTAATGCGTACAACCTTGTATCGCCCAGATATCAAAGGCCAATTCGCGACGATAATTTTTTACTCAGAAATATTCCAACAAACGGCGCCTATTGCACGTTCAGCAGCGATTCTTGCCGGTCATGGCTTTGTTGTTTTAGTGCCTGAAGTGTTTCATGAATTAAACCCTATCGGTACCGTACTTGCCTATGATGAAGCAGGTAAAGACAAAGGCAATGCCGACAAATGGGCCAAACCATTAGAGCATCATGACAGTGACACCTGTGCTTTAGTTGATTTTGCCCGCTCACAGTCATTTTGCTCAGACAAAGTGGGTGCAATGGGCGTGTGTATTGGCGGTCATTTAGCTTACCGCGCAGCATTAAACCCAGACATCAGCGGCGCTTTTTGTTTATACCCGACAGACATTCATTCTAATACTTTACCTTGCCAAGCCGGGAATGACTCACTGACTCGTTCAGGCGATATTAAAGGTGAGTTAGTGATGGTGTTTGGTAAACAAGACCCGCACGTGAGTAAAGAAGGCCGTAAGCTTATTTACCAGCAGCTTGAGCAAGTTAATGCTAATTTTACCTGGCTCGAAGTGAATGCCCAGCACGCCTTTATGCGTGATGAAGGCGAGCGCTATGATGCCGCAATAGCCTTACAAATGTATTTACAGTCGGTGGCGTTTTTTCAGCGCGTGCTAAACTAGCATCAATGGCTGGGGTAGGCATGAAAAAAGGCGCATTAGCGCCTTTTTTCATTTATGTCGGTAAAGCGTTATTTACGCTTTGGGATCGCTCTACGAGTGGTTTTTTTTGGGTTGCCACTTGATTATTAGGGAGCTTAACCACTCCTTTTTGCAATAACAAACTGTTCGGGTAAGTCATCACATCACCGGACTCGCGTTTAAGTAAAATATGAAACAGTGATATTTCGACAATCATCCCTGACATGTCTTCATCTTTTTCAACAATACGAATGCGATCGCCAATACGATAAGGGAAAACAAAAAATATCAGCACGCCAGCGGTAATGTTGCTCAAAATTGACCACTGCGCAAATAAAGCCACACCTAGTACTGCAAACGCTGACGACACAAAAAGAGACACTTCTTGGTAGCCCAATCCTAGCGATATCGCCATAACCGACAAGGTAACAAAAAACATAAAGTACGATATTAGCCTGGTTACCATCCTGCTGCGCACTTCATTAACTTGTTTTTTCTTAGCTTGCTGGCGGATCCAATGGCTCACCTGACGCTGAGCAAAGGTAAATACAGCCAAATATGCAATACACATCAACAACTGATTAAACATCTCGGTTTCCTGCTAGAAAAGTTCACGCTTATAAATGGCCATAAGCCACGGACTTGTGGCATTAACCTAGGGTACAATATGGCTTTGTTGCTGGCGAAACCCATTAGCCAAACCTGCCATAGAGTAAAGTATGTCCGATTATAAAGTATTGCATGTCGACAGTGATAGTTTTGGTGATTTTTGTGTGCTCGATGATGGCGATTATCGCGTGTTATCTTTTGGCGACAATGACGAGCAAAGTAAACTGGACAAAGCGCAGCCTTACATACCGCAGCACACATATGTGCAAGCAATGTTGTCTGTTTTGTTATTCACTCAGCCTAAAAGTGTGATTATTTTAGGGTTAGGGGGCGGCGCCTTAGTTCACTCGCTGCGTCATGTTGATGCCGCGATTAAAATAACCGCAGTAGAATTACGCGAAAGAGTCATTGAAGTGGCTAAACGCTTTTTTCAGTTACCTTTGAGTAAAAAGCTTACGTTGCTCAATCAAGACGCCAATGTGTTTTTGGCTGATGGTGAACATAAAAAAGTCGATGTGATTTTTGCTGATATTTACAGTAACAAAGGTGTTGATAAGCAGCAGTTAACCGACTTATTTATTAAGCAAAGTAAACAGTTATTAAAAGCCGATGGTTTTTTAGTGCTGAATTGCTGGAAAGAGCATAGCCGTGATACCCACTTACGCGACACGCTTTATAGCCACTTTACTCATGTATATGCTTGTTTAACCGGTGGCGGCAACTGGGTGGTCTATGCCACTAATGGCAGTGGTAACTTTGCAGGGGCTAACAATAAACAAGCATTACAAAACTTATCGCAAAAGCTTGATACTAATATTAGCCGAGTATTAACCCGCTTTGGTCCATGGCAATAGAGTGGGTTTACAAATAAGAGTGTTATGCGGTTATATCGATTAATAATAAGTTCAATATAAAAAACCGATTAAGGTGATAGTTTTTATCCGTTATACTTAATCGGTCTCCATCGCTATTATGATTCACATCAGATGACGAGCAGCTTGTTCATCATCTCCGGCACCACAAGGTTGTCGGGTTTATATGAATCTTAATCTAATGGAGCATGACATGACACAATCTATCATCAACAGCACTATCAAGCCATTCAAAGCAACTGCATTTCACAACGGCGCATTCGTTGACGTGACCGAGCAAGACTTATTAGGCAAATGGTCTGTTGTCTTTTTCTACCCAGCTGACTTCACTTTCGTATGTCCTACAGAATTAGGCGACATGGCTGACCATTACGAAAAGCTACAAGCGATGGGCGTAGAAGTTTACTCAGTATCAACTGACACTCACTTCACTCACAAAGCTTGGCATGCAAGTTCAGACACTATCGGTAAAATCACTTACCCAATGATCGGTGACCCAACTGGCGCAATCACTCGTAACTTCGGTGTGATGATTGAAGAAGACGGTTTAGCACTACGTGGTACTTTCGTGATGAACCCAGAAGGCGAAGTTAAAGTTGCTGAAATTCACGACCTAGGTATTGGTCGTAGTGCTTCAGAATTAGTTCGTAAAATTCAAGCTGCACAATATGTTGCAACTCACGATGGCGAAGTATGTCCAGCTAAATGGCAGCCAGGTGAAGAAACATTAGCACCTTCAATTGACCTAGTAGGTAAAATCTAACCGCTAAGTTCACCCTTAGGTTAGTAATATCATCTCCAGTTAGTCGGCGCGCCCCCGGTGCCGACTAACACTCTCCACTTTTTCATTATTTCCCTTTTTTAGGAGTTGTTATGTTAGACGCGAATGTTAAAAATCAACTGAAAACCTATCTGCAAAACCTCAAGCACCCAGTTGAACTTGTCGTGTCTGCGGATGACTCAAGCAAAGCCATAGAATTAACCAGTTTAGCGCAAGATATTGTTGATTCATCTGACTTGGTGTCGGTGACATATCAACAAGGTAAACGTACACCCAGTATGAGTGTCATTAACCCACAAAATGGCACAAACATTACGTTTGCCGGTTTGCCAATGGGTCACGAATTTACCTCACTGGTATTAGCGTTATTACACAGTGGCGGCCACCCAATTAAATTGGATGAGCAAGTCATAGAGCAAATTCGTCAGTTACCTGGTGAATTTCATTTTGAAACATATGTGTCATTAAGTTGCCAAACTTGTCCAGAAGTGATTCAAGCACTGAACATGATGGCAGCAATTAACCCAAATATTACTAATGTGATGATCGACGGTGCACTTTTCCAAGAAGAAGTGACCGATCGCAATATCATGTCAGTACCATCAGTATTTTTAAACGGTGAAGCCTTCTCTGTCGGTGCCATTAGCGTTGTTGAAGTACTGAATAAATTAGATAAAAATGCAGCCGGCAGACAAGCCGAGCAATTAAACCAAAAATCAGCATTTGATATGTTGGTTGTTGGCGGTGGCCCAGCAGGTGCAGCTGCCGCGATTTATTCTGCTCGTAAAGGCTTAAACACAGGTATTGTGGCCGATAAGTTTGGTGGCCAAGTCGCTGAAACTGTCGGGATTGAAAACTTTATCTCTGTGTCTAAAACAGAAGGCCCAAAACTGGTTGCCAATTTAGAGGCCCACGTTAAAGACTATGACGTCGATATCATGGCGAACCAACGCGCATTAAGCCTCGCTAAAAACGGCCTATTTGATGTGACGCTAGAAAGCGGCGCAACCTTAAGCAGTAAAACCGTATTATTGGCCACTGGCGCACGTTGGAGAGAAATGAACGTGCCTGGCGAACAAGAATATCGCGGTAAAGGCGTGGCATATTGTCCACACTGTGACGGCCCGTTATTTAAAGGTAAACGTGTTGCCGTTATTGGTGGTGGTAACTCAGGTATTGAAGCCGCAATTGACCTAGCTAATATTGTAGAACATGTTACCGTGCTTGAGTTTGACAGTAAGTTACGTGCAGATGAAGTGCTGCAGCGTAAAGCGAAATCAATGGGTAATATTACGATTATTACTCAAGCGCAAACTACCGAAGTAAAAGGCGACGGTACTCGCGTTAGTAGCTTGATTTATACCGACCGTGCTAGCGGCGAAAGTAAAGAAGTCATCTTAGCCGGTATCTTTGTGCAAATTGGTTTAGTGCCAAACACTGAATGGTTAAAAGGTGTGGTAGATATGACACCTCGTGGCGAGATTATCGTTGATGAGCGCGGTCAAACATCTATTCCTGGCGTGTTTGCTGCAGGTGATGTGACCCACACACCATACAAGCAAATTATTATTGCCATGGGCAGCGGCGCAACCGCATCACTGGGGGCATTTGATTATTTAATCAGACACTCAGAAGAAACCGATGTAAAAGCCGCTTAATCATCTAATATAACTGCTGTTATTATCAATGCCACTCATATTAATGAGCGGCATTTTTGTATATTTATACCATCCTCTCTAGCTAATCTTTGTTTTCTCTCGCGCTAATTGAGCACTATCACAGCAATTGCACTTAATTGTTGTCATGTTAAGCGCCACTTTTTAATGAAATAGCGTATTATCAAGACAATTTTTTTGCTGAAAATTGCCTCAAGACGATGTTTGATTTACTTTAATCAGATTCAAAAATTTGATGTTAGCTATTCAGCGCTATTTTGCTTATTTTCACTGTAATGTGAGTTGTTTGGAAAAGGATTATCATGCCAAGCTTGATTAGAATCGTATTAATTAATACTCACCTTCCCGGTGTGGTCGAATTAAAATTAAATGGCCATACCAACATTTGTGGTACCAATGCCTCAGGTAAAACCACCTTACAGCGCCTTGTGCCAGTGTTTTATGGTGAATACCCTAGCCGTGTGGTGCCATCAACTCGTGACAGTTTTGAGCGTTGGTACTTACCGCACGATTCTAGCTATATTATTTATGAATACCAAAAAGATGACGGTTTACAATATCAAGCAATATTAGCGTCAGCTGGCGACGGTAAAGGGGTGAATTACCGCTTTATTGCCCGCGGTTTTGAGCTTGAGGATTATATAAAATCTCGCAATGGCGATACCATCATTTGCCATTCTATGGCCGAGCTTGGCCGTGAAGTTAAACGCGAAGGCATCGCGCACACTAACTTACTCAATACTCGTGAGTTTCGCGCCATTATTCAAAACGATCGCAGTTTACTTAATACGGGCAGTAACCGAAACGAGTTACGCACTTATGCGCGTCAATTCTCGCTGTGCGATGGCGAACACAGCCTACGTCATATTGAAAAGCTCGCCAAAGCCGTGCATTCAAAAGAAGGCAAAATGGAAACGGTCAAATCAATGATCGCCGCCATATTAGAAGAAGATGGGGTAAACCCGCCCACTTCTCGTCTTAATCCACAGCGAGTTGAAACCTGGATCCGTGAAAGCCAGCTCGTACAAGGTTTTGAGCAAATTCGCCCAGAATACGACAAGCTTGAGCAAGAGTTTAATCAACTATTAAGTGCCGAATTACGTTTAGCTAGTTTATCGCGTGGCTACCGTGACGATGAAACGCTTGAGGCCGAGCGTCAAGACCGCAGTCAAACCTTAGGCAAAGAACTTAATCTTAAACTGCGTTTGCTCGACGATGAGTGGAAAGATGTCCGCGATGAGCTCAACCAGGAGTTGTCGGCTGCAAAAGGCGATGTCGGCAAATTTGAAGATGAGCTAGATGCCATTGAAGATCAGCATGCCGCCTTTTTAGATGCCGATATTGAGCAGGCCAAAGCCGATCTAGATAACCTGTCTAATTGGCGCAGCGATTTAGAGAACCTGCAACAACGCCACAAACTGCAGACTGAAAAGCACCAAGACATTGAAGCGGCTTTTAATGCGCGCCGCAGTAAAATTGCCGAGCAGCTTCACCTTGAGCTTGAGTCGTTACACACCGAACAAGACACTCAACGTGAAGCGCGTGATAAACAGCGTGAGCTAGCCAATGACGATTTAGCCAAACTTGAACAACAATGGCGCGAGCAAACTGACGCGGGTAAAGCCAAATTTACTGAACAAGAATACCAACTTAAATTGCAGGCCGCAGAGCTTAAGCATCAAGTTGATGGCGTAACATACACCGAAGATGAAAAAATGCGTTTGGCGATTTTTGATGAGCGCATCAGCCTCGCCGACGAAGAACAAGAAACCTGTAATGCCAAGGTTGAGCGCTTAAGCACCGAGGAGCGTAAGCAGCGAGCCAAACGAGATCAGGCCAACGAAGCGCTGCGCATTGCCAGTATTCGTGTGAGCGAACGCGAAAATGCCAAAGAAGAATTGCATCACATGCTGTTCCCACAGTCGCATACGCTATTGGAATTTTTACGCAAAGAAGCCCAAGGTTGGGAGCAATCATTTGGTAAAGTGATAGCCCCAGAATTATTGCATCGCAGTGATTTACACCCAAGTTTAACCAAAGACAATAGCGATAGTTTGTTTGGCGTCCACCTAGAGCTTAATGCCATTGATGTGCCTGAATACGCCGCAACAGAGCAAGATTTGCGTATCCGTTTTGCTAAAGCTGAAGAAGCACTGCAAAGTGCGCAAGAAATGCATGCAGAAGCAGAAGATCAGCTGGTGGTAATGAACAGCGCACTGGATGCCATTACCCGTGAGTTAACCTTCGCCCGCACTGCCTATAAAAATAGTCGTGAAGATTTACGCCGCTTGTTTGATGAAAAGCGCAGTGAGCAACAAAAGATTAATCAAGCCGTCGCCGATCGCAAAACCGAATCGGGCAAGCGTTTGGTACAACTTGATAATGAATTAAAGCAGCTACATAACCAGCATCTTGAATGGCTAGCCGAACAAAAAGATCAGGCGCTTGAAGCACGCATGGACAAAAATGCTTACTGGCAAGAAGTCGTGGGTGCTATCGACAATCAGTTAGGGCAAATTAAAGCCAATATTGAACAGCGCCGCACTAATGCTAAAGCAGAGCAAAAAGCCTGTGAAACCTGGTACAAAAATGAGCTGAAATCTCGCGGTGTCGATGAAGGCACAATCTTAGCGCTTAAAAAGCAAATTCGTGAACTTGAAGCGCAAATCAGCCAGGCAGAACAACGCCGTAGCGACGTGTTACGTTATGACGATTGGTATCAGCATACCTGGTTAGCACGTAAACCTAAATTGCAAGCACAGCTGGCAGACGTTAAACGGGCCGCACTTGAGTTTGAGCAGCAATTAAAAGCCAAGACCGCTGAAATTAAACAACGACGCACCAGCTTAGAAACTGAGCGTAAAGTCTGCGATGCTGCTCAAGTTGAAGCGTCTGAAAACCTGACTAAACTGCGTGCGGTGATGCGTAAGTTGGTCGAGCTTAAATTACCGCCCAATAACGATGAAGCCATCGGCAGTATTGGCGAGCGCCTGCGCCAAGGCGAAGACTTATTACTAAAGCGTGACTATTTGATGGGCTCGGTGAAGCAATATGTTGAACACTTCGACTCTGTTATTGCCAGCAAATCGGGCTCAAGTTTGGCCGAGTTCTGGGAGCGCGCGCGTGACGAGTCTAGCTTTGTTAATGACAAAGGCATTCGCCTACTCGACTACCGTAAATTAGTGCCACAGCTTGAGCAGTTACTTAATGTAATGGTGCCGCAATCGTTAATGGCGATTCGTGAGCAAGGGCGTATTTTTGGTATCGACTTAACCGCATTTTACGACGTATTAACTGATATTGACCGCCGCATTGCCAGCCAAAGTGCACGTATTACTCGTGAAGTCGGTGAAGAGTTGTTCCTCGATGGCGTTTCTGAATCTGCTGTACGCATTCGCTCACGCATCAGTGAGCTCGAGTTTTGGCCTGAGCTTGAAGTGTTTGTAAAAGCCTTTAAAGCCTGGAAAGCTGACGGCTTTAGTCAGCTCCCAGACGAGCACTACACTAACTCAATGCGCCGCGCGTTAGACATTATTGGCCGCGCCGCATTAACTGGTGGCATTGCCAAATTATTGGAAATTGAATTGCGCTTAAAAGAGGGCAATAGTGATTTGATTATCCGCACCGACCGCCAGTTAAATGAATCGTCTAGCCACGGTATGGCATATCTGATTTTATGTAAATTCTTGTTGGCATTTACCCGTTTATTGCGCGGTAAAGCCCATGTGACCATTCATTGGCCTATTGATGAGCTTGGCACCTTACATCACACCAACGTGAAGAAGATATTTGACGCCTGTGAAAACAATAACATTAGCGTGTTAGGGGCGTTCCCAAATCCAGAATCTGAAGTGCTTAACTTATTTGCTAACCGCTACATTATTAATAAACAAACCAAAAAACTGCAGGTGGTTAAACCTAAAACTAACCCGCTAGCGGAGCGATTATCACAACGAAATACTGAAACTGCTAAGGAGCACAGTTAATGTCTGACTCAAATGAAACAACCTTAGTGGGAACCAGTGCGTTAATCGAACAGTTACTGCGTGGCGAGTTTATTTGCCGAGTGACTAACGAAGATGGCTGGCGTGCGCTAAAAAACAACAGCACCCGCGAGCGGATAGAAACGTACTTAAATCAAATTAACCGCACACTGGCCAGCGCAGGCGAAGGTGAAGTGTTCTTTTGTGGTTATTTACAACTCGGCGATGCTGAGCGCAAAGTGATTTCATCGCAGTTTAAAGACATTTGTTCAGCGTTGATCCCGCTGGTGGAATGGTTGGTGTTAGTGCAAGAGGCCAGCGGCCAGGATGCGCCATTAAGCGAAGGGGCACCGATACGCTTAACTGACTTACAAGCACGTATAGAAGACACGCCTGCCTTTAGAGAGCAGCTAACTAAACTTAGCCAGTATCGCTTATTTGGATCAAGCAGCAGCAATGTCGACGGCCAAATTAAGTTGGTGTTTAAGCGTTTAGTTGAGCTGGGTTATTTGACTAAACCTAACAGCGAGAAACAAATTTACATCGCCACCGGCAAGCTTGATTACTTGTACGAAGTGATCCGCTTTATTGACGAAACCGAAGGCCTAAGCCTTGAGGCACAAGCCGAAACCGCGACCCAAAGGGAGTTAATATGAGCAGCAACTTACACCAGGCCGGGGTAAAGCTGCTCAAACAACTCGGGCGGCATGCCGATGTGATCATGGATGCATATTTAGCGGGGTCGGTTAACGACACTGCCCATGATGCAGGCGTGATTGAAAAACTCAAAAAAAGCGGCATTTTGTGGCGCCCAGAACCTGATCAAGAACTGCGTTTAAAGCGCTCTGTGCGGGCATTGCTTGAAGAAGCCTTAAGCGATGAGCGTAACCGTCAAATTGACTCAAATGTTGGCTCGTCTTTAGCCACCATTAAAACCCTGGCTGATCATTATAAAGAAGCGCGTCATAATGTTGATTACAGCGCTGCAGAAGCTTATTTAGCCGACTTAAACGAACACGTTTACAGCTTTACTGACAGCTTACGCTATTCGATTCGGGTGTTATGGGGGCGGATTAATAACGAGTTTGGTTATGTCGGGACGATTAATGCCAAAATTCGTGAAAACGAACTGGCGCAAAGCCAGGTGTCAGACTTGCTCAATGGCCTCGAAATGTTCCAGTTTAGTGAGCTCGGTGAAATTGCCGGCGACATTCGTGAGTTGCGCCGTTTATTAATGACCAGCTTGCAAGAAACCTTAAGCCAGTGCACCCAAGAGTTAAGTATTGTTCAAGGCCGATTATATGAATTACTCGGTCGTTTTAGGCAAATTCAAGGGCGTACTCGGTTACTCAAAGGCTGGTTACTGCACACCGACATGCACCCAGATTATCAAGTTGATAACCATGTGGGTCATAAAAATGTTCCGAACTTATTTAATTGCGCTGAAGCGTTACTCGCTCCTGCCAGTGTTGATGTGAGCAACCCGCATCATGAGCTGGAGTTAATGAACGTTGTCGCCCAGGTAAAAGCCATTAGCCGTGATGCCTTACCGCATGTGGCTCGTGAACATAATGTCACCTTTGAAATGGGCGACAGTGAAGACTTTGATATTCCAGAAAATCCACTCAAAATTGCCGTGGATGAATATTTCTGTGAGGTGATCGATTCGGGGTTACGCCAATCTGCATTGAGTTATTTAACCGACAAGCAATTACAGTGGGATGCAGAAAGTTGGCTTTACCAGGTGATTGGGGGGTATGAAGGCTTGGCCGATGAGCATAAAAGTTACTTTGAATTAGAACCGATTGGCAAACCCGATCCTGTGTATAACGGTAATTTTATCATTCATGATGTTGAGTTATGGCTAGCCTAAGCCAGAGTCAATTACAGTTAATAGCTCGCGCGGCAAAACAACTTTTGCCGCGCGTACCTTTAAATGCAAGCTGGAAAAAACTCTATCAGTTATGGCAAATAGGCGAACCTGATGGTGCCGAAAAATACCTGTATTTAACCCATAAAGATTATGCTTTACTGCGCAAAATGGCGCAGGTTGATTCGGGCTTAGATATTCTCGCGCTCGATTTTGATGTACCTCGCCAACAAATGGCGCAGCATAGTGCCAATGAAAAGTACGCCAACATCAGCCCTGATGCCGACTATGTGTTAATTAAGCTGGCGCCTAATATCACTCAATCTCTCGTGTCTAAATCTGTGGCAGATAATGTGCTCGATGTGCTGACCGCATTGGATAATGCTTTGCGATTAAAGGTCGACACTGCCGTCACACTGTGTCAGCAACTCAAGATTAGCCAGCTCATCGTAGTCGAAAACCTCGACAGTTTTGACAATCTATTTGCTTATTCATTCACGCCCGAGCTACAGCCAATCATCGACAATTGCATGGTGTTGTATCGTGGCAGTCACGATTATTCACCGGCAGGGCGCAAACGTTTTTTACATTTAATCGCCGCACTTAAGTTGGATGTGATCGCCTTTACCGACCTTGATCCCGCAGGGTTGATGATTGCCAATACGCTTGAAAATTGTCACAGCATGATAGTGCCGAAATTGGTGCTCGATGCGCCAAATGAGTTACTGGCCCTCAAACAAGTTAATTCGGTTAGCGACTTTAATAAACAACATAAGCAATTAACTTATCTTGACAATATTATGTCGCAATCAACTCACAACACAGTGGCCCATACTTCCCAATGGCTCACATTAACTCAGTGGGTTGGACGTAATCATGTCAGTATTAAGCAACAACATATGTTAGCGAATGCATTGCGACTCGATCGCATTAATATTGACTATTAATAGCGAAATGTTGCTGTAGTTCTCGCTGATACAACCTTCCCAAAGCCGTTTTTCTGACTGGTTATACCATCATAATAATATTTTTAAATTTCATAATGCATTGTTATTTATTGCTTTTTTGTGTCAATTATTATGTGTGGTGTTTTTGTGTGCGCTTTTGTTCATCAAGGTGATTGAAATATTGTGCGCGATGTCTCAGTATTTCAGCGCTCGAAAATAATAAACACCAGGATTGGTATAACAATAATCAGCAACAGAAGTTGCCATTTCGAATGGGAAATAACAGATGACAAAATCACTTTCAGCACGGATCTTTATCGGTCTTTTTTTAGGTGTGCTACTCGGCAGTATTGTGCAATTCTCGCTGGCCGATAACGCCTTTTTTGGTGGCACTCTCGTCACCTTAGCAAGTGGTATCGGTACCATGTTCGTTAATATGATCATGATGTTAGTTGTACCTTTAGTGTTTGTCAGTATTGTTTGTGGCGTGTGTGAGTTACAAGATTTAAAAAGCTTTGGTCGCTTAGGTGGCAAAACCTTTGGTTTTTACATTATTAACACTTTAGTTGCCATTCTTGCGGCATTTACGGTGGCAATGGTATTTGAGCCTGGCAAAGGCGTTGATATGTCAAGCAGCGGCTCGGTCGATATTACGGCAACAGAGCTGCCTGATTTAATGTCACTCATTGTGAGCATTGTGCCGAACAATCCGTTTTCAGCGTTTACCTCTGGCAACATGTTGCAAGTGATTTTTATGGCGCTACTGATGGGCGGTGTGATTAAATCGATGGGCACCTCGGTAGAAGGCGCAGTAAAAGGCTTTCAAACCGCCAATAAAATCATGATGCGTTTAATCTCATTGGTAATGAGCCTTGCGCCATACGGTGTATTCGCCTTGATGTTTAAACTAGGGGCGACATTAGAACCTGAAATTTTTGTCAGTGTGGTTGAATACCTAGTGTTGATCTTAGCGCTATTACTGATGTGGATTTTTATTGTTTACCCTATTGCTGTGGGTGTGTTTACCCCTGTGTCGGCCAAAACCTTCCGCGATAAAACCCAAGAGCAAATCCTGTTTTCACTTTCAACGGCAAGCTCTAATGCCACTATTCCGGTCACCATGCGTACCTTGACCGATAAACTCGGAGTAAGCAAAGCCGTCGCCGGTTTTGGTGTACCGTTAGGGGCAACCATGAACATGGGCGGGGTGTCGATTTATATCACCATCGCCATTTTCTTTGTCGCCAACGCGTTTGGTATGCCAATTAGCAACGACCAAATCCCGTCGCTATTATTCAGCGTATTTTTGCTTTCAGTTGGCGCGGGTGGCGTACCTGGCGGTGGCATGGTAATGATTGGAGTATTGATTTATCAACTGGGCTTACCGGTAGAAGCGTTTGTGATTGTGGCAGCGCTTGACCGGATTATTGATATGATTCTGACATCTTGTAACGTAGTGGGTGACACTGCGGTACTGACTATTGTTGACCAGACAGAGAAAAAGCATCAAGTGAATCAAGACAGCTTAGTGGCAGCGAAAGAATAAGTTTAGTGAGTGACACTTAAACGACCTGCATTGCAGGTCGTTTTTGTTATGACGATTAGAAGCATTATCTGTGCTGCATTTTGTTTTCGATATTAGACATAATTTTGAATGTGGTATTTTCCAAATCATCTAGGCCACGATGTGCGACTAATTCATATGATCGATTAATTAATCGGTAGGCCTGCGGGTAGTTAAATTCGACGACCTCAAGTTCAGCCAAATCATTTAACGCCTGATTTTGACCAATGGGATACCCCATCATTTGATGATATTCAATGGCTTTTTTGAACTGATCTCTAGCATCGTTATTACGTCCAATACGTTGATTTATCACTCCAGAAAGTTGAGAAGCATAGCCTAATGTTAGCCAATCTTTCACTTTGGCTGCATTGCCTTTTGCAATATTGAGTACACCTAAAGCTTGTTCAATGTTGTCGGTTTCGATATAGCTTTGAGCTAATAATATTCTTAGGCGAGCCAGTTCACGTTGATCATTTTGACGTAGTGCTTCATCAATAGCATTCGTCAATGTAAGGCTAAGGCGTTCAAATTGCCGTTGTTGTAATTGAATATTACCTAACAGACGACTGGCAAGTAGGTTGGTTGGCGAGTGACCAATAACGGTTAATAAGTGCTGTTCAGCACCCAGTAAATCGCCTTGTTGGCTGAGTGTTATTGCTTGAACTAACGGTGAAGAATGTAAGCGAGATTGATAATCAGTTACTGGCTTATTATGTTTAGGATTAAATGTTTGGCTGATTGCTGCCGCAGTTGATGACAATACTTGATTGATATTGGCTGCGTTAACACTTGATGTGTCACTTTGACTTTGGCTGTGTAACGTATAACTGAGTTGATACTGGTTGTTGATAAAACTCACACTGGATTCTATGACTAATACCGCACCTGATATCGCCATGATTTTGTTAATGTTAGGAGTAAGGTTATCGGTTTGAGCGAGCCGCGAAGTAATATTAATGACATCCTCAGTTTGCAATAAAGGGTAGCTCACGCCGAGAGTTAGCTGCTGAATAAGCACATCCATCGCGGCATAGGCATTCCATTGAGTATCGACATCAGTTGTTGATTTTGGAGTGACAATCTTGACCGGAAGAACCAATACCGCGCCAGATGCCAGAGGTTTGGGTTTTATATTGGACAAGTAAGCATACGCACCAATACCAATCAGCAGCAAAATAACTACGCCTGTAAGGTATTTATATGTATGTGAGGTCGGTGCCTGTGGCATTGCGATAGTCCTTTATCAATATCGAATGAATTAACTTAGTGGTTAATTAAGTTATTGTAAAGAAAACCTGTTTTTATCTTTTGTGTCGCTATGGCTTAAGAGGTTTTGTGTTGAAGGGCGTGTCGAATACTCTATTTAAATACAGCGTAAAAATAAAAAACCGCCTTTTGGCGGTTTCAGACTGCTGACAAAGCCCTAGACATTCGTCTAGGGCTTTGATCTAATAGAAGTACAGATAA
>NZ_BMQI01000052.1 GCF_014648035.1 Shewanella algicola | reverse complement strand
GCAATGAATTTGTTTATTAACGCTTCGAAATCACTTGCAAAACGGGTGGGTCCATATAAGACGGGTTTAATGAAGTTGAAGTGAAGCAAAGTGACATTAGTCCATGCTCTGGAGCCTTCGAAGCGCCACGATGTAAGTGCTCGTAGGCCTTAAATCACCGTAACCAAGCCATAAACAAAAAGCCACTCCGACATACACTGCCGGAGTGGCTTTTTAGCTATCAATTTTAACTTTTAGCTATCAGCTATTAGCTATCAACTGACACTATTCACTATCGCTATCAAGGTTTAGCTATCAGCACTTTGTTCATAGCTCATTATTATTCGCTAATCGCAATCCGCTAATAACCGCTCGCGATCAGCGAGCCATTATGATTAACGCAGCAGTAATAACGGGATTTTGCTTTTGCTGATCATTCTGGTGGTATTGCTACCCACAAAAAACTCGCGAATACGCGAATGGCCGTAAGCGCCCATGACCATTAGGTCGATGTTATGCTCAACTTGGTATGTTTCTAATGCAGCTTGCACTTCACCCTGACATACTGCGGTGCTCACGGTAAAGTCTGCACCGTTTAAGGTGTCTGCCGCTGCGGCTAATTCTGCACTGGCTTGCGTTTGATTGTCTGACACCATCACTAAGTGACACGCTAAACCTTTAAGCAAAGGGCTGGCTGCCACGCGAGCTAGGGCCTTTTTCGCGGTAGCACTGCCGTCGTAAGCAAAGATAAAACGCTTAGGTGCAGTAAACTCAGGCATTACCACTAAAATCGGTTGCTTAAGCGTGCGGATAACACTCTCAATATGGCTACCAATGGGTTGGTCCTGGTGTTGCTCGCCTTGACGCCCCATCACCACTAAGCGTGCATTAGGCTCTTGTTCTAACAAGGTTTCAATTAAGTCGCCATGACGCTGTAAGGTGTCTACCGCAACGCTAGCTTGCTGCTTATTCACACAGGTTTTAGCATCTTCGAGCATATATTTGCCTTGCTCGAGTGCCAATTTACTTCTGCGGCCTTCAATCTCAACCATTTCGTCGAGTAGGTGCTCACGCGTACCTAAACCAATGCTGCCAGATAAATTCAATTGTGTTGGATACACAGATTTATCTAATACATGTAACAAGGTCACTGGCGCAGCCATTTGAGTGGCGGCCCACACGCTGGCATTACAGACCGCTAAGGTGGCTTTTGAACCGTCGATACAAGCAATCACATTTGTCATTATTGTTCTCCTTTTGTGGTGTTGCTCAGGGTTAGTGACCAGACATCATTTTTTCGACTTCTTCAGGTTTATCGTGCACCCCGAATTTATCAACGATGGTTGCACTGGCTTCATTTAAGCCAATTAACTCAACCTCGGTGCCATCACGGCGGAATTTAATCACCACTTTATCGAGCGCCGATACTGCGGTGATATCCCAAAAATGCGCTAGTGATAAGTCGATAGTGACTTTATCGACCACTTCTTTAAAATCAAATGATTGGCTAAACTTATCTGCCGAGGCAAAAAACACCTGGCCAACAATTTGATAATGACGGCCAGTTTCAGCAGTAATGTCTGAACTTTTAACCACCATGAATCGGCCCACTTTATTGGCAAAGAATAATGAAGCCAATAACACCCCTACAAATACCCCAATCGCCAGGTTATGGGTAGCAACAACAACCACAACCGTGGCCACCATCACAAGGTTTGTCGACATTGGGTGATGTTTAAGGTTACGGATTGAATCCCAAGAGAACGTCCCGATAGACACCATGATCATTACCGCAACTAAAGCGGCCATAGGGATAAGCTTTAACCAGTCACCGAGGAATACGATTAGAATCAGCAAAAACACACCGGCTGCAAACGTTGATAAACGACCACGGCCGCCTGATTTAACGTTGATAATCGACTGACCAATCATCGCACAACCCGCCATGCCGCCCATTAAGCCAGCGCCAATGTTGGCAATACCTTGGCCTTTACACTCACGGTTTTTATCACTTTGGGTGTCGGTTAAATCATCAACAATAGTGGCTGTCATCATTGATTCAAGCAAACCAACCACCGCAAGACCTGCTGAATAAGGCAAGATGATCATCAGAGTTTCAAGAGTCAATGGCACTTCTGGCCACAAGAAGATAGGCAATGTATCTGGCAGTTGGCCCATGTCGCCTACGGTACGCACATCAATGCCCATAAATACCGCAAAAATGGTTAACCCGACAATGCACACTAATGGTGACGGTAATGATTTACCAATAACCGGAATAAGCGGGAATAAGTAAATAATCCCGAGGCCTGTGGCGGTCATGGCGTAAACATGCCAAGTCACGTCAATCAGCTCTGGTACTTGCGCCATAAAGATTAAAATCGCCAAGGCGTTCACAAAACCGGTCACCACCGAGCGCGATACAAAGCGCATTAAGTTACCTAACTTTAAATAACCTGCAGCAATCTGGAATACACCAGTTAATAAAGTGGCAGCCAATAAGTACTCAAGGCCGTGCTCTTTTACTAAGGTCACCATTAACAGTGCCATTGCACCCGTTGCAGCAGAGATCATCCCTGGACGGCCACCGGTAAATGCAATCACTACCGCAATACAGAACGAAGCATAAAGCCCCACTTTAGGGTCAACACCGGCAATAATCGAAAAGGCAATGGCCTCAGGAATTAGCGCCAGCGCAACCACAAGGCCAGCTAATAGATCGCCGCGGATGTTAGAGAACCATTCTTTTTTCATGGTTTGTATCATGTTATTCACTCTGTTTAAAATTTAATCATTTATTTCAAAATTACATACTTAGCCGAAATAGATGTATCGACTACAGTCTTTAAGCTGTTGTTCTGTCATGTAACGAGATGCTATCAAATATGAGGTAAAGCAAAACTGCCACTGTAAATGGATTGTCGCAATCCAATCAGGAAGGGGTTAACTAATGCAGCTTATTTTCATGACATGTAAGAGCTTACATGCATAAGATTTCGCTTTAACTACAAAGGGCAGCGTAAAGCAGCGACAAAGGATATAGTTCAGCCCGTCGAAAGTCAAAATCTGTCGTAAAAATAATCGATATTTTTCCTTATTAAGCCTCATTTATTTGCGCAGTAAATGAGCCGTTGAAATGACGTGTAACTTTTATCGGTAATAAACCTCAGCTCTGGATAACAAACGCCTTTCAAGCAGTCCTTTGCCTTCCTCACTGCGTTGAATTAACTTGCAATAGGCTAACTATTGACGCGTTAATTCGCCTTGTTAGCAAAACAAATCACAAGCTTGACAGTGGATTTTAGTCAATCTATTGATTTATATCGTTATCAATACCTCTCTTATCCAGAGTTGAGGTTAATAACGTAATCCTCATGCTTATTAAAATCGCATGGCATAAGACAGTCACCCAATACAAAGCTCGTTAGCCTATGCTGCGGGCTTTTTACTTGCTTATTCAGCATTGTTGACTAGGGTTAAAGCTCATTTAAATTACCGCATGCAGTTCGGTCTATACCCAATCAACTTGAAGATCCGTGTTTCAGAGCTTCACCGTGTTTTCAATACTAGGCGCGTTAATGCGGTAATGTAGGTACCTTATAAATTAGCGCAACAACGCTCTTGATTTAATAATCAGGGAACACGGTGAAACTCCCAAAGGGCAAGTTTTACACGTGTTTATGCTGCGGCTTTTGTTAATTTAGCTGATTTTGGAAAGGGAACGACCATTACCCGCAATCAATGCCTTGCCTAAACGCGTGTAAACTCTTGCTGAAATCGAGCATCTTCAGGTTGTTTGGGTATTTACTCACTCTAAAAACATAAAGGGATATTATGTTTACCGCGTTAACTATCCAGTTACTTAGTGGCCTCATCAATTCCGCTAACAAAACATTGCGCTTATGCATTCTGTCTTTGATGATGTTCCTAACGTTAGTGGTGCCCGTCAACGCGACATCGCAAACATTAACCTCAAATGTTCAGCACGCATTTTTCGGCAATTGGATTATCGATACTCCAGAGCACATCACCTTACTGCAATTAAACCGTGACTTAAGCTATTTATACATCAAGCTCAACCACCTAACGCCGCATCAAAGCGTGGCCGAATGGGGCCGACTCGTTGTTGAACCTAATGGTGTGCGCTTTATGGCCAGCTATAGCAATAATCCGCTATTGGGCCTGGTGGCGTATCAAATTACCCATCCCAAGCCGCATATCGCGCTTGATATAGAATCAAAAAAGTTAGTCTTCACTATCGACACTAACGCAGACAGCATTAGCGATGAACAACATAACTATTATGCCTATAAGCGCCAATCTATCTTCGGCGTCTGGCATCAATTATCAACGCCCGCATTAAGTAGTGTTGTGTTGCTCAGCAGCGGTTATTACGCTTTAGTGAATGTGAACTTACATCAAGACCCTCACATTCATCCGCACAATACCCACTTACAATGGGGCCGCTTTGAAGAACAGCAAGAATTTAGTGAGCCTATTTTTGATAGCCACCCACAACTGAAATCCGCATTACCTCGCATGATTTTTCACCCTATGCGCCAACAACTGGCTTTATCTTTTGACCAAGATACCGACCACAACACTGATCATTTGCTGCTTTTTAAACAATAAAGCGGCATTTACAGCTATTTAGTTACAATTTCTGCTGCAATCAGCTATTCAAATTCAAGTGATTACACTTCATACTGAGCCATTGCTGGTATCAATTTAGTGTTTAAAGGATATTCCATGGGCCAAGAAACCTCTAAGATTCTCGTTGTCGATGACGACATGAGATTACGTTCATTATTAGAACGTTACTTGCTTGAGCAAGGCTTTCAAGTACGTAGCGCAGCCAATGCTGAACAAATGGACCGATTACTTGAGCGCGAAAACTTTCACCTTTTAGTACTCGACTTGATGCTACCCGGTGAAGATGGCTTGTCTATTTGCCGCCGTTTACGCCAGCAAGAAAACCCAATTCCTATTGTGATGCTCACCGCTAAAGGCGATGAAGTCGACCGTATTATTGGCCTTGAACTCGGTGCAGATGACTATTTACCTAAACCTTTTAATCCACGTGAGTTATTAGCACGAATTAAAGCGGTAATGCGTCGTCAAACCGCTGAAGTACCAGGAGCCCCTGCGCAGCAAGAAGAAATGATTGAGTTTGGTGAGTTTTCACTGAATTTAGCTACGCGCGAGATGTTTCATGGTGACGAAAGCATTGCCCTCACTAGCGGCGAGTTTGCCGTATTAAAAGTGCTGGTTAACCACCCACGTGAGCCTTTATCACGCGATAAACTAATGAACCTTGCTCGCGGTCGTGACTACTCTGCCCTTGAGCGCTCTATCGATGTGCAAGTGTCTCGCCTACGCCGTTTAATTGAAAAAGATGCCGCCAACCCACGCTATATTCAAACTGTTTGGGGTTTAGGTTATGTATTTGTACCCGACGGCGCCACGCGTAAGTAATTCATGGAACTCAAGTTAAAATGGTGGCAACGCTTCTTACCTCGAAGCGCGTTTAGCCAAACGGTATTATTGATTGGCAGCTTATTGCTGATCAATCAATTAGTGTCGTATTGGTCGGTCGCCGTTTACTTTATCAAGCCCAGTTACGAGCAAATTAACCAACTGATTGCCCGCCAAATCAACATATTATTTGTTGATGGCGTGGATGTTGGCCGCGAACATCTCACCATGGTTGATGCCTTAAACGCCAAAGTGCGTGACGATGGCATGACGGTTTACAACCAAAAACAAGCACAAGAAGCCGGACTCGGCCAGGCCACTTATTACAGCTTTTTGTCTGAACAAATGTCGGTTTATTTGGGCGGTGAAGCCGAGGTGCGTTTTTCTCAGGGTGAAAATCTCGACGTGTGGATTAAGCCACCTCAAGCCCCCACGCTGTGGATTAAAGTACCCTTAACCGGCATTAACGAGTCTGACTTATCGCCATTAACCCTGTATTTATTAGTGATAGGCGCGCTCAGTGTCGCCGGCGGCTGGTTATTTGCCCGTAGACAAAACAGGCCATTAAAACGCTTACAAAAAGCCGCAGTTGCGGTGTCTCAAGGCGACTTCCCGCCCACATTGCCGTTAAGCGGCTCAACCGAAATTGTTGAAGTAACCCATGCGTTTAATCAAATGGCGCATAGCATGAAACAACTTGAGCAAGACCGCGCCTTACTCATGGCCGGTATCTCCCACGACCTGCGCACGCCACTGACTCGTATTCGCTTAGCGTCTGAAATGATGGTTGAAGAAGACCAATATTTAAAAGAAGGCATCGTTACCGACATTGAAGACATGGATGCGATTATCAATCAATTTATTACCTATATCCGTAATGACCGTGAAGGTGTGCGCGAGCCAGACCAGATTAATCGCTTAATCCAGGAGATTAGCCAACAGGAATCTCATCGCGAAGAAACCATAGAGCTGTCGCTAGGCAACTGCCCAGACATTGCCATGAACAGCGTGGCGATTAAACGTGTACTGAGCAACCTGGTAGAAAACGCGTTTCGTTACGGCAATGGTTGGATTAAAATCAGCTCATACCGCCAGGGTAAATCAGTCTGCTTTAGCGTTGAAGATAATGGCCCAGGCATTGATGAGTCTCAGGTTGAGCAGTTATTTCAGCCCTTCACTCAAGGTGACACCGCCCGTGGTAGTGTCGGTTCGGGCTTAGGACTGGCGATTATTAAACGGATTATTGACCGCCACCATGGCAAAATAAAATTGTCTAATCGCCCCCAAGGTGGTTTAAAAGCTCAGGTTTGGCTGCCATTAATGGATAAAAAACTCGCAGACAATTGATGCTATTTATTTCGGGTACGTTTTACCGTACTGTTACGCTAAATATAAAGCAATGTGTCAATGCCGCGCACTTATGTGACTCATCTATGACAACTGGTTAATTATCACTCATTAAATTGCACTGCTTAACAGCTAACCACCACAATATTCCCTGTTTCACTTTTGTTGCCATCAACCACAAACAATAAACCACTGATAATTAATAAAAATAAATCAAATTGATTATCAAGCAATAAGTCTCACCCCCGCACGATAAACTGTCATATTAGTGCCATAAAATACCCACAATGGAAATTGCTTGAGTTTTTATTAAATGAAAATATCAACCTTATCGTTGGGCGCATCGGCGTTACTACTTATCCTCGCGGCTTCGCTGGCTGCAACCGTGTTGTGGAGTAATCAGCAACGGCAAGTGAGTGAGCAACTCAACCAAAATCTGCAACGTATTCAGCATACTTTTCAATATGATGTGCGCCGTAATATCGATAAATATTTGCAAACTGGTCAAAGCAATTATCTACAGCAAGCCCGAACAGATATAAGCAGTATTACTAACAGCATCAGTGCATTACAACAAGCACACCCACAACTCGACAGCGCCTCGCTGACCCAATTAATGGTGCAACTTACACAAGATTTAGACACAAAATATCGCGCTGCGGGTAAATTAGCTGGTAATCCGCGTCAATTGTTGGCGTTTGCAGAATCGGAGATGCTCAGTTACAGCCGCAGCTTAAGCCGTTATGCACAATCGGCACCGCAAAATAATAGCGTGGCACAACAATACCTCGCCCTCAGCACAGAATTACCCAGCCTGGTGTATCAGTTATCGCAGCTCACTCAAGCCTTACTCATTGATAAAGATACTGGTGTGAGCAACAGCGTAAATTTCACCATTGATGCGTTAAACACCTGGCACGATCAATTACAACAACTGCCTTTACTCGGCATTTATCGCACCGAAGAAGTCGACGAGTTTGCGTTAGGCGACGATGAACCAGAGCAAATTGAAGTAGGTGAAACACCTCGCTCAGAATTACTGAGTTTAAGCCAACGCTACAGTAAAGAAGTCAGCAACACCGAAGCTATGCTCAATGAAAATCAGGTGGTGCAAACTGCGCTGATCAATGCCACCAGCCAGGTAGAGCAGCAACTGGTGGCGTTAGCTGAAACACAACAACAAACAGACCAACAATTAAAGCTCAGCTTGCAGTGGTTACTGTATGGCATGGTTGGCGTGTTAGCGCTATTTGCAGTCTGTTATCTTATTTTGCAGCAGCGCCGTGTCGTCACACCATTACGGCGCTTAAATCGCGCTTTTTCCATGTTGAGCGAATCTAATCAACGCGAACCATTAGCGGTGACCAGCCAATGCGAAACAGGCCAAATTGCTGTGCATTTTAATCGCTTATTGCAGCGGTTTGAACAAGAAGACGAGCAACAAAAGCACAATATGACAGCGGTATCGCAATCATTAAGTGAGTTAGTGGCGCGTATTGGCTCGCTGTCTAACAGCACCCAACAAACCCAAGACGTAGTACAACAAGCACAAGGGCAAACCGCTGATTTAATTGAATTAGCCAACCAAGTAAACCAGTCGTCTAGTGAGTTAACCGACAGCGCTCAACAAACCATGACAGACATGTTAGCCAGCCAGCAAGAAGCTCAAGGCGTATTAACGGCAACCGAACATACATTGTCTACGGTAAACCAATGTAATCGTTCACTTAGTCAGTTGAGTACCTCGGTGAATGATGCCGCTAAAATTGTGGATGTGATTGGTAATATTGCCGACCAAACCAACTTACTGGCATTAAACGCGGCCATTGAAGCGGCCAGAGCGGGCGAGCAAGGTCGCGGCTTTGCGGTAGTGGCTGATGAGGTGCGTAGCTTATCTCATCGCACCCAGTTGTCACTCAAAGATATTATGGCGATATTAACTCAGCTCACCAGCTCAAATGAGGCATTAAGCCAAAGCGTAAATGACATTAGCGCCGCCTCTGAGCAACAAAAAACACGTGCCCAAAGTTTACTGAGCGTAGCTAAACAGGTGCAACAACAAGCCAGTGCAATGGCCAACAGTGCTAACCAGGGCAGCGAACATGCCAAGCAACAAGTACATTATCTTGATGAGTTTGTCGCGGCAATGGACACCTTAATGCTACGGGCTAAACATGCTTTTGAACAAAGCGAAACCATTGCGCACGAGGTCAGTAACAGCGTAGACAATATTGAGCAAAACCTCGGGATAAGCGAAGCCAATGCGTAGACTCTTTTTCTATAAAAAATGGGCGCCACACTGGGCGCCCATTTTTCAATCTAATTTAAATAACAGCTTACAGCGCAGCCATTACTGCTTCTGCAGTGCTCACTTCAAATGATTTTGGTGCTTCAACATTTAATAATGTCACTACGCCGTTGTCGATAATCATCGCGTAACGTTGTGAACGAATACCGCCAAAACCTGCTGTGTCCATTTCTAGGCCTAGTGCTTTAGTAAAGCTGGCATCGCCGTCGGCTAGCATCATTAATTCAGAGGCATTTTGCGCTTCGCCCCATGCTTTCATCACAAATGCATCGTTAACAGATACACAAGCGATAAGGTCAACACCTTTGGCTTTAAATTCGTCAGCCTGTACTACAAAGCCTGGTAAGTGAGCTTCTGAACAAGTCGGCGTAAAGGCACCTGGCACGGCAAATAACACCACTTTTTTACCGGCAAAAAGCTCAGTCACATCGTGATTAACCATACCGTCTTTAGTCAGTTGGCTTAATGTAGCTTTTGGTAAAGATTGTCCTGTAGCGATCATAATCATATTTCCTTAAGGGTGAATAAATGGGTTATTTAGGCGCCAATACTTTACGGCAACCTAGATACAAAATAGATAATACTGACTCACATAAAATTGAGATCAACAGCCCAAGTAACGTACCTATGGCAATGGCTTCGGGCTTTAATAAAATCACATGCGAATAGTTTTTCCATACTTCAGCTTGAATGTCTGTTTGCGGTGCAAGGATCACTTGCTGGTATGGGCTATAACTGTGTTGACGAAAGCGCGTTAATGCGTCAGTTAACGCCACGTAACGTTGATAAATGGATTCAACGCTTTCACCACCCGCATTGAAAACCGGATCATTATTTTTGCGATAGTGTTGAATAAGCTTACTGATGTCGCCAGCAAAAAAGCGGTCGGCGTCGTGTTGAAATTCGGCCAAACTTTGCTTGGCTTCTAACTGATGTGCTTCTAAGCGTTGACCATATTGATCGACAAAACCAGGAACTTGAATACCAATCAATACGCCACAAACAAACAGCACTAAACGCAGGTAGTCCATTAAATGTTTAATCATGATGTCATCGGTTGAGATAGAGAAAAATTCACAAACGCCACAATATCACCAATCAGTAAACTACGCATCTTGTATAAACTGATGTTAATTTACGGTCCAATATTACAAGGTTAATCTAGGCTGAATAAATTCAATAAAGGCTGAGATCCGCCGTGCCACAGTAGATGATTTGTAATACATCGCATTCACTTGCTCGCGATCGTTAACATTAATTTTGTCTTGATTAAGCAAAGTGACTAACCGCCCGGCAGCTAAATCGTCGTTAATCATAAAGCCAGACAAACACGCAATACCATTACCGCTTAACGCTAATTGGCGCAGCGTTTCGCCATTGCTGCTACTGATGCTTGGCGTAATTTCCTCGCTGCCTTTTAACGGCCACCGGTTAAGCGCTTTTGGCTCGGTAAACCCGAGTAACTCATGGCCGCTTAGGTCAGCCACTTTTTGCGGCGCGCCTCGGCGAGCAATGTAGGCTGGCGAGGCGACGATGTGTAAAGCACTCTTGCCTAATGGTCTGGCGTACAAAGTAGAATCGTTTAATTTACCGATACGAATCGCCACATCAGTGCGCTTTTCCAGTAAGTCGACATACCCCTCGTTTGAAGTGAGTTCTAACATAATGTCTGGATACGCTTGCCTAAAGTCTTGCATTAACGGCACTAGCTGATGAAACACAAACGGGCTTGCGGCATCTACGCGCAATCGTCCTTGCGGTAACTCACCTCGCTTAACTAACTCATCTTCTGCCCGTTGTAATTGCAGTAAGCCCGTTCTCACCGATTCGACAAATTGCCTGCCTTCGTCAGTCAGCTCAATACGTCGGGTGGTGCGGTTTAATATGGTCACCCCAAGCTGCTGCTCAATTTTACTCACAGCCCGCGACACGCGCGCCACTTGAATATTTAACGTATCGGCCGCCGCAGAAAAGCCGCCGCTGTCGACCACAGTTAATAAAATATCCAGATCATCTGAGCGAGTCAGCATACATACCTCGGGTTAACGTCAATTACCTTCATTTTACACAAAAGTTATTTGCTAAAGACACTGTTTTTTACAACTAATTTACCGTGAATAATAGCCAGCATTACGCAATACCCACTCATTCACCTTATTAAACCCGAGGAACACATTATGCCGTTAGCCCTACTCGCATTGACGCTAAGCGCCTTTGCAATCGGTACCACCGAATTTGTCATTGTGGGGTTACTGCCCACCATGGCCCAAGACCTTAATGTTTCATTACCCTCAGCAGGCTTGTTAGTCAGCTTGTATGCCCTAGGTGTTGCGATTGGCGCACCGGTATTAACGGCACTTACAGGTAAATGGAACCGTAAAAACGTGTTATTAACCGTTATGGCGCTGTTTGTGGCAGGTAATGTATTAGCATGGCAAGCCCCGGGCTATGAAACCTTAATTGTCGCACGCATTATTACTGGCCTAGCCCATGGAGTGTTTTTCTCTATTGGCTCAACCATTGCAACCGGATTAGTGCCTAAAGAAAAAGCTGCCAGCGCCATTGCGATTATGTTTACCGGTTTAACCGTCGCATTGGTGACAGGCGTGCCATTAGGTACCTATATTGGCCAAACATTTGGTTGGCAAACCACCTTTTTAACGGTAGCGCTATTAGGCCTTATTGCGTTGATAGGCAGCAGTTTATTGGTACCAAACAATTTACAGCAGCCTGCGGCCACTAAAATATCCGCTCAACTTAAGGTATTAACTCAGCCACGATTATTATTAGTGTATGCCATTACCGCATTAGGCTACGGTGGCACCTTTGTCGCGTTTACATTCTTAGCACCCATCTTAGAGCAAGTGTCTGGCTTTGAGTCTCATGCGATTGGTCTGATTATGTTGGTTTACGGCGTGTCAGTGGCTATCGGTAATATTTGGGGCGGTAAAATGGCCGACAAGTTAGGCCCAATCAAAGCGCTGAGTATTATCTTTATCGGTTTAACCGCCATTTTAGTGGTATTTAACTTTACTGCGGTTAACCCTATTGCAGCGGTTATCACCATTTTGGTGTGGGGCGCATTTGCATTTGGTAATGTGCCAGGCTTACAAGTTTATGTGGTTAAACTAGCGCAAGAGCATACACCTAACGCAGTTGATGTGGCATCAGGCCTCAATATTGCCGCATTTAATGTGGGTATTGCACTGGGTGCCTGGGGCGGCGGATTAATTGTTGAACAAGCAGGCTTAATGCATACCCCATGGGTTGGCGCGGTGATTGTTTTGTTAGCATTAGCGTTAACCCGCTACAGTGGCTCGCTAGACAATAAAACCAATAACACTGCGGTATCTCAGGCAACGGCATAATGGTTTTTCTGAGCTAGAGGTCGTTAAATCAGGGCATAGATATATACCTATATGCGCTTGAGCCTTTTAGCTCTACCTAACTTAATCCCCAATCAATTTTTGGTAAATGCTCAATAAACCACTCAAACCCGCGGCCTTGGTGCTCTTTATGCCAGGCAAGATACAAGCTCTGGTTAGGCCGTGGAATTGAGCATTGTTTTTCAATTAACTCACCACTGTCGAAATAGCACTGCACCATGTGCCGCGGTAAAAAACCAATCCCCAAACCTTGGCGCTGTGCCGCTATTTTGGTTTCCATGGTGTTGACTCTAATCACTTGCTTGCTTTTAAACAGACCACTGCTGCGTGTCGGTAATACTTGCGCGGTATCGGCCACCACAACCGAGGCATATTCGGTGAGTTTGTCGGCTTCTAATACGCCATCAACAAATACCAATGGATGATGTGGCGCCACTGCAAATACAAATTCAATATCGCCTATTTTGTGGGTTTGAAATACACCTCTAGGTAATTCGCCAGAGGCACCAATCACAATGTCTGCACGGCGACTGTGTAGGGCATCCCAACCACCGCCCACGGCTTCAACATCGATACTAATATCTACCGAGTGTTCGAGCTGATTAAATTGCTCGATTAACTGAAACAACGGCGCTTGCGGGATCACGGTATCGCGCGACAATCTAATTTCAGCTTCCCAGCCCGACTCTAATTGCTGCACAGAATCTATCAGCCGATTCGTGGCTAACAAAATATCGCGGCCATGCTCTAACACCAGCTTACCGGCAGGGGTCAGCTGTGCTTTTTGTTTTGTCCGGTCAAATAACGCCGTGCCCATGTCGTCTTCAAGTTTTTTGATGGTGTAGGTTAATGCTGACGGTACTCGATACAAGGATGCCGCAGCAGCTGCAAAACTGCCCTTGCGCTCAATGGCGTCTAGAGCCCGCAGTGCATCGATGGTAATGGCATGGTGCATGAATTCATCCTTATTCAAAAAATTTGAACTATTAGCTCAGTTTATTCCGATTTTTTATTCAATCAAGTCCCAATATACTCATTATCAATCGCTGAGACAGGCTAAATAAGCCTTTAGCAACCATCACAGAACAGTTTAAAAATATTGAGGATACAAACCATGAAAGCACTGATTAAACGCATTACACACTCTACTGCAGGTTTTAGCACATTGGCATTGCGTGTTCCTGTAGGGATTATATTTATGGCTCACGGCGCTCAAAAATTATTTGGCTGGTTTGGCGGTTACGGCCTAGAAGGCACTGGGCAATGGATGGCGTCAATGGGAATGGAGCCAGGCGTGTTAATGGCCTTTATGGCAGGCAGTGCTGAGTTCTTTGGTGGCTTATTTATTTTACTCGGTTTACTGACTCGCCCAGCCGCTGTCGCACTGGCTTTTACCATGGTGATTGCCATTGCCAGTGTTCACCTAAGCAACGGCTTATTTATGTCTAACAACGGTTATGAGTATGCCTTGGCATTATTAGCGGCCAGCGTGTCATTGGCTTTATCGGGTTCGGGTAAAGCAGCGCTAGACAACGCGCTTACCCGCCGATTAGCTAAGTAACCTCAGATCAAATTAGCACACCCAAATATCGTGCATACCAATCAGATCAAAACACAAATCTGATTGGTATTGCTTTAGGAGAACATCATGATCACTTTACGTCCGGCAAGCGAGCGCGGCACCGCCAATTTTGGTTGGTTAGACAGTAAACACAGCTTCTCATTTGGCAGTTATTATGACCCAGAGCATATGGGCTTTTCAGCCCTGCGAGTCATTAACGATGATAGCGTTGATCCAGGTGCGGGATTTGCCACTCATGGCCATCGCGACATGGAAATCATCAGCTATGTGTTACAAGGCTCCATTGCCCACAAAGACAGTGAGGGTAACGTTGAAGTATTACCCGCGGGTGAATTCCAGCTTATGTCGGCCGGCAGCGGTATCACTCACAGTGAATACAATGCGTCTAAAACCGAGCCATTGAGGTTTTTACAGATTTGGATCCAGCCGAATACTTTAGGTAATACGCCGGGTTATCAGCAAAAAAACTTTGGCAAGGCTATAGGATTAACCCCCATTGCCACGCCAACAGGCGAAAATGGCACCCTGCACATAAAGCAAAACGCGACCTTATCGCAATTGATTTTAGCGCCGCATTCAGAGCTGACTTACACCATCGCTGCGGGGCGAAGAGTCTATGTGCATCAAGTTGCAGATGAGCTGATAGTCGAGTCACAAAGGCTCGCGGCCGGTGATGGTGCAAAAATTACTGAGCGACAAACTATCACCTTTAAAAATGAACTAGACGACCAGTCTACTGCACTATTGTTTGATTTGCCTTAATGCCAGCACTCGTGATGCCTGTGATAATGCTATCGCAGGCAAACGTTTCGTTCACCTGATTAATTAATAAGGGGATCACCAAGCTTTTCTCGGGTATTAACGTGCTGCGCGCCTCTTAGTTTTAGCGCACTAAACACGCCAATAGCAGCCATTAAGCCCATCGCCACTTGCACGCCTATCACTGCGGTATAGCCGTTTTGCCACAAGTGAATAATCTGCTCGGCAAACATCAGCCAATCGGCTATCAATGTTATTAATAACAGTGCACTGGTAAGCAGTAATAAGCGGCTAATATGGCGTTTAACATTGCCAATGTTAATACTCACTAACATGGTCGCTAACAAAGCCAGTACAAAGCAGGCAACAAGCCAATCTTCGCGGGCTGGCAACGTAGCAGGAAACACTCGCTCACATAAAAAACCAACTGCGGTGGCCACAATAATACCGCTACATCCACCTAGAGTGACGGCACTTGCAATGGCAATACTGCGCGGCGAAGAATGACGCTGCACTCGGCGCTTATTAATCCACAACATATTACCTGCCACTATCATCGCGCTGATGCCGATGGCTAAAATGAAGTATAAAATGCGCACATCCATACCGGCAAAATTACCAAAATGCAGCGTCACTAACACATCGCGTCCTTGGCGGAATACATTGTATTGTTCAGCATTGACCTTATCGACCACGGCACCATTAGCAACACGAAAAGTCACTTCGTCTCGCTGGGCAAAACTGGCGGTATCACTGCCACGCACTTGCACTAATGCATTGTCGGCGCCGTAATGATGAAAAATCACATTACGTAATTCAAAATTGTCTTGCTGCCGCGTTTGCTCAATCAACTCAAAAGCGTTATCCATCGCCATCGGTGTTTGGCTGCGAGGCTCGACCACACGCTTAAAGCCTGCGTCATTTAACAACGCCTGTTGATCGCCTTGGTAAATAAACATCGCAAAAGCCAGCTGAAACACAATAGCTAAATTGAGGATTAGTCCGCTAAGTGCATACATTAAGGTAAACGGTAGCGTCATGACGCCGACCACAGTATGTAAATCTAATAGATTATCGCGCCGCTGCTTATCTACCCGATACTGAAAAAAGTGCTTGAACAGTTTGCGGGCATGAATAAACACCCCAGAGATTAGGGCAAACAAAAAGACTAATGTCACCATACCGATGAGGTAGCTTCCACCAGGTAAATGCAGGTTGTAATGCAGCCGATAAATGAATTGCGATAACAAGAAGTCATCTTTACCCGCAACCGTTTCACCGGTTTTAGGGTCCACCAGAATGGCTAAAGACTGACGGCCACTTTCTGCGGCATCGTCGAGCACTTCCATATAAAAAATATAATAAGGGACTAATGCGGTGGGCATATTTATCCGAAAACGCCCTTGTTGATCAAGCGGATATTCTGCCCGCTTTTGTTCAACTAAGCTGCCAAGCGGTATGTCTTGCTGACTACTTTGCACTGGGTGATGTGGCGTAATGGCCCACTGTGCGATTTCGTCATGAAACAGTGTAATCGCACCGGCCCAAAATACGATAAACAGTAATGGCGAAATAATCAGCCCAAGCCAACTGTGGGCTTCGACGAGGTTTTTAATCACTTTATGTGAGGCGTTAGCGCGAGGATTCATTACAGGCTTCATTAATAAACAGGAATATAAAACAACCACACATTAGCAACGGCAGTGACGACAAACCATTTACCACAAACAATACTGGCAGCTTTAGCAGTATTACGGCTGTAGCAATACGCCATCACCGCAACCCATAAACAAAAGCCCAACAGCATGCCAATAAACAATTTGCTATCTACCGCTAACGGCAACAAACGAAAAACTATTAACACCAGGCAGACAGCCAGTAATAACCCCCAGGTAAAGGCTGCAAGCGACTTTAACCACATTTTACTTAACGCCAACCATCATAATGCTGACAAATAAGGCGAAACCGAACGAACTCACCCACATACTGTGGCCTTTGAAGTGAGCTGCGAGCAACACCAACATCATCCACATGGTCATGACGCAAATGATCACTAATAAACTAGCCACCAGCAAACTGTAGGTATGACTAAAACCCCACACAGCAAATAGCATAGCTGCACAACCTAGGCTCCACGCGAGTAGTTTAGGAAACGGCAGGCTAATAAGTTGCTGCTTATCAGACGCTAAATAAGCAAACAAACACCCTACCCATAAAGAAGAAACGCTGATGAGTTCCATAATGATTCAACCCGCAAATGCAAATGATAATAGTTTTCATTCATTATCATAAATAACAACAGTAAATACAAGCAAAATATCGGGCCAAACTTACGTTATTAGGCTAGACCAACATCGAATAGCGCTATCGGCCATGAATGTCGATAATAACCTCATTAATTTGCTGTTCAATTTGCTATTCCATTTGCTATTCAATTAAGCGATAACGGATAAATGAGCAACATTGCTTAAACGAAGTAAAAAGATTATTAAACAAAGAATTAACATGAGCGCTGCGATTACAAAATCTCATGTATTCCTGTTATAGCTTGCTGTATTATTAATAACTAATTTACTGACAATTGATTTCTTTACAAAGCAATAAGCATTGCTTAGGCTTAAATATTAACCAAATATAAATAAAGATTCGAACAGGGAGCGTACGATGAGAGATTCCCTTATTTATTGCACTTACGTGTAGAAAATAAGGCAACCTAATAGGCCAAAACCCATCAAGAATAACGTATGTGGCGCAGTAATTTTAGGTTAAGCAATGATATCGGCTTGGCAATTTATGATAGATCTCGTCGCCTTTGCCAGGCACAGTCATGACTCATCAAAGTTTATCCGACCAAGTAACACCTTGGTTGCGCTGGATTACATAAATGATCAGTGAGCTAAAGACTAACCACTACTGACATTTGCTAATGCAGCGTATTGAGATGATCCAACTCCCCTTAACAACGTAATTATCGATAGAGTTAACAACCGCCACGCGCCCCATCGTATTACGATGAGCGGTTTCATGATGTATTGAGCGTCAATCAGCTGGGGAAACACCTAGCCAAAACTAAAAAGTGGGCGAGATAATTATCAAGCCCAAGTTAGAGCATTAATTCACTGGAGAAGTGACCAATGGCAAAATTTATTTTAAACGGCAAACCGATGACTGCCGACGTAGAAAGCGACACCCCGCTTTTGTGGGTGATCCGCGATGAACTCAACATGACCGGCACTAAGTTTGGTTGTGGTATTGGTAGCTGCGGCGCGTGTACCGTACATATTGGTGGCCAAGCAACACGCTCATGCATTACCCCAATATCGTCAGTAGAAGGCGCTGAAATCACTACGATTGAAGGCCTATCTGAAAAAGGCGACCATCCGCTGCAAATCTCCTGGCAAAAACTGCAAGTACCACAATGTGGTTACTGCCAGTCAGGCCAAATCATGCAAGCCGCCGCATTATTAAAAGACAACCCAGCACCGACCGACAAAGATATTGATGCGGTAATGGGCGGTAACTTATGTCGCTGTATGACCTACGTGCGCATCCGTAGTGCCATTCATGAAGCTGCAAACTCAACCAAGGAGAGCAACGATGAGCAGACTGCCTAAACGTGGATCGGCTGGCATGACCCGCCGTGGATTTTTAATTGCCATGACCGCGGTCGGCGTCAGCTTTGGGTTTCCTCGCCACTTAATGGCAGCAATGGATCCAGCTAGCCCAGACGGCAAAGTACTACCAACAGAAGGCGACATTTATGAGCCGTCTTTATGGTACTCAATCGACACCGCCGGCAAAATTAAAGTCAACATTATGCGCTCAGAAATGGGCCAGCATGTGGGTACCGCTATTGCGCGTATTCTTGCTGACGAATTAGAAGCTTCGTGGGACGATATTGAAATTATCCACGTAGACAGTGACCCTCGCTGGGGTTATATGGTCACGGGTGGTAGCTGGTCTATTTCACAAAGCTGGCCTGTGTACCGCCAGGCAGGCGCCGCCGGTCGTACGGCATTAATTGAAGCGGCAGCTAAAAAATGGGGCATTGCACCTGCTGACTGTAAAGCCAGTAAAGGTAAAATCGTATCAAGCAAAGGCGAATTGTCGTTTGGCGAATTGGTCAAAATGGGCTTAACCCGCCAATTTACCGAAGAAGAACTCAAGCAACTGCCGCTTAAACCCAATGCCGATCTTAAATTAGTTGGCCAGCAAGTCACCTCACTTGATATCGCTAATAAAACCAATGGTAAAACCGTATTTGGTATCGACGCTAAAGTTGATGGCATGGTGTACGCCAACCCCATTTTGCCGCCAACGCGTTATGGCTCAAAAGTGGTTAAATTTGATGACTCAGCCGCCAAAGCGGTTAAAGGCTATCAACAAACAATCGTGTTAGATGATGCCAGTGGCAGTGTACCAGGTTGGTTAATGGTTATTGCCAGCAGCTTTTTTGCCGCACAAAAAGCCTCAAAACTAGTCAAAGTAACCTGGGATGCAGGCGAAACCGCTAATGTGTCTGAGGCCGATATTATTGCTCACGGTAAAACGTTACTCAACGACGCCAGCAAAGGCGGCATTTTAGATACAGGTAATGTTGAAACTGAGCCAGCGTTTGCCAGCGCAAAAAGCACTATCGCCGAAGAATACATCACCAGCACCGTATTGCATGCGCAGATGGAGCCGTTAAATGCCTTGGTATTTAAAAATCCAGACGGTATTTGGGAAATTCATTCAGGTTGTCAGTGGCAGTCACTTACGTTACCTGTATTAGCGACAGCATTAGGTGAAGACGAAGCTAACATCGTTATCCGTAGCTACATGTTGGGTGGTGGTTTTGGCCGCAGACTCAACGGCGACTATACCATTCCTGTGGCATTAACCTCTAAAGCATTAGGCGGTAAGCCCGTTAAAATGGTGATGATGCGTCCGCAAGATATGCAATTTGATAGTGCGCGCTCGGCTTCAGTACAGCAATTAAAAATGGCGTTCGATGATAAAAAAGCGGTTACCGCCATGGAACATCACGCTACGGCAGGTTGGCCAACACAAGTATTAGCACCAGGCTTTATGCCTAAAGGGGTTAATGGTCAGCCATTTGATCCATTCTCAATTGCTGGTGCCGATCACTGGTACAGCGTAGGCGCACAAAAAGTGCGAGCGGTGTCTAACGACTTAGCCATTGCCACTTTTAGACCGGGTTGGTTACGTTCAGTGGGCCCGGGTTGGACAGGTTGGGCGGTTGAAAGCTTTATGGACGAAGCCGCGCATCATGCCGGTAAAGATCCACTGCAATTTCGCCTCGACATGCTAATTGCCGAAGGCCGTAACGCGGGTACCACACCTGTTGCTGCTGGCGGCGCTGCTCGTCAGGCTGTCGTGCTTAAGAAAGTTGCTGAAATGATTGAGTGGGGCAAACCGCAAGCCGAAAACACCGGTTTAGGCATTGCATCTACCTTTGGTCAAGAGCGCGATATGCCTACTTGGGTGGCTTGTGCCGTTCAAGTGCAGGTAGACAAAGACAGTGGCAGCATCGAAGTACAAAAACTGTATATCGCGATTGATGCCGGGATTATTGTTGATCCTAATGGCGCAGAAGCACAGTGTCAGGGCGCGGCGTTATGGGGCTTATCAATGGCTATTCATGAAGGCACCGAGATCGTTAATGGTCAGTATAAAGACTCAAACTTTAGTACTTATACGCCAGTACGTATCTACCAAACGCCAGAGATAAAAATTGAGTTTATTCCAAGTACGCAACCACCTTCAGGTTTAGGTGAGCCAGCAGTAACGCCAGTAGCACCCGCTATAGCCAACGCAATTTATAATGCGGTAGGCGTGCGTTTACGCAAATTACCAATGAAGCCAAACGATCTCAAAAGCAAACTGACTAGCATTTAATATGCTTTAGCTGTTTGAATAAGTCACACCCAAAAAGCCCGACGATTTTCATCATAGTCGGGCTTTTTATCTCTGCTATACTACTTTTATCAACCGCCATACCAATACTCTCAACCATAAGACTGACAAAAGATAATTTATTCATATTGTGACTTTTTAAAAAACCAATAAAAAACAATCACAAACAACACCCACCACAAAGCAATAATATACTAACTTACTAGTTGTTAACAAAAAGTGACAAATTTAACTTATAATTATGAATAAGCATTGCCACATCCTTGAGTATTCTATGCAAAAAAGTACACCTGCAAATTTAGAAGCCATACTTATAGAGGGAATAGAAATTTCGCCAAACTGCTTAGGCGTAATCAACAGTGACAAGGAAGTTATTTATTGCAATCAACATTTTGCCAGCATATTTGGTACTACAGTACAAAATGCAACGGGCAAAAAGTCTGCCGATTTATTGCGCAACGCTTGGGAAACCAAACAAGGCGTCATTATCAACACCGACAATTTTGAACAATGGCTGGCAAACCTGCATAAGCTGCATTCAGACAAAGCGCTTAATCAATACGAAACTGACTTAACAGATGGGCGCTGGTTTAAAATGACCAGAATTAATCTCGACAGTGGCAATACCATCATTATGGGCGTTGATATTACCGAATTAAAAAATGCCCAAAAAGCATTAGAAGATGCCCACCAACATATTGAAAATCTGGTCAATACCGATCAACTCACCGGTGTACACAATCGCCGTTCATACAATCAAATCGCCAAGCAAGAATGTGCCCGCGCGATTCGGTTTAATCAACCGCTCTCATTGTTAGTGATCGACATCGATTATTTTAAAGCGATCAATGACAACTACGGCCACATAGGCGGCGACAAGATACTCAAAGAATTTGCCCAAACATGCGATAAATTATTGCGCCTATCAGACTCGTTATCACGTATTGGTGGAGAAGAATTTACCGCGATTTTACCGATGACCTCTCAGGACGAGGCCAAGCTGATTGCCGAGCGTATTCGAGCGCAAATTGCTCAACATCCATTTTATGTATCGCAAACCTGTAAGGGGATTAATATCACCATATCAATTGGTTGTAGTACGCTCGTCGAGGGTGACACCTCAATGAACGAGCTATTTTTTCGTGCAGATAAAGCGTTATATAGCGCCAAAAATAGCGGCCGCAATAAAGTGCAATAAAGTGCAATAAAGACACAAAACAGCTTAGCGACCGCACGATTAACACAAAACGTATTTTTATAGACGTTAATGACCTTCGGCAAACAGGTAATTTAACCAACCTTGCATTCTTAACAAGACTTTCCGCATAACAGCGACATGGCTAAAGTGATCGGTATAAACCGCCACTTGGCCAGCAACACCAGCAGGTAATGACTCCCTTAAAGCATCATCTTCGAGCTCAATCAACACTAACACTCTACCCCGTTGAAATAACATATTAGACGACTGTAAATTACCACTAAATTGCAACTCACCTTCAGCCATTGCCGGTAAAACTTTAGACACTTTGCCTTTAAACACTCGCCCAGGCATTGCATCAATAATCACTTCAGCGTCATCTCCCTCTTTTAGCCTTAACAATGAGTTTTGCCAAAAAGCGCCAGCAAAGTAACGGGTTTCAGCAGGGATAAAAGTCAACGCTGGGCGTAAAGGTAATGGCACCGCCATAGCTCCTTCGCGCAGGGCAAGCTGTGTCACAACACCATCAGACGGGGCTCTCACTACGGTTTGCGCTAAGTCATACTCAGCTTTAGCTAAGTCAGCCTGAAGCCCTGCAACCTTAGTATTGACGCCATCAAGGTTAGACTCATAAGCTAAGCGAGTACGTAGCGCTTCGGCACTTGCGGCGTTAAGCTGTGCAGAGGCCGAAACAAATAATTGACGACGGTTATCGAGCTCTAACTCAGTAAAAGGCGAGTTACGCCCGCCCTTTTTATGGCCCTCTTCATAACGTTTATACGCAGATTCAGTGCGGTCTTTATCTGCTGTGGCCTGCTCCACTTTGGCAGCGGCTATGTTAAATGCAGCTTCAAGTTGCGGCACTTGTAACTCTGCCTCTTTTAACGCAGCTTGTTTTTGTTTAACCACCGCAAGGTAAGGTGTAGGGTCAATTTTAAATAGCACATCGCCCTTTTTAATCGGTGAATTAGCTTTTACATTCACCTCTGTCACTAATCCTTTAACAGCTGGCACAATAGGGATAGTGACAAAGTATTCTCGGGCAAAACGGGTGTATGGGTGGTTATAATTCATCAACATTAATAGCGTACCAATTAACACAATACCGCCAAGAATGGCTGTCGGCACTGTCCATTTAGTTAATGGGATCTTAAATATTTTAAAAATCGCGATACAAATGGCGGCATAAGTCAGTATGAGTAATAAGTCCATGATTATGCCTCTTGTGGTTTATCGTCTGATTGGGTCGGTTGGCCCACTGCGACGGGTTGCTCTAATGCTGTTAAGCGTTCGTTTAACACGCTCACATGCTGAATTAACTCTTTTACCTCTCCTTCTAGTATTAATTCTCGTTTGCGAGAATCACTAAACCCCCAACCTCTATCTTCACGATATAAGGTGGCCCATATCCATAAAAATGGCCAAATTGCATGTAAGGTGAATAAACTAACCCAGCCGGCAATATGTAAGGCGTCTTGCTGAGGGTGATTGCGCTTTTTGGCAATCTCATAGGGAATATCGTGGATGGCAATAATGCCGTAGAAAATAAAAATGATGACAAAAAAAAGTACACCTAGCGCAAAGTAGTCTAAGAACATGTATCCTCCCAATTTCCGCCTTAAATCCTTGTGAGTATATAAATATGTTAGGCGGTATATTGAGTATAAGCCTGTTTAAAAAAAGTACACCTCAATCCAATGGAAAAGAGACAATATTCTCACTTACACAAAAGAGAATTGCGCATTTCAAAATATGACATTCACTTTGTGTTTACAGCAAGATTAACTGACATTAACTGGGTCAGCATTTTTACACCTATTCATTAGCCATTTTTTGCAAAAACTCTAAACGCTGCATTTCTTGCTCGTCAGGTTGCCAAGGCTCATCAGACAGTTGCTCAACAGCAAATCCCCCTAACTCATAGCTCGACTCATTACTGCGACCATAACGTGTTAACTCCCCTGGTACTGTTGGGCGGCGCTCCAATACAAAGCTCCCCAGAGTAAACTCACCATCTTGCTTAGGCAGCACGCCTTTATAGGCTTTGAGCTCTATTTTAACCTCACCTTCTGATAGTTTTTCGGAGGCGGTTAACAGCGCTACCGGCTGTTGATTTGTAGTATATAAATTGGCTCTTACCCGATAATAACCGGCTTTTTCGACCGTTAGTTTTAGTGGGATTAACATATCACTCCCCTCAGCGCGCACCTCACCGACACCGGTAATGGTCGCTGCTGGGTAGCTATATTCAATACCCGTCGTTAAGGTCTGCTTTTTACCTTTAGCGCTAAAAGTAACATTGACCGACATCGGGCCATCCCACTCTTCTGTGGCATCGAGTTGCACTGTCCAGAGCCCGTTTTGTCCCGTCATCTCATCTTCAGTCAACACCGGTGCGCTTGCATCGGTTTCACTGTTAATCGAGGCGCTGACACCGCTAATCGATAAACCATTAACCTCTAACGTCACCGTGACAGGTTCAGGAAAACTAAAGCGATATTTAGGCATCACTATACTCGCGCTAGCACCCCCTTCTAACATCACAGGTTGTGGCACATAACGATTAGGGGTTAACAAATGCACATCATCAATCCCAAGCGGCACCGAATAAGCAGGCAAAGAAAGCTCTTGTGCATAAGCTTTAGCAAGCAATGAAAAGCGCTCGCTCACCGTCTCGGGTAAGGTTTCTTTTACGGTAACTTGCTTAGACGTCATCGGCTTTACCACACTGGGTTGATGAGTAGCGATTTGAGAGTCTTGGTTTGGAACAACTGCCTGGACCGGCGTGGGAGCCGGCTCAGAAAAGAGATACCAATATCCTGCACATCCACTGAGCAGGGCAACAATACTGATAATTTTTTTATGTTTCATAATAGCTTAACCCGCATTGAGTGGGGACTAATTTGCGGCCTGGTAAACCAATGACGACATGCTCGTTCGCTTTGAGTTGCTCACCACTCTATAACGCGAACTAAAAATCCACCAGCCACGTTTTTCGTCATAGGTAGTAAACTTGATGTTGTCGCCATTTAAGTAAGCCGAGCTATTATTGGCGGTGGTCACTTCATCTTTAGCACTGCTGCCAATGGTGTCGTTGTGACTATAACCTTCACTCATCAACATAGGATAATGATAAGGCATAAATGCACTTGGACCACTAACCGAGGTTAACTTGCCGTCAAATGCAACACTGCGCGAGCAACTGTTATAACTGCTGGCAGATGCCGCACCACAACTAGAGTGACTTGCAACAACGCCGTCATCTTCACCCGGTAAAAAAGCACCAGTTGTTCCTAAAAAATCTGAACCTGCGCCAGCAAAACGTAAGCGCGGCACTCTGCTGTCGGGAAATGAAGCTAATTGACGTGCGGTATTTACCCGTAAATCATTTAACACCCCAATGTTAGATGATGATGGCGTAGCACCGAGCCATAATGACACCGCGAGTTTGACAGCGGAATTAATTAAACCAGAACCATTAGCCACATTGACCGCTAAATCTGCTAACTCAACACCGCCACCAGCACCCGCGAAGTCGAACGTTGCCACAATATTAAGCGGTTGCAATCCAGCATTTTGTAACCATAATGCTTGGTTATCGATAATATATCGCGTCACTAAGTCGCCTGTTGAATGGCTCACAAACACACATCCATTAGCACAGGTGCCATCGCGCGACATCTGTTGTAATTTTGGCCAAACATATTGGCTAGTGATTTTATCGGCTACTCGCTCTTGCGACGGCCAATCAATACGCTCGTCGGCTCTGTCGCGCCAATATTGCGCCCAATAATCAGCACCATTATTGCTCACCTGTGCCCCAGTAGGTTTGCTTTGTAAGTTATCTGGCTGAAAGCCATGCACTAATACCACTGGATAGCCACTGACTGCCGCTTGTGCTGCACAACTGAATAAACCAGCTAACAGCAACAACATCGATTTTTTCATGGGTTGTCCTCTTTTTTATCTGCTACAGCATCAAATTTACTGTTAGCAATTATTTATAGTTTTGTTAATACATCCGTGTATTTTGTTACAACTCAGCACTCAACATAGAGCAGATAAAAAACATTGCAAGCCTTAATAAACAGGCTAAAAACCTTGTTACAGGCCGACAAAACAGCGCGTTGTTTGAATTAACTAAAGGCGATAAAAAGAACTGCGGCGAAAGCTTTTATCTGTAGGCTGCTATAGACAATTGTCAGCTGACAAGGGATTCAAAAAGCTGTTTTAAGCTTTTACTCCAACTATTTTATTTAAGCTAGTGTAATGTTGGTAAGTCAAATATTAACTATTGGATGAAACCGTGATCCACTCGGTATAAACAAATTAAATTGTGTTCAATTTATGCTTATACTAAGACGTGCTACAAATGAGCTCGCAACGGATTGGTAAAAGGATGATAGATGCATTACCCAAAAAAATATCAACATTGTGCATGTGCTTTATGCTGGCAATGTGTTTACCTGCAGAAATAAACGCAGATACGCTCGAGCTTTCTAGCATAGAGTGGCCCCCTTTTACTGGCAGCGCTCTCCCCAAATATGGCATCAACAGCCAAATCATTACCCAAGCATTGAGTTATCAAGGTCACACACTCGCCATCGGTATTTTGCCCTGGAACCGAGCTTCCCGAACTGTAAAAACAGGCCAAGTCGTTGGCTATTACCCCACTTACTATAATCCCTCTAGCGAGTTATTGTTTTCAGAACCCATAGGTGCCAGCCCTATCGTACTGATAGAACGCAAAAGTAACCCGATTATTTGGGACAAGGCCAGCGATTTAAATCATTATGAATTAGGGGTACTGAAAGGCTATATCAATACTGTTGAAATAGACGATATGATTGCCAATGGCAGCCAAAAATTTGAGACAGGTATCGATGAAAAACAAAATATTTTAAAGCTGGCCGCTGGCCGAATCGATGCCATCATTATGGACGTTAACGTGTTTGAATATCTAAAGTCTGATCCACAAGTAGCTAAGGTCGCCCCACTATTACAAGTAAACCCCAAAATCGTGCAAGATAAAACGTTGCACATCACTTTTAATAATACTCAGGAGGGTAAAAAGTGGTGCGATACTGTCAACCAGGGCTTAGCGCAATTTGATGTACAAGCTATGCAGGATGCGTTATTGAAGCCGGTAAAGTAGCAATTTAACGGCACTCGTAGGTATCAAGCGCTACCTATTTTTGCCACCATCCTTGCTTATTTGTCGACAGCTATAGCTGGTACTTTACCCACAATTTATAAAACACTGCATTGCACTCGGGGTTGCTGTCCATTTTACCGTCTCTATCACAGTCGGAGCCGGTTAAGGTTTTCATTACATCAGTGCCATAATTGGCAATATCGTCTGCTTCAGGCGCCACGAACACTGTGACTTTAGGCGAGTGCTCAATAAAATCAGCGACATTTTCATAAGACAAAAACTCCTCTTTAGAAATAATCTCACTGATATCACGGGTCGGCAATTCAGACGCCACAACAGACACAGACACAGACATCAGCATTAACACTGCACCTAAACACACATTGAACAAATTCACTTCTCTCTCCATCACCTAGCCGAGGTAAAACCTGGTGTTAACTAAATAGCAGCTAAACCGTATTATTGATGTTCAGCTAAATATTGTATGGCTTTTTTATTGCCCGCTTCTGCGCTTTTTTTAATCCACTGTTCACCAGCAGCTTGTTGTTGATTGGTAATTAAGCCTTGCCCTAAAAGATATTGGGCATCATTTTGTCCTCGCTCTGCCGCTTTAGTTAACCAACTCATACCAAGCTCGCGATCAACCGCAACACCTTCACCGTTTAAATAAATTTCACCTAAATTTGCCATGGATACCAAGCTACCCCACTCAGTAGATGCCTGGTAAAGTGAAATCGCTTTATCAATGTCTTTAGCCACACCATGGCCTAATCGGTACATTTCGCCTAGGTTATTGGCGGCTTGACTTTGATTATTGGCGACCGCCTTCTCATAGTGAAAAAGGGCTTTTTGATAATCTTGATCGACGACTTCACCAAAAAAATATAAGTTGCCAATAAGCTCATCGATGTCGTATTTTTTTATTTTGGCGTACTCATTATACAGCGCTAACCCTTTATCGATATTTTGGGGCACGCCTTTACCTTGTAAATATAATCGAGCCAACCTCATGCAAGAATATGAATTTGAAAGGCCTTGTTGATACCAATAAACGGCTTTGTCAATATCATGATGCGCAGGGCTTTTGATTTCATAAATCCAGCCTAAGTAAGAGGCTGCATCTTGACGACCTAACTCATAAGCCTTTTCAAAATATGAAATAGCCTTATCAAAATCAGGCGTTACAGAAGGGCTTTTTGAATAAATGATGCCGATATAAAAAGCCGCACTTTCATCATATTCAGTAGACGCTAACAAATAAGTTAATGCTAATTCATCGTTTTTTTCTGTGCCGGTCCCTAGGTGATAACTTTGACCTAATTGAAAATATGCAGGCGTAAAACCTAATTCGGCGGCTTGTTTATAGTATAAAAAGCTTTGTTTATCGTCTTGTTCAACACCATTGCCAAGGCGCGACATGGTACCTAAATTAGTTAATGCATTGGGGCTACCCATTGCTGCAGCTTGATAAAACAACGGCAGTGCAATGTCTAAATCTCGCTCAACCTTGTCACCGCGCAAATAAATCGCGGCAATATTATTGAGCGCAATGGCATTACCTTGCTCTGCCGCTAACGTATAAAGTTGTAACGCGGTATTAATATCTTCAGGAACCAGCTCACCCTCTTCATACAGTAAGCCTAAATTGACTTGAGAGTCAGCATCACCCAACTCTGCCGCTTTATGGTAAAGCTCTACCGCTGCTAATTTATTTTCAGCAACACCCCAACCAAAATCATATATTTGAGCCAAATACCCCACCGCCAGTGGATAATTTTGCTCTACTGCAATAGCCAAATACTGGTGGCCAAGCTTAGGATTTTTATCTATTCCAGTACCGTTTAAATACTTTAACGCGATATTGTACTGAGCAATTGCAGAGTCACTGTCAGCCGCTAATTTGTACCATTGAAAAGCCTTTATTTGATCATTTACTTCAAAGTCATACAAGTAAGCCAATCCCAAGTAACAAGAAACTTGTGTTGACTCGGCTCCCGCAAGAAAATAACGCTCAGCTTTGTGCAAATCTTGATAATTGGGTTCATCTAAATACAGGTAACCTAACTCACAACTTGCCATAGCAAACTGTTGATTAATTGCTTGTTGGTAATATGACACTGCGGTATCAATATTTTTATCGACAAACTCACCCTCACGGTAAAAAGACGCTAAATTAACCAACGCTTGCGGGTCATTTTGTTGTGCAGCTTTATTATACCAATCTAAAGCGAGTGCATTGTCTTCGCTCACACCTAAGACACCAATGTCATAAATCAACCCCAGTTCTCCCTGAGCCCTTGGGTGCCCTTGCTTGGCTAATTGTTGATACAGCGCTAATGCTTTTTCAGGTTGGTCATCTTTGTAGTATGACTGTGCTAACAGTATTTGTTCTTCACCATATTGCAGATCAGTCGGAGTCATAGCGGAGCTATTATTGGTCGGTGTAGAAGCGCAAGAGATGAGTAAACCAACACTCATGAGGATGAGAAGTAAGCGGTACATGTTATTCCTTTAACGATTATTTAACCCTTGCGTATCATAACGGTTAATAGATAAAAATAAAGCGCTAAGCCATTAATCTCAATACTTTAACGGTACCTTTTTAATGACTTAACTTGCCGCTTACCGCTGCTGCATTATTCCTTATCCTGCAAAAATATTAACTTAACTCGACACCAGAGACGACTGGTTTAACCCGCTCATGTATTTCATCGGTGGGTGTTTCATGACTTTTCTAAACATAGTAATAAAGGCACTTACTGACTCGTAACCTAACAACTCAGACACTTGTTGGACACTTTGCTTGTCTGATAACGCTTGCAGTGCGGTAATAATATCAATTTGGGTGCGCCACTTTCCAAATGTCATGCCGGTTTCTTTTTTGATTAATCGTGCCAAGGTGCGTTCTGTTAATGCAAACTCATCGGCCCATTGCGGCAAGGTTTTTCTATCACTCGGTTGGCTTATCAGTTGTTGGCTCATAGCCTGAATCACAGCATTTTTTGACAGCACAACATCTAGGTGCTGAATGGGCATGTCACTCAACTGATCAAATAACACTTGAGCTAAACGTGCGGTTTTACTGATTAAATCGTAATGTTGATCATGCGCAGCCAGCTCACACATTAACTCTTTAACTAAGGGCGTAATCGCCAAGGTGCAAGTATGTTGCGGCATACCTTGCATGTTGCTATTAATAAACACATGACACAGTTGTGCGCTATCTGAGGCGCGATTACTGTGTAGTTTATTTGCCGGGATCCAAATAGCGCTATGGGTTGGCACCATCCACATTTTTGCCGATACTTCACAGGTCACGTAACCGTGCAAAGCAAAAATTAACTGACCTTTAGGGTGAGTGTGTAACGGGATTTCATGGCTGGTACAAGCTTGTTCAATTTTAGCGATGACAGGTTGTGGCATCGATTCAAAGTCGCTGATCTCATCCCACCCTACAGGCTTAAACATAGACTTGTCCGTTTTGAGATATTTAATGTCACTATAGCTAAATTATCTCAGCGGGCAAATCTTTATACTGTCGAGCATTATTAAGTGAAATCTAAAGCAGAAAATGACGTTACAAACCGATAATAGCAAACCGCAATCGCGCTTCTCCGGTGTATTACTGGTGATGGGTATCTTACTGATTGCGGCTAATTTACGCGCGCCGTTTACCGGCATTGCGCCTGTGTTAGAACAAATTATTGATCACTACACACTAAGCGGTTCACAGGCTGGCTTTATCACCACACTACCGCTTATTGCTTTTGCGATTATTTCACCTATGGCAGCCATGTTTGCCAGAAGACAAGGCCTAGAGCAAAGCTTATTTGTCGCATTAATACTGATTTTATTAGGCATTTTAGCGAGATTTATCGACTCATCAACCATGTTATTTGTGGGCACTGCGGTTATTGGTGTCGGTATTGCCATTGCAAACGTGCTATTACCGAGCCTAATCAAACGAGATTTCGCCACCAAAGTGGCACTCATAACCTCTGCTTATGTACTTACCATGGGCATTGCATCGGGGGGTTTTTCTGCGTTGGTATTCCCGCTGAGTCAGTTTAATGGTTTAGGTTGGCAATTGGCATTGGGCTCGTCGGCAATGTTAACGGTCGCGGGGTTAATTGTGTGGACAGCGCAATTAGGCAAGCACACTAAACCTGCGAGCATGTCGCAATTTGCGCCATCATCAAAAAGTGTATGGCGCTATTTATTAGCGTGGCAAATTACCTTATTGCTCGGCTTAAACTCATTTCTTACCTATATCATCCTTGCTTGGCTACCTAGCATATTAACTGATACCGGCCACTCAGCGGTTGAAGCTGGGGCATATCATGGCGCCTTTCAAATTGCGACAGCGCTCCCCGGGCTAGTATTAATCCCATTGCTGGCTAAGTTAAAAGATCAGAGTGCGCTGAGCTTTATTTTGGGATTACTCAGCGCCAGCTCCGCAATAGGCCTGTTATACATGCCTGGCTTTGCTTTTTTCTGGACGATTATGTTGGGGTTTTGCTCTGGAGGCTGTTTTATTTTGGGGTTGTCGTTTATTAGTTTACGCACAGATGACCCGCATCAAGCGGCTTCGCTTTCTGGTATGTCACAAAGTGTCGGTTATTTATTAGCGGCAATAGGCCCTATGATGGCAGGAGCACTTCATACCTCAACAGGTAGCTGGGAAGCGCCGTTGTGGTTATGCATTATTGCTGCGCTATTGTGTGCATTATGTGGCTTCGGCGGCGGCAGAAATACCACCTTGGATAAATCGGTTAGCTAACAAATGCTCGCGGCAACAAACTTTGTTCTCCCAAAGCATACCAACCCTTATTTGCATTTTAGTTAAAAGAACAAATTCGAATGCGGGTGGGTTTAGCATCAGTTTTATTGATAGTCGTTGTTGAGGCTTTTTATGTTTGTTAAAAACAGCCCTGTCACCGCGGCATTTGCCATCGCCATCGCAGCAATTTTGTCGGGGAAAACCGCTACTGCATCGAGCTTTACTTCTAATGTCAGCTCATTGGCTACCGGCGCATTTGCCATAGGTGTTGACGGGGTGCTGATGCTATTGCGCTCAGCAAAATACTTGTTCGATTTATTACTGGCTCAGCCCAAACCCTCATACTTGGCGGTTTGTCTGAGTAATTGGCATAAAAAAGGCACTTATGAGTGTCTTTCACTAATTATACGGTTGGACAAAGTTGCGCTTTAAGCTCATCCATGGAGGTATAGCCGCGATACCCTTTAATAAGCACGCCATGTTCATCTAACAAAAGTAAAATGGGTGTAGCAGGGATCCCGCCCATCTCTTGCACTAAATTAGAGGGTGGTCGGTAGGCTTCAAACGGAAAGTTAAGCCGAAACAATGCGCGTTTTAACCTCACATTATCGCCGTTAACACCTAGCGCAACCGGATGCACCTGTTGCTCGCATTCTTGATGTAGCTTCTTGAGTACTTTTGCCTGCTTGATACACCACGGACATTCTGGCTCAAAAAACATCATCGCGACCGGTTTACCATGTAAATGCGCAAGGTTGCTGGTAGTTTGCCCGCGCAAGTCTTTAAACTGGTAATCAACCGTTAACTGCGCCGCCGATAAAGGCGCGACGCATAACATTATTATTAAACAGGCTAGACGTAGCATTAGAATGTGTACTTCATGCCAGCGTAGATTTCTCTACCGCGAAGTGGCCCATAGATATAGCCCACATCATAAGCGCCGTCTGCATCATAAAATAACGGAGTATCTTCATCACCTGCTTGGGTGTAATCAACCTCAGATCTGGTTAAGCAAACACGATATTAGTGCTATCTAACAGCTCAAGTTCTT
>NZ_BMQI01000051.1 GCF_014648035.1 Shewanella algicola | reverse complement strand
AGAGGCCTAGGACACCGCCCTTTCACGGCGGTAACAGGGGTTCGAATCCCCTATGGGATACCATATTATTCAAGTTTTAGTTTTTATTAGCTAGAATTTGGGGCTATAGCTCAGCTGGGAGAGCGCTTCGCTGGCAGTGAAGAGGTCCACGGTTCGATCCCGTGTAGCTCCACCATTAAATTGGTATTCGTACATATTGATATGTATTCGAAACAAAAAAACCACCTCTCGGTGGTTTTTTTGTGCCTATTTGAAAATGATATTAACCTTTACAATCCCAACTACAACTCTACAGCTGCAAGATATCGCACAGCTCATGTGTCTACAAAGCAATCCACAATAGATACATACCCAAACAAAATGAGATCGTCATACCACCAACAATAAATGTGTGACATTCCACCCATAGGAACATTTATTTTGTGTGATATCCCACACAAATCATTACACACACATATAACCACTTAAATTAAAGTTAATAATTATCATAGTGTTACAAAAACTTAACATTGTGGCCCGCCGCTTGCTATGTCTATATATCCTCATAACGCGTTTATGGAGTGCTTGTTCTGGAACAAGTCTTCACCGTGAGGAATATATAACACTAAAAAAAGGAAGCTAAACCTCATGAAAAAATCAACCCGTACCCTTACACATACATTAAAATCAATTGCAAAGTTCGCCACTGCCGCTTCAATACTGACAGTAAGCTTGAATGTATTTGCAGAACCCGTAGAAATTAAATTTTCACACGTTGTTGCAGAAAACACCCCAAAAGGCCAGATGGCCCTTAAATTTAAAGAACTCATTGAACAACGTTTACCGGGTGAATATGTTGTTAACGTATTCCCTAACTCGCAATTATTTGGCGACAATAATGAACTGGCGGCATTGCTTTTAAACGACGTACAGTTTGTTGCGCCATCACTATCAAAATTTGAACGTTACACTAAAAAACTGCAAATTTTTGATTTACCTTTCTTGTTTGAAGACATGGACGCGGTTGATCGTTTTCAACAATCAGAATCTGGCCAAAAGTTATTAAATGCAATGAATCGTAAAGGTGTTGTGGGTTTAGGTTATCTTCATAATGGTATGAAGCAATTCTCTGCCAATGACCCGCTTAACTTACCTAAAGATGCCAACGGCAAAAAATTCCGTATCATGGCATCAGATGTCATTGCCGCTCAATTTGATGCTGTAGGTGCTATCCCTGTTAAGAAGCCATTCTCAGAAGTCTTTACCTTACTACAAACTCGCGCCATTGATGGCCAAGAAAACACCTGGTCAAATACTTATTCAATGAAGTTCTACGAGGTGCAAAGCCACATCACTGAAAGTAACCATGGTGTATTAGATTACATGGTTGTGACATCAAACACCTTCTGGAAAGGCCTCCCGGCAGACAAACGTGCTGTCTTTAAATCCTCTCTTGATGAAGCGATTGCCCTTGGCAATAAAATTGCTGCAGAAAAAGGCAATGAAGACAAACAAGCCATTCTAGATTCAAACCGTTCAAAACTTGTGACGTTAACGCCAGAAGCACGCCAGCAATGGGTTAACGCAATGAAGCCTGTTTGGGCGAAGTTTGAAGATCAGATTGGTAAAGATATGATTGATGCTGCACAAGCAGCAAGTACTAAATAGTCTTATTCCTTAATCCGGTACTGAGCCCTATCGGGCTCAGTATCTTCTCTTTCTTATTCAAGGAGTATGACCGTGATTTCCAGACTATTTGGTTATTTTGAAGAAGGCCTTCTCAATCTACTCATCACAATGATGACCTTGCTGGTATTTGGCGAAGTCATTGCGCGTTTTTTCTTTAATACCGGCTTTTTATGGATCCAAGAGTTAACACTTACGCTATGTGGTTGGTTTGTGTTGTTTGGTATGTCTTATGGAGTAAAAGTGGGCGCGCATATCGGCGTCGACGCCTTTGTATCAAAGCTATCAGGTAAGCCGCAAAAAATAGTCGCTATCTTTGCATGCTTATGTTGCCTTGTTTACTGCGGACTGTTTTTAATAGGCGCTTGGGAGTACTTAAGCCAAATGTACCAAATTGGTATACCAATGGAAGATATCGATTTGCCTGCATGGCTTGTGCATCAGTTAGACCCTGATTATGCATGGGAAACATGGCGTATTGATGTTGAAGATGGCGCGGTGCCAATTTGGTTGTCTCAGAGCATCTTATTGATTGGTTTTTCAATGTTAACTTGGCGTTTTATTGAATTATTTATTGCCATATTAAAAAATCAAGCTGTTGGCTTTCAACTTGCTGATGAAGCCAAAGATAGCATGCACTTAATCGATGAAGCTGCACAATCAACATCATCAGAACAACAAGAAAATGATAAGGACGCCAAATAATGACTATTGCTACATTATTTATCACTCTACTTATCTGCATGATGATCGGTATGCCTATTGCTATTGCATTGGGTTTTTCAAGCATGCTGACAATCTTACTCTTCTCTAATGACTCACTGGCTTCTGTTGCATTAAAGTTATACGAATCAACATCAGAGCACTACACCTTACTGGCAATTCCATTTTTTATTCTGTCTTCGGCATTTTTGTCTACTGGCGGGGTCGCAAGGCGGATCATTGATTTTGCCATGGACAGTGTCGGCCACATTCGTGGTGGATTAGCCATGGCATCTGTCATGGCTTGTATGCTCTTTGCAGCAGTGTCTGGTTCATCCCCCGCAACAGTAGCAGCCATAGGGTCGATTGTGATTGTCGGTATGGTCAGAGCAGGTTACCCAGAGAAGTTTGCTGCTGGTGTGATCACCACCTCTGGCACTTTAGGTATTTTGATCCCGCCGTCTATTGTTATGCTGGTTTATGCCGCCGCCACAGAAGTATCGGCAGCGAGAATGTTTATGGCAGGGCTTATTCCGGGCTTAATGATGGGCTTAATTTTAATGCTAGCGATTTATATCGTTGCCCGCATTAAAAAGCTACCTTCACGACCATTCCCGGGCATAAAAGCGCTGTCAATATCAAGCGCTAAAGCAATGGGTGGATTAGCGCTCATTCTCATTGTGCTTGGGTCCATCTACGGTGGCGTGGCCAGCCCTACCGAAGCTGCTGCTGTAGCTTGTGTGTACGCTTATTTTATTGCGGTATTTGGTTATCGCGATATAGGCCCACTTAAAAATGTGGCTTGGCGTAATCAGCGAGAATCGATCATTACAGCTTCTATACGTAACATAGGTTATATGTTGCTTGCAGTCATCAAAACCCCAGCAGACAAAGAAATCCGCAATGTGGTACGTGATGGCGCCAAAGTCAGTATTATGTTGTTATTCATCATTGCCAATGCAATGTTGTTTGCTCACGTACTGACCACAGAACGTATTCCACACATTATTGCTGAAGCTATCATCAGCTTAGGCTTACCAGCATGGGGCTTTTTAATCATCGTTAACTTACTGCTTTTAGCAGCAGGTAACTTTATGGAACCATCGGCAATTTTGCTCATTATGGCACCTATTTTGTTCCCTATTGCTACGCAGTTAGGCATTGATCCAATCCATTTAGGCATCATTATGGTGGTCAATATGGAGATAGGCATGCTCACCCCCCCCGTAGGGCTCAACCTCTTTGTCACAGCAGGAATTACAGGGAAAAGCATGGGGTGGGTTATTCAGTCATGTTTACCATGGTTAGTTTTACTGCTTGGTTTCTTGATATTAATTACTTATATTCCGCAAATTTCATTGTTTCTACCTGAATACATCGACAAATTAAACGGCTACTAGCTTGATAATTGGCGTATTATAGACGAGCCTTAACATATTAAGGCTCGTTTTAATTCAACTCTATAATTACATCGCCACTTGGGAATATGCATGTTTTCATTCTCGACTATCAAAAAGCGCAAAATTGTTGTTAGCGTTATGGTCATTATTGGTTTGTTACTGACGTTAAAAGTGACCCATTGGTATTGGCTTGAGCAAGGCACTGAGTCCATTGCGTATCAATCTGAAAAACAAATAAATGAGTTAGTTATTTTTATTGACGATGCTCTGGGTCATTACGAAAATATCCCGGCCGTACTGGCCCAAAATCCCATTTTTGAACAAAGCTTGCTAGACCAACAAAATCCACAAGCAATCAAAAAGTTGAATCAATACTTGTCAGAATTACAGCAAGTCACCGAATCGTCTGACATATACTTAACGGATGCGATGGGAGTGGCAATTGCTGCCAGTAATTGGGATAAATCAAACTCATTTATCAATCAAGACTATTCGTTTAGACCTTATTTTATCGAGGCCATATCGGGACGATCCGGTCGCTACTATGCAGTAGGTACATCGTCCAATAAGCGTGGTTTTTACTTTGCTAATCCGGTTTATCATAAAGGCGTGGTATTTGGTGTTATTGTTGTCAAAGTCGATATTAGTTTAATTGAGCAACAAAGCAGCGGCATTGCTATTGCAAGCCAATATGAATTTATGATCAGCGACCCAGATAACATTGTTTTTTTATCGAGTATGAACGGTTGGCGCTTTAACTCTCTCACCCCGTTATCACAATCCAAACGCTTCGCACTCAACGCCTCAAAACGCTATGCCAATAGACCCATTGGTGAACTTGATTTCGTACCGCAATTTGCATCAACGGGGTCAAATAAGCCACAGGTATACCGAATCTCATCCATAGATGGCCAAGAGCAATACCTAGAACACCATCAAAATATGCCTAATGCCAATTGGAATGTGCATATATTGGCACCTATGACTCCTCTTTATGAGTCGTTGCCCCCCATATTGCTATTAGCGGCCACACTATATTCGTTGCTCGCATTATTTGTATTGTATAGTTTGGAGCGAAGACGCAATTTTATTAGAATGCGCCAGGCACAAAACCAACTAGAGCAAAGAGTTAAAGAAAGAACGTTAGAATTAGAGCAAGCAAACAACCAACTAAAAGATACCCAAGATGAGTTAATACAAGCGGCAAAACTCACGGTAATTGGTAGCTTATCAGCCAGCATTAACCATGAACTGAATCAACCACTTGCGGCATTAAGAAGTTACGCCCAAAACACCCAAACGTTTATAGGGCGCAATATGATTGAAGACGCCCGCAGTAATATTAATATCATGATAGAACTCACCGATAGGCTTGCCGATATTATTGCTCAATTTAAAAGTTTTACTCGCAAATCTCAGGGTAAAGATAATGCAACTGATATCAATCAATCCATTGAGCAAGCACTGACGATTGTTCAACCTGAAATGGACAAACAAGGCGTTAAACTGTCACTCGCACTACTTAAAGGTAGTTGCCAAATCTGGGGAGACAGTGTCAGATTACAACAAGTGCTGGTTAACTTAATGAGTAATGCTATTGTGGCAATGCAACAATCAAAAGACCGACGCTTACACATCGAAGTATATTGCGATACCAAAGTGAACATAAGCATTCAAGACAGTGGTCCGGGCGTAAGGCAAAGCCAAATGAGTAAAATTTTTGAACCCTACTACACCACCAGCGAACGCCAAGGATTAGGGCTAGGTTTATCAATCTCTCAACGCATCATTGAATCAATGCAAGGCTCAATTACTGTTGAAAATGCACAACAAGGCGGCGCTATTTTCCATATAATTTTACCGCTTTATTTACGTGAGGAAGTGTAAACGTGACCCAAATACAAGACATCAATGATTATCAAGTCATTATTGTTGATGATGAACCACATATCGGCACTGTATTGCAGCAATTATTTAAACTGGAAAATATCAGTGCTTTAGCTATTACCGATCCACATACCATTGTTCGTCACATTACCCCCAATTGGCCAGGGATAATCATCTCAGATGTGAACATGCCACAATTAGATGGTTTAAGTCTATTGCAGCTGCTTAAACAGCAAGATAACGATTTACCCGTGGTATTGTTAACTGGCTTTGGTGATATAGCGATGGCCGTTGATGCCTTAAAAAAAGGCGCTTATGACTTTATCGAAAAACCCTTTAATAATGAGCACATTCTTGATGTCACTAAACGTGCACTCGACAAACGCACATTAACCTTAGAGAACCGTAAATTAAAGCGCGAACTTGAATCTCATACCGCGCCAGGACCTCGCATTCTTGGCCGCAGTCCGGGTGTGATGAAAATGCGCCACCTAATCGATCAAGTACTCGACACCCCAGCAGACATCATGATTGAAGGTGAAACTGGTGTAGGCAAAGAGCTTGTTGCCCGTTATTTACATGACCACAGCTACCGCAATAAAGCCAATTTTGTCGCCATAAATTGTGGTGCTATTCCTGAGAATTTAATCGAAAGTGAATTGTTTGGCGCTGAATCAGGGGCATTTACCGGTATCGATAAACGCCGCATTGGTAAGTTCGAATACGCCAATGGTGGGACACTGTTTTTAGATGAAATCGAAAGCACGCCGATGTCTTTGCAAGTTAAGTTACTTAGAGTGCTCGAAGACCGAAAAGTAGAACGCTTGGGTTCTAACACCCCTATTAATTTAGACATTCGCGTCATTGCAGCGACTAAGTTAAACCTGCAACAATTATGTGAGCAAGGCCAATTTAGACAAGACTTACTCTACCGCTTAAATTTAGTGACAATCGCTATCCCGCCACTTAGAGAGCGCCTTGAAGATATTCCAGTACTATTTTTACATTTCGCTCGAATAGCATCGACTCGCTACCATAAAGCGTTAATTGCCTTAACCACCCAGCAAACCATGGTGCTCACATCCCACGACTGGCCGGGAAATGTACGTGAACTGCGCAACTTAGCTGAACGCTACGTGTTATTAGGCGCAGAAGCCGCATTTGCCGGTAACTTAGACAACCACACCACCATGCATACCAGCATGTCATTACAGCAACGGGTAGAGTTTTTTGAGCGTTTATTGATAGAAGATGCGTTAAATCACAATAAAGGCAGCATAAAATTGACCATGGAACACCTAGAATTACCGCGAAAGACTTTGTATGACAAAATGCGAAAATACGACCTAGACCGTAAACAATTTATCGATAATTAGCCATGCAACACCGCCAATGCATCAGTCTTCAGATATGAGTGCTTCGGTACTCTGTTGATGTATTCCTAATCGCCATATTGCCACCAGTAACAATGCCAACAAGCTCATTGAACCAACCACAACGCCGTTCCACTCGGCCTTATGCCAAAACAACATAAGGTAAGGGCCGCCTAAAGAAGCCCCTAGGTAATAACAGCATAAATACAATGATGTCGCTTTAGCACGGTGACTGGTTGCCCGCATAGCAACAAACGAGTTACAGCAACTGTGAGTTAAGAAGAAACCACATGCGGTGATTAAAAAACTAATAACAATTGCAACCAAAGTGTCGACTAATGTCAGCAAGGTTCCACAGAGCATTAAACACAAAGCGACTCTAAACAATGGCAACGAACCATAGCGTAAAATCCACTTAGCAGACAAATATGACGCAAAGGTACCGCTTGAATAACATAAAAAAATCAAGGTGGCATTAAACCGACTTAATCCATATGGCTCGGCCATAATGTGCAGCTGAATAAAACTAAATTGATTCACCATCATCATAAAAGCTAAGCCACCCACAATGTACGCTAAGCGCATTTGCGGATCAGAAAAATGAAATATAAAACCATCAAAGTCCTGCTTTATTTTGCATAATAACGACACCTTTTGTTTTATCACTGCGGGTTTTATTTCTTTGCGTGGCAATAAATAAGTCACCAATGCCACACCCATTAATGTCACCAAAAACACTAATCCCATAGACGTTTGCCACGATAAGTTTTGCGCCATTAATCCGCCAAAAATTCGTCCAGTAATACCGCCCATACTATTAGCCATAATATACACTGCAGCGGCCTTTAACATAAAACTGGGCGCTAATTGTTCCTTAAAATACGCCATCGAAATCGCAGGCACAGCGGCAAGTAAGGCCCCCTGTAATAAGCGCACCCAAACTAATTCATCAAATGTTTGCGCAAAAATTAATAGCACATTAGACGCGGCCAATAGCCATAAACTCACCACAATCGGCGCTAAGCGTCCAATGCGGTCAGACAATACGGCATAAAACAACAATGAAAAGGCAAGCGTGAAGCTGGTAACAGAAAGCACTAATGTGGCTTGAGCGCCCGAAACATCAAAATGTTCGGCAATAGATGGCAACATCCCCTGCACGGTGTACAAATTAATGTAAACCACTACAGAAGCAATGCACAATGCCCATATTAAACGGGTTTGCGCATGAGAACGGTAAGTCGGGGTTAACTCTGTCATGGACAACCTAAACAGCAAATTAGGATAGAAAACAGATTATTACCCGCCCCAAAAATAGATCAATGGCGGGCATACGAGTTTGTGAGCTAGATTGATGAAGTGCTTATTTAACGCGCTTCATCAACACTTCAGTGGTGTATTTACCATTGTTGATCACACGATATTTATCATAGGTCTGAAAAATGGCTTTCCCATTGAAAGTGATCATCGCCACCACGCCATAGTCCACACGACTATCGATAAGTTCAACAGGTAAAATGAATTTAAATGGTACCGGAGCGCGAGCAATATCAAAGTTTTTTTGAGAAATAATCCGCCCAGGTGTTTTAAAATCAATTATCGAAATATTAATTTTACATCCTTGTGGCAACGCAATTTTTTCTAAATAGCCAGCGTAACCATTCACGATCACAGGCTTTGGCGCCTCAACCGTGACACACGCACTAAGCATTAAGCTTATGAGTGCAAATAAACTTACTTTAACCCATGTAGGTAACATCATAACAGTATCCTTACTTCGTCATACTCACTGAGCGGTCATTCGTAACAAGCCTTCTTGTGTGGCCGAAGCAACAAGACGCCCTTGCCTATCAAAAAACTGGCCTGTAACAAAGCCTCGCCCGCCTCCCGCATTAGGGCTTTCAATGCTATAGAGCAACCACTCACCCATATTAAATGCACGGTGAAACCACATTGCATGGTCAATCGTTGCCAAACGCATGCCTGGGGTTAATACGGACACACTGTGAGGCTGAGCTGCTGTGACTAAAAAGTTAAAGTCTGAGGCATACGCTAACAGGTATTCATGAATACAATGATTGTTTGGCAATTCACCATTAGCTCGTATCCAAACATAGCGGTTAGGTTCATTTGTTCCGGGGGCGAGCGGGTTAATTGGGTTAACAAGGCGCATTTCTATCGGAGAATCTGCCATAAACTTTTCGAGTATTTTCTTGGGCACTTTATCACGCATGGTCACGGCCAACTCTTGCTGATTCAATAACCCATCAGGGCCTGGAACATCAGGCATTTGAGCTTGATGTTCAAAACCTTCTTCATGCTTTTGAAACGAACAAGTCATATAAAAAATAGGTCGACCTTTTTGAATAGCCTTGACGCGGCGCGCGCTAAAACTGCCACCATCACGCATATTTTCTACATCATAAATAATCGGTAACTTTTCATCTCCAGCGCGTAAGAAATAAGAGTGTAAAGAATGCACGTTTCTATCTTCGCTGACAGTTTGCTTAGCGGCACTTAACGCTTGCCCCATCACTTGACCGCCAAACACATGACCAAAGCCAAGATCTTGGCTTTGACCACGAAACAGACCATCCTCAAGTTTTTCAAGTGATAATAATGACAATAAATCGTTTAATACCTGACTCATATACCCTTCTCTAACGCATGAATTAACGCTTAAGGTTACCCTAGTTAACTAGAGGTTTTCTAGCTTATTCGTTGATAAAGTTTTGAATTAACATCATCTGATATTAATTTATAAAATAGTGATACACCGCAAAAATTCATATCAGCAGTTATTTTGAATTTTTGGTATGATATTAGCCATGACTAATCGACACTTTATATCAAAATATTATGCAACCTAGTTCAATGCAATCTTGGTTTATTGCTATTCGTCCACGAACACTACCTGCAGCAATTGGTCCTTTACTGGTAGGGAATATGCTTGCTATTGGCTTAAGCCAATTTAGTTTTGTTATCGCTTTTACTTCAATGTTATGCGCTGTTTTGTTGCAAATTGCGGTCAATTTGGCCAATGACTATTTTGATTTTAAAAATGGCATAGATACCGCTGAACGCATAGGCCCAACCCGTGTCACCCAAAGTGGCATGATAGCGCCACACCAAGTCCGCAATGCCATGGTGGGTTGTTTAGTCACGGCGTTAGTTGTGGGCTCGCTTCTGATCGTACATGGTGGTTGGCCAATCGCAATATTAGCGGCCGCATCAATACTTGGAGCCTTGTGTTATAGCGGTGGCCCTTACCCGTTAGCATCACATGGGTTGGGTGAAATCGCCGCATTTGTCTTTTTTGGCTTAGTGGCCGTGGTAGGCAGTTATTATTTACAAGCAGGTACAACTAACCTAACCGCGTGGTTATTGGGCTGTGCGATTGGTTTTTTTAACGCGGCAATCATGCTAGTCAATAATACCCGCGATATTTCTACCGACACTAAAGCAGGTAAAAATACCCTTGCGGTTCGAATAGGTGAAGAACAGGCTAAAGTCTTATATCAAAGCTTTGTATACTTACCCTTTGGTATCATCATTGCAGGCTTTTTATTAGGTTCTCTCGATGGATTACCGGTATTGCTGTCAGGTGTATCGTTGGTGATTGCGCGGAACTTAAGCCGCGAGTTTCATAACAACTCAGGCGAAGCACTTAATCCTATACTTGGACAAACAGCCAAGCTCACCATGATATTCAGCATATTATTTAGTGTAGGCTTGCTCTTTTCATTGCGTTGATGTGGCTCTGCTTTACATCTAATGAATCAAATTAATAAAAAAGGCGTCTCATGGATAATGAGACGCCTTTTTCAAATTTAAAATACCTACACTTTAGCTAATGTGCGCTGTTTGGCGCTCCAATCTAAATGGTATTTTTCACCTGCAGCCTTATCGGTGCGCTCAAAGGTGTGCGAACCAAAAAAGTCACGTTGACCTTGTAACAAGTTTGCCGGTAATGTCTCGCAGCGGTAGCTGTCGTAATAAGCAATTGCAGAACTAATGCACGGGGCTGGAATACCCTGCATAACCGATGCCGCAACGGTTTTACGCCAGTTAAGGTGCTTTTGCGACAATGTCTGGCTAAAAGTGTCAGCCATCAACAAATTCGCAAGGTTTGCATCTTCGTGATAAGCCTGAGTGATTGACTGCAAGAAGGTTGCTCTAATAATACAACCCGCACGCCAAATCTTAGCAATTTCAGCAAAGTCTAACGTCCAGTTGTGTTCTTTTGCTGCCATCGCCATTAGCTGAAAGCCTTGGGCATAGCAACACACTTTAGCGCAATATAAAGCATCTTCAAGGTTAGCAATAAACTCTGCTTTTTCAACATCATTAAATGCCACTGGTACAGGGCCGGCTAGCTTTGAGTTTAACTGCATGCGCAAGTTTTTCTGAGTGCTAACAGCACGAGCATAAACCGCTTCAGCGATAGTTGGCGCCGGGCAGCCAATTTGTAAGCTGCTTACCGCGGTCCATAAACCAGTGCCTTTTTGGCCTGCTTTATCTAAAATCATTTCAACTAACGGTTTACCCGTTAATGGGTCGGCTTGTTGCAACACTTCAGCACTAATCCCCATTAAGTAACTGTTGAGTATGCCTTTATCCCACTCTTGAAAAACCTCTCCAATCTCATATGCAGATAAACCTAAACCATCACTGAGTAACTGATAGGCTTCACAAATAAGCTGCATATCCGCATATTCAATGCCGTTATGAACCATTTTAACGTAATGGCCTGAACCCGCTGGACCAATATAAGTCGTACACGGCTCACCTTCAGTGACCGGATTACCTGGCTCAAAACGTTCAATAGGCAAACCCGTTTCAGGATCCACTTTAGCGGCAATAGCTTTCCAAATAGGCTCAACATAACGCCAGGCATTTTCATCGCCACTTGGCATTAATGAAGGCCCAAAACGTGCGCCAACTTCACCACCCGATACCGCTGAGCTAAAAAAGGTAAATTGTCCTTTATATTTAGCTTCACGTTCTACGGTGTCTGTCCATAAACTGTTACCCGTATCAATTACAATATCTTTGGCCTCGATACCCGCTTCAATTAATGACTTACAAACGCCATCAACTGGCGCGCCAGCAGGGACAGATAATACGATAACGCGAGGTTCAACTAAATTTGCGAGCATTTCTGAAAGATTATTACAGGCTTGCATGCGTTCAGCTACATCGGCTTTACGCTCACTTTTTTCTTGAGATACCGCAGCATTGACTTTTTGAGTATCTAAATCAAAAACAGCCACATGATAGCCGTTATCCGCGATGTTTAGTGCAAGGTTCTTGCCCATCACACCAAGGCCAATAACGCCGACGTGAGATTGTTGGGTGTGGTTATTCATAGCATTTTTTCCACAGGTCACAGAGATTAATCGCGTAATGCGAAACCATTTGGTTGGCAATTATAACGATTCTTGTAACTAAATTACCAGTAACAAAATGCGGAAACGCTGTTTTTAACAAAGTAAGCCCAATCTATTTCATTTGAGATAACATCTTGTCACAATTGAAAAAACCATAAAAACACTAGGCTTTTATGGTTTTGTTTTTAACATAAAAAGTGGCTCTATTGTGTTACAAAATGATTTATACCCAATCAACTTGAAGATCCGTGTTTCAGAGCTTCACCGTGTTTTCAATACTAGGCGCGTTAATGCGGTAATGTAGGTACCTTATAAATTAGCGCAACAACGTAGTGGGAACACGGTGAAACTCCCAAAGGGCAAGTTTTACACGTGTTTATGCTGCGGCTTTTGTTAATTTAGCTGATTTTGGAAAGGGAACGACCATTACCCGCAATCAATGCCTTGCCTAAACGCGTGTAAACTCTTGCTGAAATCGAGCATCTTCAGGTTGTTTGGGGATATACCTTGGTTAACTCAGACGTTAACGCATTGGCGTAACCCATTTTAGTCAGCGCATTGCAAACAATATCCAAGGTTTGCGGATCTTCAATCGTGGCAGGCATGGTGTAATCTTGATTGTCAGCAATTTTACGCATGGTCGCGCGCAGGATTTTACCTGAACGTGTTTTAGGCAGTTTTTGTACAGCACTGACTAATCTAAACGACGCTACCGGGCCAATTTCATGACGAACTAATGCAAGTAACTCTTTATAAAGTACTTCATCAGATAAGGTCACGCCATTTTTAAGTACCACTAAGCCCAAAGGCACCTGACCTTTTAGTTTGTCTTGTACGCCAATAACCGCAGCCTCAGCAACGGCTTCGTGCTGACACAATACTTCTTCAAAACGGCCCGTTGATAGACGGTGACCTGCGACATTAATAATGTCATCAATACGGCTCATAATATACAGGTAGCCATCGTCATCGATATAACCCGCATCTCCTGTTAAATAATAACCAGGGTACATAGACAAATAACTGTCAATATAACGTTTGTCATTTTGCCAAAGCGTCGTGAGTGTGCCAGGTGGCAAGGGCTGTTTAATCACCACATTGCCACTTTCATTGCTGGCCACTTGCTCGCCCATCGCATCTAAAATTTCGACCTGATAACCAGGCACGGCTCTAGCGGGTGATCCTGCTTTAATCTCAATAGGGTTAGTACCCATTAAGTTGGCGGCAACCGGCCAACCGGTTTCGGTTTGCCACCAATGGTCAACTACAGGTTTACCTAAATGTTGCTGACTCCAATTGAGCGTTTCGGGATCGCAGCGTTCGCCCGCTAAATACATTTGCTTAAGACAAGTAAGATCAAATTGCTTAATAAATTCACCTTCAGGATCTTCTCGCTTAATTGCACGGATAGCCGTTGGCGCGGTAAAAAAGCTTCGCACTTGCTTTTGTTCGATAATACGCCAAAACGCGCCAGCATCTGGGGTGCCTATCGGTTTGCCTTCATACATTATCGTCGTTGCACCCACCAGCAATGGTCCATAAACAATATATGAATGTCCTACCACCCAACCCACATCCGATGCAGCCCAAAAAACATCACCAATACCAGTATCATAAATGTGCTTCATTGACCAAGCTAGCGCAACGGCATGGCCTCCATTATCGCGCACAACACCTTTAGGTTGCCCTGTTGTTCCCGAGGTATACAGCACGTATAAGGGGTCTGTCGCATCGAGTGACACACAATCAACATCCGGTGCATCAACTAATGCACCGTACCAATCAAGATCTCGCGGAGTATGCAGTTCTGCTTGGTATTCAGTACGATTTAAAATAATGCAATGATCTACTTGATGTTGCGCTTGAGACAAAGCATCGTCTAATAACGGCTTATACGGCACTACACCTGAAGGCTCAATGCCGCAAGAGGCTGACAAGATTAACTTAGGTTTGGCATCATTAATTCGAGTCGATAATTCATTGGCAGCAAAGCCACCAAATACCACAGAGTGAATCGCACCAATGCGCGCGCACGCTAACATGGCATAAGCGGTTTCTGGCACCATAGGCATGTAAATGACGACGCGGTCGCCTTTCGTTACACCCAATGATGTCATTAATCCCGCTAGGCGTTTAACTTGAGCCAATACAGAGTCATAGCTAATTGAATATTCATTTTGAGTCACAGGACTAATATAATGGATAGCCGTTTGTTCGCCTCGCCCAGCTAGCACATGACGGTCAACAGCGTTAAAGCAGGTGTTCATTTTACCATCAGCAAACCAACGATAAAAAGGTTTGTTACTGTCGTCTAACACCTTGTTCGGTGCAATGTCCCAACTGATGGCCTCTGCAGCTTGTTGCCAAAATACTTCGGGCTCGGCTATCGATTGTGCGTGCATTGATAGTCCTAAATCAGCCATATTGCTCTCCATTAATTAGCTTTTATTTCAATGATTATGGGCAGAAATCATTAAATTGCCCTATTAGACAAAGGGATAATAGACGATGAGATGATCAAAAAAACCTTAGGTTTCAACTGCCTGCCCACCCCAAAACTGCCCTTACCTGTTAACATATAAAAATACGAAATAACAGTTAGTTAAGGTATAATAGAATTTCATTCGACAAGATAATTTAACATTATATTTTGCAATTAATGGTCAAATTACGCACCACAAACTTTACCTTTACGTAAACTTCATATATCTTGCATCAAAAGAAACCGTTTTGGTGACATGATGAGCACAATCCATAGCCCACAATCCACATATTCAATTAGTGACTTATCAAAAGAATTTGATATCACCACTCGTAGCATTCGTTTTTACGAAGACCAAGGCTTGATCAAGCCTAAGCGTCGCGGCCAAACCCGCATTTACAGCTTAAAAGACCGTGTACGTTTAAAACTCATCCTTAGAGGCAAGCGCCTTGGGTTTTCGTTAGCAGAAACGCGCCGGTTGTTTGAGCTTTACGATGCAGATAAAAGCAGTTCTACTCAGCTCAACACTATGCTTGATTTGGTTAACGAAAAGAAATCGGCACTGCAACAGCAAATGGACGACATTAAAGTGGTGCTGATGGAACTCAATTCTGCCGAACAACAATGCAAAGCGGCATTAGAAGATAACTCAGCCAAGAAAAATAAATAATAACAAATGGCTGACTCAATTCGGCCAACATTGTATCCCTCTGCCAAAAACGCCTCGATAACGCGTTGGCAGCAAATATTTTGCAGACAATAATAAAAATTCAACAGGACACAAGCAAATGAGCGACTTTTATACCAGCCTAAACTTCGGCTTAGGTGAAGATGTAGATATGTTACGTGATGCCGTACGTGGTTTTGCCGCTAACGAAATCGCCCCTATGGCTGCCCAAGTCGATATCGACAATGCCTTCCCTAATCAATTATGGCCAGTACTTGGCGATATGGGTTTATTAGGTGTCACTGTTGATGAGCAATATGGCGGCGCTAACATGGGCTATCTTGCTCACGTTGTCGCAATGGAAGAAATCTCCCGAGCATCTGCCTCTATCGGCTTAAGTTACGGTGCCCACTCAAACTTGTGTGTTAACCAAATTAATCGTAACGGTAATGACGCTCAAAAAGCCAAATATTTACCCAAGCTAATCAGCGGCGAACACATTGGTGCCCTTGCCATGAGCGAACCTAACGCCGGTTCAGATGTTGTGTCAATGAAGCTACACGCACGCAAACAAGGCGACCGCTACATCCTTAATGGTAATAAAATGTGGATCACTAACGGTCCTGATGCCCACACCTATGTAATTTACGCCAAAACCGACCTTGATAAAGGCGCACACGGCATTACTGCGTTTATCGTTGAGCGTGGCTACAAAGGTTTTAGTCAGGCGCAGAAACTCGACAAATTAGGCATGCGCGGATCGAACACTTGTGAATTGGTATTTGAAGACTGTGAAGTGCCAGAAGAAAACATCTTAGGCGGCCTCAACAACGGCGTAAAAGTATTAATGAGCGGGCTAGATTATGAACGCGTCGTGTTATCGGGCGGCCCCTTAGGCATTATGTCCGCTTGTATGGACATCGTCGTGCCTTACATTCATGAGCGCGAACAATTCGGCCAATCTATTGGTCAATTCCAATTAGTGCAAGGCAAACTGGCTGATATGTACACGGGTATGAATGCAGCTCGCTCATATGTGTACAGTGTAGCAAAATCCTGTGATCGCGGTGAAACCACCCGCAAAGATGCCGCTGGCGCGATTTTATACAGTGCAGAACTGGCCACAAAAATGGCTTTAGATGCCATTCAATTACTCGGCGGTAATGGCTATGTTAACGAATACGCCACAGGCCGTTTATTGCGTGACGCTAAGCTTTACGAAATTGGTGCTGGTACCTCTGAAATTCGCCGCATGTTAATTGGTCGCGAATTGTTTAACGAGTCAAAGTAACCAACATTTCACTACAAAGGCGGCATATCAAGCTTGTCATGTCGCTTTAATCAAGCCCCCTATTTTTTGCTTCATTAAGGATATAGAAATGACGCAACTGAGCAGCCGTATCAATCCTCGCAGTGACGAATTTAAAGCCAAGTCAGACAGCATGGCGTTATTGGTCGATGATCTTCAACAAAAACTAAAAAGAATCGAACAAGGTGGCGGCCCTGTTGCATTAGAACGCCATTTATCACGTGGCAAATTATTGCCGCGCCAGCGCGTTGAAAAGCTGCTTGACCCAGGTTCGCCCTTTTTAGAAATATCGCAATTTGCCGCCTACGAAGTTTATGACGAAGAAGTGCCAGCCGCAGGCGTCATTGCCGGTATTGGCCGGGTCAGTGGTGTTGAATGCATGATTATCGCCAACGATGCCACTGTAAAAGGCGGTACTTACTACCCTATTACGGTTAAAAAGCATTTACGTGCACAAGATATTGCCAGCCGTTGCCATTTACCGTGTATCTACTTAGTCGATTCTGGCGGCGCGAATTTACCGCGCCAGGATGAAGTCTTTCCAGACCGTGATCATTTCGGGCGAATTTTTTACAACCAGGCACAAATGTCAGCCAAAGGCATTCCGCAAATTGCCGTGGTCATGGGTTTATGTACTGCAGGCGGCGCTTATGTACCAGCCATGGCAGATGAGTCGATTATCGTAAAAGATCAAGGCACTATCTTTTTAGCCGGCCCCCCACTTGTTAAAGCGGCTACCGGTGAAGAAGTCAGTGCAGAAGAGCTTGGCGGCGCAGAAGTGCACACTAAAATATCCGGTGTTGCTGATCATCTAGCCCAAAATGACGAACACGCGCTTGAGCTTGCTCGTCGTGCCGTGCTGCGTCTTAACCATCAAAAAGAAATCAAAAGCTTATTAAGCCCGGTCAAACCACCACAATTCGACATCCATGAATTGTACGGCATTGTCGGCACCGATCTTAAAAAGCCGTTTGATGTAAAAGAGGTCATTGCCCGCGTGGTTGATGACTCTGACTTTGACGAATTTAAAGCCAATTACGGCACAACCCTAGTGTGTGGTTTTGCCCGCATTCATGGCTACCCCGTCGGCATCGTCGCCAATAACGGCATTCTGTTTTCAGAGTCGGCGCAAAAAGGTGCTCACTTTATTGAACTGTGTTGCCAACGCAAAATTCCGCTGTTATTCCTGCAAAACATTACCGGCTTTATGGTGGGTAAAAAGTACGAACATGAAGGTATTGCCAAACACGGCGCCAAAATGGTCACTGCAGTCTCTTGTGCTAATGTGCCTAAATTTAGCGTCATTATCGGTGGCAGTTATGGCGCGGGTAACTACGGCATGTGCGGCCGCGCATTTGAACCAACCATGATGTGGATGTGGCCTAACGCCCGTATCTCGGTAATGGGCGGCGAACAAGCTGCTGGCGTACTAGCCACCGTGCGCCGCGATGGTTTAGCCCGCAAAGGGATTGAGTGGTCGGCTGAAGATGAACAAACTTTCCGTAAGCCGATTGTTGATCAATATGAAAAAGAAGGTCATCCATACCATGCCAGTGCCCGCTTATGGGACGATGGCATTATTGACCCGGCGCAAACCCGCGATATAGTTGGCCTGGCGTTATCGGCAGCATTAAATGCTCCTATTGAAGACACCCGCTTTGGGGTGTTCCGCATGTAATTGTGCGGTTAATTCAACTGACTAGGAGACAATAAAAATGACATCTACACCCTATAAACACATTGTATGCAGCCTTGAGCAAGGTGTGGCGCAACTCGTGCTAAACCGCGCAGAAGTACATAATGCCTTTGATGAAGTGATGATTAGCGAGATGATCCAGGCTATCGAACACTTTGCCAAAGACAGCCAGTGCAATATGTTAATATTGCGTGCTAATGGCAAAAATTTCAGCGCTGGAGCCGATCTTAATTGGATGCGCAAACAAGCACAGATGGACTTTGAGCAAAACCTCACCGACGCCCACCAGCTTGCCAAGTTAATGCACGTACTCGACAAATTCCCAAAACCGACCATTGCCCTTGTGCAAGGTGCCGCGTTTGGTGGCGCATTAGGCTTAATTTGTTGCTGCGATATTGCCATTGCTAATACTCGCGCCAGTTTTTGCTTAAGCGAAGTGAAACTCGGCCTTATTCCTGCGGTCATTAGCCCGTATGTGGTTCGTGCCATGGGTAATCGTCAATCGCGTCGCTTTATGCTCACCGCTGAACGTTTTAGTGCTGATATAGCCTTAACCCATCAAGTTATTCACGACATTAACGATGACTTAGATGCTGCGGTGGTCCCTTTTATCGACGCATTTAATGCCAACAGTCCTCAGGGCATGGCATGGGCAAAAACCTTAATATCACATTTAGAAGATGGCGTAATTAATGACGCTACGCTCGATTTTACCAGCGAAAAAATTGCCCGTATTCGTGTATCAGATGAAGGCCAAGAAGGGCTTAATGCGTTTTTTGATAAAAGACCACCCGCATGGCAACACCTAGAATCTGATCCGCAAGGAGCCCAATAATGTTTACCAAATTACTGATTGCTAACCGTGGTGAAATTGCTTGCCGTATCATTAAAACCGCGCAAACCATGGGTGTTCGCACCATCGCCCTTTATTCCGATGCCGACAAAGATGCCCGCCATGTGGCCATGGCTGATGAGTCGTTTTACCTAGGCGGCAGCGCCCCTGCTGACTCGTATTTAAAAACCGATTTAATTATCGAGATTGCCAAAAAGTCAGGTGCTGAAGCGATTCACCCTGGTTATGGTTTTTTATCCGAAAATGCCGAATTTGCCCGTCAATGCGAGCAAAATGGCATAGCCTTTGTTGGCCCGGGTAGCGACGCCATTGACGCCATGGGCAGTAAAAGTGCCGCTAAAGAAATCATGTCAAAAGCCAATGTACCCTTAGTGCCGGGTTATCACGGCGACGATCAAACCGATGCGACTTTAATCGCTGAAGCAAAAGCTGTTGGTTTTCCTTTGCTGATTAAAGCGGCTTACGGCGGCGGTGGTAAAGGGATGCGTATCGTTGAAAACGACGGTGAAATTCTCGACGCCATAAAGTCTGCACGTCGTGAAGCCACCTCATCATTTGGTAATGACAAGCTATTAATGGAGCGCTACTTACGCCAACCGCGCCATGTTGAATTACAAATATTTGCCGATACTCATGGCAGTGCCATTTACTTATCTGATCGTGATTGCTCTATTCAACGTCGCCATCAAAAAGTGGTTGAAGAAGCCCCAGCTCCAGGTTTGTCTGATGAGCTTCGCGCCCAAATGGGTAATGCTGCCGTGGCTGCTGCTAAAGCTATTGATTATGTTGGCGCGGGCACGGTTGAGTTTTTGCTTGATACGGACAACAGCTTTTACTTTATGGAAATGAATACTCGTTTACAGGTAGAGCACCCAGTAACCGAAATGGTGACAGGCCAAGACCTCGTAAAATGGCAGTTGATTGTTGCCAGTGGTGGCGAATTGCCGCTGCGCCAGGATGAAGTGCGTATTCATGGCCATTCATTTGAAGTGCGCGTTTACGCTGAAGACCCACAAAACGAATTTCTACCTGCCAGCGGTAAACTCAACTTTTTACGTGAGCCTGAACAAAACCGCCATGTGCGCATCGACTCAGGCATTCGTGAAAACGATGTCATCAGTAACTTTTACGACCCGATGATCGCCAAATTGATTGTGTGGGACGAGTCACGCCCGCGCGCGCTGCAACGTTTAGTCCATGCGCTTGAGTCATATCAAATCAGTGGTCTTAAACATAACATCGAGTTTTTAGCCAATATTGCAGAGCACCCAGCCTTTGCTGCGGCAGACTTCTGTACTGACTTTATTGAGCGCTATGGTGACACCTTAATTGGTGACGCGGCTATTGAAGCCGATACCGCGTTAGCGCTCGCAGGTCTGTTTCAAGTGTTGTCACGCAAACAAGCGGCAAAAGCGTTAGCCATCAACAGCGCAGATCCATATTCACCTTGGGGTTTGGTGAGCGGTTTTAGACTCAACAGTTCAAGCGTGCATCATGTGTCGCTATTAACTGACGCTGCTAGTGATGCTCAACAACATGATTTACTACTGATTGCCATGGGCGACCAATATCAATTGTGTTTACACGACCAAGTGTTGAGCTTAGCGGGCGAGCTAAAAGCCGATTTACTGCTTGCTGAAATCAACGGCCATAAAAGCAAAGTGCCTGTTAGCCATCAAGGCGATGATTTTACGTTATTTTTACCTTCTGGCAGTTATCACTTTAAAGCCATTTTGGCTCAAGTCGTCGAAGAAGTTGTAAACCATGCCGATAAACTTAAAGCACCAATGAATGGCACTGTTGTAACGCATTTAGTGGAAGTGGGCCAGCACGTTAAAGCCGGCCAAGGCTTATTAGTCATGGAAGCCATGAAAATGGAATACACCATTGAAGCCCCGTTTGACGGTGTGGTCAGCGAGTTTTATTTCCAAAGCGGTGAGCTTGTCAGTGACGGAGCACAACTGTTAAACGTTGAACCATTAGCCTCAGAAGCTAAACCCGAGGAAGCTTAAATGTTACCGACTAACGTGAGTATTTTTGAGGTCGGTGCCCGTGACGGCCTACAAAATGAGGTGCCAGTGAGTACAGCAGACAAGTTGATATTAATTGATCAACTTGCCGATGCCGGCATTAAACGTATTGAAGCAGGCAGCTTTGTGTCACCTAAGTGGGTACCACAAATGGCAGACTCGAATGATGTATTGCGTCAAATAAAGCGCAAACCCAATGTGGTTTACAGTGCCCTCACCCCTAACCTAAAAGGGTTCGAATTAGCATTAGCGGCTGGTGCTGATGAAGTGGCTATTTTTGGCGCTGCATCAGAAAGCTTTAGTCAGAAAAATATCAATTGCTCTATCGATGAGTCAATTGCGCGCTTTGCACCACTCATCGGAGCGGCTCAAAAGCACAACATCCGAGTTCGTGGTTATGTATCTTGTGTACTGGGTTGCCCATACGAGGGCGACATTGCAGTGAGTGAAGTCGCGAGAGTCTCTGAGCTCCTTTACCAAATGGGTTGTTACGAAATCTCATTAGGCGACACCATTGGTGTGGGTACACCCATTAAAGCGCGGCAAATGGTTGAGGCTGTCGCCAAAGTGGTGCCAATAGACAAATTAGCCCTGCACTTTCATGACACCTACGGCCAAGCATTAGCCAACATATTCGCCTGCCTTGAAACCGGTGTTAGCGTGTTTGACGCCTCAGTTGCAGGTTTAGGTGGTTGTCCTTATGCCAAAGGTGCGTCGGGCAATCTCGCCACTGAAGATTTAGTCTACATGCTCCATGGGGTGGGAATTGATACCGGCATTGATTTAACTAAGCTTGCATTAGCGGGCGACAACATTAGCCGCGTTTTGGGGCGCGCTAGTGGGTCTAAAGTGGCAAATGCAATCAGAACATAATCACATATACTCACACTGGTTAGCAGAAAAATACTCACCGTTGTGAACATAACAATAAGGACAACAAGATGGCAGGATTCGATAAAGTCGTCCACAGCTATGACGAAGCACTAGCAGGACTGAATGACGACATGACCATTATGGTCGGCGGCTTTGGTTTGTGTGGTATTCCTGAGGGCTTAATTAACCACATGGTTAAATTGGGTGTAAAAGGCTTAACCGCCATTTCAAACAATGCGGGTGTTGATGATTTTGGTTTAGGCTTATTGCTTCAACAACATCAAATTTCGACCATGATAGCCTCTTATGTTGGCGAAAATGCCACCTTTGAACAACAAATGTTGTCTGGTGAGCTTAATGTCATACTCACGCCACAGGGCACATTGGCCGAGAAAATCCGTGCTGGCGGCGCCGGTATTCCGGCATTTTTCACCGCCACCGGTTACGGCACGCCGATAGCTGACGGCAAAGAAACCCGTGAAATTAAAGGTCGTCATTACGTATTAGAAGAATCATTAACGGCAGATTTTGCTTTAGTTCGCGCGTGGAAAGCCGACACCATGGGTAATTTAGTGTTCCGTAAAACTGCCGCCAATTTTAATCCAATGATGGCTACCGCAGGTAAAATTACCGTCGTCGAGGCAGAAGAGATTGTTGAACCAGGCGAACTCGATCCAGACCACATCCATACACCCGGTATTTATGTTGATCGCGTCATCAAAGCCAGCTTTGAAAAACGTATCGAACAACGTACCGTCAAAGCTGCGAAATAAGGGAGATAACACCATGGCATTGACCAGAGAACAACTCGCCCAGCGCGTAGCAAAAGAATTACAAGACGGCTTTTACGTAAACCTTGGTATTGGTATTCCAACCCTTGTGGCTAACTATATTCCACAGGGCATGCAAGTCATGCTGCAGTCTGAGAATGGCTTATTGGGTATGGGTGAATTCCCTACCGAAGAGACAATTGATGCAGACCTTATTAATGCGGGTAAACAAACGGTTACCGCTGTACCTGGTGCATCATTTTTTTCATCGGCAGAGAGTTTTGCGATGATCCGTGGCGGCCACGTAGATCTTACCGTACTAGGTGCATTTGAAGTTGATGTTAACGGCTCTATCGCTTCATGGATGATCCCAGGCAAGCTGATTAAAGGCATGGGCGGCGCAATGGATTTAGTCGCTGGTGCTGATAATATAATTGTCACCATGATGCATGCCGACAAACACGGCAACTCAAAATTATTATCAACATGTGAGTTACCGTTAACCGGATATGGCTGCATTAAACGGGTGATGACCGATTTAGCCTTTATGGAAATTAAAGATGGCGCATTTCATTTGCTCGAACGTGCACCAGGCGTAACAGTTGATGAAATTGTGGCTAAAACTGCGGGTAAGCTTATCGTGCCAGAACACGTGCCCGAAATGACATTTTAAAATTTAAGTGTTATTTGCAAAAAGCCCGGTTTTTACCGGGCTTTTTTAAACATTATTCTTCAGTTGGGATAACCAATACATTGCTGCGCATTCGACTTAAAATGGCTTCAGCAGTATTGCCAATCATTCGTCCTAACAACCCTTGGCGCTGCCTTGCTCCTACTACAAAATATTGGCTTTTTAAGCGGCAGGCTAATTCAAATAAACACAACTCTGGCTCACCAGTAATAATGTGCATGCAATCAGCATCAACACCCATTTCAGCAATTTTTTGTTTGTGCTCCGCATACGCTTTTTTCACCAGGGCATTAATATCAAGCAAATCCATATCGCGCACAATTTGCGGAATTCTAAGTACGTAAGCCACATGTAGCTTTGTCCCCGTCGCTTTAGCAAGCTGTTTTCCATGGGCAATCACAGCATCATTAAGGCGCTGTTTCGCAAGGTTTCTGGTGCCTAGGTCGATTGAGATTAAGGTCGTTTGTCCATTATTGAGTGGATTATTGGTGAGCAATAATAAAGGCACTGTCGTATGGCGAATAAGCTGCCAGTCGGTCGGTAAATAATGGTCGGCATGGTGAACCGCTTTAACTATTAAATCAAAACCATGACACTGCGCATGGCTACAAGCATGTTCAAAAAGGTACTTACTCCAAATCACATGCAATGGCACATCTTCAGCATCGAGCGTATCTAAATGGGCTTGTAATTGTTTTTCTCGTTGAGTCATTAAGGCTTTTTGAGCCACGCCCGCTAACCTTGGGTTATCACGGTCGGCGCCACTTAAATATGCATAAGTATAAGCAAACACTTCGGCTTGTTTATTTAATTGCTTCGCTAATGCTAACCCGTGAGCAATAGCATCAGTGTGGGCTCTTTCCATTTGAGCAATAACAAACATTTTGTTCATTTAAATCTCCTTATGGGCGTGTTAATGATTAATGTTGTGTCCTAGGTCCTATATATTTTTCGCATATCAATATTGTCGCGATATAAGAGAAACAGTACCCCATCACCTCAACATTAACGACTGCAACATACGCAATAACATTCTCAATAAAACGTGAACTAACAACTATCTTTAGCTTAGCCAATAGCGTAACTTTATGCATAAGTATCGATACAAAAATTGATCAACATCAACTTTGTTAGATCAAAATAATCAAACACATATTGCCCAACTTAAGGAACATGGGATGGCAATAGACAGCTTTGTAATGGCGCTTTTTATCATTCTAGTTAGCGGCCGCTTATTAGGTGAATTGAGTGCACGATTAGGATTTCCGAGCGTGGTGGGAGAAGTCACCGCGGGGATTGTTATTGGCCCGTCACTGCTCAATTGGGTTACGCCACATAGCACCTTAGCCATCATTGCCGAACTCGGTGTGATATTGCTTTTATTTGATATCGGCTGCGAAACCTCAATCAAACATCTGGCTAATTCTGGCCGTAAAGCAATGCGTGTGGCGTTACTCGGTATTGCGATGCCGTTATTGGCTTGCGGTATCGCCAGCATGTATTGGCTTTCTATCCCTCCTTTTAACGCACTATTTTTTGGCTGCGCCCTCACAGCCACCAGCATTGGTATTTCAATGCGGGTATTAAGCTTAAATAATCAAACGCAAAGTGTTGCAGGGCATATCATTCTTGGCGCTGCCGTTATCGACGATATCGTCGGGGTGATTTTATTAAGCGCGCTGTTTAATTTTGCCTCATCAGGCGAGTTTTCTATTGGCTCAACCTTGATGCTATTTGCCATGATTGCTGCATTTATTATCCTTAGCCCGCCGTTAGTGAGAAGCATTATTTATGTAACTCGTTGGCTGCACCTTAAAGCCAGTATTCCGGGCTATGAAGTCATGGTTGTGATGGCATTAATTTGTCTATTTGCTTGGTTAGCCCACTGGTTTGGCACGCCAGCCATTTTAGGCGGTTTTGCCGTAGGCATGGGCTTATCAAGACAATTCACCTCTCCCTTTAATCGGTATCTCAAAAACCCATATGCTTTTACCTATAAACTTGAAGAATCAGCTAAACCATTAGTGCAATTATTCAGCCCTATCTTCTTTGTCTATGTAGGAATTAGCCTGGATATTAGTCAGTTAGATTTAAGCTTAATGGGGATACTATTATTGCTTGGATTAACGTTCATTGCTGTTGCGGCCAAGTTTATTGCAGGACTGACAGCCAGTTCTAATTGGCAAGAAAGGTGTATTGTCGGCTCTGCGATGGTTCCCCGTGGCGAGGTAGGACTCGTATTTGCTGAAATGGGCCGCCAGCTTGGGGTGATTCACCCGAAAGAATTTGCGATTTTAGTCATGGTGATTGCTTTAACGACACTGATTGGGCCGCTAATGTTAAAATTGACCTTACGTCGACAATCCAAGTAAATACTGCCGTTATTTAAGAATATATTGCAGTGTTTTATCTAAATGACATCATTTTAATCTGCAGTATCTCCCCTAACCTTCATATCACCCCTCAGTTTATAAGCCAACTTGCGCACTCATTTTATGGCGCATTTAAGATATTAATAGACCCGACTTAAGCCATTTTGTTTTCGCTCACCTATGATCTTTTACCACTAAATATGGGTATCAATGTTCACAGTCAATTCATCGTGACGTTAACGCCTAACAAATAAGTTTACGCTTACGTAAAAATAATACTGAGTTTTTACTCGAAATTGGGTATGTTATGTGACTAACAAAACAAACATCGGACCAGTGACAATTACCTCGGTCACCCAAACCGTAAAAGCAATAACCAACCAAGGAATGACTTATGCCTATTTACCAAGCTCCTCTGCGTGATTACCAATTCATTTTGTCTGAATTGCTGAACATCTATCAACAAACTGATTTACGTGGTTTTGATGAAATAGATGCCGATCTCACTGACGCGATTTTGCAAGGCGTTGCAGACTTTACCACCGACATTATGCTGCCACTGAATGCCAGCGGTGATTTAGAGGGCTGTAAACTGGTTGACGGAAAAGTCATTACACCAACAGGTTTTAAGCAAGCTTACAAACAATATGTAGAAGATGGTTGGGCAACATTAACATGCGACCCTGAATTTGGTGGCCAAGGCTTACCTGAGGTTATTGGTACATTTGCCACCGAAATGAAAACAGCCACTAACATGGCATTTGCAATGTACCCAGGGTTAACCCATGGTGCATATTCAGCAATTCATGTACATGGTAGCGATGCGCTTAAACAAAAGTACCTCGCCAAATTGGTGAGCGGGGAATGGACTGGCACCATGAACTTAACCGAGTCTCATGCCGGGACTGATTTAGCCTTACTGCGCACAAAAGCCGTTTCTGTGGCTGATAATGTATATGCCATAAGCGGAGAAAAAATCTTTATTTCATCTGGCGATCATGACTTAGCCGACAATATCATTCACTTAGTATTAGCTCGACTACCCGATGCACCTGATGGCGTAAAAGGGATTTCGTTATTTGCCGTACCTAAGTTTTTAGTCAATGCCGATGGCAGTTTAGGTGAAGCCAACACATTAAGTGCTACCGGTTTAGAGCACAAAATGGGCATTCACGGTAATTCAACCTGTGTGATGCATTTTGATGGTGCAATAGGTGAACTCGTTGGCGCGCCACATCAAGGCCTAAAAGCCATGTTTACCATGATGAACCAAGCGCGTTTAGGTGTTGGTATTCAAGGCTTAGGCGTGTCAGACATTGCTTATCAAAACGCATTAGTTTATGCCAAAGACCGTATCCAGGGCCGGGCTTTAAGTGGGGTTAAACAACCAGACCAAACCGCTGACTCATTGCTTGTGCATGGTGATGTTCGCCGTATGCTGTTGTCACAAAAGTCGTTCAATGAAGGGACTCGTGCGCTAATGGGCCAACAAGCATTATGGCTTGATCAAGCAGAGCGTCATACCGATCCTGCTAAAGCGAAACAAGCCTCTGCACTTGCCGCACTATTCACTCCCATTGTTAAAGGGTTTGTTACCGACCAGGGCTTTAAAGCCTGCGTAGATGCGCAACAAGTGTATGGCGGCCATGGTTATATTAACGAATGGGGTATGGAGCAGTTTGTCCGTGATATCCGTATCGCGATGATTTATGAAGGCACTAATGGTGTACAAGCACTTGATTTAGTTGGCCGTAAATTACTGGCAGATAAAGGCGCTGCATTAACGCTATGGTCCGGCATGGTCAAAGAGCTCGTGCAGCAACATGCTACTAATGATGCAATGAAACCTTATCTTGCTGGGTTAATGGATGCGGCGGGCGATCTTGAAAAAGCCACCGGATTTATTGTGCAATCAGCCAGTAAAAACCCCGACTTAATTGGTGCGGCATCAATGGCTTATATGCAGTTATTCGGTATTTGTGCCCTTGCCTGGATGTGGACTCGTGTTGCTGCAACATCATTAGCAGCGATAGAAGCCGGTACCGAAGAGACAAGCTTTTACCAAGCTAAACTAAAAACAGCACAGTTTTTTATGAGTTATTGGGGGAGCCAAACTCGTAGCTTACGCAAACAAATTGAATCTAGTAGTGCTAATATTGTTGATTTCGCCGAAGCCGATTTTTAATAACGGTATGTTCCGGTAAAAACCGTAAAAAAGCCGCTTCAATACAATTGAAGCGGCTTTTTTATAAAATAAAACTTAACCAAATACGAACGACAATTAGCTAAACCTTAATCCCACAAAAACTCACGAAAATGCTTACGGCAAACTGACTCATAGCTTTCATTCCCGCCAATAGCAACCTGCTCACCTTCACGCATCGGCTTACCTTCATGGTCCAGTCTTACCACCATGTTTGCTTTACGGCCACAATGACAAATCGTTTTAAGCTCAACTAATTTGTCTGCCCAGGCTAATAGATATTGGCTACCGGGAAACAGTTCACCTTGGAAGTCATTACGCAGCCCATAACACAACACGGGAATATCCATATTATCGACCACATGTGTTAACTGACGCACCTGTTCTTTACTCAAAAACTGACTTTCATCGACCAGTACGCAATGGATTTTTTTCTCATCATGAGAAGTCGAAATAAGTTCAATTAAATTATCATTACTACCAAATACCTGCGCATCTGTTTCAATGCCAATACGGGATGACACTTTGCCGACACCATAACGATTGTCTATCGACGCCGTCATCACTAGGGTATGCATCCCGCGCTCACGATAATTATAAGAAGACTGCAGCAATGAAGTCGATTTACCGGCATTCATCGCCGAATAATAAAAGTACAGTTGCGCCAAAATTTAGTGTCCTAATCGTTGGTCAATTTATGCGGCTTATAGTAACTGGTTTAACATGCTAACAACAAACAAAAATGCCGTATTCGTTATGAATACGGCATTTTTTAATACGCAACGTTTATGAGGTTTGAATCTAAGCTTGAGATTACTTTTTAGCCCAAAAATGCAGTATCACAACACTCAACACAAACAACACTGCACAACTTATCAGTCCTGCCACTAGCGATGCGGTATACCCTAAAACAGTATAACCCACTAGGCTGATAGTCGCAGCGATGAGCGCATAAGGTAATTGCGTCACAACATGGTCAATATGATGACAACTCGCCCCCGTTGATGACAAGATAGTGGTGTCCGATATCGGCGAACAATGATCGCCAAATACCGCGCCAGACAACACAGCGGCCAACATAGGTAACATCATGGTGCTGTCACTGCCCATCGCCATATCTGCAGCAATCGGTAGCATAATTCCAAAGGTCCCCCAACTGGTCCCAGTTGAAAATGCTGTTACGCCCGCTAATAAAAATAACCCTGCAGGTAATAGTGCAAAAGGAATATTGTCGGTGGCTAAGCTCGCCATATATTTACCGGTTTCAAGCTCGCCAATCACACCTGCAATCGTCCAAGCAAACAATAAGATATAGACCGCTGGTAACATTGAAAGTGCACCAACTCGCATGCCCTGTAATAACATCGACCATGCCACTTTTTGCTTAATAGCAAGCACTACAGTAGCAATAAAGCCCACAATAGAACCAAAAAAGAGTGATGAGCTGACATCGGTATTTTCAAATGCACCTAATACACTAAAAGGTAACTCACTTGACGCTAATGCATCTGCACCGCTAGACACCATAAAATACACCGTCGCAAACACTAATATCGCGATAGGTAAGAATAAACCAATCACTTTACCTGTATCGGCTTCAGGTAAGTCAGCTGTTGCCCCTGGCGGTTGGCCTTTAGATTCGTCAAATAAATCGCCACGAAGCGCATTTAACTCATGCTGACGTAAAGGCCCAACGTCTAAGCTAAATGTTGCTACGCATAAAAGTAACAATAACGAAATAAGTGCGTAAAAGTTCATTGGGATCATTTGTATAAACACACTCAAATGACCTGTATCAGCAAAACCGTGCGCCGTTAAAATACCGCCGATTAATGCAATAATGTAAGCGCCCCAGCTAGAAACCGGAGAGATAACGCATATTGGCGCTGCGGTCGAATCAAGAATATAGGCAAGTTTTGCGCGAGAAACATGATAACGATCAGTGATAGGACGAGAAATTGAACCAACCACTAAACTGTTAAAATAATCGTCAATAAAGACCACGCACCCCAAAAACATGGTCATTAATTTAGCGTCACGCTTATTGCGAATACGCAATTTAGCCCAATCAGCAAACGCACGTGCAGAACCACTCACGGTAATTAATGCAGTAATCATCCCTAATACAATTAAAAAGCCTAAAATGTAGACGTTCCAACTATTCAGTGCTGCATCTTTCCACACTAACTGACTCACCGTTGTCGCAATATATTCACCACTGCTAAGCAATGAAAAATCAGTCAATAATAACGCACCAAAAATAATGCCTACCCCTAAAGAAAGCAGGACTTTACGGGTTAATATGGCCAGCGTAATCGCCACAACAGGTGGCAAAACAGACAGTGCCGAATCGGCATAACTTATTATCATAATTTATTTTTTTCTTCGTGGGATACGAATGGAGAAAAACTAGAAATAAGGCTAAACATACACAGAAAGTGCATGCATTAACATTACTAGTAGCACTCCACAGCTATACCCATTTAATATGAATATCATTTTTTATCATGTCGATAAAAACACTATGACAGTGCAGTCCCTTTCGAGAACTGCCCCAACAAATGAGGTTGATCAACTCATTTATTTCGGCATTGCATCCTTTTATGCTGAATTATCGGAATCACCCAATTCAACACGACTCTTATGCAATGCACCTCTACTTTTGCTTGTTGTAAGAACCACATTACAAAAAGCGCCAATATAAAATCATAAATGGGTCATACAGTGCTAGTAAAAAAACGCAAAAATGCTGTCTCAATAACAAAAGCACCATGTTAATCACAAGTATATAGCATTAGTTTAACGTTTTTAAATCAAATAGACACTAAGACTCTGAGTACAAAACCAACAACTGATCTATTACGGATTGGTATTCGCTGCAAAATGAGCAATAAAAAAGGTTTCTACTTAAATAAAGTAGAAACCTTTAAATAGGTGAACAGACTATCCAAAAGGTTTTGACCTTCAAGACAACCGTCGTCGCGTTAAACTAGGCCGTTTAGTGCAGGGACGGCCTCAAATAAATCAGCCACTAGACCATAGTCAGCCACCTGGAAAATCGGTGCTTCAGGATCTTTGTTAATAGCCACAATCACTTTTGAATCTTTCATACCGGCAAGATGCTGAATAGCTCCAGAAATACCGACCGCAATGTACAAGTCTGGCGCAACGATTTTACCCGTTTGACCGACTTGTAAATCGTTAGGTACAAAGCCAGCATCAACCGCCGCGCGAGATGCACCCACTGCAGCGCCTAACTTATCGGCAAGCTGTTCTAAAATAGCAAAGTTCTCACCACTGCCCATACCACGGCCGCCTGACACGATAATACCAGCATTACCCAGCTCTGGACGAGCCGATTCAGTTAACGCTTGCGATACAAACTCTGTGCGCGCAGCAATAGCCTGAGTAAGGTTAACGACTTCTGCGCTGCCGGTTGAAGCTGCAGCATCAAATGCACTAGAGCGCACTGTCATGACTTTTTTAGCATCTAAACTTTGCACTGTTGCCAATGCGTTACCCGCATAAATTGGACGAACAAAAGTATCGCTACTCACCACTTCAATGACTTCAGAAATTTGTGATACATCTAATAATGCTGCAACGCGAGGTAAAGTATCTTTACCTACGCTGGTCGCCGCTGCCAATACATGATCATAATCAGCGGCAAGTTCAACAACTAATTTTGATACATTTTCAGCCAATTGCGCGCTATATTCTGCGCTATCCGCAACCAACACTTTACTGACACCCGCAAGGCTTTGTGCAGCAGTTACCACAGCAGCACAATCATGACCGGCAACCAATACATGTACATCACCACCAATGGCCGTTGCTGCACTGACCACTTTTGCCGTATCAGTTTTTAAACTGACGTTATCGTGTTCTGCTAATACTAAAATGGCCATATTAGATCACCTTCGCTTCGTTTTTTAACTTCTCAACCAATTCTTCAACTGAAGACACTAGAATGCCCGCTTTACGATCCACAGGTGGGGTCACTTTAATCACGGTTTGATGCGCTTTTAAGCTTACACCTAAATCTGCAACCGTTAAGGTTTCGAGTGGTTTACGTTTCGCTTTCATAATGTTTGGCAATGATGCATAACGCGGCTCATTTAAACGTAAATCAACGGTGACAATAGCCGGTAAAGGCATGTTTAACGTTTGTAAACCACCATCGATTTCACGTGTTACCGTTGCCTTGTCGCCATCTAACTTCACTTCAGAAGCAAATGTTGCTTGTGGCATATCGGTTAATGCGGCAAGCATTTGGCCGGTTTGGTTGTTATCGCCATCAATGGATTGCTTACCAAACAAAATCAGTTGGGCTTGTTCTTTTTCTTGCACTGCTTTTAACAGCTTGGCAATCGACAACGGAACTAAATCCTCGTCGGTTTCGATATGTATTGCACGGTCGGCCCCTAATGCCATCGCGGTTCTTAATTGCTCTTGCACCACTTTAGCGCCCACACTCACCACAACAACTTCAGTCGCGATGCCTGCTTCTTTTAAACGAACGGCTTCTTCTACTGCAATTTCGCAAAATGGGTTTAACGCCATTTTAAGGTTTGTCGTATCAACATTTGTGTTATCAGCTTTTACCCTGACTTTCACATTGGCATCGACTACGCGTTTAACAGGTACCAATACTTTCATAGGTTTTCCTTCCTACACCTTCAATGTATGTGGACAACACACTGGCTATAGCCAATGCAAGATGGGTTCACTTTACGGCCTGTTAACGTTAACGTCAATCACATTCAAACGCTTGTTTAGATTTTTTTAGCTTTGTTAGTGGCAATCTAACTAAACATGTCATAAAGCAGATAACGAAATATACGCTCAATTATTTAAAATAATCTATTATATCGTTAATTTAATTTGATCCATTGCTCAATAGTTTCTATTATTACACCTATATTCAGTATTAATTAAAGCTATATTGATATTCAACTGAGATTAAATCTCAGAAAAATATATAATAACGACCTAAATAAACCATATGCAATACTGAAATTTACCTTGTACGTTGGACAATTTAACCTTTATCATTTTTCATTTTTTGAAAACAAATCATTAGGAAACTAAACAACATGAGTGACTTTTTAGATATTTTAACCCACGGTCGTCGCTTTAAAGCTGCAGTTAAGGAATTATCTCTTGATGATTTGCGTGACACAGCAGCTAAGCTTGAAAAAATTATTGCTGACCGCGAAGAAGAAGAGAAATTAGAACTTGAAGCAAATGCTGAACGTAATGCTCGCATTGCAGAAATTCTAGCTCAAATCGAAAACAGTGGTTTATCTATCGAAGATTTAGGTGACGTGACATCTTCACCTAAAGCAACAAAGACAAAACGCGCACCTCGTCCACCAAAATATCAAATCACTGTTGACGGTGAATTAATCCAGTGGACTGGCCAAGGCCGTATGCCAACAGTATTCAAAAACCAAATTGATAGCGGTAAAAGCATGGACCAATTTTTAATTCCTGGTATGGAATAACAATATTGGTAACAATGTAATCAAATATTAATAACAAAGGGCTTACTTAGGTAAGCCTCAGACTGCTGACAAAGCCCTAGACATTCGTCTAGGGCTTTGATCTAATAGAAGTACAGATAA
>NZ_BMQI01000050.1 GCF_014648035.1 Shewanella algicola | reverse complement strand
AGTCGGGGTGATTCAGGTTTCTTTCAACCTGACGGGTTTGCCAGCTTCGCTGGGCAAACAAAATAGAAAGGTAGCCTAGGCTACCTTTCTATTTTTATGCTTACCTTTTTACTAACGAGCAATCGCTCATAAGCTTAATGCTGAGTTAACCTTACACACTACTTAAGCAGTAATTGTGTGAGTAATTTCGCTTGCGTGAGTAACTCAACATCATCATGATGTTCACCATTAATGGTTAACTTAATTTGTGGGTTTTCTAAAAACTCACGCGCCTCTTCAGCGCTATAAATTGTTGGGGTGATAATTTCATAACGTTGATTGTTAGCCACATTTAACGTGAGGTAAAGTGGCTTTGAGCGCACCCAAGAACCTGAGTCATCGGCATTATCTTGAAACAAATCCCGGTAATTGATTTCTACCAGCTGTTGGCCACGTTTAAGGCCGACAGTGCTATCAAGGCTAACACTCTCGCCATTGACTGTTTCGACAACGAGCGAATCTGGCACGGTTAAACTGGAAGCCTGCACTTGAGCTCCAAATAATAAACTGAGGCTGATAATCGCTGTGCGAAAAACAGATTTAGGTGTGATTGCATTGCTAGATAATAATTTCATGGGGTTGTCCTTTTAAAATATTGCTTGGCCATCAAGCAAGTTGTATTGATTTAAAAGACCCCGCGAGTGCAATTAATCTTTCAACAATGTTTGAACATCAACTTAAAGCCCTCCTAATAGCGCCCCAAAAACAACCTACCACGCTGTATTATAATAATAAATTTTTTATCTCTATAAATAAGCATGCGCCCACTCACATTTACTCAAGCTTATTTAGCAATCTATTAAGCTGCATGATAGCGTGAACCTCATTTTTCAATTTTGATCTTAGTTTGCCGCTATGGCGATGATTTAGGTAAAAAATAAATATACGACTAAACTCATTAAAAGGAATTCAGTGCGTCATTTGTAACTTGATAAATAGCATTTTTTAAGCCGAGTCAATGCGCACAACTTATAGTAATGGATGACAGGCCCTTTTATCTGCGGGGAACCAATGGATAGTTTTTTTAGCTTGATGAACAACGCAATACTCTTGCTCGCGCTAGTCGTGATATACGATGCAATTGGCTTGCAAAAAATAGCTCCGTCTAAATACAAATCAGTATTAAGCGGAATTTTTATTGGCATTATTGCCATTAGTGTCATGAGTAACCCTTGGGAGCTGCGCCCAGGGGTATTTTTTGATGCACGCTGGATATTACTGAGCATTAGCGGGTTATTTTTTGGATTAATCCCCACGCTTATTGCAACACTATTTGCTGCGAGTTTTAGAGTGTACCTGGGTGGCGATGGTATCTATGTAGGGACATTCATTATTGTCATCAGCGCCATTAGCGGATTGTGTTGGCGTTACGGGTTAACAAAATCGAATACAAAACTGACTTGGAAAAACATTTTAGCGTTAAGCGTGACCGTAGAAATGATTGTTATCATTTGTCTACTGCTCATGCCGGTATCAGACAGATATACCATTATTTCAACCATCAGCCCCACCTTGTTAACCGTATTCACTGCATTGTCATTCTTACTCGGCCTCCTGCTGAAACATCGGATTGATGGCCAAAAATTGGCTCAAGAGTTGATGCGTCATAAGCAGTTACTCGAAACGGAAAAAAACCTTTTACAAAATATCATCGACGGCATACCTGATTTGATTTTTTACAAATCCACTGACGGTAAATATCTCGGTTGCAATAAAGCGTTTGCTAACGCATTAAATCGAACATTAGATGAAATCAAGGGGCACACAGACCATGACTTCTTTAGCACACTAAAATCCAGAAAATTCACCAATGAAGACACTCAAGTATTAGCGCATAAGGCAACCCTAGTTTATGAAGATAGGGTGACCTCAGCCAATGGAATAGAGCATATTTATCGCACTCAAAAAACGCCATTCACCAATGTTGATGGCGATATTTTAGGGATTGTCGGAGTGAGCAACGATGTCGCAGAAAAACTTCATATCGAAAAGCAACTGCAGCGTAGTGAGTCCACTTACCACAATATTATTAGTACCGCCCAGGACGGTTTTTTAATTGCTTCACTCGAAGGAAAGATATTAGAGGTAAACCAGAGTTTTGCCAATATGACAGGCTATACCACAGATGAATTAACTAGCCTGTCTGTTAATCAAATTGAAACCGATGATAAACGTCAGTTTTCAACGCGAAAACTTAACCAAGCAAGGCGCGAAAAACGCTTTAACTACACCTCATTACATCGACATAAACAAGGGCATCTTTTTCATGTTGAAGTTAGTGTCAGTTATTGGGACGGCGATAATGGTATGTTTTTCTGCTTTGTTAAGGATATTTCGGAGCGGATTGAAGCAGAGAAAAAACTCCTGCTTAGTGAGTCTAAGTTCAGACATATTTTTGAGCGTATCCCCGCTATTTCGGTACAAGGATACGACAAAAATCGTTCAGTGATTTTTTGGAATAAAGCCAGCGAAAACCTTTATGGCTATACTCGGGAACAAGCTCTGGGGAAAAAACTGGAGGATTTAATTATTCCCGCGCCGTATAGGCAAGTTGTTATCGATAACGTGACATCATGGATCAGTGAGGGCGTTCCAATTCCAGCAGAAGAGTTAATGCTTCAACGCGCAGATGGTACCAGCGTCCCGGTTTACTCCTCGCATACATTAATCAACAATACCGACAACGAAACCGAAATGTATTGTATCGATATTGATTTAAGTGCTCAGAAAAAAGCTGAAGAACAAGCACTAACCTTGTCACAAGCTATTGAGCAAAGCCCTATCTCGATGATTTTGACTGATACAGACAGTAAAATTGAATACGTTAATAGCGCCTTTGAAAAGATCTCTGGCTACAGCGCAGCCGAAGTCTTAGGCCACTCTACGAGTATGCTTAAATCGGGATTAACGCCAAAATCTTTGTATAGCGAACTATGGGAAAACATTACCTCCGGAAAAACTTGGCAAGGCGAACTGCAAAATAGAAAGAAAAATGGCGACATCTTTTGGGAGCACGCTCACATTGTCCCTATTTTTGATAACGCTGGAGTCACTAAACATTATTTAGCGTTAAAACAGGATGTTACTCAATACAAACAACAAGAAGAAAAAATTCTTCATCAAGCCCATTACGACAGCTTAACCGGCTTACCTAACCGTTTACTTTCACTAGAGCGGCTTGCTCAAATGCTGACACAAGCAAAACACGACAACAGTCACGTTGCCGTATTATTTTTAGATTTAGACGACTTTAAAAAGGTTAACGACACCTTAGGGCACTCGGTGGGTGATGAGCTATTAGTACAAGCCGCTACCCGTTTACAAAACACCATTCGCACCGATGATGTTGTCGGGCGTCTTGGTGGTGATGAATTTATTATTTTACTGAGCGACATTCACCAACAAGCAGATATTAAGATAGCGGCGAATAAATTGTTACAGCAATTCTACTTACCTTTCCAGCTGGAAAAACGAGAGTTGGTATCCACCATTAGTATCGGTATTGCGCTTTATCCTAACGACAGCCTTGATGCAAAAGAGCTGCTTAGACAGGCAGACTCGGCGATGTACCACTCTAAAGAACAAGGTCGGAATACTTATACCTTTTTCACTCATAAAATGAATAATGACATGCACCGCCGCCTTCAATTAGAGGAGCTGTTACGTAATGCATTAAGAAATAATGAGTTAGAGGTGTATTTTCAACCGCTGGTTGATATTCGTAATCGTAGCATTATTGGTGCAGAAGCCCTATTACGCTGGCATAACCCTGAACTCGGTAATGTCACACCTGACGAGTTTATTCCAATCGCAGAGCAAACAGGATTAATCATTTCTATCGGACAATTTGTATTAGAAAGCGCTTTTAGTGCCGCATACCATTGGCAGATTTACTATAACCGCCAATTTAAAATCGCGATTAATGTGTCACCAAAACAATTTAGAGAAAACAAATTTGTCGATATACTTACAACGCTATTATCTCAATACGATATTCAGCCTTGTAGTGTAGAGTTAGAGATCACTGAGGGGGTATTACTCAGCGGCGACCAGATTATCAATAGTAACTTAACGGCCATTAATGATATTGGTGTCAGTATTTCCATGGACGACTTTGGTACTGGTTACTCATCCTTAAGTTATTTGCGCAGTTACCCTTTTGATACATTAAAAGTGGATAAAAGCTTTATTAATGACATTACCGTAGACCCAGGCGATTTAGAATTGGTGGGTGCGGCCATTGCAATGGGCCATGGTTTAAACTTAAAAGTGGTTGCTGAAGGGATTGAAACAGAAGAGCAATATCAATTACTTAATGCATTAAAATGCGATTACGGCCAGGGTTATTTGTTTAGCAAACCTCTGCCAAAAGCAGAATTTGAAGCGCTGTTAGACGCACAACAACAACCTAAATAATACTGCCTACCCATGTGGCATAACACAACGGCTAACCACAGAGTTAGCCGTTGCGATCATGCCAGAAAAAGCTGACAGCCATTAAGCGCCTTGCACTTTCCAGCTAACGGTTTCGCCAGCAAAAAACGGTACAATAGGGTTACCATTTGGCAAAATAATTTGCTCTGGCACTGTCCATTCTTGTTTCACTAACGTCACAGTACCGCTATTGCGCGGTAAGCCATAAAAGTCAGCCCCATGGAAACTCGCAAAACCTTCAAGCTTATCTAGCGCGCCTAAGTTATCAAACACTTGGGCATATAACTCTAACGCACTCCAGGCGCTGTAACAGCCGGCACAACCACATGCTGACTCTTTACGGTGTTTTTCATGTGGAGCTGAATCGGTACCTAAAAAGAACTTACTTGAGCCCGTTGCTACCGCAGCTTGCAATGCCTGTTGATGAATATTGCGTTTTAATACTGGCAAACAAAAGTTGTGTGGACGCACACCTCCGACTAACAAATCATTGCGGTTTAACAGTAAGTGTTGCGGAGTAATAGTGGCGGCCACATTGGCAGAAGCCCCCGCGACAAACTCAGCAGCTTCTTTAGTCGTAATGTGTTCAAACACCACTTTAAGCTGAGGAATAGCTTCAACAATGCGCGATAAATAGCGATCAATAAACAGCTTTTCGCGATCAAAAATATCAATATGCGACTCAGTAACTTCACCATGCACTAACAACAACATGCCCTGCTGAGCCATGACTTCAAATATGGGAAATAATGCATCTAATGCTTTTACTGCTGCATCGGAGTTGGTTGTCGCGCCTGCAGGGTATAACTTAGCCGCAACCACACCCGCGGCTTTAGCGTCGATAATATCTTGGGCGCTGGTGTTATTGGTTAAAAACAGGGTCATTAATGGCTCAAAGTCACTGCCTTGAGGGCGCGCAGCTAAAATACGTTCACGATAGGCCACAATCATGTCGGCATTGGTAACCGGTGGCACTAGATTTGGCATTACAATCGCACGTTTGAATAATCTTGCTGTAGCAGGTACGGTTTCACGCAGCATATCGCCATCACGAAAATGAAGGTGCCAATCGTCTGGCGTTGTTAGGGTTATTTGCGTCATGTGGGTTCCTAGTGCTACTACCAAAATTGCCGCTATTGTGCCTTAAATCGCTTTTTCTTAATAGATGCATAATTTGAACGCAGACTTTTCTATAGCAAAAAATCATGCCATTTTTAATAAAAAGTCGCGCGATTTATGTAGCTAAAAACCATTAAAACTAGCGGTATTGCTCTATGTTATTATGTTTAAAGCATCTTTTTGATAGGGGAATTAGATTGTTAGCTAATGCCGGTTCTAGATTACTAATCAATGTACACTTTATTACCGTAATCACGATAATGATGATTGTCTCTGGCTGCAATCAAGCTGAGGTGATGAAAACCTCCGATAATATTCAACCACTTGTTCAAGAAACGCTAATTGATGGCGTACTGTCTAACGATGCCAGTATGGCTATTACATTAGGCAGAAGCCGTACAATATCAATTTGGGATGTGGCAACAAGCCAACTATTACATCAATGGTCTGACGATGACTTTGATGAAACCAATTATCTGCTGGCATTATCAGGTAACAAACAATTCCTTGCGACTGCTGGCAAACAAAAAATATCCGTTTTTAACCTTGAGACAGGCAAATTAGATATACGCTGGCCCGCCCAGGGGTTTAATCCCGACGCCAGTATTTCGAGCCTTTTTCTGAGCCAAACCGGCAGCACTATTTTGGTGGGGATGAATGATGGTTCAATTACAGTGATACAACGAAGTAGCATGACAATGTCATTTATTTAAACAACACAGCGCCGCAGTTAATCATGTTGAGCTATCGGGCTTTGAACAGCAGGTATTATCGACTGGGCTTGATGGTGATGTACATATTTGGGCTACTTATAGCGGTGAGTTGATCAGCAGTTTCTCACGTCCTCAACAAATCACCAGCGTGAGTTTTGATGACGCTAATCGGCGCTTATTTATTGCCGATGCACTCGATAACAATGTCATTATCGATACCCAAACAACGCAGTCAGTAAGTCATCTTGATTACCTTGAACGCTATCGCTATTTCCGGCAGGCGTTATTCGTCAATCACGGAAAAAACTTAATTACCGCAACGTCAAAACAAAGTGTTATCTATTGGGATACCTCATCTGGAAAAGAGCTTTTTCATTGGGATATCACCGCCTATAACGCTGGCACCACGGTATTTTCAATGGTAATGAAACCTAATGGTAAGCTATTGACCTTAAGCTCAAATGGCGCACTTGAGACGTGGAGCTTATAAGTTTATCACCATCAGGTATATGCATAATAAAACCATTACCACGTTATTTGATTTGTATTGTTAGGGCCTGTTTGGCGTATCACGGATTATAAAATAATCTCTCGAATAGCATCCATATGTATCAATAGCATCACTAAACAGTCACTCACGCTCCCAAAGCCAGCTTGATTTAGCGCAGTGATAAAATCAGTATCGTAGAGTTGTCAGCTTTATGGGCTAGATCAAAGATCTGTTTGTATCTCAAACTCAATATACAATAGAGCTTGCATGTACGAACTACATTCAGTATAAATGGCATATGCTAAAAATGAGGTGTCAAATGGCAAGACCCAAAATACCCCGAACGATATGCGGACAACCCGCCAACATTTGCTTTAAACCTAATGGTATTCCAATGACGCAATTGGAACAGGTGCCTCTAGCTGAGGACGAAATGGAAGCATTACGCTTAGTTGACTTGCTCGGTATGCAACAACAAGAGGCGGCTAAGTCGATGGGCGTATCTCGCCAAACACTGGCCAATTTAGTGAAAGCCGCAAGGCTCAAGGTGGTTGATAGCTTAATTAATGGCAAAGCATTGATGACAAAAAGCATCAGCTAAATCAGCAACACAGTAAACACGGTTCGGCGTGAATAGGTAAGGCTAATGCAAGCAGTATTAAAAGACTCTGGCCTCAAAGTCACTCATCAAAGATGTAAACTGCTCGAATTTATCAACCAGGTTGATGAGCAGCATTTAACAGTAGAGAACATCTATCAAGGTATTAATGCACAAGGTGAGAACATTGGGTTAACCAGTGTTTACCGGATGATGTCTGATTTTGAACAAGCAGGCCTTGTGACCCGACGTTTGCTTGAATCTGAGAAAACGATTTACGAGCTCAGCAATAAACCACGCCATGATCATTTAATTTGCCTCACTTGCGGCAAGGTCATTGATTTTGTCGACCCGTTAATTGAACTGCGTTTAAGCTTAGCGGCTGAGCATCATGGTATGAGCATTCATCACCACAGTCTCAATATGTATGGCCAGTGTTTTGAATGTCAAAAAGCACATTTAAACGAATCGATTACCTAAAACCTATTCCGTAAACCTATTGCACATCTACAAATAGGTTTAATGACTTAACTTTATTGGAGGTAAGCATGACTAAGATTGTCATCATTGGTGGTGTTGCCGGCGGCGCATCGGCAGCCGCAAGAGCAAGACGAGTATCTGAAACGGCTGAAATTATCATGTTAGAAAGAGGCGAGTTTGTGTCGTTTGCCAATTGCGGCCTGCCTTATCATATTAGCGGCGAGATAGAATCAAGAGATGCGCTATTACTGCAAACACCCGAAAGCTTTAAATCGCGTTTTAATGTTGATGTGCGGGTATTAAACGAAGTGCTCACTATTGATCGCCAGGCTAAACAACTGACAATACGCAATCTTGCAACCAATGAAACCTACCAGGAATCTTATGATAAATTGCTGCTAAGCCCTGGCGCCTCACCCATTAAACCGCCATTGCCAGGCATTGATAGTCACTTTGTTCATAGCCTGCGTAATATTCCCGATATGGATAAAATCCTATCCACCTTAATGCTGCATAAGCCCAAACATGCTACGGTTGTGGGTGGCGGTTTTATTGGTTTAGAAATGGTCGAGGCACTACGCCATGTCGGTTTAGAAGTCAGTTTATTGGAGCTTGCTGACCAGGTTATGGGCCCAGTTGACCTTGAAATGGCCAATATGCTGCACCAAAAGCTGGTCGATAATGATGTTGATTTACGTTTAAAAACAGGGCTAGCTGCCATCACAGAATGCCCTATTCAATTGACTGAATCAGACAACACGGATGATTACGATAAACCTGCATCGCCACATTTTCATTTGCAATTAGCCTTAAGTGATAACACAACACTCGCGACCGACTTAGTGATTTTGGCCATTGGTGTTAAACCAGAAACCAGCCTGGCGTCGGCATGCGGCCTTGAGTTAGGTAAACTCGGTGGTATTAGAGTTGATGATGAAATGCGCACCTCAGACGCTGACATTTATGCTGTAGGCGATGCCATAGAAACCGCAGATTTTGTTACCGGTCACCCAACACTAATCCCGCTTGCGGGGCCTGCTAACCGACAAGGGCGTTTAGCGGCCGATAACATGTTAGGTGCAAATATAAAGTATCGCGCCACTCAGGGTACTGCCATTTGTAAGCTATTTGACATGGCTATAGCGTCTACCGGGCTCAATGAAAAGACTTTACTCAAAAAAGCCATTCCATTTGAAAAAATTTATGTGCATACCGCCAGCCACGCCAGTTATTACCCAGGCGCTCATCCTATTACGCTAAAACTGTTGTTTAGCCCAGATAATGGCACAATTTTAGGCGCTCAAGCGGCAGGGTTAGATGGCGTAGATAAACGAATTGACGTGCTAGCCGTGGCGCAACGTGCTGGTATGACAGTATATGATTTAGCCGACCTTGAGCTCACTTACGCACCACCATTTGGCTCGGCGCGTGATGTCGTTAACCAGGCGGGTATGGTGGCAGCAAACGTATTGTTAGGTGATGAACAGATTTGTCACACTCAAGATTTCGTTAACTTAAGTGCAAATCAAATCATCGTCGATATTCGCAATCCTGGTGAATTAACCACAGCGGGTGCCATTGACGGCGCGATTAATATGCCACTGCCACAACTGCGTGACCGACTTAACGAGCTTCCAAAAGACAAAGAGTTACTGGTATTCTGCCAGGTTGGTTTACGTGGACATGTTGCTTATCGCATGCTCACTCAACACGGCTTTAAGGTGCGTAACCTCACTGGCGGTTACAAAACCTTCCAAATGGTCAACGCCCATTTTTAATTTAGGCGCTAGACCGGCTCACTAAAACAAAAAACAGCAACAAAAAACCAGCCCGCAGGCTGGTTTTTTATTATTCTTCAATATTGGCTCAAGCCAACATGGGCGATTACGCTTGTGGGCGCATCGCTGGGAATAAAATCACGTCACGAATAGTATGAGTGTTAGTGAATAGCATCACTAAACGGTCGATACCAATACCTTGGCCTGCTGTTGGCGGTAAGCCGTGCTCAAGTGCAGTAATGTAGTCTGCATCGTAGAACATCGCTTCATCATCGCCAGCATCTTTAGCATCAACTTGCGCTTTAAAGCGGTTGTCTTGATCTTCTGCATCGTTAAGCTCACTAAAGCCGTTAGCCACTTCACGGCCACCAATAAAGAACTCAAAACGGTCGGTAATGAAATCGTTGTCGTCATTACGACGTGCAAGAGGCGAAATGTCCGCTGGGTAGCCCGTAATGAACGTAGGTTGCATTAACTTAGGCTCTGCGGTTTCACCAAAGATTTCTTCTAGTAGCTGACCACAAGTCCAGAATTTTTCAAGCTTAATACCTAGGCTCGATGCTAAATCACGCATAAACTCAACGTCTTTAACTTGCTCGTAAGTCATTGCTTGAATGGTAGCGTTATCTGGGTTGTACTTTTGGATCGCTTCTAACATGCTTAAACGCGCGTAAGCGCCACCAAACTCAACGGTATCTTCACCATAAGGCATGCTTGTGCTGCCCAATAATTCTTGAGCAATTGAGCCTAGCATTTCTTCGGTAAGGTCCATTAAATCTTTGTAATCAGCGTACGCCATATAGAATTCCATCATGGTGAATTCTGGGTTATGACGTGGTGATAAACCTTCGTTACGGAAGTTACGGTTAATTTCGAACACACGCTCAAAACCACCCACAACTAAACGCTTAAGGTATAGCTCTGGTGCGATACGTAAGTACATTGCCATGTCTAATGCGTTGTGATGTGTAACAAATGGACGTGCTGATGCACCACCAGGAATAACGTGCATCATTGGCGTTTCAACTTCCATGAACTCTTTTTTGATCATGAAGTTACGAATCGCTGAAACCACTTTAGAGCGCATAATAAAGGCATTGCGCGAGTCTTCGTTTACGATCAAATCGACATAACGTTGACGGTAGCGAGTTTCTTGGTCGGTTAAACCGTGGAATTTTTCAGGTAATGGACGCAATGCTTTAGTCAGCAATTGGTATTCTTCCATGTTGACGTACAAGTCGCCTTTGCCAGATAAGTGCAGCTGACCTTTAACACCGATGATGTCACCGATGTCTAAACCTTGATAACGTTCTTTTAAGTCGCCTTGTACTGGCTTGCCAGCATACGCTTGAATACGACCAGACACGTCTTGAAGCACTAAGAATGGGCCACGTTTAGCCATAATACGACCGGCAATACTGGTTTGAAAACCTAACGCTTCTAGAGCTTCTTTAGTTTGCTCACCATATTGCGCCTGCAGTTCAGCGGCTTTATGGCTACGTTGCCATGTATTAGGGTGAGCATTTGCAGGGCAGCTAGTACGGATGTGCTCTAGTTTAGCGCGGCGCTCTGCAATCAGTTTGTTTTCATCTTGTACGTGTTCGGTCATGTTATATTCTCGCGTTTACTCGCCACACTTTAATGCATGGCGAAAAAAGTTAATTTTTTAAAGTCCTGATTTTAGGCTGGCTTCAATAAACTTATCTAAATCACCATCCAACACAGATTGAGTATTGCGATTCTCAACCCCTGTACGTAAATCTTTAATTCGCGCATCGTCTAATACGTATGAACGGATTTGACTGCCCCAACCGATGTCAGACTTAGCGTCTTCTGCCGCTTGTTTGTCAGCATTTTGCTTATGCATTTCTAACTCGTATAACTTAGCTTTTAATTGTTTAAACGCTGAGTCACGGTTTTTATGTTGCGAACGATCGTTTTGACACTGCACAACGGTATTGGTTGGCAAGTGAGTAATACGTATCGCTGAATCCGTTTTGTTAACGTGCTGCCCACCTGCACCCGAGGCGCGGTAAGTATCAATACGTAAATCAGATGGATTAATCTCAATTTCAATGTCATCGTCGATTTCTGGGTAAACAAATACCGAACAAAAAGACGTATGACGCTTGCCCGATGAGTCAAACGGTGACTTACGCACTAAACGATGCACGCCGGTTTCGGTGCGCATCCAGCCAAAAGCGTATTCGCCAGTAAACTTAATGGTTGCGCCTTTAATACCCGCAACGTCACCGTCGGTGACTTCCATTAATTCAGGACTATAGCCGTGGGCTTCGCCCCAACGCAAATACATGCGCAATACCATGTTGGCCCAATCTTGCGCTTCCGTGCCGCCCGAACCTGATTGAATATCTAAATAACAATTTGAGGCGTCATTTTTACCCGAAAACATCCGGCGAAATTCTAAGTCAGCCAATCGAGAGTCTAAGGTTTTTAGTTCCTCGGAAGCGTCGTTAAAGGTTTCTTCGTCATCTTCTTCGATGGCTAATTCAAGCAACCCTTCGATGTCTTCAAGACCTGCGTCCATATCATCAATGGTTTTAACAACCGCTTCTAATGCAGCACGTTCTTTACCTAGTGCTTGAGCACGTTCAGGTACGTTCCACACTTCAGAACTTTCAAGTTCTCGACTGACTTCTTCTAAACGCTCACTTTTAGCAGCGTAGTCAAAGATACCCCCGAAGTAGCTCAGTACGTTCAGCAAGCTCTTTGATTTTGAATTTTACCGGATTAACTTCAAACATGAATATTCAACTTAAATTAGCAGTTAACAAAAGGTGCAACGGCGCATTTTACCCCATGATACGCGCTAAACCTAGACCGAAAGGCCGATTATTAACAAACTAATGCCGAATAAATTTCAGCAGTGCGAACACTCGGTCAATATGCCTTTTTGCAAAAAAAAATGAACTCACTAGGAGTTCATTTCTATAAGGCGTAAACCGCGTTAATTAGTACATTAGATTTTGAACTGGCCCACCAACTTAGCGAGGGTTTGCCCTTCGTTAGCGACATCTTTACAAGCACCCGACGCATCTTGGCTGGCGGCTAATAACGAGTTAACGATTTCTTGCACTGAGTTAACGTTGCGGTTAATTTCTTCAGTTACTGAGCTTTGCTCTGTTGCTGCAGTCGCAATCTGGGTACTCATATCATTAATGCTAGTAACTGAAGTGGTGACAGCACCTAGGCTTTCAGAGATTGCACGTGACGACTCAACCGAGCTCAAACAGCTTGTTTGGCTTTCTTGCATGGTTTGCACGGCTTTAGTCACTAATTTATGCAGTTGCGATAGCATATCGTTAATTTCTACCGTGCTGCTTTGGGTACGGCTGGCGAGATTTCTCACTTCATCAGCCACCACCGCAAATCCACGTCCTTGCTCACCTGCACGGGCCGCTTCAATGGCTGCGTTTAACGCCAATAAGTTAGTTTGTTCAGCGATGCCGCCAATCACACTTAACACAGAATTGATTTTTTGTGATTGCTCACTTAACGATTTAACATCCTCAGCGGCATTATCAATTTGTTTCATTAAGTTAGACACTTCCGTTAGTGAAGTATCAACACACTCTTGCGCTTTAGTAACATCACCTGAGGCGGTATGCGTTGCATCGGCAACCATACTGGTATTGTGCGCCACATCATTTGCGGTGGCTGACATCTCAGTAATGGCGGTAACAATTTGGTCAATTTCATTATTGTGGCTGTAAAGCTGTTCGGTCATTGACGCGGTTTGGCCACTGATACTCTGAGCACCGTGTTTGACTTTTTCAGTCGCACCAGCGACATCGCCAATAATGGTTTGCAGCTTATCAACAAATAAATTAAACGCACTGCCTAGCTGGCCAATTTCATCTTCGCTAGCCACATCTAAACGTTTGGTTAAGTCACCTTCACCTTTGGCAATATCATTAAGTGAATTTGCCATATTTTGGATCGGTACAACTAACTTGTGCGCCATAATGATCACTACAAATGCGGTAATGCCGGTTAAGCCAAGCGCCATCATTAAAAACATTAACGCTTTAGTGTTCATGCGCTCTGCTTTTTCATCGTGAAACTTGGCTATAGATTGCTCGATATCATCAATATAGGCCCCAGTACCTAACATCCAGTTGGTATTAGGCACCATAACGGCATAGCCTAGTTTTTCGATTAACTTATCTGAGCCGGGCTTTTGATAATAATATGAAAAAATACCGTCGCCAGATTTAGCCGCATTTAATAACCCGACAATAATTTTAGTGCCGTTAGGGTCAGCCATATCAATTTTGTTTTGCCCTTCTAAATCAGGGATGGTCGCATGGAAAATGTTGACCCCAGCAGTGTCATATATATAGAAATAACCAGCACTACCAAAGCGTAAATCGCGTAAGGCCTGGTTTACATTACCATCGCTTCCGAGCGAAAGTTGATGTTCAACTACGCCTTGGGCAATTTCAGTTGCTTCAGCAAGTTGATTCTTTCTTTCTGCTATTAATTCGTCGCGAAATTGAGCAATATCATTTTTTAACGAGGTGCCCTCATTAACATAAAACAGACTCAGTAATACCGCTAAAATTAGCGATAAAGGGATGAGCGACAACCCCAACAGTTTATTGCGTAAGGATGATTTCAGCATAGTTGAATCAACTCGTAATGTAATTGTAAATTAAGTATAGATGTTTATGATTTGTAACCAAACATTCTCAGCAAATAAAGTGAAATACATCGCAAAAAAACATAAAAAATAAACAACAGCTAAAGCAAAGTAAGTGCAGCTCCGATAACGGCAAATCCTAGTACTAACCACACAATACTCGGTTTAAAAATTTTCAATACACTAAAGCCTACAATCACCATTGCCATATCGAGCGGCATAATCACGGCACTGGTAAATACCGGTTGATAAAGCGCTGCAAGTAATAACCCCACAACGGCAGCATTGACTCCGGCTAACGCACCGGCAATATGAGGGCGCTGGCTAATCGTGTGCCAACTTTTTAACCCCACTAGCATCAGTAAAAATCCCGGTAAGAAAATGGCTAAGGTCGCCACAATGGCACCCAGTATGGGAGACTCTAACCATAAATCTGCCCCTAAGAATGTTGCTAAGGTGAACATTGGCCCAGGGATAGCTTGCGCAAGTGCATAACCGGTTAAAAATCGGTCGGGAGTAATGTAGGCGCCAACGCTTGCTTCAAGTAATGGCAGCACCACATGACCACCACCAAAAACCAAGCTACCGACCTGATAAAACTGGGCAAAAATTTGCCCTAAGCTATCATCATGGCCGATTAAATACAGTGACCCCACTAAGCCAAATATAAATATGGCCAACCAGCGATAATCAAGGGAGATAGGAGGAGTCTCTGGGGTCATGTTTTCACCACGTGTCAACAAGATCACTCCAGCAATGGCGGCAACAATAAGCACGGCTATTTGAGTTAACATCGACGGCATGATTACGATAACAACCGCGGTTACGGCCATTAGCACCTTAGCGGTTTTACGCTGACAAAACTGATTAAACATTGATAACGTGGCATCGGCAACCACCACAACAGCCAACAATTTTAAACCATGAATAATGCCCTGCACGGCACTGTTATCTAACCATTGCGCGCTGGTTACCGCAAACAAAAACAACAAGAGAAATGACGGTAAGGTAAAACCTAAAAACGCTGCGAGCCCGCCCAGTAAACCACCTTTATGGTAGCCAATAGCAAAGCCGACTTGGCTTGAGCCCGGACCTGGCATAAATTGGCTTAAAGCAACAAAGCTGGCGTATTGCTTACCATCTAGCCATTGTAAATCATCAACAAATGCTTTTCTAAAATAACCAATATGCGCTGCAGGACCGCCAAAACTGATTAAACCTAATGCTAAAAAACGACTGAAGATTTGCCACATAGTCCTGAACCCTTATTGTACTGATAAGCAATTTTATGACATTTAAATGACAATTTCATGAACACGCCACTGCTAGCTTAGCGTCTTTCTAGCATCACTAATACTTCGAAATGGTCAGTATGCGCAAACATATCAAATAATTGCACTTTGGTGATTTGATAGCCTTCAATACTCGCCAAATCGCTCACTAACGTGTGAGGATTACAACTAGAATACACAATAGCTTTGGGCGCAAATAAACTCAACGATTGACACAATGCCTCACCTAATCCTCGACGTGGTGGATTAACAATAATCAAATCCGGCTTGTCTTGCTCGGCTTGACCTTGGGCAAATGTTGTTGAGTCCAGCGCACTAAAATCGACATTGGTTAGCCCTAGCTTTTCAGCTGATAGTTTAGCGCATTCAATCGCTTCCGCTTCAATCTCAATACCCGTTAGACGTATGTGTTTATCGGCACAATGCAGACCAAAGCCCCCTACGCCGCAAAATAAATCCCAAATGTAACTAGGGTTAAACGCTGCCACCCACTCGCGAGCGGTTTGATATAATTTGGCAGCCACCTCTGGATTGGTCTGAAAAAAGCTTTTAGGGCGAATAAACAGCGGCACATGATTAAATTGCTCTTCTAAACGAGTTACCTCTGTTAAAAATATTTCTTGCTCGCCTTCCAATATCGCCATGTGTACAGGTTGTATGTTGACAGACACTAACGCTATAGCAGGAAACTCCAGCAATAGCTGGGGCAATTCGCGTTCGATCCGAGCAATAGCTTGTTCACTACGAAGCACAAAACGCAACATAAACTGGCCGTGCTTTTGGCTACGAGTCAGTAAGATGTATTTCAATTCGCCTTTGGCTTTGTCGACACGATAGGGCGGTAAACCGGCTTGCTGCACAAAACGCTCTAATCGATGCAGCAGTATTTGCGTATCATGTGGATACAGGCTGCAATCACATAAGCTAACCGCCTCACCTTGTGGGTTAACCAAACCTAAAATAGGTTGGTGCGCCGCGCCTAACACCACCATTTTGGCTTTATTGCGAAAACCAGACTCAGCACTTAATACCGGTGGTAACCATTTATCGACATTGAGCTTGGCAAATAACTCAACAAGTTGCTGTTGTTTATTGGCAATTTGCTGCGCCATTGGTTGCTCAATATTACGACATGATAAACAATCACCACGTTGAAAATAGTCACACTTCACAACTTGTCGCCTCGCCAGAATTCAGCATGGCATATGCCTGATCGCACAATTGTTTAAGTTGAGCGAGATCGTCAAGCGTTCCGCCCACTTTACAGCGCATTTGCTCTGGAACCGCTAACGCTTGGTGATGTAATTCACGTCCTGCTTCGGTCACGTGCAATACTCGTACGCGCTCATCTAATTCACTGCGCCCACGGCTGACTAACTCTTTGGCCTCTAGGCGTTTAAGTAATGGTGTTAACGTACCAGAATCAAGATGGAGCTTTTCACCTAAAGTTTTCACGCTAATACCTGGCTCTTGCCAAAGCACCATCATGACTAAATATTGCGGGTAAGTGAGTGACAGTTCCTCAAGTAGCGGTCTATAGGCGCGGATCATGGCATTGGTCGCACTATATAGTGAGAAACAAACTTGGTTTTCAAGTGCTAATGGATTCTGGGCAGTTTTTGATCCGCTTACCATGGGGGTGTTAGTAGTCATAGGCTATACTCAATTAATAAATAAAAGTCGCAACACATCATTTAATCAATGTTCGTATTGTAACACATGTTGATTGTGCGCAATCTATATTGGTTATGATATTTTACTCAAGTTGTTACGACAAAAGCCGATAACTAAACATCATATGAATCTGAGGGGAAAACATGACTATCAGTGTGAATGCACCATCTTCGATGCCAACGACGATTGATTCAGGAAACAGCTTAAAAGTGGCTGTGATGGCAAAAGACCAGCAAGAGGCAGAAGGTCAAATGGCACTACAGCTTATTGAAGCCGCAGCGCCAGCACCACAACCTGTCGGTAATAGCGGCCATAATATTAATACCACGGCATAGCAACATGATGCATAAAAAAACCTAGCGAAGTATGCTAGGTTTTTTGTTTTTAAGGCAACTTAGGGTTAATAGCGTAACCATTTCAGCGCATCGCTTTGCTCTTCAAAATACTTCATTTCACCAGAAATAAACCAACTGCCCATTTTTGCAGCCCATTCATACCAGCCTTTATTGCCCCATATGGCTACACGTTCAAATTCAGACTGATGCTTTAATCCCAGCTTTAAATCATCCCAGGCGGCACGTAAATCCCAACCCTCAAGCTCAGTAGCATCCAATAACAAACTGATTTTGGGTTGTTCGACTTGGCTAAGCGCGCCTTCAAGCATTGGCGTAATCACCAGATAATCCTCATGGGTTAGGGTTCCCACGGCTTTAAGTGTCACAAAGAAAACATTCTCGATACGGTTTATGCCAATCGACAAACCATGTTTTTTAATACTCATACCCCACTCCTTAGTGATATAAAAAAACCGAGACTTATGTTTATATTTTAACCCCTTTAAAGGTAAAGAGTGTGCATAACTGCACAAAAATGCTTAATTAATCATCAAGGTTGAGCTAAGCTAATGGTAAGTGCATTTTAGTCTTGAACCATCATCCGGCCATCATGTTCTGATAACAGGGAAAAGATCGCTGCAGCAAATATGGTCATCACACCAACGCTTAAAAAAGTCAGCTGAAATGCACTCAACACAGTCGCTTGTGTAGCGTTACCAACATCGGCACTAAAGCCGCCGAGCAACGCGCCAGCACATGCAACCCCCAAGCTTAACGATAACTGCCCGACTACTGACAATAAGCTATTGCCGCTACTGGCATTTTCATCATCTAAATCAATCAGTGTTACCGCATTCATCGCAGTGAATTGCAGTGAGTTAATCGCGCCTAAAATGGCCAATAAAGCCAGCAGCAACCAATATGGTGTTTGCTCGCTCACTAGGCCAATACTGGCCAACATAATACCCAATGCGAGTGTGTTTGCGGTGAGCACCAATCGATAACCTAAGCGGTCTATAATTGGTCGAGCTAACGACTTAGCCAAAATGGCTGCAGCGGCCAAAGGTAACATGCTCATCCCAGCTTGAGACGGTGAGTAACCCAAAGCCACTTGCAATAATAATGGCACTAAAAAAGGCAATGCACCGCTACCCAGCCTTGCAAAAAGATTGCCAAATAACCCTATCGCAAATGTTCTGGTATTGAATAAAGAAGGTGAAAATAATGGATTGGCGACACGCCCTGCTCGCAGCCAATAAGCAATCAAACATGCCATGCCAGCAAATAGCAGCAACATTACCCGTAAATGAGGTAAATGCAGCTCACCTAACCCTTCCATGGCAATGGTGATGAGCAGCATCGCCGCGCCAAATAATACAAAACCTAGGCTGTCAAAACGCGATTTTTGTTTACCACGTAAGTCGGGGATAAACTTAAAGGCGGCATAACATCCTACGAGTCCAACTGGCAGGTTAATTAAAAATATCCAATGCCAGGTTAAGTATTGCACCATCCAGCCGCCCATAGTTGGGCCAATCAATGGGCCGAGTAAACCTGGAATTGTAATAAAGCCCATAATCCGCACAAGCTCAGATCGCGGGTAAGCTCGTAGCACCACCAAGCGCCCTACCGGCAACATTAATGCGCCGCCGAGTCCTTGAACTACTCGCGCACCTATCAACATATCAAGTGAGTTAGATAATGCACACAGCAAGGAGCCGAAACTAAACAATACAATCGCACTAAAAAAGATCTTTTTGGTGCCAAAGCGATCGGCTATCCAGCCTGATGCAGGGATTAACAATGCCACCGTAAGCATGTAGGCAATAATAACCCCTTGCATGCGCAGCGGGTCTTCATTTAGGTCACGGGCCATTGCGGGCAAGGCGGTATTGAGAATAGTGCCATCCAACGACTGCATAAAAAACGCAATCGCCACCACCCAAGGTAATCCTCGGGCTGTCTTGTTATCAAGAATTTGGCTTTTGATCATCATCCCTCTTTATACCATTGCGCGTTAGTAAGTGATCTCTCAGCGAGAATGTAAAAGGGCTTAAACAAGGCGAATGACTGAATGAATAGTTATTCTCTTTCGAAGTCATGCAACGCAGTGTAAGCCCTTTTAAAACTCGCCTGAAAGGAATGCCCTAGCCGCTTTTGCTCTGCGTTCTCGCTATTTGAAAGGCGTTTATTATCCCGAGCTCAGGTTACATAGCGACGCCTTAATCAAAAAACGCTGGACGCATTCTGAGTGGTCACTTAGTAATGCGCAATGGTATTACCACATGAGCGTGGCGACCCCAAGCAGTGCAAAAATCAGCGCACAACCTCGGTGAATAAATGCCATAGGTAACTTGTTCGCACTAAAGTGCCCCGCTAATATCACAGGTACATTGGCAATGAGCATGCCTAACGTAGTGCCAATAACCACCCAGGTAAGCGATTGATACTTTGCTGCGAGCACCACAGTGGCGATTTGCGTTTTATCACCTATTTCAGCAATAAAGAACAAAATAAACGTCGCGCCAAAAGCCCCGAGTTTATAAAAGCGATGATCATCATCGTCGATTTTATCTGGAATTAACACCCACAATGCAATGGCAAAAAAGCTAACAGCCACAATATAACGTGACCATTGAGGATCTAACCAGCCGATAGCCCATTGCCCCATATACGCAGCAATAAAATGATTAATTAAGGTGGCCAGTAAAATAGCACTAATAATGGCGGATTTATTGCTAAAACGGATAGCTAATAACAATGTGAGTAATTGTGTTTTATCGCCGATTTCGGCAATTGCAACAGAAAAGGTTGAAGTGAGTAATGCGTCCAATATGAAATCCCAGGGGTAAATGACAACTAAGCACAAGCCGCCGCATACCCCTTGATGCAGTGATTGTGCTTAGGTCTCGCTGGGTAAACATCACCGATTAACAGCGTGTTACTGTCTGCACCATGGCATGAGGCCAAATATGTTGATACAGACACCTTGCATGCTACCTGGCGCAATACAAGATTAGCTACTCCCCTAAAACTAGGCGCATTATAACGGCTTAGGCATTTTATTCAATCACCTGTTTTTACATTGGAAGTTTGGCTTAAAACCATCGCGATCCAACAGTAACACCGTACTGCTGCGCTATTGCAAAAATGGCGTGTAAAACAGTTTGGTTCGATGTTGCGTAATTGTTTATAAACAGCCCTGATAGCCTTTTACTGCCGAAGAACCTTGCCTGCTCTGTCACCCTTCTGCTAATGTCCGACACAAATAAAATAATAATTAAACAGGACATTGGCTGTGAATTTGAAAACCTTAGGTTCTATTTCGATTGTCGCGGGAACCGCGATTGGCGGCGGTATGCTCGCCTTACCTTTAGCCACTGCCGCATTAGGTATGATCCCCGCATTAATCTTATTAGTGGTCATTTGGGCTATTTCAGCCTACACCTCACTTCTTATGCTAGAAATTAACCTGCGCTGCGGTGTGGGCGATAACGTCCATGCCATCACCGGAAAAACATTAGGTAAAGTTGGCCAAGTTATTCAAGGCGGTTCCTTTTTGAGCTTATTATTTGCCTTAACCATGGTCTATTTGATGGGCGGTTCATCGTTGCTTGAAACCCGCCTGCAACCAATAGGCATTAACATGAGCAACCAGGTTGCCGTGATTTTATTTACGGTATTTTTTGGTGGTTTGATTGCTATCGGCGTTAAGTGGATTGATAAGATATCGCGTATTTTGTTTAGTGCCATGGTGCTGTTATTAGTTGTGGTCGTCAGCTTTTTATTACCCGATGTTAGCTTAATGACAGCATTAAATAATTATTCAACAACGGTTGCCTCGGGCGATGCCCTGCAACAACTTTGGTTAGCGGCTATTCCAGTAGTATTTACCTCATTTGGTTTTCACGTGTGTATTGCAACCATTGTGCGCTACCTTGATGGCGATGCTGTGTCATTAAGAAAAGTACTTCTGATTGGCTCAACCATCCCTTTAGTTTGTTACATTTTATGGTTACTAGTAACTCTAGGTTCATTAGGCGGTGAAGCCGTACATAGCTTTGGTGGTTCATTGCCTAAATTGGTGGCGGCATTACAAGGCCTTGCCCAATCTAGCATTATTAGCCAGGCCATCGATATCTTCGCTAACCTTGCATTAATCACCTCATTTTTAGGGGTCACCATGAGCCTCTTTGATTACGTCGCAGAATTAACCCGTGCCAAAGATGATGTTGCCGGACGGGCTAAAACTTGGTTAATCACTTTTGTACCGCCTCTGCTGTGTGCGCTTTATTATCCTGATGGTTTTTTTAAAGTGTTGGGGTTTGCCGCCATTCCACTCGTAGTGATGATCATCTTTTTACCGATCGCCATGGCATTAAAACAACGCGCCCAACAGTTAGGGGGTTACCAAGTCTCTGGTGGTACATTCGCGCTTGCCATTGCCGGATTATCAGGAGCCCTTATTGTGTTTGCTCAACTCATGGTCGCACTGGGTTAATTCTGGCCTGTTAATGATTTGTAAGCGAGTTTTTCAGGCGCTACCATGAAGTGATAACTTTTGTTAAAGTCAGGCCTAGCCTGACTTTTTGTTTTCTGGGCAACCAATATTATCTAAATGGACTAATTATAATGAAAAAATGGTTATTAACTGCCGCCATCGCAGCCAGTTTTGGCGCATCGGCTGATGAAGGGATGTGGCAACCACATCAATTACCTGCAATGGCTGACGAACTTAAAGCAAAAGGGTTAGAAATAAGCGCGGACTCTATTTCAAAATTAACAGAGTTCCCAATGAATGCCGTGATCAGTCTAGGCGGTTGTACAGCATCATTTGTGTCACCTAAAGGCTTGGTTGTCACCAACCATCACTGTGCTTATGGCTCTATTCAGTACAACTCAACCCCAGAAAAGAACCTGCTTAAAGACGGCTTTTTAGCCAAAACATACGCAGAAGAATTACCCGCTACACCAGGATCACGTATTTTTGTTACCGAAGACGTCACCAACGTGACAGATAAAGTGACTGCTGGCCAAATGGATAAAGTCGGCAATGACTTTTACAAAGGTATCGAGCTACGAGAAAAAAACTTAGTCGCTGAGTGTGAAAAAGAAGATGGTTACCGCTGCCAGGTATATAGCTTTCACGGCGGTTTAGAATATTACTTGGTAAAGCAACTTGAAATTCGCGATGTGCGTTTAGCTTATAACCCAGCAGCCAGCGTGGGTAAATACGGCGGCGATATCGACAACTGGATGTGGCCACGCCATACCGGTGATTTTTCGTTTTACCGTGCTTATGTATCAAAAGATGGTAAGCCAGCAGACTTTAGTAAAGACAACGTTCCTTACGAGCCAAAAAGCTTTTTAAAAGTATCAGCCAAAGGCGTGAGTGATGGCGATTTTGTGATGGTAGCAGGTTACCCAGGTCGCACTAACCGTTATCGCACCGCAGATGAAGTGAACAATCAATTTAATTGGTCATATCCTCATGCAAAAGAACTGCAAGAGACAATGATTGATATCATTAAAGACACAGCACCTGAAGGCAGCGACGAGCGTATCAAGTACGAAAGCTTAATTGCTGGCTTAGCTAACTATGCTAAAAACTTCACTTCGATGATTGAGTTTTATGGCAAATCAACCATGCTAGCCGATCGTCAAAAAGTAGAAAGTGACCTTGCAAGCTGGATTAGCAAAGATGACAAGCGCCAGCAACACTATGGTGACACTCTAGCAAATTTAGAAAAGCTAGTGGCAAAAAGCCAACAAAACCAGGAACGTGACATTTTACTGGGTTATATTGGTTACACCACTATGGTGACCACGGCACGCAGTTTATACCGTTTAGCCAATGAGAAAACCTTAGCCGATATGGCGCGTGAGCCTGGTTATCAAGACCGCGACATGACTAACTTTACTTCAAGTATGGAGCGAATTGATCGCCGCTATGCTGCCAGTGTTGATAAAGCGTTATTAGCAGATTTATTGACTCGCTATGCAGCGTTACCTTCAGAGCAGCGCATTGCATCTTTAGATAAAGCATTTGGTATTACCGATAAGTTTGACCCTAAAGCCTTAGTAAAAACCCTCGACAAGATGTACGCCAAAACTAAGCTTGACGACAAAGACACTCGTTTAGCTTGGATGAATAAATCAGTTGCCGACTTTAAAGCGTCTAACGATCCCTTTATTCAATTTGCAGTACAAACCTATGATGCAGACATGGCACTCGAAAAAGCCGAAAAGCAGTTAAGCGGTGACTTAATGAAAGTGCGTCCACAATACATGGATGCCATCATTGCTTATAACCGTGAGCTAGGTAAGCCAGTTTACGCTGATGCAAATTCAAGCTTACGAGTGACTGTGGGCAACGTTAAAGGTTACTCGCCACAAGATGGATTACAGGCGGTACCCTTTACTCGCTTAGAAGGTTTATTAGCTAAAGATACTGGTGCAGACCCATTTGATGCACCAGCTAAGCAGCTTGAGCTGATTAAGCAAAAGCAATACGGCGATTACTACGTTAAGGCAATTGATTCTGTGCCGGTTAACTTTTTATCGACCCTTGATACCACCGGCGGTAACTCAGGTTCGCCAACATTAAATGGCCGTGCTGAACTCGTTGGTTTATTGTTTGATGGCGTATACGAAAGCATTATTGGCGATTGGGGCTACGATGCTCAAAGCAATCGTTCAATTCAAGTTGATAGCCGCTACATGCTATGGGTAATGAAGTATTTAGACAATGCTGACAACCTATTAGCTGAAATGGATATCGCTAAATAGCCCCAGCTTAACTCAGTAACCTTAACTGAGCTGCTGTAAGCTCAATAACTCTGCGGCCGATACTGGCCGCATTGTTTTTTCTGGCAAATCATCTAAACACACCTCCATGAGTTTTGTTCTCAGTAAATCAATCACCTTAAAACCCAACGCCTGACACATGCGCCTTATTTGACGATTTAACCCTTGAGTGAGCACAATTTCAAAGGTTGTTGAGTTAACTAATGCTATGGAGCATGGCCTTGTTTGCACCTTGGCATAATTCACTCCTTGTGCCATATCATTTAAAAACTCAGCCGTGATCGGTTTATCGACCTGGACGACATAGGTTTTGCTGTGATGAAACTCTGGATGCATTAAGGTTTGAGTGAGCTCACCATCATTGGTTAAAAGTAATAAACCACGCGAGTCTTTATCTAAACGCCCTGCGGGATACAGCCTTGGGCTTGTAGGAAGTAAATGAAGTAAGCTGTTGGGGTCGTTAATCAATAAACGGCAATCAATACCGACGGGCTTATGGTACAGCCAATATTGCTTTTCTTGTGGAGGTAAAACAGGTTGGCCATCAACACAGATATTAAGTGACGTTGAGCTATCGACGCGATCGTTATGGTTCGCCCGTTGCTGGTTTATGGTGACGTATCCACGCTCAATTAACCGTGAAGCCTGGCGGCGTGACGCAACACCACATAAGGCCAAATAATGACTAATGCGAACCAAAGGCATGGTCTAGAGCTACCCTTAAATTAAAAAACTAATAGTTTTCGAGCCACTTATAAACCACTTTTTGTTGAGTTTTAATGGCTTTCATCATGTGAAAACTCAAACAAACGCACCATAAAATATTGGCTTGTGTTAACGACCACATAGCTAAAGACACACCACAATACTGCGGCATGTAAGTTGAACATTCAGGAAAGTCGAGTAAATTCCAGTCTAACAATTGCAATAACAAACCTCCACTTATCAACGCCATAATAGTGAACGCCAGCATACGCTTATTCATAGTACTGCCGGGTTTAAAGTAATCTAAAACACAGACACAATGCAGTACAATTGAACTGAATAAATACAAGGTAGACACTTTACGGTGAATATCTAAAAAGTTAATCGGAAACACGCCCATCAAAATAATGCTCGCACCGACAATGCCGCCCATCATCGCCAGGTATCGGCTGAGTCCGTCTTGATAGGTATGAAATACTGCGACCATCGATAGCAACAAGCAAGAGCCACCAGCCAACAACGACAAATTAAACACGACCGCCAGCGGTGAGTTCATGTAATCGCCCAAAGTGTCAGGACGGATCATCAGCATATCAACGCTGATCCCGCCGGCTTCAGCCAGCAATGCACTGCCTACACCAAATGAGCAAATCACTGCGGTGGCTAAAGACATCAACACGATCACTAGGTGCAAATCGTAATTTCGAATTCTAGATATCACTTGATATTGATCATGCTTATGCAAAAAAAGGAGGCAAATATTAACCTGTTAACGACTAAATTTAAAGCAAATAACAACATGCCCCACCGTTTAGGGTTGGGCATCTTTGTATCAATTATAAAATGAGGCTTGTTGGCTTATTAAGTTCGCTTACGCAAAATCACAATAGCCACTGCAGTAACGGCTAACACCATGCAATACCACGCGTTTGATATTGCTGTTAATGGGCTAATGGTAAATACCGATGCAATCAGTAACGCTTGCGCGCCGTGTGGAATTAACCCCTGGATAATACAGGCGAAAATATCCAAAATGCTGGCGGCACGCTTAGGGCTAACACCGTGTTTTTGGGCTAACTCTTTAGCTATATCACCAGTAACCACAATCGATACCGTATTGTTTGCAACACAAGTATTGGTTGCGGCAACTATAGTCGCCATACCTAATTCAGCTGCGCGGCTTGATGCTTCACCATTGGCTTTTGAAAAACGACCAATCAGTTTTTCAATAATACGGCTTACAAAGGTCAGCCCACCTTGCTGTTGCATTAACGCGGCTAAACCACCCACTAACATCGACAGAATAAAAATTTCCTGCATGTTAGTAAAACCAGTGTAAATATCATTACCCATTTGGATAACAGTATATTCTGAGGTAAATACCCCTGTAGCACCGGCAAGTACAATGCCTAAAGACAGCACCACAAATACGTTAAGCCCCGCAACAGCAAGCACTAAAATCGTTAAATAAGGGACAACTTTTAAGATATCGATATCTTGCGCTGCAATATCAGCCTGACCCTGGCCAGACAAAGCAAATAACACTAAGGTGATGATTGAAGCAGGAATAGAAAACACCAGGTTTTCACGAAACTTGTCTTTCATTTCACAACCTTGCGTACGAGTTGCCGCAATAGTGGTATCTGAAATAATCGATAAGTTATCACCAAATAATGCACCTGACATTACCGCGCCCGCCATTAATGCGTAATCAATTTGAGCCTGATCTGCAACACCTAACGCGACTGGTGCAACCGCAGCAATGGTGCCCATTGAGGTCCCCATTGACGTGGCAATAAATGCGGCAATCACAAAAAAGCCTGGCAATAATAAATTAGACGGGATAAACGATAAACCTAAAGCGACGGTAGCATCGACGCCACCCGTTGCTTTAGCGACTGCAGCAAAAGCCCCCGCAAGCAAATAGATTAAACACATGGCAATGATATTGCTGTGGCCAATGCCTTCAATAAACGTTTCAATTGCTTGGTTGATGTGTTGCTTAGATAACAATATGGCCAATACAATAGCTGGTAAAATGGCGATTACGCTCGGTAATTGATAAAACGCATAATCAACACCTTGGCTTTGAAAATATAAGCCAGCGCCAATAAATAAACCTAAAAATACAAATAACGGTAATAACGCCACAAACGAAGCAGGATTTTTTGCGACGCTCGTGGGTGATTGAATTGGTATGGTCAAAGTAATCTCTCTTTATCTTAACGATTTGGGGTTGTCGGATGAAAAAAGCGAGTACGACACAATCTCGGTCATCGGTATTATCTAGTGGCTCAGGGGCACAAACTAAATATTGCAGTCACATCTTAACAAGTTGCGCCAAGAATAAGAGAACTTATTAGCTATGTCAATCTAGACGTCTAGACTTCTTTGCTTCTAGGGTGACATTTATAATTAAGATGGCAAACTTCTACAAAATTTGATCAATTTCTCCCATTAATGTCACTCAAACTTGATTTAAGTTAACACTAACCTAATGTCGATTTGCTAACCTGACAAGAGTTCATCGATAAAAATAAGGTGAAGCTATGTTGCGTAAACCAGACAGAATGACGGCGATGAAACAACTCATCTCTCAAGTAAAAGTCAGCTTTCCACTTGACCAGCCTGATATCTTTCGCTGTGGGCCGAACAACACTTGTGTCGGTTGCCCTAAAAAACTATTGGATTTAGTCGACGTAGAAATCAATTATTGGGAAGCGGCCATGGCTCAAGGGGTTACCCCTTCACTCGGTGACATCAGCCGTTTTGCCAAAATGTGCACTAACGTTAACCGTGGTTTAAAACGAAATAATATTCCAACTCAGCATTAGCTGGCATAAAAAAGCCCACTTAAGCGTGGGCTAATCATCATAATGACTTTATGAGTTACTCGTCAGCATCGCCTAAAGACAATAACGTTGCATTACCGCCAATTGCGGTAATGTTATTAGTGCGGGTCTTTTCGGTCACAAAACGGGTTAAGTAGTGTGGGCCACCGGCTTTAGGTCCAGTACCTGATAATCCTTGACCACCAAAGGGTTGCACACCAACCACAGCACCAATTTGATTACGGTTAATGTACACATTACCCACATTGACTTTATCAGCTAAAGACAGCGCATGGCCTTCATTACGGCTGTGGATCCCTAAGGTTAAGCCAAAGCCTGTACTGTTGATTTCATCAATCACTTTAACTAAATCAGCAGCTTTGTAACGAATCACATGCAAAATTGGTCCAAAATGCTCTTTTTCAAGTAATTTTATTGAGTCAATTTCAACTGCTGTTGGTGCGACAAAGTGACCATGTTTAGTCCCTGCTGGTAACGCAAGTTTATTGATCAATTTACCTACCTGGCTTATGTGATCAATATGCGCATTTAAGTTCGCTTTTGCACTCGCATCAATCACAGGGCCAACATCCGTTTTCACTGAACTTGGGTCGCCAATGGTTAATTGCTCCATTGCGCCTTTCATCACTTCAATAACGCGCTCTGCTATATCTTCTTGTAAAAACAACACTCGCAATGCAGAACAGCGCTGGCCGGCACTGGTAAATGATGAAGCTACCACATCATTTACCACTTGCTCTGGCTGTGAGGTTGAGTCAACCACCATGGCATTCTGGCCGCCGGTTTCAGCAATTAATGGAATAATCGCACCATCACGATTTGCCAAAGTACGGTTGATTAATTTAGCCGTGCCTGTAGAGCCAGTAAAACAAACACCGCCAATACGTTCATCAGCAGTAATCGCAGACCCGACAACAGCACCCGTACCCGGTAAAAACTGTAATACGTCTGTTGGAATACCCGCTTGGTGAGCTAATTGCACTGCACGGAAACCGACTAAACAAGTTTGCTCTGCAGGTTTAGCAATAACCGTGTTACCCGCAGCTAGCGCAGCTGATACCTGACCTAAGAAAATCGCTAATGGGAAGTTCCATGGGCTAATACATACAAAAATGCCACGGCCTTGTAAAAACAGTTCGTTTAACTCACCTGTTGGGCCTGGGAGCAATTCAGGCTTAGCCATCATCTTCTTAGCTTGCACGGCATAGTAACGACAAAAATCGACGGCTTCGCGTACTTCATCAATACCGTCTTGAATGCTCTTACCGGCTTCGCGGGTACATAATGCAATCAATTCTTCGCGATTTTCTTCTAATAAGTCAGCTAATTTTTGCAATGCGTTAGCGCGAGTTTCAACTGGAGTACGTGTCCAACCAGTAAATGCGGCATCAGCACCAGCAATGGCTTGCTCAATGGCATTAGCATCTGCAAACGCCACTGTGCCCACAGTTAATTCAGTATTAAATGGGCTAACAACGGTTTGTACTTCACCCGGTAAGATTTTGCCATTAACTAATGGGCCTGCTGTCCATTGAGTGTTGCTAAAGGTATCTATTGCAGCAAAAAATGGCTCTGACTCAGAAATAATGTTCATGTTTAATCCTTTAGAGTTTTTACGTTCTGCACCGAAAATATCCGCTGGTTGCACAATTTTATGATTAGCTAAGCTCTTATAACCTAATAGCGTTACCAAAGGGTGTACTACTAAGCCGTCGATTGGGGTGTTTGGGTCAACTAATTTATGTACAAACGAGGTGTTAGCGCCGTTTTCAAGTAAACGACGCACCAGGTAAGGCAGTAAGTCTTTATGGGCACCAATTGGCGCGTAAATTCGGACCGCTTTAGCGCCGCTTTCAGCCAACATAGTGTCGTAAAGCTCTTGGCCCATACCGTGTAAGCGTTGGAACTCGTACAAACGATCGCCTGCCATTAAATCGATACTGGCAACCGTTTGAGCATTATGGGTGGCAAACTGGGGGTAAATCGCGCCACGGGTGGCGTCAGACAATAAATAACGTGCACAGGCTAAATACGACACATCGGTACCGGCTTTACGGGTAAAGAGTGGGTAGCCTGCTTCACCCGCTTGCTGCGCCCATTTAAGCTCACTGTCCCAATATGCACCTTTCACTAAACGCAGTGGAATTTCATCACCTTGATCTTTCGCCAGACGCGTTAGCCAGCATAGCGTTGGTAAACAGCGCTTTGAATAAGCCTGCACCACAATACCTAATAAGCCCCAACCTTTAGCAGCTTCAGACTGATACAACTTTTTAAATAGAGTGAGCGATAACTCAAGACGATCAACTTCTTCAGCATCGATAGAGATACCAATGTTAAGTTCACGCGCTTGGACGATGAGCTTAATAACAGTGTCGTATAATTCGGTTAATACTCGGTCTTCGTTAGCCACTTCATAACGAGGATGTAAAGCCGAAAGCTTGATTGAAATGGTCGGTCTTGGCGAGTCTGACTCATCGTATTGCAGTGCGCCTAAATCACGGATCGCATTGCTATAATCGATAAAGTATTTTTGCGCATCTAAAGCAGTTAATGCCGCTTCGCCGAGCATATCGTAACTGTGGGTATAACCTAACTTACGTTTTGCTTCGCTGTTTTTAAGCCCTTCTTTAACATCGCGGCCTAATACAAATTGCTTACCCATGATTTTCATTGCCGCAAGCATGGCTTGGCGGATCATCGGCTCGCCCACGCGATTAACAAGACGCTTTAATAGGTTACTTGGCGTGCCATCCAAGTTACGGTCTAACTTGACGATACGACCGGTTAACATTAAGCCCCAAGTAGATGCGTTAACTAACACAGATCCACTCTTGTTTAAATGTTCATCCCACTTAGCACCTGACAATTTATCTTCAATTAATGCATCAGCCGTTGCCGCATCTGGAATGCGCAATAAAGCTTCTGCTAAACACATTAAGATAATGCCTTCTTGCGTTTCTAAGCTGTATTGCTGCAAAAAGGCATCAATACCCACCATTAGGCCTTTTTTCTCAAACTGGCGTACTTTACTCACAAGTTCATGGGCACGACGAGTGACTTGTTCAATGTCTTGTTCAGACGATGGCACAAGCTTAATCAATTCAGACAGGTATTGTTCTTCATCGACAATGTAGTTGTTAGTCACTGCCCGAAACAGTTCCTCTAGAGTGGCATTGTCATAACGACCGCCCAGTACTTCACTCGCTTTGAACATAGTATTCGCTTCCATCTAGGTCAGGTTAAGGATGGTTATGGTGGTGGTTTTATGGACACTGTATTCACGAATATTTTATTTTGTATACAATGTACGATCCGATTTTCGGCGATTATACATTCAAAATGTGAACTTGCACACATTAGTTGAATAGTTGTGATTGAATGTTTAATTAATCAAACTAAAACCCACAAAAAAACTTTGATAAAATCAGTTTCTTACACTCATAAGCAATCGAAAACACTTAATTAACAACAAGTTAATATCCAGGGGCCAAAATAGTAATTGATGAGTAAAATTCATCATAAAAAACCATAAAAAAAGGCCAACGTTTAAATCGTTGACCTTTTATTGGCTGTAGTTTAGCAGAAAAATCGCGATTAGCTTACATCCAACGATTTTTCTTTCGACGCTGCGGACGAGGTAAATAAACTAAAATAATGCCGATTAACGCACCTAAACCACCAATCAAACCACCTTGTTGCCACAACTCATAGCGTTGATCATCAACCACTTGAGAGATTTTAGATTGCGCGTCATCTCGTTCTGTCGTGGCTTGTGCTAATGCCTTTGTTAGTTCGGCAATTTTATCATTGGCCAGCTTTAAGTATTCTTCATTGTTATCTGTACTGAGCGACACTTTATTTAGCTGTTCATTGGTTTCTCGCAATTGCGCTTCCATCTCAGGAAAACGTACACGGAAACTGGGTTTGTCGGTCACTAAACTGCTTAACACCCAGCCTTCACGACCTTTATGATCGATAATTTGGGTATAGTCACCTTGGGTATTGTCCAATAATGTTATTGGCTGCCCTGCTTCTACACTACCAATGATACGGAACTCAGTTCCTGGCCCGCCATGGATATAGGTGAATACATCATCAGAAATGTAATCAGATTCGGCTTGCGCTGTAAACGCTACACTTGATGCAAGCACTAAAATAAAGATTGAAAGCAGTCTTAACACGGGTAATTATCCAAACGTTGTAAACTTGTTGTCATGCTATTTATTAAATGCCCTGAATGCAAGAAGGAAGTCATATGACTTCCTTCTTAAATGCATTTAACCATTCATTTTTTACGAATGTGTGCAGTTCGATAGTTAACTTAACTAAAGATACCTTTAATAGTGTAAAAGAACACTATCGATAATGCTGCGCCAGCAGGTAAAGTTACCACCCAAGACACCACAATATTACGCACGACACCGATGTTAATTGCCGCAATACCACGGGCCATTCCGACACCTAATACTGCACCCACTAATGTTTGAGTAGTAGAGATAGGTAAACCTGTGCCAGAAGCTAGTACCACTGTCGATGCAGCAGCAAGTTCAGCGGCAAAACCACGGCTAGGTGTTAAGTGAGTGATATTTTTACCGATGGTTTGCATTACACGCTGACCAAAAATGGCCAAACCTAATACAATACCCGTTGCACCTAATGGTAAAACCCACCAAGACAACACGGCTTTAGCACCGATAACGCCACCACTTTCTACAATAGAGACGACTGCAGCTAACGGGCCAATCGCATTGGCAACATCGTTAGAACCATGGGCAAATGCCATACAACAAGCAGTGACAACCATTAATACGGCAAATACTTTCTCAACGTTACCAAATTGGGTTTTAACGTCTGCTTTGTCGCTCATTTTTAAACGACCAATGGCTACTTTACCAACTATGCCTACAATCACAGCAACCAAAATCGCTAACAGATAACCTTCTGTTGTTGAGAAGTGCAAACCAACGTGCTTTAAGCCTTTAGTTATTGTCACTAATGACATCACAAAACCCGCTAAAGCCATATAAAAAGGCACATAACGTTTAGCATTGGCTAACGGATCTTCTGTATCAAAAATCATCTTTTGTACACTTTGGAAAATGATAAAGGCAATAAAGCCTGAAATCGCAGGTGTTACCACCCATGAGCCAACAATACCGCCTACTGCGCCCCATGACACAGAGTCGATATTGACACCAACAGCAGCAAAACCAACAATCGCACCAATAATTGAATGCGTAGTTGATACCGGCCAGCCTAATGCTGATGCCACCACTAACCAAATACCAGCAGCTAATAGCGATGCAATCATACCGTACACCAATAACTCAGGTACTTCGATAAAATAGCTCGCGTCGATAATCCCTTTACGAATAGTGCTAGTCACTTCTCCGCCGGCTAAAAATGCGCCAGAGAATTCGAAAATCATTGCAATAATGATGGCTTGTTTAATAGTAATGGCATTAGAACCTACAGAGGTTCCCATGGCATTGGCTACGTCATTTGCGCCAATACCCCATGCCATCAAAAAACCAAATGCTGCCGCAATCATAATAAGCATTGGGCCGTTGGTGACTAATACATCAACCATGTTGTTTCCTTGATAACCTTGTGATTAATTACGAGCTAGCATTAGCTCTAGGCGGGAACCCACACGCTCAGCAAGATCTGCTAAACCTCCGACCCATTCGATAATTTTATACATGAACATCACATCAATAGGATTCAATCCATCTTCTAATGCGTACAATTGGCGACGCACTTGAATTTGTAGATCATCAGAATCTTCTTCGATGATATCGAGTTCATTGATCATTTTGGCAACCAACTCAACTTCACGACCACGGAAACCGGTTTCGAGTAAATCGTCGAGCTCGTTAATAGCTTGCTTAGCTAAAGACACGGCATCTAAACAACGTTTTAGATAGGCACCGAAAGCAGCTTGTACAGGCTGAGGAAGGACTAATTGACGGCCAATAATACGGCCAGAGATATCTTTTGCTTTGTTGGCAATTTTGTCTTGCTGAGTTAATAACTCGAGTAAGTCAGTACGCTCAACAGGCATAAATAATCCACCAGGTAACGTTAGGCGAATTTCACGCTTGAGTGAATCAGCGTCTTTTTCCAGCAAACTGATTTGTTTGCGGATCTTTATCGCTTCATCCCAGTCACCTGAAATGGTTGCGTCAAAGAAAGGAACAAGAAGTGATGCACACTCATGTACTTTGTCGATATGCTGTTCTAAAGGCTTAAGAGGTGATTTTGCAAACACACCTAAAATAGAGTTTACTGGCATTGCCGTTTACCTATTTAATTAATTCCAATTTGGAAAAAGCGGGCGCATGTTAACCCAAGCGTCCGCATAATGAAACTGTGTTTTTTAATTTTATATCACACAGTTTCTCAGTTATCGTTGCTCAGTATATATGATGCGAGCAAGGCTATCCTAAGATATTTTTATGACAGCAATATTACATTATGAACATATTGTGACGCATTAATGAAGATTTGATTACACCTAAGGCAAAAAGTAAATGGACACAGAAATAGAGTTGAAACTCTTTATTCAACAACAAGATCATGATTTATTGAAAAAAATATTGAATGAACTTCCTCATTCGTCTCCCCAATGGTCAAAAAAACTGTCTAATGGATATTTTGATACAATCGATTTACAACTACGTCGTTGGGATATGGGGTTACGTGTAAGAGGCTTTGATGAACAACTCGAACAGACCATAAAAACAGCAGGTAGTGTTGTGGGTGGCATCCATTCTCGTCCAGAATATAATGTCAGAATAAATCAAAAAGTGCCGGACCTGTCACTTTTTCCGTCTAAAATTTGGCCAGATGGACAAAACATTAACGCGATCACAGAATCTCTCGAATGTATTTTTGAAACCAATTTTCAACGCCAAACTTGGCACATTGAACATCAAGGTTCTGTTGTCGAAGTCGCTTTAGATCTAGGTGAGATTATTGCAGGTGATCTCAGTGAACCGATTTGCGAACTCGAATTTGAATTACTCTCAGGCCAAGCCTCATCGATATTCCCTTTGGCCATCGCAGTAGCTAAATCAGTTCCGGTACGTCTTGGTAAAGCCAGTAAAGCACAGCGTGGTTATCAGCTAGCAGGAAAATCGCCTGGCGTTGCAACATCACCTCTAGACAGCATGCCAACGGTAGGTGCTAGCCAAGAGACATTAACCCAAACGCTTACCAACGCTTTAGAACGTTGGCAACTGGTGGAGCAGCGCTTATCAGTGGCTTCGCTTGTGCAACAAACACCGCTATGGACACAACTCATTGATTGTATAGAATTAATTGAAAGTTCGTTAACACAACTCAATCCCAGAAACAGCCAACTAGATACGCTTGTTAATCCGGTTTTAGCCGCTGTAAAAACGGCGGCGGAGGCGACATCAAGCTCCTCATTAGCTGTGTTATGGCGTCAACCACAATATGGGCAATTACAATTAGCGTTAGTGGCTATGCTAATGAGTTAAAAGCTAGCTGTTTTGTTTTAGAGACAAAAACAGGAAGGCAAGCCTTCCTGTTTTTATTGGGTTACATCTAGCTAATATCACTTCTAACCTAACCCGAATTAGGGGTAAAAAATGAGATTATACTATTTAAAATCAGCACATTACCTATCACCACCCCGAGTTCAGATTACTTAGCTAACGCTTGTTTTACGCGTAGTCCGTAATCTGCATCGGCCTTGGTAAAGTGATCGACCATCGTTTGTTGTACCGCAAGCGTAGCCTGGCTTAAAGTACCGGCAATGGTATCAACTAAACGCACTTTCTCTTCTTCACTGAATAGTCGATACAAGTTACCCGCTTGCGTAAAGTCGTCTTGGTTATAACGACTGTATCGTGCGGCTTCACCGTCTAAACGTAATGGTGGCTCTGCAAAATCAACATTTTCAATTAATGGTGCCTGAGTATTAGGGCCATAATTGACACTTGCGTCGCCACCGGTTTGGCTACCTTGGTATGGGCATGCAGTACCTGCCATAGCACCAGCACGTTGATGATGATTCGCTTTGGCGGCATGTGGACAGTTAACAGGTAGCTGATTGTAATTGGTACCAATACGGTAACGTTGAGCATCAGCATAAGAAAACAATCTTGCCTGCAACATTTTATCTGGTGATGCACCGACACCTGGCACTAAGTTGCTTGGCGCTAATGCTACTTGCTCTACTTCAGCAAAGTAGTTTTGCGGTAAACGGTTTAGTTCAAGCACACCCACTTCAATGAGCGGGTAATCGCTGTGCGGCCACACTTTAGTTAAATCAAACGGATTGATGGCATAGGTGTTTGCATCAGCCTCAGGCATAATTTGAACATTGACTGTCCAACGTGGGAAGTTTGCATCGTTAATGGCCACCATCATGTCGCGCTGTGATGAATCAGGATCAATGCCCTTTAAAATATCGGCTTGCTCGCCTGTTAAGTTCGCTACACCTTGCTGCGACTTAAAGTGGAACTTAACCCAAAAACGCTCACCTTTTGCATTCCAAAACGAGAAAGTGTGTGAACCATAGCCGTGCATTTGGCGATAGTTAGCCGGAATACCACGGTCAGACTGCGTAATACCATGATGCCGATCGGTCAATACCATTCAAGCCGATCACTTTTTTGTTCGCCA
>NZ_BMQI01000049.1 GCF_014648035.1 Shewanella algicola | reverse complement strand
TAGGTCAAATAAGATTTAATCGATAGCGTATTTTGTTTAAAAAACGTTCGCGATCTCACCCTGTGCTGACCACTGAGTTGCACTAAAAATCGATTTATAGGTTGAACCAGTAATTTTTGTTGTTGCATCTCGCCCTCAATTTGCTGGCGAGTGTAAAAGTTGAGTTGTGAGCCATCATCATTTTGCACAACTATATTCATTTTTAATAAAGCTTGCTGACCCACATCAAATTGACGGCTATTGATGCTCACATGGCTGACTTGAGCAAAAGCATGTATCACACTCACAAACATTCCGCCTACAACAAACAAGAGCATAATAAGTCTTTTATACATAACACTTGCCCTATCACTTTGATGACACTTAGAGGTAAACTGATCCACAATCTTAGATAGCATTAAATAATGATGAAGTCCTATGCCCGTGTTTGTTGAAGTCGCCTTACCCGTCCCACTACGCCAAAACTTTAGTTACCGCGTAAAAGACGAGCAGCAAACATCATTGCAAATTGGACTGCGTGTAAAAGTGCCTTTTGGTCGTCAACAACTGATTGGCCTAATTACCGCTATTACTGACACTTGCGACTTAGCACCGCAACAAATTAAATCCGTAACTGCAGTGCTAGATGATGCCCCATTACTGCCCGACTCGCTATATAAATTAACACTGTGGGCGGCAAGATATTACTTTACTTCCCAAGGTCAAATGCTCAGCCAAGCCCTTCCTGTCGCCCTGCGTAAAGGGTTAGATGCTACACCACAAGCCATGGTTGAATATCATTTAAACGAGCAAGGCCGTCAAGTAGACTCAAGCGTCCTTAAACGCGCCCCTGCACAAAAAAAACTGTTCGATTTATTGCGAGAAAATCCGTTAACGCAAGATGAATTTACCACCCAAGCGTTAAGTAAATCTGCGCTTAAGGCATTGCAAGATAAGCAATGGATTGAACAAAAAAGTGCGGTCATTACTCACGACTTGAGCTGGCGTCACAAGCTGCACATGAACGAGTCGCCGCACAAATTAAATAAACAGCAAGCCGTCGCGGTTTCGGTGTTAACTCAGCAACAAGGTTTTCATTGCACTTTACTAGAAGGTATTACAGGCTCGGGTAAAACAGAAGTCTACCTAACCTTGCTTGAGACTATTTTAAAGCAAGGAAAACAAGCGCTGATCCTCGTGCCAGAAATAGGGTTAACCCCACAAACCATTAATCGCTTTAAACGCCGGTTTGAAGTTAAGGTGGCGGTAATTCATTCTGGTTTAACCGACAACCAGCGCCTTGAAGCCTGGCGACAAGCACGCGTGGGCGAAGCGGCAATTATTATTGGTACTCGCTCAGCACTTTTTACCCCTATGGCTTATCCTGGATTAATTATTCTCGATGAAGAGCACGACAGCAGCTTTAAACAGCAAGAAGGTGTGCGCTACCACGCCCGAGATCTAGCCGTAATGCGCGGCCATTTAGAAGATATTCAAGTGGTACTTGGCTCAGCAACGCCTTCGCTTGAAACCCTACAAAATGCGATATCTGGCCGTTACCACCACCTTGAATTAAGCGAGCGTGCTGGCGCGGCGCAAAAAGTGAAGCAAGGCATTATCGACATTACCTCGCAGCCCTTAAAAGCCGGTATGTCAGCCTCGTTAATTAACGAAATGCGCATGCACCTTGATGCCGGCAACCAGGTGTTATTGTTTTTAAACCGTCGCGGCTTTGCCCCTGCGTTGTTGTGCCACGAATGCGGCCATTTACATGAATGCGACCGTTGCGATGCTTTTTTTACTGTACATCAAGGTTTAAACGAAATTTGCTGTCACCACTGTGGTAATCAATATGCCATCCCGAAACAATGCCATCAATGTGGTAGCACCATGTTGATGGGGCACGGCTTAGGCACAGAACAGCTTGAGCAAGAGTTGGTGAAGCTGTTCCCACAATATCCGGTTGTGCGCATTGACCGCGACACCACTCGGCGCAAAGGCTCCCTTGAGCAACAGTTACAAGGGATTTACATGGGAAAATATAAAATTCTAGTAGGCACGCAAATGTTGGCTAAAGGGCATCATTTTCCCGATGTGACGTTAGTGGGCTTATTGGATGTGGACGGTGCATTATTCAGTGCCGATTTTCGTGCGCCTGAGCGTTTTGGTCAGCTATACACTCAAGTGTCAGGCCGCGCAGGTCGCGCCGACAAACCTGGTAAAGTGCTGTTACAAACCCACCAAAGTGACAACCCAATTTTGCGCGATTTGCTGCAACGTGGTTACGGTGAATTTGCCCGCAGCCAGCTAACTGAGCGCCAACAAGCATTGTTACCGCCAGCATGGCACATGGTATTAATTAGAGCAGAGGCGCACTTGGCTCAAGATGCTGACGCCTTTTTAGCTCAAATCAGTCAGCTTATCCCGCAAAGTAACGAACTCGAAGTGATTGGCCCAATCCCCGCGCCATTAGACCGTAAAGCCGGAAAGTATCGACGCCAGTTAATGCTGCAGGCCAAAAATCGTCAGCAACTACAAACGGTATTTGAGCAGGTACTGAGTCAAATTGAACAACTCCCTGAAAGTAAGCGCTGTCGCTGGACGATTGATCGCGACCCACAAGATTTAATGTAATAGCAACCGCCGTGTAATCATTGGTTATAACCTCTGTAATACCGTTCACTGAGATTGTTATTCAGGTTTATGATAAAAAAACCAATATTTCCGCCAAAGCCGATAGCAATTACCCCCCATAAACGGCTAAAATACGCGGTTCCGTCATGTCATTCATTTAACGAATTAGTGCAAGCAAACGCCCATGAAATCACATATTGAATCTTTACTAGAACAAACCCTCGAATCTTTTAAACAGCAAGGTATTGTGCCAGCTGATTTTCAAGCGCGCATTCAGGTCGATCGCACTAAAGATAAAAGTCATGGTGACTTAGCGACTAACCTTGCAATGATGCTGACCAAAATAGCGAAAAAGAATCCACGCGAATTAGCCCAATTGATTATCGACAACTTACCGGCGTCATCTCACGTTGCTAAAGTTGAAATTGCCGGCCCAGGTTTTATTAACTTCTTTATCGACGGCAACGCATTAGCTAATCAGCTACAACAAGCATTAAACGATGACCACTTAGGCGTGAGCTTACCGGCTAAGCAAACTATCGTTGTCGATTATTCATCGCCAAACCTAGCCAAAGAAATGCACGTAGGTCACTTACGTTCAACCATTATTGGTGACAGTGTTGTCCGTGCGCTTGAGTTTTTAGGTCATAACGTAATCCGTCAAAACCACGTTGGCGACTGGGGCACACAATTTGGTATGTTACTGGCATACATGGAAGAGTTACGTGCAGCCAATGGCGAACAAGCCAAAATGGAATTGTCTGATCTAGAAAGCTTTTACCGTGCCGCAAAAGTCCGCTTTGACGAATCAACCGAATTTGCCACTCGTGCACGTCAGTTAGTGGTTGCCTTACAATCGGGCGACGAATACTGCAATAAACTATGGCGTGAGTTTAACGACATCTCGCTAAGCCACTGTCATGATGTATACAAACGTTTAGGTGTGAGCCTAACGCGCGCTGATGTTCACGGCGAAAGTGCTTATAACGCAGACCTTGCGCAAGTGGTTAAAGATTTAGACGCCCAAGGTTTATTAAGTGAAAGTAATGGCGCTAAAGTGGTGTTCCAAGAAGAATTCCGCACTAAAGAAGGCGAGCCATTACCGGTTATTATTCAAAAAGCTGATGGCGGTTATTTATATGCCACTTCTGATTTAGCCGCTATGCGCTACCGCTCAAACGTACTGAAAGCCGACCGCGCACTGTACTTTGTTGATTTGCGCCAAGCGCTGCATTTCCATCAAGTATTTAACCTTGCCAAGTTAGCTAAATTTGTTCGTGCAGACATGTCTCTAGAGCACACAGGCTTTGGCACCATGAACGGTGAAGATGGTCGTCCATTTAAAACCCGTTCAGGCGGCGTAGTTAAATTAGTCGACTTATTAGATGAAGCGAACGTGCGCGCACTTGAACTGGTGCGCAGCAAAAATCCGGACATGGACGAGGCAACACTTACTGAAATCGCTCGCGTTGTCGGGATCAGTGCAGTTAAGTACGCTGACTTATCTAAAAACCGCACGAGCGATTACATTTTCAGCTTCGAGCAAATGCTAAGTTTCGAGGGTAACACTGCACCATACTTACTGTATGCCTATACTCGCGTAGCCGGTATTTTTAAACGTGCTGAAGACATCGATTTAAGTCAGGCTAAAATCGTCCTTGAACACGAAAAAGAAAAAGATTTAGGCACCAAGTTAGCCCAGTTTGGTGAAGTGCTTACCCGCATGACCGACAAAGGCTTACCACATGTACTGTGTGGCTACTTGTTTGAGTTAGCGAGTGAGTTCTCAAGCTTTTACGAAGCCTGCCCAGTTTTAGCGGCTGACACTGAAGCGCAAAAACAAAGCCGTTTATTATTATCGCAACTTACTGCCAACACCCTTAAAACCGGTTTATCTTTACTTGGCATTGAAACTTTAGAGCGGATGTAATCATGAGTCGCGACTACGCAAACCGCAAACCTAAGGGAAGCAAACCCACCAAAAGCCGTGCAACCAAGCGTAAAAAAGCGCCGGCGCGCAGCTTTCCGTATTTGCCTGTATTTGTTGTTGTCGCGCTTGTTATCGGCTTTGGTTACTTTTTATGGTCAATAAACGGTAGCTCAGGCACCCAGGTCGCAGAGCCTGCCCAGCAACCCAAAAAGAAAACCGTACAAGCTGAAACTGCACCAACACCTGCGGCCAAAAAAGTGGTTAAACCAGACCCAAATGCATTACCCCCTAAACCGCAAGAGCAATGGACTTATCTTGAAGAGTTAGAAAATAAAGAAGTTGAAATTGACTTGCCTGCTACAGGCGTGGTTTCAAGTGGCATTTATCAAATGCAATGTGGCTCGTTTAGACAAGAGTCACAAGCCAATGAAATGAAAGCCCGCATAGCGTTTCAAGGAATGGAAGCCCAAGTGCGTCGCAGCGAAGGCACCAATGGTATTTGGTACCGCGTAGTATTAGGACCTTTCCCTAACAAACGCGAAGCTGAAACCAACCGCCATAAAATGCAAAGGTCAGGCATTAACACCTGCCAAATTTGGTTATGGCAATAGCGCTTTTCAATCGACTAATGCGATAAACTTTCATCAGTCCTGTTCACTCGAACAGGGCTTTTTTTATGCTGTCCTTGATATCTCTCATTTTGACCCCATATCCAATTTAATCATGAATCAACAATTGCATTCGTTGATGCATTTAAAGAGGATTTACCGTGACTACAATCGTATCCGTACGCCGCAATAATCAAGTTGTCATCGCAGGCGATGGCCAAGTATCTTTAGGCAATACCGTCATGAAAGGCAACGCGCGTAAAGTGCGTCGCTTGTATCATAATAAGGTATTAGCTGGTTTTGCAGGCGGTACTGCCGATGCATTTACTCTTTTTGAGCGCTTTGAAGCCAAGCTCGAAATGCATCAAGGCCATTTATTAAAGTCAGCTGTTGAGCTCGCCAAAGATTGGCGTACCGACAGAATGCTGCGTAAACTCGAAGCCATGCTAGTGGTGGCTGATGGTGAAGCCTCATTAATTATTACCGGTAACGGCGATGTAGTGCAGCCAGAATACGACCTAGTGGCCATTGGTTCGGGTGGTAACTATGCCCAAGCCTCAGCACTCGCCCTATTGCAAAATACCGAACTCAGCGCCGAAGAAATTGCGGATAAATCGTTGACCATTGCCGGCGACATTTGCGTATTTACCAACCAATTCAAAACTATCGAAAAGTTAGATTACTAATTCGAGCGTTAATAAAGGAACAGTTATGTCTGAAATGACTCCACGCGAGATTGTTCACGAACTAGACTCGCATATCATCGGCCAAAAAAATGCTAAACGCTCAGTCGCCGTTGCCTTACGTAACCGCTGGCGCCGTATGCAGCTGGAGCCGTCATTACGTCACGAAGTCACCCCAAAAAACATTTTAATGATTGGCCCAACCGGTGTCGGTAAAACCGAAATCGCCCGTCGTTTAGCCAAACTAGCTAACGCGCCATTTATTAAAGTGGAAGCGACAAAATTTACCGAAGTGGGTTATGTCGGTAAAGAAGTGGAACAAATCATCCGTGATTTAACTGACTCTGCCGTGAAAATGACCCGCGAGCAGCAAATGAAAAAATGCCGTCATCGCGCAGAAGAAATGGCCGAAGAACGTATTTTAGACGCGCTATTGCCTAAGGCGAAAGATGATTGGGACACTGAGCCAAAAGACGACTCAAACACCCGTCAAGTATTCCGTAAAAAGCTGCGTGAAGGTCAACTAGACGACAAAGAAATTGAAATCGATGTTGCTGCGCCACAAATTGGCGTTGAAATCATGTCACCACCAGGCATGGAAGAAATGACCAATCAGCTACAAGGTTTATTCCAAAATCTTGGCCAAAGCACCTCAAAACGCAAAAAGCTTAAGATTAAAGATGCTTACAAACAGCTAGTTGAAGATGAAGCCGCGAAACTGGTTAATCAAGAAGATCTTAAAGAGCAAGCCATCGAGTTGGTTGAACAAAATGGCATTGTGTTTTTAGACGAAATCGACAAAATCTGTAAGCGCGGCGAAAGCTCTGGCCCTGATGTGTCGCGTGAAGGTGTACAACGTGATTTACTGCCATTAGTTGAAGGTTGTACTGTCACCACTAAACACGGCATGGTGAAAACCGACCATATTTTATTTATTGCCTCGGGTGCATTCCAGATGTCAAAACCATCTGACTTAATCCCAGAGTTGCAAGGTCGTTTACCTATTCGTGTTGAGTTAGATGCCCTAACGGCTAGTGATTTTAAGCGAATTCTGACTGAGCCGCATGCATCTTTAACTGAGCAATATATTGCGCTAATGGCAACAGAAGGTGTCACGATAGAGTTTGTAGAATCAGGCATTGAACGCATCGCAGAAGCAGCATGGCAAGTCAATGAGCGTACTGAAAACATCGGTGCTCGTCGTTTGCATACTGTGATGGAAAAGCTGATGGAAGAAATCTCTTACGATGCGTCTGAAAAGTCAGGCTCAACGTTTGTGATTGATGCGCAGTATGTTAACGACCACCTTGATACTCTGGTACAAGATGAAGATTTAAGCCGCTTTATTTTATAAGATTTAAGCTTAAATCAGGCCTGTGTCGATGCACTATGTAGCGACACAAACTGATGGACATTAAACGTCACAAATAGGCTTAACAATAATAGGATTAACAGCAAAGTCGCGTATGATGATAATCTGCGATTTAGCGTTAATCCTTTTTTTTATAGGTATTCCCATGACTCAATCAACGCCAACTGTTAGTGGTATTAAGCTTAAGCGCCAATCTAAGTTATTAGAAGTCACATTTGATAACGGCCAAACCTACAACATCAGCTGTGAAATGCTCCGCGTATTCTCCCCATCGGCAGAAGTACAGCGTCATGGCAACCCAATATTAGTCACTCACAAGAAAGCGGTGAATATCAAAGCCCTCGAACCTGTGGGTCATTATGCGGTAAAAATCACCTTTGATGATGGTCATGATACCGGCCTGTATTCCTGGCAAGTGCTATACAACTTATGTAGCAATCAAGCTGAATTATGGCAGCAGTATTTAGCCAGACTGCGGGCAGAGAAAGGTTCACGCGAACCATTGATTGATATGAATATTAAGTATTCATAACCTTCTTTATTGCCAAACTTCGTTTGGATTAAGTATCAAAGTTGCACTTCCAGCAATAAATTTAATCCAAATAAATCTATCTACCTCGTCGTCCCGGCAATGCTTTTGAGCCGGGATCCAGGTGTTTGCACTTATGGCCTACGGCAACACATTTCAATGTACATCCTTAATCATTTTTACCCAAACACATACGAGCACATACCTTCTTCGATATTGGAAAGCTTGCTTTAATTCATACCATTATTCTTATCAATTGCCTGCCGCAGACACTTATCACTGATAGTATGCTGCCACTAAGGTATTCGCGCCTCGCTCACACCAGATTGTGGGCACAAAATCTTAAAACCAATAAAAAAACCTTAGCTTGCTCTTGGCGCCCTCCCCCCAATTATTGCTTAGAAAACACTCAAGTGCTAACATGAAATGTATGACTCAGTGATACACTTAAAGGATTTTAAGTGGGCAGAATATTCAAAAACACCTGATTTTACATCTTGGGCTAAAAATGAAAATGTAGATGATTCTGCCCTACTCGCTGCGATTCAAGAAGTTGAAAATGGACTTATCGATGCCAAACGTGGTGGTAATGTCATTAAAAAACGAGTTGCTCGAACTGGTCAAGGTAAAAAGTGGTGATTTTAGAACTATCATTGCTTTTAACGTTGATGATAAATCGTTTTTTATCTTTGGTTTTTCCAAAAATGAAAAGGCGGATATTTCAATAAAAGCAAAGACAGCATTAAAGATTATGGCTAAAGGGTTGCTCTCTTACGACAATAAACAGTTAGCAAAAGCATTAAAAAGCAAAGCACTTTACGAGGTAACACGAGATGAGTAGATTATTAAAATCACTTCATAACACAGCACAAGGCTTACATGATGCAGGAGTCATGAAAACGGCGACCATGCGTGAGCTAGATGTTCTCTGTTTACCTGAAGTTAACGTATTGTCGGCTGCGCAAATTAAACATATTCGAATCACAAATAATCTTAGCCAACCTGTATTTGCGAGGGGCCTTAATGTTTCAGTATCGAGTGTACAAAAATGGGAGCAAGGTAAACGCCATCCTGAAGGGCCTGCTTTAAAACTGTTACATCTAGTGCAAAAAAATGGTTTTGATTTACTTAAAGCGTAACGAGTAATTCCATAATTAAATCCTCGCCTCGAAACCCAAATAAAAATGCCAGCATTTCTGCTGGCATTTTTGATCAACTGTTAACTAGTTTAAGCTTATAGCGCGGCTTGGAAAATCACGCTGTCAGCTTTCTTCGTGTAAGAATCGATTTGGTCGAAGTTCAAGTAACGGTAAGTATCAGCTGCAGTTGCATCTAATTCTTTCGCGTAGTCTTGATACTCTTGTGGAGAAGGTAGACGACCTAACAAGGCTGCTACTGCCGCTAGCTCAGCTGATGCTAAGTAAACGTTCGCACCTGTACCTAAACGGTTAGGGAAGTTACGCGTTGAAGTAGACACAACGGTAGCGCCTTCAGCAACACGTGCTTGGTTACCCATACAAAGAGAACAACCAGGGATCTCGATACGAGCACCGACACGACCGAAGATTGAGTAGTAACCCTCTTCCGTTAACTGATCGCGGTCCATCTTAGTTGGAGGCGCAATCCATAAACGTGTTGGCAATGTTTTAGCAAACTTGTCTAACATCTTACCGGTAGCACGGAAGTGGCCAATGTTTGTCATACAAGAACCCACAAACACTTCGTCAATCTTAGTCTCTGCAACGCTTGATAATAATACTGCATCATCAGGATCGTTTGGTGCACAAAGGATTGGCTCTTTAATGTCGTTTAAGTCGATTTCGATAATTTCAGCATATTCTGCATCTTTATCAGCTTCCATCAACTCTGGGTTAGCAATCCACTCTTGCATAGCGGTAATACGACGTTCAATCGTACGACGATCGCCATAACCTTCACTGATCATCCACTTTAACATCACGATGTTAGAGTTTAAGTATTCAATGATTGGCTCTTTGTCTAGCTTAATAGTACAACCAGCAGCACTACGCTCTGCAGATGCATCAGACAGTTCGAATGCTTGCTCAACTTTCAGTTTTTCAAGGCCTTCGATTTCTAATACACGGCCAGAGAAGGCATTAATTTTGCCTTTTTTCTCAACCGTTAGCAGACCCATTTCAATCGCTTTTAGTGGAATCGCATGTACTAGGTCACGCAGTGTGATACCTGGTTGCATGGTGCCTTTAAAGCGAACTAAAACTGATTCTGGCATATCAAGAGGCATCACACCTGTTGCTGCAGCAAAGGCTACTAGGCCAGAACCGGCTGGGAATGAAATACCAATTGGGAAACGAGTATGTGAATCACCACCAGTACCAACGGTATCAGGTAGTAGCATACGGTTTAACCAAGAGTGAATAACACCATCACCTGGACGTAATGCAACACCGCCACGGTTCATGATGAAATCAGGCAGTTTGTGGTGTGTTTCAACGTCAACAGGCTTTGGATAAGCCGCTGTGTGACAGAATGACTGCATAGTTAAATCAGCACTAAAGCCTAAACAGGCTAAGTCTTTTAACTCATCACGTGTCATTGGGCCAGTAGTATCTTGCGAGCCTACTGAGGTCATTTTAGGTTCGCAGTATTGCCCTGGGCGAATACCTTTCACGCCACATGCTTTACCGACCATTTTTTGTGCAAGGGTAAAGCCCTTGTCTGATGCAACAACATCTTCAGGACGAACAAATACGTCAGATGCTGGTAAACCTAACGTTTCACGTGCGCGATCAGTTAAGCCGCGACCAATGATCAATGGAATACGACCACCAGCACGAACTTCGTCTAACAATACGTCAGTTTTAAGTTCGAACGTAGAGATAACTTCGTCAGTACCGCCACGCTTAACAACGCCTTCATATGGATAAATGTCGATAACATCGCCCATGTCCATTTTATCAACGTTTAGCTCAATCGGTAATGCGCCTGCATCTTCCATAGTGTTGAAGAAAATAGGGGCAATCTTGTTACCTAAACAGAAACCACCAGCACGCTTGTTAGGTACATAAGGGATATCATCACCCATGAACCACAATACTGAGTTAGTTGCTGATTTACGTGAAGAACCGGTACCTACAACGTCACCAACATAAACAAGTGGATGACCTTTTTCTTTTAAGGCTTCGATTTCTTTGATTGGGCCCACTTCGCCAGACACATCAGGTACGATACCGTCACGGGCGTTTTTCAACATGGCTAATGCATGTAATGGGATATCTGGACGAGACCATGCATCAGGTGCTGGAGACAAGTCATCAGTGTTGGTTTCACCCGCCACTTTAAATACTGTTAAGGTCACTTTGTCAGCAAGCTTTGGACGGTTTAAGAACCAATCCGCATTTGCCCAAGCTTCAACAACTTGTTTAGCAGACTCATTACCGGCTTGCATTTTTTCTACCACGTCGTGGTATGCATCAAACATTAATAATGTGTTTGATAATGCTTTAACAGCCAGTGGTGCTAATGCTGGAGTTTCTAATTGAGCAATTAATGGCTCAATGTTGTAACCGCCTTGCATAGTACCTAATAACTCAACTGCGCGTTCAGCTGATAAAATTGGTGATTTTACAGTGCCTTTTGCCACTGCGTCTAAGAATGCCGCTTTCACATAGGCAGCTTCATCAACACCTGGTGGGATACGGTTTTCTAATAAGTCGAGGACTACCGCCTCTTCCCCAGCAGGAGGAGTCTCAACTAATTTTACTAATTCAGCCACTTGTTGTGCATCTAATGGCTTAGGGACAACACCCTCTGCAGCACGTTCTGCGACGTGTTTACGATATGCTTCTAGCACGGCAACATTCCTCTTTGTTTGACGCCTAACGGCGAAACTCAGCGCACATATTGTTACGCTGATAATTCCACAGGTTCGGGCTTGAAATCCGATGTTTAGTATACTACAGCTTTATAAAAGTATGAATCAGATCACACTGTTAGAAGCTTTAAATCAACTCGATTTATCCAGCTAAAAATCAATTTAATCGTTCCGTGAATAAATTTAAATTAGACAATAGTTTGAAACAGGCTAAAAAACATTTAAATACATAAACTTAAACCTAGCCTGCTGATTAAACTTTTACATCATTAAATATCGACTTTTGAGATGAAATATTTTTTAAAAACTTGTGCATGAGTTGTATCTAAACCACAAGATCGCGATAATTAATGCCTAAATGAGGTGATTTAAGGAACTTGTGCGGTGTCGACCAAAATAAAAGCGGTAATTTTTGATATGGATGGAATTTTGATCGATTCAGAACCCGCCTGGCAACTTGCTGAACAAACTGTATTGAACAGCCTTGGCCTTAATTTGACTCTTGAACAAGTTGAGCAAACCACCGGACTGCGAATTGATCAGGTGGTGAGTTATTGGTATCAACGCTTTCCTTGGCCTCATTATGACAATACGGCCACCGCTAATAAGATAGTGAATGAAGTCATTGCGCAAATTAGCGCAACGGGTGAGCCAATGTTCGGCGTAATCGATTCACTTGAAGCATGCAAACGACTTGGGCTAAAAATTGGCCTCGCCACATCATCGTCATCGCGAATTATTCACGCCGTGCTCGATAAGCTCGCCATTGGTCATTATTTTGAAGCACTCGAGTCTGCAGAGAACTTAGCTTACGGTAAGCCGCACCCTGAAGTGTATTTAAACTGCGCTAACGCGCTTGGTATTGCGCCAAGCCAATGCATTGCCATTGAAGACTCGTTTAATGGCCTTATTGCTGCCCGAGCAGCCACCATGCAAACCGTTGCTATTCCGGCGCCTCATACCGTTAACCAAACAAAATGGGTAATCGCCCATCATAAGCTAGCTCACGCAGGATTATTACCCGCACTGCTCGAGGCCTAGGTGCCTAGGCTGCTACGCGGATAGTGCGCTTCGCTTCTAGGGCAAACTTCGTCCTGCTAGGGGCAGCTTCGCTGTTAAGATTTAATAGCCTCTAACAGCGAAGCATCCTAGGCTTTTTGCTTAGATAGACGGCTTAAAAGTTCTTACCTAAAAACAGATAGAATGCAGCATCACCTTGGTTTGTTACCCCTAAACCAAGCGCCGCAGGGCCCCAATCAGTATCGGTACCCAAATATAAGCTACTGGCATAAATTAAGTCATCGAAGTCCATTTCGCTGCGTTCAAACCACACATTACCGCCCTCTAAACTGGCCCCTAAATACAAAGGTAAATCGGTAATTAACACATCACGCCCTAAGTCATATTGGTAAATAATCGCACTGAATATTTTATGCGCGCCCACAAGGGTATCTTTACGGTAACCTGATAAATTTAAAAAGCCGCCTAACTCTGCAACATGCAGAGTAAAGTTGCCGTCATTTTCAGTGGTTGCAAATTCCATTTTACCCACAATAGCGTGATTACCTAGCTTTAACGCCCCTTTCCAGTCGGCTTCAAATTGCCATGCGAGATCGTCACTAAAAGTATTATCTGAACTAGTGGTGCCACTATAAGACTCATCCCTTAAATAGCTGACAAAAGTAAATCGGTTACCGTCAGTAGGGAAGCTAATACTGTTTAAAGTGTCATAGCTTATTTTAAAGTAAGCACCCGTTGAGTGATAACTTATTGAGTCTTGTGTATTCACCTCACTTTTAACGTGACCATTTTCACCAATAAAGCCGAGCTCCATGATGCCATCGGAGTCATAGTTGTAACCTAAACCTAGCTCAAGCTGCGCAACGTTATTTTCGAGTAATAAATAACTGCTGTCTTGATCAAGTACATCCCAATTTAACATTTGGTACTGTAAACGTGCCAGGCTATAAAAAGTTTGGTCTCGATCTAACGGTTGATAAAACTCAGTTGCAATGAGTTTGCGGTAACCTAATTCAATTTCATTACGCCACTCGCCACCTTTTGAGGTGAGATCGGTCATGGTTAACGCCAAACTCAGTGTAATTGCCGAATCTAAACTAAAGTCATCTTCCCAGTTAAAACCAGCTTGAAAATAATTAGGTCCCCACGACTTGGCCTTGGTAGTAACCGTTAAAATTCGTCCTTGATCTACGTCTTCAAATTCGGCATCAACCCGTTCAAATTTATTTAATGCATAAACACGGTTAATTGCATCGGCTAAATCTTCTTTGGTGAGCACGTCACCTTTTTCGATATCGAGACGCTCACGCAATAATTTTTCACTGACCTTTGATTGATTATCAAAGGCAATTTTATAAATTGGTTTTTTAAGTGGGTCATTCCACTGCAAGCTTTGTTGTGTTTTTTCTGCTTGATAAGCCAAATAATCAGACTCTTTTATCGATAAAGATTTGAGTTTTTCTAATTGAATTTTTGCCGCATCTTCGCCTAATTTGAGTGCCAACGGCATAATGGAAAAGTCAGTGGTACTGAGTACATCAATGGCGGGGCGAATAAGAATATCGCGCTCTGTGAGTAGTGTTTTTTGCCGCGCAGTGCTGGCTTGAGTCAAAATGGTTGATAGCTGCTCAAGTACAGCGACTGTACTGTCGAGTCGGTCTTGACCGACTAATGGTGAACCAATATCAACAGCAATGATAATGTCAGCACCCATCGCTTTGACCACATCCACGGGCATGTTGTTGGCAATACCGCCATCAACTAACAAACGGCCATCAATAATAGCCGGTTGTAACGCTCCCGGCACGGTTGCCGATGCTTGCATGGCTTGTACCACGCTACCGCTTGATAACACAACGGCTTCACTGGTTGCTAAGTCGGTAGCAACAGCACGATAGGGAATGGCCAGATCATCAAAATCACCAAATTGCTCAACCAAATCGGTAGAGTGTCTGAGTAATAACGACATACTTTGTCCGCGTAACAATCCACTTGGAGAGGTTAAACGGTTGTCGTTATAACCAACGGTCAGTGGAATATTAAACTGGTCGCGTTGTTGTTTATCACGGTAGCTTAAACTCTCACGCGGAATAGTATCTGAATAGCCGTCAGTCCATTCGCCGCTAAGCATGATTTTTTCAATTTGCTCTGCACTGTAACCAAGCGCATACATACCTGCTACGTATGCACCAATACTGGTTCCGGCAACATAATCGACTGGAATTCGGTTTTTTTCGAGTACTTTTAATACCCCAATATGCGCGGTCCCTTTTGCACCACCACCACTGAGCACGAGCCCAATTGTCGGTCTTTCTTTCGCTATTTTAGAAGCCGCCATTACGGGTTGTAACACCGCACTAAAACAAAGGCAGCTTAGCAAAAACCAACTTAGTTGATTAAGGCGCAAAATTGTAAGCATAAATCATTCCGCAATTAAGTAAAAACAACGCATTCTAACAAGATTTAACCAATACCCAAACTAATTGACTCAGGCTTGCTCATCAATAATATTGCTTGAAATAACCTGTTTCATCAGTTTGTTGAATGCTTATTGGTACTGTTTCATGTGTTGCTCAAGTTCGGCTTTGGGCATAGGTTTAGCGAAGTAATATCCCTGAATAATATGGCAACCTCGTTTAACAACTTGGGCCAATTGCTCTGGGGTTTCAATCCCTTCAGCGACCACTTCTAACGATAAGTTTCGAGCCAGCTCGATAATACTGCTAACAATAGCCTGGTCAGCTTGATTTTGGTCGATGTGAATCAAGAAGGAGCGATCGATTTTAAGGGTATTAACTTTAAATGTGCGCAAATACGCTAGCGATGAATAGCCTGTGCCAAAGTCATCAATAGCCACATCAACGCCCAATTGTTTTAATGCTAATAAGTGTTGAGTGGCAATATCGATTTCCCGCATCAACACACCTTCTGTGATTTCAATAGACAAGCACTTAGCTGGCATCCCGGTTTTATGTAAGGTGGCAGTAATAAAGTCGATAAAGTCAGGTTGCCTAAAATGCATGGTTGACACATTGACCGACACCAACAAATCTTGTTGATATTCTTTACACCAACGGGCTCCGTCAATACAGGCTTGAGTTAATACCCAGCGATCAATGTCGACGATTAATCCACACGACTCTGCAATGCCAATAAATACATCTGGGCGCACCAGACCATCTAGCGGATGATGCCAGCGAATTAACGCCTCAACACCTGCTAAGCGATTCTTTTCAACATTGACTTGCGGTTGGTAATAAATTTCAAATTCATTGCTCGCTATGGCTTTATGTAAGTCAGCCTCTAAACGTAAATGGTATAAGGCTTCTGCATTGCGCTCTGCTGAATAATATTGAAAATTCCCCCGGCCTTCTTCTTTTGCATGATACATGGCCAAGTCGGCATTTTTTATCAAGGTTTCGGGGGTTTGGTCATCACCGGACCAAATACTAATGCCAATACTGGTTGAAATAAAAAACTCTCGTCCATATAGCTTAAACGGCATTTCTATTTGGTTAAGTAATTGCTTTGCAATGTGATTGATAGTGTCGATATCTTTTGCATCGCGCAATAAAATCACAAATTCATCACCACCAAAACGGCATAATAAGTGCTCTTCAGACAAACAAGTTTGTAACCGGTTTGCGGCTTCGACTAGCAATGCATCCCCCATACCATGGCCATATGAGTCATTTACATGCTTAAAACGATCTAAATCTAAAAACAGCAACGCGAGCGTTTCGTCATGTTGTTTTGCCGCTTCAATAACTTGGCCTAAACGACGTGAAAACATAGAGCGATTAGCCAGTCCCGTTAAGGTATCATTGTTGGCTAAGCGTTTAAGGTGTTGTTCACTGTGTTTGCGCTCGGTAATGTCAGAAAATACCACCACATAATACAGTGACTCGGCACTGTCGTTGATCATGGTAGACACGTTCATCCAAACCGGGCAGCGACTGCCATCAACGCAATAAAACTCACACTCACCAGTCCAAAAGCGCTCTTTATCAAACACATCGTCCATATCGAAGGGCTCAGCCGACTCGGCAACTAACTCAATAAAAGGCTTACCGGCTAAATCTGTTTTGTGCGAAGCTAAAATCAAGTTTGCTGCAGCATTACTAATTTTAATGTCTTTATTAACATTTAAAATCAACATGCCTTCAGAAGTGTTTTCAAAAGCTTGAGCAAGCAAGTTGACTTCGCTTTCAAGTGCGCGCTTTTTGGTAATATCGGTATACATTCCGGCAGCGTGAACAACCTTACCCGCTTGCCGATCAACCTCGACTGCACGACCGTTTATCCGTAACCAATGCCATGTAGCATCTTGAGGGTGCAAATAGCGATATTCAATATCTAATACATCCGTTTGGCAATGGTAAAACTCAAGCCAAGTTTTATTAAATCTTTCCATATCAGCAGGATGCAATGGCAAATCAGCAATGGCTAATACAAATGCGGGCTCACTCCCCAATACTCCCCCTCTATTATCTAGCGAGATCAGTTGGCTGCTGTCATGCCACTCCCATAAATCTGAATCACTGCCTTTAAGAGCCTGATGCAGTCTTTCATCACTTTTTTGTAGTTTCGAATTGATGTGTTTAAAGCGATTAATTTGTTGTTGTCGATACAGTAATAGAATCGCACCAATCAACAATAATGAAATACTCAATGCGCCTTTGAACTCTTGTGACTTCCACCAATATTGCTTAACCGTAAATGGATATTGGAACGGTTCACTCGACCAAACGCCGTTGCGTTTATACAAGAGTTCTAAAACATAATCGCCTGCGCTCAAACCGGTAATGTTGATTTGTGACTGCCCTTGAAGCAACAAGTAATTTCCCGCTTCAGCGCCCTCTTTCGCCAATCGATATTGCAATGTCATTGGGGTATCGTCTAAATAATCTAATAAGGCAATATGAAAACTAATTAGGCTGGCACCAGGGTCAACCTGGGTTAATTGACTGGGAATTAAATACACCGCGGTAGTGTCATCATAATAAACCGATACCGATTCAAGTATGACTTTATCGCTGACTGTACGAGGAGCTAATTTATCTAAATCAATCAGCATAGCGCCATCAGGGGTGCCAATAAAAAAGCCTTTTTCGGGGTCATAAAACTCAGCCGCTTCATTAAACTCATCTGATATAAAACCATCTTTGTGGTTAAATGAACTGACCTTGCCGTTGAGTTTATTAATTTTAATCAGTGAATTAGCACAACCAATAATATGGTCGGTGGCGCTATCGTGTAAAAAGTACACCACTTTACAATCAATTTTCCACTGTTGATCAAGTGACTTAATGGCGTTAGTTTGTGTATTGAGTTCGATAATGCCTTGTTGCGTGGTGCCTAACCAAAGTATATCTGGCGCGACTTGCAATAGAGAATTAACCATCGGTGTATTGGCATAATCGTTAAAGAGATTTAATTTTGAATGATACTCACCAGTAGAATCAACATAGCCAAAAATCTTGGCCCCAGTGACCCACAATCTATCTTCATTTTCGCGTAGAAAATCTCGATACGAAGTATTTGTTAATGTTTGTTGGCCGTCATATAACTCCTCAAGCACCAGATCATCATTACCCTCTTGCCAATAATATGCACCTTTATTTGTGCCAAACCAGACACGTTTAGGATTTAGTTTATCTCGATAAATACTAAATATAATTCTATTACTTAAGGACTCTTTACCGCCGCTCCAAGTCGCAAAATTACTGCTTTCGTTAGTGGTTTTATTGACAACGTATAGCCCAGAGGTCGTTCCTAAAATAATATGATCTTCATTTAATGACCCAAGTGAATAAATACTGTCGCTGATTTTAAATCCTGAAGGGATAATGGTTGTCGAAGCTCCATTACTCGTCAGATCAATTGCAGATAAACTACTATCAGTGCCAAGCCATATTTTTTCATCTTCAACATAAATAGACCATGTCATCTCATTTTTGAGTTGATAGGATGATTTTTTAGAATAACTTTCAAGTAAAAACGACGGTGTACCGGCAATAACAGCTAAGCCATCACCCGAACCGCCAACCCATAGCAGCCCATCGGAATCGACTGCAATATCATGAATATAGTCAATGTTAGCCCGTTGTTTTAACGCATCTGGGTACAATGTAAATGTGTTGCTTTTTTGCTCCCAAAAAATTAATCCGCTACGGCTCGACACCCATAAATCGCCATTAAGATCCTCGGCCATTTGATCGACGTAATAAGGTATCTCAGGCACAACTTGCACCGATAATGACTCAGGGTTAGCTTGGTATAATCCTTTCGATGTAAGTAGCCAAATACGCTGCTGCTTATCTTGAAATATTTTTCTTATTGAACCATTTTTATCTGCCCAAGGAAAATGGCCAATAAAGGTGCCGTCAGTTTGGTGAATTTGCAGCTCATCTCGGGTTGAGAAAAGGTAGCGTCCATCATGCAACTGCAGTACATTTGCCCAGTTTAGGTCGGGGTTTAATTGATGCTTTAATGAGAGTCTCAATGACTTGTTGTCATCGTCAAAGTAATAAACCTTGCCTGAATCGCCCAATAGCAGTAATTGATTATCTAATTGACGTTGGTAAGCAACCACCCGAATGCTTTTATTGATATTGGTAATATCATCGCCTTGGGGCTTGAGCAGTAAACTAAATTGATTGTCGAGAATGCTGTATAGATACAGTGAAGATTGGGTACCAATTAATAAATGATCAGGCCCTGAGTTAATCACCGAGGTAGTCAGTTCATCATCTAATACCGAGTCAAAGCCGACCTTATCAATGCGTCTTACTTTGCTGTTGCTAACCCGGTACAGACCTTCTTGGGTTGCTAACCACACATAACCATATCGATCAAAGCTGATATCTTGAATTCGTGCATTAGCTAAACCATCTTTAGCATTAAAAACCCGCTGAACAATATCAGCTCCGTGAACGGGGGCGACAGCAAGGAGAAAGCATATCCAACAACTTAGGCTTAACAACACAACTCTAATCATAAACTCAGTCAATTCCTCTAATTAAACACTGGCATAATGCCGAAAAAATAACACCCTACCAACTCAATAAATAATGAGGTGAGGACAAGAGGTGCTAAAAAACACACTACATAATATTGTTATATCTTATTGTTTTAACATTATTACCTTAGCAAAGTCACATATTTTATTACACGTATTTAACATGAACTCTACCTTTGACAACACAGTCCAAAATACTTTTTATATGCCGTGTAGCGTACGGTATTTGAGTAACTCATAATATTCATAAAGTTACACCTTTTAGGCTATATCAACAGCGCAACTTGCTACCCATAAACGTTACATTAAATACGAAAATTTATTTTGCTTGCGGCTGTTTCACGCAGCACTTACGACACCTATCTTGGCAACCATCGCAGCATACCGTTTGCAATAAAACACGGATAAGAGTTAAGCCTAGACTATCTTCTCAAAAAACATCCAAAAAAAAGCACCCCTTTATGGAGTGCTTTAATCATTAATCATAACGCGATATTACTTCTTTTTCTTAACCGCTTTAGGGTTAGGTAAATCAGTAATTGAACCTTCGTACATTTCAGCAGCTAAACCTACTGACTCATGTAAAGTTGGGTGAGCGTGAATGGTTAATGCTAAATCTTCAGCATCACAACCCATTTCAATCGCTAGGCCGATTTCGCCTAATAGTTCACCACCGTTAACGCCAACAATAGCACCACCAATCACGCGGTGAGTGTCTTTGTCGAAAATTAACTTGGTCATACCTTCGCTACAATCTGATGCGATTGCACGGCCACTTGCAGCCCATGGGAAAGTCGCAGTTTCGTAAGCAACACCTTGCTCTTTTGCTTCTTTTTCAGTTAAACCAACCCATGCTACTTCAGGGTCAGTATAAGCAATCGAAGGGATCACTTTAGGGTCGAAGTAGTGCTTCATACCGGCAATAACTTCAGCAGCTACGTGGCCTTCATGCACACCTTTATGAGCCAACATTGGTTGACCAACGATGTCGCCGATAGCATAGATGTGTGGCACGTTAGTGCGTAATTGCTTGTCTACATTGATAAAGCCACGCTCATCAACATTAACACCTGCTTTTTCAGCCGCAATGAGCTTGCCGTTTGGTGTACGACCAATCGCGACTAATACTGCATCGTAACGTACTGGTTCTGCTGGAGCACTCTTGCCTTCCATTGTTACGTAGATACCATCTTCTTTGGCTTCTACTGCAGTCACTTTAGTTTCAAGGATTAAGTTAAACTTCTTCTTGATTTGCTTAGTGAATACACGAACGATATCTTTGTCAGCTGCTGGAATAACTTGGTCAAACATTTCAACCACGTCAATTTCACTGCCTAGTGACGAGTACACAGTACCCATTTCTAAACCAATGATACCGCCGCCCATCACCAATAATTTACCAGGCACTTCTTTCAATTCTAGTGCGTCAGTCGAATCCCAAATACGTGGATCTTCATGCGGAATGAATGGTAATTCTATTGGACGTGAACCGGCAGCAATAATAGCTTGCTCAAACTGAACCACAGTGACAGTACCGTCAGCTGCGGTCACTTCAAGAGTGTTAGGGCCAGTGAACTTACCAAAGCCATTAACCACGTTAACTTTACGCATTTTAGACATTCCGCCTAATCCGCCTGTTAGCTGGCCAACCACTTTCTCTTTAAAGCCACGTAATTTTTCTAAATCGATTGTTGGCTCACCAAATACTACACCGTGACTGGCAGCTGCTTTGGCTTCTTCAATCACTTTAGCAATGTGTAGTAATGCTTTAGATGGGATACAACCTACGTTCAAACATACACCACCTAAGGTGCTAAAACGTTCAACGATAATGGTATCTAAACCTAAATCAGCGGCACGGAATGCTGCTGAATAGCCTGCAGGGCCAGATCCTAATACAACTACCTGAGTGTTAATTTCGTTACTCATGTTTTCCTCTATTCTTTTGCATATGTTGGCGGACAAAACCGATTCAACAATCCATGTGGCCAGATTGTGATAGCTGTCAGCATTTTACCCTTTGTTTGATGACAATCACAATCAAACATTGGTGATAATCATCAACATAAAAAAGGCCACTCGATATGAGCGGCCCTATTTATTTACAAAATCATGGTACGGATGTCAGATAAGATAGCTGACAAGGTCACACTGAAGCGTGCGGCCATCGCACCATCAATCACACGATGGTCGTATGAAAGCGACAGTGGTAGCATTAATTTAGGTTCAAATTCTTTACCATTCCACTTAGGCTTAATTTCAGATTTTGACACACCTAAAATAGCCACGTCTGGGTAGTTAACAATCGGCGTAAATGCCGTACCGCCAATACCACCTAAACTTGAAATAGTAAAACAGCTGCCTTGCATGTCTGCAGACTTAAGCTTGCCATCACGAGCACGGATAGAAATATCGGTTAACTCACGAGACAACTCAACAATGCCTTTTTTATCGACATCACGTACAACCGGAACCATTAGGCCGTTTGGTGTATCAACAGCAACACCAATATGGAAGTACTTCTTCTGGATAAGTGATTCGCCATCAGCACTTAAGCTTGAGTTAAACACTGGGAAATCTGCCAATGTTTTCGCAACGGCTTTCATCATAAACACAAGTGGAGTGATTTTGTAATCTGCCTTTTTCTTGGCAGCAATATCATTCTGTTGCTTACGGAAAGCTTCCAACTCAGTGATATCAGCTTCATCAAATTGAGTCACGTGTGGAATGGTTACCCAGTTGCGGTGCAAGTTAGGACCAGAGATTTTCTGGATACGGCTTAATGGCACTTCTTCCACTTCACCAAACTTACTGAAATCAACTTTAGGCGCTGCAATCACGTTTAAGCCACCCGCACCACCAGCAACGCTGGTTGCTGCAGAAGCTTTAGGGCGTGACAACTCGTACTTAACAAACGCTTGCACGTCTTCTTTTAAAATACGACCTTTACGACCGGTACCGCTAACCTTTGTTAAATCAACACCAAACTCACGCGCTAAACGGCGTACTGCAGGCGATGCATGTACAGCACCTGTCGATGTTGGCGCTGCTGCACTTGGGTGATGCGGCACTGGCGGACGGCTTGCCGCCATAGCTGCTGGGGCGGCAGGTGCTGCTGGAGCAGGAGCTTGCGCAGGAGCAGCTTGCGCAACAGGTGCTGAGCTTGTGGTTTCAATAGTAGCAATTAAGCTACCTTGAGACACTTTATCGCCTACTTTAACGGTTAGCGAAACAAGTTTACCGGCAAACGGCGCAGGCACTTCCATGGTTGCTTTGTCTGTTTCAAGGGTAATTAGGCCTTGATCTAAGGTGATGTCATCACCCACAGACACTAATACTTCAATGACATCCACATCTGCAGCATCACCAATGTCTGGCACTTGAACTTCTTGTACCTGAGTTGTGCTTGCAGCAGGAGCTGCTTGCGCAGCGGGTGCAGCTTGAGCTTGCGGAGCCGCTGCTGGTGCAGAGCCTGCCACTTCTAATAAAATCACCAATGAACCTTCAGACACTTTGTCGCCCAAGGCCACTTTCACTTCTTTAACCACACCTGCTTTAGGTGAGGGTACGTCCATGGTTGCTTTGTCGGTTTCTAGGGTAATTAACCCGGTATCAACCTCAATGCTATCGCCAACGGCTACTAATACTTCAATGATTGAAACATCAGTATCACCGCCAATATCAGGCACTTTAACTTCGATAACTTCTGAGCCACCAGCAGGTGCAGCAACAGGGGCTACAGGTGCAGGTGCCGCAGCTTGCGCCACTGGCGCTTCAGCTTTAGGAGCTGGAGCCGCTTCGGCTTTTGCTGGTGCAGCATCAGCTGCACTCATCATTGCGATTAACGTTCCTTCAGACACTGTGTCGCCTACTGCGACTTTCAGCTCTGCTAACGTACCAGCAAAAGGCGCTGGAATGTCCATGGTCGCTTTATCGCTTTCAACGGTAATGATTGATGCTTCTTTCTCAAGTACATCACCCACTGCGGCACAAATTTCAATAACCTGTACTGCATCAGTGTCGATATTAGGAACCAAAACTTCCTTTAAATCAGCCATTTTGTATCCCCTTACGCGAACTGTGGGTTGATCTTGTCAGCGTCAATGCCGTACTCAGCGATGGTTTTAGTTAACACATCAACAGGCATTTCATTACGCTCAACAAGTGACTTCAGTGCAGCAATAACAATAAACTTGGCGTCAACTTCAAAGTGGTGACGTAAGTTTGCACGGCTGTCGCTACGACCAAAACCATCAGTACCCAATACTTTATAATCTGTTGGTACATAAGCACGTAATTGCTCGCCGTAAATCTTCATGTAGTCAGTGGCTACAATGGCTGGCGCATCAGCTGATAATACCTGGCTAATATAAGCTTGCTTAGGCTGTTCGCTTGGGTGCAACATGTTCCAACGCTCAGCAGCCTGGCCATCACGAGTTAACTCGTTAAAGCTGGTGACGCTGAATACATCTGAACTCACACCAAAGTCTTTCGCTAGTGCTTGAGCCGCTTTACGCACTTCTTCTAAAATGGTGCCGCAACCCATTAACTGTACTTTGCCTTTACCACTACCGGCTACAGATTCAAGCTTGTAAATACCTTTTACGATACCTTCTTCGGCACCGGCTGGCATTTCTGGCTGAACGTAGTTTTCGTTCATGGTAGTTAAGTAATAGAAAACATCTTCTTGGTTTTCGCCATACATGCGACGAACACCATCTTGTACTACTACTGCAATTTCATAACCGTATGTAGGGTCGTAAGAGATACAGTTAGGGATAGTGTTAGCCAAAATGTGGCTGTGACCGTCTTGATGCTGTAAACCTTCGCCGTTCAATGTTGTACGGCCTGAAGTACCACCCACTAAGAAACCACGTGCGCGCATGTCGCCTGCAGCCCATGCCATGTCACCAATACGTTGGAAACCGAACATTGAGTAGTAGATGTAAAACGGAATCGTTGGCATGTCGTTGACTGAGTAGCTGGTTGCAGCTGATACCCAAGATGACATTGCGCCTAATTCGTTAATACCTTCTTGTAAAACCTGACCGGTTTTATCTTCACGGTAGTACGCCACTTGATCTGAATCTTGTGGAACATATTTTTGGCCTTCGTGAGCGTAAATACCCACTTGACGGAATAAACCTTCCATACCAAAAGTACGTGCTTCGTCTGGAATAATTGGCACAACACGCTTGCCAATGCCTTTGTCTTTTAACAACGCAGTTAATACACGAACAAATGCCATAGTTGACGAGATTTCACGGCCGTTAGAGCCTTTTAAAATCGAATCAAAAATCTTTAATGATGGCACTTCAAGTTCTTCGGTAAACTTCTCACGACGTTGTGGTAAGTAACCTAATAACGCTTCACGACGACTCTTTAGGTATTTCACTTCTTCAGAATCTGGACCTGGATGATAGAAAGGCAAATCTTCTAACTTGTCATCAGGGATCGGAATATTAAAACGATCGCGGAAGTGACGAATAGCGTCAACGCCCATTTTCTTCACGTTATGCGCGATGTTTTTACCTTCACCCGCATCACCTAAACCATAACCTTTAACGGTTTTAGCCAAGATAACCGTTGGGCGACCTTTGGTTTTTTGTGCATGCTCAAGTGCTGCGTAAACTTTAACAGGGTCATGACCACCACGGTTTAAACGCCAAATGTCATCGTCTGACATGTTAGCCACCATTTCAGCGGTTTCTGGGTACTTACCAAAGAAGTGCTCACGAGTCCAAGCGCCGCCTTTGGCTTTACAGTTTTGGTATTCACCGTCTACGGTTTCTTCCATTAACTGTAATAATTTACCGCTAGTGTCACGGGCCAATAATGGATCCCAGTAACGACCCCAAATCACTTTAACCACTTCCCAGCCTGCGCCGCGGAATTCGCCTTCAAGTTCTTGGATAATTTTACCGTTACCACGTACAGGGCCATCAAGACGCTGTAAGTTACAGTTAACGATAAACACTAAGTTATCCAATTCTTCGCGCGCAGCTAAACCAATTGCACCTAATGCTTCTGGCTCATCACACTCACCGTCGCCTAAGAAACAGTAAACAGTTTGCTTAGAGCAGTCTTTTAAGCCACGGTCCGTTAAATATTTTAAATAACGTGCTTGGTAAATCGCTTGAATAGGACCTAGACCCATCGATACCGTAGGGAACTGCCAGTAGCTAGGCATTAACTTAGGGTGCGGGTACGAAGACAAGCCTTTGCCGTCTACTTCTTGACGGAAGTTAGCCATTTGCTCTTCAGTAATACGACCTTCAAGGAATGAACGCGCATAAATACCAGGTGCAATATGACCTTGGAAATACACTAAATCGCCACCGTCTTGTTCATTAGGCGCACGGAAGAAATGGTTAAAACACACATCATAAATCGTCGCACTAGACGCAAAACTTGAAATATGGCCACCAAGCTCTAAATCTTTCTTAGAACCACGTAATACCATTGCTAATGCGTTCCAACGAATAATGGCGCGTATACGACGCTCCATTTCTTGGTTGCCTGGCATGTTTGGCTCTTGGCCAGCAGGGATAGTATTTAAATACGCAGTAGTCGCGTTGTACGGTAAGTGAGTACCGTTACGACGTGCTTTGTCGATAAGTTTTTCGAGTAAAAAGTGTGCACGTTCAGGCCCTTCTTGCTCTAATACAGCTTGCAGAGCATCAACCCACTCTTGGGTTTCTGATGGGTCTAAATCTTGAAGCATATCTTCAGACATCTCGCAGTCCTTCTTTAATATACGGAGTTATATTTCGGCATTCGTTGTTGCTTGTTGACACAACAACTCAGTTACACGCCGCTCTTTAAACGGCGCAAACTACGTTGCAACCGACTGTCTTCTTCTCTTACTGACAACATGACTTCTTCGATGTAGCTTAAATGCTCGTTCGAAGCAGCACGTGCAGCGTCTGGGTCCCGGCGCACAATCGCAGCGAGTAATGTTCTTCTGTGATTATTTGCCGTAGCGGAAGTTTCTTCGCGTCTGCTCAAAAGTTCCAAATTTTGCGCTACATTTTTATGCAGCACAGGGGTTAAACTTAATACTAGATGAAGCATGGCAACATTGTGTGACGCTTCTGCAACTGCACGATAAAAACGCACTATCGCATCGGCTTTAGTGTCAATATTGGTTGCCGACTCAACTTCAGCAATACGTTTGTTGATGTTTTTCATATCCGCATCGGTGCCGCGCAGCGCAGCAAAATACGCCATCATGCCTTCAGTGGCGTGACGAAACTCCAGTAAGTCGTACTGACTTTCTGAGTCGCTATGCATTAATTCAACGATAGGATCGGCAAGACTTTGCCAGAGTTGTTCTTTTACATAGGTGCCACCGCCTTGACGACGCATAAGCAACCCTTTTGCTTCTAATTTTTGAATAGCTTCGCGCAGTGAAGGACGAGACACTTCAAATTGCACGGCAAGTTCACGCTCGGGAGGCAGTTTCTGACCCGGCTGTAAACTACCTTCAAGGATCATGCGCTCTAACTGCTCCATGATCACATCAGATATTTTTGGCTGGTTAATTTTACTATAAGCCATCTGGCGCCCTGCTCCCTAAACAAGTAATTGTCAATTGGTCTTACCAATTAATATGAGAGAGCGCACTTTATCAAATCATACAGGCTGTGTCTAGTTGCCAGCTTATTGACAATGCCACACAAGTTTGTTTAAAACGCTCAATCCCCGAGCATAACTGATATTTAGATTAAAGGGGTCAGACCATTTACCCGAAAGCTTTAGGAACTAGAAACTAGAGCGCTACGCTGCTAGGGGCAATAAAAGCTCAGCAGCGACGCTGCCCTAGAAGCGCAGCGACCTAGCAGGACGTAGTCCGCCCTAATACCTAGAAGCGACGCGCCCTAGCCCCACCTAACTCACAAACCCAAAAATGGTTAATAGTGACACTAAAGTTAATAACAACACAAAGTTACGTTTACTTAATGCCAGCAACGCTAAAGTAGACTGCAAACTAATTGGTGCATTGCCTGCCTCAGGCAATGACTCTGCAGCAATAGCAGTTTGGGTCACAATGGTTTTAGCATCACATCTTAACCGCAAGGCATATTGGCGCCATGCCCCTAATCCACTGCTAAATTGGCCACTTAACACATACCCAAAGCTAAATAATCGACTGGGTATCCAATCAAGTAAGGTGTGCAAGTGATCAACTAAAGGCATCCCCTTGTTATTTTTAATATTAAAGTCACTGTAAAAGCGCACGCTACAATATAATACGGCGCCTACAGGTCCAAAAAAAATCAAAAACAACGCCACTGCGCCATAATAGCGGTAATTAATCCACGCCACCGTTTGACCTACATTTTGACCTAAATCTTGCTCATCAACCACATCAAGGCATTCAGCACAATCAAGTTGCCCAGCATAGCGGTAACAAGCCTGTACATCACCACGACAAGCCGCCTGAATATATTGTTTAAACAGTCCTCGTAAATTTTGATGGCTAAAGCACACTATCGATATTAGTAACCAAAACAGCAAACTGAGTAAATCAAAGAAAATACCGTGCAATAAATGACTAATCAAAAACACCACTAATGCTGGCAAAATTAATGCCATTGCAACGCCAAACTCAGTTCCTAACGATTCATCATCCCAAAATTGTTTATGGTAACGTTCCATCAAATGATTAAACTGCAAGCTACTTGGCAGTAGCTTTAACCGTTCAACTAAAATAGCGACCAATAATGAAAATAACGCCATAAATATCCTTTTTACCTGTGCTATATCTTAAAAACCATCAACAATCGATGATAACTGTATCAAGCGGTTGCAGCGACAATAGCTTGTTTATAGCGCACCCAATCAAAACTGTCACCTGGGTCGGTTTTGCGTCCAGGAGCAATATCGCAATGCCCCACAATATTAGGTAACTTAATCATAGGATAGTGCGCCATTAACGCCAAAGTTAACAGAGTTAATTGTTGATATTGCTCATCGGTATAACCACTGGTGTCGGTGCCTTCCATTTCAATACCAATGGCAAAATCATTGCATCCTGATCGTGAATCAAAACTTGATACGCCAGCATGCCAAGCCCGATCATCACAACTAACATACTGCACCACCTCGCCATCACGGCGAATTAAAAAGTGGGCAGAAACCTCTAAGCCAGCCAACTCAGCAAAACTACTATCTGCTTCAATATCTAAACAGCCCTGAAACAAGCCGTCGATGTGCGGCAAACCAAAGCAACCCGCAGGCAAACTAATATTGTGGATAACCAACAAACTGATCTCGCCATCAGGCCGTTGATTAAAATGTGGCGATATACACTGACGCGCGTTAGCCAACCAACCATTAACTAATAATCCAATAGCCATAACAACCTTAACTCAATGTCGATACAGTAAATTTAACAGTTATAAACCTGAATACCAATGCTAAACATTGCTGGTATCTATGGCGTGCTTATCTTTGTATATTGTTTATATTGAGAGATAAATGGCTATAGGCAAGGCGGATAGTTGCGGGAATAGTTGCCCTAGGTCGAGATTATCCAACGCGGTATAAAGCAGTTTTAGCCGCAACTCTTCGGACAGAGGCTATTTCCAGTCATACTGTTCACAAACTCACTGATTAAGCGGGCTAAACTGCACTCATTTACGATTGCCTGACAAAAAAGAACCAACTGCATAATTTATCAACAAAGATAAACACGTCCTGTGTAAGTATGGCATTTAAATATGGTAATCTTGTTTAAATGCTTTTTTGGTAAACGACTACACTATTTATCCCTAGTCGTTTTACCCTATCACGCTCTTTAGCAAGGACTTTGCTTATGTTAGAAAATGACATCCGCCACGCCGTAAAAACAGCACTCAACGAAGACTTAGGCCACAGTGCACATAACAGCATCGAAGATATGCTCACGGCAGACATTACTGCACAACTCATTCCTGCTGACAAACACGTTTCAGGCAGCTTAATCACCCGCGAAGACGGTGTATTTTGCGGTAAAGCCTGGGCCGAACAAGTGTTTAACCAACTCGGTGGTGAAGTTGTACTGCATTGGCATGTAGACGACGGTGACTTAGTTGTGCCTAATCAAGTATTGTGTGAGTTATCAGGCCCTGCCCGCGCCATTTTAACTGGTGAGCGAACTGCCATGAACTTCATTCAAACCTTGTCTGGCGTTGCTAGCCTGACTAAACATTATGTCGATAAACTCTCAGGTACGCATACCCGCTTACTCGACACCCGCAAAACCATTCCAGGTTTACGTACTGCGCAAAAATATGCTGTTACTTGTGGCGGCGGTAAAAACCATCGTATTGGGTTATTTGATGCCTTTCTCATTAAAGAAAACCACATCATGGCCTGCGGTGGCATTTCGCAAGCCATAACTGCAGCGCGCGCATTAGATAACAGTAAACCTGTTGAAGTGGAAGTCGAATCATTAGCCGAGTTAACTCAAGCCCTCGATGGCGGGGCAGACATCATTATGCTCGATAATTTCGACGTCACCATGATGGTCGATGCCGTTAGCCTTAATAACCGTTATAAAGATCAAGGCAAAGGCGCAAAACTAGAGGTGTCAGGTAACGTGACCATTGATACCCTAGCCACATTCGCACAAACAGGTGTTGACTATATATCAGTTGGCGCACTCACCAAACATATTAAAGCACTCGACTTATCTCTACGGTTGAAAGCGTGATGCTTGTAGATCCTAGTTGCTAGGTGCTAGGTGCTAGGGCGGACTACATCCTGCTAGGCCGCTGCGCTTCTAGGACAGCTTCGCTGCTGAGATTGAGATACTAGGGCAACTTTGCTGCTGAGCTTTTACAGTATCTCGCAGCGTAGCGCCCTAGCTTCTAGGCTTTCTGCAGCCATTAAAACCGTCAACAAATCGACATTGTTATCATTTTGTCAAAAAAAAGATTTATTCAACTAATCCGTCAAAATACTTTTATCGTATAATGTCCTGAAAATGTGAAATCAGAGTGTTTTTAGACATTTATTTTATATTTGTACAATAAAGCTATTCCATTTTGTAACAAATTATACTAACGTTTATCGTAGGCGAGTTGGCCTTTCGGCCATGTATAGTAATCGCTAGATGACAAATCAACACTAATAAATTATCATTTTGTTAACATTTAACCTGCTAGTGTAAAGTCAAATGTTGTCAATACAGCGATAACGACAGCGTGTTTGCCCTCGCTTTACTGCTCAGCCGAAATGTCAGTCAGAAAATATCTGCTAACATAATATGCGCAAACATGGTTATGATATACCCGTTCTGTTTGGGTCGCTCAATAACTCGCGAACGCTATAATGTATGCAAAACAAAAAACGTGGTACTCCGGAGCTCACATCCAGTACTACACAATTGTGCTTTAAGGTTTTCGGCAAACGGAATGCCAGCTACTCAACTTATGACTAGTCCAATACTAGCTTAAGCAGCAGTCATCGAGGATTGATACTACCCCAGCCTAATTTTACGGAGAGAAATATGAAAGGTATCAACCAAATCAAAAACGCTAAGGGTTTTACTCTTATTGAATTATTAATCGTAGTGGCAATTATCGGTATTCTTGCTGCCATTGCTATCCCACAATATCAAAGCTATGTCGCAAAATCAGATGTCGGCGCCGTAATTCAAACTCTTGATGCGATGAAGACACCAATTGATCATTATGTAATGACTGAAGGTACTTTTCCAGCAAATGCCGCTGCAGCGAATCTTACAACTCCTCCAGCTGCAACTGGTACGTTAGCTATTAACGCTGCTTCAATCGCTTTTACAATCACAAAAGGTACACCATCCACAAAAGGCAAAACTATCACTTATGCTAGAAATCCTGCAACCGGTGCATGGACTTGTACTTCTGACTTAGATGCTACCGATAAAACTAAATTAATGCCTACGCACTGCCAAGGCTAATATAGTTAAAAGTAAGAGGAGAGTGCATTATACCTCTCCTCATATTTTGTATTTGGGATAATTAATGGCATGGCATCATCTTCATCGATTAATTTAGGATTATCTACTTTATTTGTTCGCAAGAAACTTCTCAGCGAAGAACAAATAGCAGCCACAATAAACTCTTCACGTAAAAACAAAACAGCTTTCGTTACAAGTCTTATACATTCAAAATTTCTTTCAGCCCGTGAAATCTCTGAGATTTGCTTTGAGGAATATGGGACTCCATTACTTGATTTAAATGAATTTGATATTACACAAATATCTGAAGATTTACTCAATAAAAAGCTAATTTCAAGGCACAAATGTCTTCCTTTGTTTAAACGGGGCAACCGCCTATATATAGCAACATCAGATCCCACAAATATTACAGCACTTGAAGACTTCCAATTCAGTCTTGGTTTACATGCCGAGGCTATTTTGGTTGAAGACGATAAGTTACTTAAAGTTTTAGAAAAAATACTTGAAGAAGACATTAGTGGCCTAAACTTAGAAGGGATTGATGAAGAAGCATTAGCTGGTATAGAAGTAACGGATACGAACCACGAAGATGAACCTTCTGTAGATAGCAGTGATGATGCCCCTATTGTTATCTATATTAATAAGATCCTCACCGATGCCATCCGTAAAGGTGCTTCTGATTTACATTTTGAACCCTATGAAAAACGCTACCGTATACGTTTCCGTATCGATGGCATACTCCATGAAGTATCCGAGCCGCCAGTCAACTTATCAGGGCGAATTTCCGCTCGTTTAAAAGTGATGTCGAAACTGGATATTGCCGAACGCCGTGTACCGCAAGATGGCCGTATTAAAATGAAGCTGTCGCGCACTAAGTCAATCGATTTTCGTGTCAGTACCCTGCCCACCATTTGGGGCGAAAAGATTGTAATGCGTATTCTCGATTCATCTTCCGCCCAACTGGGTATTGAAAAGCTCGGTTATGAAGATGACCAACGTTTATTATACGAAGAAATGCTCGCTAAGCCTCAAGGGATGATTTTAGTCACTGGACCAACAGGTTCAGGTAAAACCGTATCCTTGTACACAGGGCTTAACATCCTTAATACCGAAGAGCGTAATATCTCTACCGCCGAAGATCCGGTCGAAATTAACCTCGAAGGTGTTAACCAGGTTCACATTAATTTAAAAGCCGGTTTAACCTTCGCCTCAGCTCTGCGCTCATTTTTACGTCAAGACCCTGATGTGGTGATGGTCGGTGAAATACGTGACCTAGAAACCGCTGAAATTGCTATTAAAGCGGCACAAACTGGTCACTTGGTATTATCAACCTTGCACACTAATTCCGCGGCAGAAACTTTAACCCGTTTGATTAATATGGGCGTTCCCGGTTATAACATTGCCAGTTCGGTAAACTTAATTATTGCCCAACGTCTTGCCAGACGTTTATGCCCTGCCTGTAAACAAGCAGAAGATATCCCGCAAACAGAATTACAACGTTTAGGCTTTCAACAAAGTGACATTGACGATGGTTTCACCGTATTCAAGCCTGTAGGCTGTGATCAGTGTTCTGGCGGCTATAAAGGCCGTGTCGGTATTTATGAAGTAATGAAAATGAGTGATGAAATTGCCCGCACTATTATGGAGGGCGGCAACTCACTGCAAATATCCAAGCAGGCAAAACAACAAGGCATGCGCGATTTACGCCAATCAGGTTTATTAAAAGTCACCCATGGCGTCACCAGTATTGCTGAAATAAACCGTGTCACCAGCTTTTGATTAGTTTAAATTTACAAAACTAACAATTTAAAATTTACCGAAAAATTCTGAACGACCAAAGTACTAGGTGATAGCGAGTGAATAAAAGGGATTGACTATATGGTTACTGCAACAGCGAAAAAAAAGTCAAGATCAAAGAAAGCGATTAAGCATCAACCTAAAGTATTTCTTTATGAATGGAAAGGAGTTAACCGTTTAGGCCAGCGTACATCTGGTGAGCTAAAAGGCGCTTCAGTTGCTGAAATCAGAAGTGTTCTAAAATCTCAAGGTGTTACACCTAAAGGTGTCCGTAAAAAAGCGAGTCCACTTTTTAACCTTCGACAACCTAACATTAATGCTATGGACATTGCGATGATGACGAGACAAATTGCTACGATGCTATCATCTGGGGTTCCTTTAGTAACTGCACTACAATTGATTGCAAGAGGCCATGAAAAAATAAAAATGCGTGAACTCTTAAACTTAATTCTTATCGATGTAGAATCAGGCATCCCCTTTTCTGATGCTTTAAAACCGCATAGAAGATATTTTGACGAGCTATATGTTGATTTAGTTGCTGCAGGAGAACACTCTGGAGCTCTCGATGTTGTTTTTGATAGGATAGCTATTTATAAAGAAAAAGCGGAGGCCTTGAAGTCAAAAATTAAAAAAGCCATGTTTTATCCTTCTGCTGTAACACTAGTAGCTATTGGTGTTACGGTCTTGTTACTACTATTTGTAGTACCACAGTTTGAATCGATTTTTGAAGGTTTTGGTGCAGAATTACCTGCATTTACTCAGATGATTGTTGATACATCCAGATGGTTACAATCGTCTTGGTATTATTTTGTTATAGGGATCGTTTTATTTACCTTTATATTTATTAAGAGTCATAGAAAATCGCAAAGTTTTAGGGACCAAGTCGATACAAATATTCTTAGAATCCCAGTTATTGGAGACATTTTACATAAAGCAGCCATGGCTCGTTTTGCTCGCACATTAGCGACCACATTTGCTGCAGGTGTACCATTAATTGACGGCTTAGAGTCCGCTGCTGGAGCATCTGGTAATGCTGTATATCGGATTGCTTTGCTAAAGGTGCGTCAAGAAGTGATGTCAGGAATGCAACTTAACGTAGCAATGAGAACAGCAAACTTATTTCCAGATATGCTCATTCAAATGGTTCAAATTGGTGAAGAAGCAGGTTCTCTAGATGACATGTTAAATAAAGTTGCAAATATATTTGAAATGCAAGTCGATGATGCTGTAGATGGATTATCAACATTAATAGAACCCATTATGATGGTCGTCATTGGTACTATTGTTGGTGGCATGATTGTGGGTATGTATTTACCTATCTTCCAACTTGGTGAAGTTATAGGCTAAAAACTGAAAGAATAAAATGACTGAATTTATCTCAACTTTTGTTACAACAATGCAGCAGTATCCTTGGGTGTTTGTTGTTATTAGCTTTATTTTTGCAGCCACCATTGGCAGCTTTCTTAATGTCGTGATTCATCGCTTACCTGTGATGATGAAACGTGAATGGCAAAGTGAATGTAACTTTTACCTTAATGAATATCACCCTGATATTGTTAAGCAAGTAGGTAATGAACGTTTAAATAAACCCATTGATGAGTTTCCTGAAAAGTATAACTTAGTCGTGCCGGGTTCAGCCTGCCCTAAATGTAAAAGTAACATTAAACCTTGGCATAACTTACCTATTCTGGGCTGGTTATCATTAAAAGGAAAATGCGCAAACTGCAAAACTGCCATTTCTGCACGCTATCCTATTATTGAATTATTAACGGGGATATTGATTGCCACTCTTGCCTGGTATTTTGGCCCGACATGGCAATTTGTCTATGCCAGTATATTAACCTTTGTACTTGTGGCACTCACTGGTATCGATTTAGATGAAATGCTCTTACCTGATCAACTTACCTTGCCAATATTATGGTTCGGTTTAGTCATCAACCTTAAAGGCATTTATACCAGCCCACAAGATGCCATTATTGGTGCGGCGGCAGGTTACTTAAGCTTATGGTCAGTATTTTGGTTATTCAAACTCGTTACGGGCAAAGAGGGGATGGGCTATGGCGACTTTAAGTTATTAGCCGTATTTGGTGCTTGGCTTGGTTGGCAAATGTTGCCACTGATCATATTACTATCATCTCTTGTTGGCGCTGTTGTCGGCATTTTAATGATCATCACTAAAAAGCTCAATAAAGGTAACCCTATTCCGTTTGGCCCTTACATAGCCGCAGCAGGTTGGATAGCGTTAGTCTGGGGACAAGATATTCTTAATTGGTATCTAAGCACCTTATGATAAAGCAAAAGTATATTGTTGGTCTTACCGGCGGTATTGCCAGTGGCAAAACCACCGTGGCGAATCTGTTTGCAGAGTTCGGCATTGAGCTAGTTGATGCTGATGTCATTGCTAGAGAAGTTGTTGATAAAGGTTCTGCAGGGCTTGCTGCCATTGTTAAACGCTTCGGTGATGAAATATTACTCGCCGATGGTCAACTAGACAGAGCTGCTCTGCGCAACCAAGTGTTTGATAACGAAACACAACGGTTATGGCTCAATAACTTGCTACACCCAATGATCCGGCAAAAAATGTTGGACCAAGTGAATGCATCGTCATCTAAATACGTGATTATGGTTGTCCCCTTGCTATTTGAGAATCATTTAGATAGTTTAGTAACTACAACTTTGGTGGTAGATATCTCACCAGAATTGCAAATATCAAGGACGATGCAACGTGATGGCGTTAGCAGACAGCAAGTTGAACATATACTTGCAAGCCAAATGAGCAGACAGCAACGCTTAGATAAAGCCGAACACATCATAGATAATCAAGGAGACATTAACCTGTTGCGCAGTCAAGTAGGTCGCCTGCATAAACTATTTTTACAACAAGCTGCTGAGTTAACAACTAAACCCAATGACTGATTTAATTTACGAACAACCCTTAAATGAAAAAGTCCGCAGCTATTTACGCTTAGAAAATTTAGCACAACAGTTACAAAATAATGTCGTTCAAGATCAACACCACCAATGCTTTTATCCGCTATTCTCACTTTTAGAATTAACCGAACGTTGTGATTATCGATCTGAAGTATTAAAAGATATAGATAGACAGGTTCAACAGCTGAGAAGCATTTGTTATTTGCAAGAAGCCGATAGCGAACAAGTTAATCAACTTATCCAGCAACTCACCTCACTAAAAGCGCCATTACAAAATCCCGAAAGAATTGGCTATAAGCTCAAACAAGATAAGTTCATTACTGCATTACGACAGCGTTTTAACATGACCGGTGCATACTGCAATTTCGATTTACCTCAACTTCATTTTTGGTTAGGGAAAGACTGGCCACAAAGACAACAAGATATTCAGTACTGGCTGCAGCAATTTAAGCCTCTTTTAGCGCCTATCACACTCTTATTAACCCTATATCGTAATACTGCTGAGTTTACTTGTCTTAGCGCCCAAGCAGGCTTTTACCAGGGGGATTCACCACACCCTTTATCATTAATCCGCGTTAAAATTGATCCCATCTATAACTGTTATCCAACGATTAGCGGCCACAGAAATAGATACGCTATCCATTTTGTTGATTTCAGTTTACATCGCCATACCAACGAAACAGTCGAGTTCTCACTGGCAACCTGTGATTAAACGCTTTACCATTGAGCCATGATCAATTACTAACACAGCTAATCATCACTGATTAGCTGTATCGTTACGGATATCAATATGCCTTTAACCGTTAAGTGCCCTATTTGCAGTACATCAGTTGAATGGAACACCACATCTTTATTTAAGCCATTTTGCAGTGAACGCTGCAAACTTATCGATCTTGGGGATTGGGCTAGCGAAAAACACAGCATCCCTGTGAAAGACAATATCGACCCAGATATGATGGATGATATTGGCTATGATGAAGAAGACTTCTTTAAACAGTAATAAGAGTTTTTATGTCAAAGAGAATACATGTCGCCGTAGGGATAGTAATAAACCCACAAAAAAAAATCCTACTTGCCAAACGCCACGATCATCTTCATCAAGGCGGCAAATGGGAGTTCCCAGGCGGTAAAGTAGAAACAAATGAATCAGTCACTGATGCCTTGATTCGTGAGCTTAAAGAAGAAGTTAATTTAGATGTGAACAGCACATCTGCGTTTATGGATATCAGCCACGACTACCTTGATAAGCACGTCAGACTCGATATTCATCTGGTCACTGATTTCAGTGGTAATGTTTCTGGTATGGAAGGCCAACAAGTTAAATGGGTAACAGTACAATCACTAAACGAATATGAGTTTCCCGAAGCAAATAAACCCATCCTCGAAAAGTTATTCAATTTAGATATATAAATTAACAAGCCATCAATTTAGATGGCTTTTTTATAATGATATAAAGGCTAAAGCTTCTTAGTTAAAAAGACCAACAGACCAGTGATTGGCGATATAAGAAGTTCGTAGGATTGTCTGGAAATGACCTACTCTCACATGGGCATATCAACCACACTACTTTATTGCTCATTTGATAAATAAAGATTGATGCACAAAGCTCAAATTCCAGATGTAAAAAAGCCCGTTGCGTTAGCAACGGGCTTTCATACTTATTAGGCGTCTGGAAATGACCTACTCTCACATGGGGGAAAAGTGAATGCGTTTTGAATACAAAGTATTCAGCAAACACTTTTCGCGGAAAAGCGGTGACCGTCAAGGGATGGTGGAAATGCCTTTATTGCAGGAGCAATATAACGGCCTTTGGAGCCGGGGAACCCGCTCAGCGGCGGGGCGACATCGAGTTTAGTTCTTTCGCGAAACGTATATACGAAAAAAGCCCTAGCGTTTTCTGCTAGGGCTTTTTTCGTGTATTTGGCGCCTGGAAATGAAGCTCTATGGTTTCCAGACAAATTTTGTTTATTCAACACCTTGGCATTAAATAATAATTCGGAAAGCTTATGCAGTCTTCTCTTAGACTCGCTTTGTTGAGTTATCACACTATTTAAGCGCTCTATTCTAATACTAAGTATCAGTAA
>NZ_BMQI01000048.1 GCF_014648035.1 Shewanella algicola | reverse complement strand
CGGGGTGATTCAGGTTTCTTTCAACCTGACGGGTTTGCCAGCTTCGCTGGGCAAACAAAAAAGCCAATCAGATAATGATTGGCTTTTTTTTACATTTTTTTAAGGTGTTAAAGACGCAGGTTTTTAAAGGCGTCACCCATCACTTTTATACTATTGATGAGTATCAGCTTTCATTTACAGAGTTAAGTGCTGCACTTGGCTCTAGCTTAATGTCATGAACCATGACATCTGTGGCAGTAGATTGAGCAGAAGTACTATTTAACTCTGCAGGCGTTTGACGGGATGGGCTTAACATATACCTTGCAAGCCACGCGGTAAGAGGGATTGTGAGCACAATACCTACGCTACCTGCAAGTGCATGGATAATGGCTAATGCGATCACTGGAGTGTTAATAAATTGCGTCAAGGGCATATCTAACCCCCAAACCATCATAATAGTCGTCAACGAACTACCAGCAAAAGCTAAGATTAATGTATTGGTCATCGTCCCCATAATATCTCTACCAATATTCATACTGGCGCGCATTAATTGGGTAGGTGAAAGTTTAGGATCTGTAATTCGTAACTCGTTGTAAGCTGACGCGATGGAAATAGCAACATCCATAACTGCACCTAATGCCGAGATCATAATGGCCACAAACATTAACCATCTAACCTGTATTATTTGATTAGATATATAGATAACGTCCTCACCTTTATCGAGGTAAATACCTGACAGATGAGCAAATTCACCAAAGACTTGGGCCATTATGCCAGCAGCAATAACACCTAATAATGTTCCACCCATTGCACAAAAACTTTTGCGGTTATAGCCCGATACTAAAATGAAATTAACCACAATTTTGATTGCCATCAAAATGATGGTAATAGGCACAGGATTAAACCCTGCAAAGATACTTGGAATTAACACTCCAATAATAAGCGCTGCAGTAAAGTAAAGTGACACAATTGAATGTAAGCCCTCTTTTTTACCAAAAGAAAGAAGTAAAATGACAAAGGCAAAACCCATCCAATAAATGGCTGTTGAACGCTTGTGGTTATAGGCCCAATAAATTTTCTCTCGACCCGTAACACGTATCATCATAATAAAGACATCACCTTGCTCAACTAACACATTATGTTGACGACTAAGAGGATTCTGTACTTCAACTATTGTGCCCGCTTCTGGGCCTTCTAGAATTTCAGCATTAAAGACTTGTTTACCCGTTAATATTGAAGGTACTCTGATATCAGCAGCCAACTCGTTACTCACCACATTTGTGACCCTAGCTTCCACAAAGCTCTGCTTTAATGACGATTTTGCTTTGAGGTTATCACTCAAACTTGGGGAAAAGTAAAATAACATGGTTGAAATTAAGGCGATTAAAATAGCAAAACGGTAGTCTTTTAACATAAGCAGTCTTTAATTTAAAAGCCTCAAGAAATGAATAGATTTGACATTGGATAACGAGTCTTAGTCACACTTTTGTTTAACCCTTATTCCAATACAAAGTGTTCTAAGTATTTTTTAGCACGATTATAGTGTTAATAAAGGCCCTTTTCAGGGCCTTTATTCATTCAGTTTTTACCTTATTGAGCTTCTACACAGCCTTGATAAACTTCATCTTGGTCGGCACTATCCTTATTAGGGTTAGCAAAGTAGCTCGTTGCATCATCGACGTTTACTGAATATAAAATCCCAGGATATTTAGGGTTTTCAGGGTCGATTTTGACACAAATTTCCTTATTCACTAGCTGAGTCCAAAGTGCTTGACCCGCGCCGTTATCAGTTCGTGCAAGCGTGATAGCACCATTGGTCTGGTACTGCTTAAATTCCCAGTTATTGTTGGTGTAATCGGCAGCATTAACTGACTTATTGGTAATAATATATTCCGTTAACATGTCACGAATTGCATAGACGTTTTCGTTGACAGAGTCATAAAATTTATCTTCACCCGAAGCAGAAACCCAACCATACATCTTCAATTGAGAACCATAACGGTAACTGTTTACAGCTAATTTATAAGTTGCTGCGGGGTCAAATGGCTCGCCATTAATTTCAGATATATTAATGCGGCTACCTTCATTGGTAACTTGATACTTGCCATCATCTCCCTTAGTTTGTGCAAATGCATCGCCAGTTAGATCAACGACAAATTTAATATTGCCATCAAATTGATCATAGTTGTAAGATTTAGCCCCCTTACGGAATGAGACTGTGATGTCGCCATCTTGATAAGGATTGAAGTAGCTATAAGACCATTCCATATATCGTTTTAGGTTCTCACCCGTAATATCAATACCGATTAAAGTATTATCGTATTTGTATAAACGAGTAGAATCTTTTTTCGCATAGTCTTGATCGTCAATAAGGTTTGAACCATCAGAGAATAACGATGCAGCCGAAATATCAGCACCAGATTTTTGCAATTGAATGGTATTAATAAAATCCATCAATGGTGTATCTTGTACTTTGGCTGTGTGAATAGTGGTATAAAGTCTACCAACTTCATTATTAAGATCTTCATGTACCGCTTCGTCAGCGCCACTACCTGGGGTGAATACACCAACAACTTTACCAATAACTTCTTGCGCATCTGCTTTAGCCATATCATCGACATATTGGAATTGCGCGCTAATATCTACATCTTGTTCTACGCCATATGTAGATATATTCGCCAGTGTGGTATCTACCATTTCCCACTTACCTGCGTCATTCTTTTTAAGTTTGATATCAGCTTTTGCTAATGCAGATCCCCACTTACCCGGCTCAATAATCTTAACACTGTTGGCTCGATTCGATTCGTCATAAACACCAGCAAGGGTTTTATCTTCTGTAGCGTGATTAGACTCTGCAGAAATATCTTTAGTGACTACATCTTCACCAACTTCACCTTTAGTGATGCTTTCAATATAGGTTGCATGTTCGTGACCTGCGAGAATAACATCGAATTGATCGGCCATTGCGGCTGCAACGTCGTAAACACCTGTACCACCAGAGTTTCTACTTAGGTGAAAAGCGCCCACAATAACATCAGGTTGGTATTCTTCTACTAATTGAGCCACTGCAGCTTGTGTTGATGCAAGCTCTTCGTCAAATTTTAGCCCCTTGAAATGTTCTGGAGCAGAAGCTTCCCAGTTAGGGATATTTGAAGGGGTTAAACCAACAATAGCGACTTTAGCTCCATCGACTTCAAATACTTGGAAAGAGCGAATGTAATTGGTGTTGCTTGCTTCCCACTTAATGTTATTTGAAACCACTGCGCCATTGAAGTGAGCAAGATTACGATCAACAAACTCGCGATCAAAATTAAATTCATGGTTGCCTGGTACCCATAAATCATAATCTAAAGCGTTAAGTGTAGAAACGACAGGATGAGTGGGATTATCGTTAAATAGTTGCGCCGAGTTGCCTTGAACGGTATCACCGATATCAATTAAAATCATGTTGCTGTTTTTGGCTTTTTCTTGTTTAAGCAAGGTTGCTATACGCGTTAAGCCAGCATCTTTATCTTCGCCATCTATTGCATAATCATAACCGAACAGACGACCATGCAAGTCGGATGTTGCCGCGATGGTAATTGTCACTTCATCAATATCTTGAATAGCACTTTTCACCACTACATCTGGCGTATTTGATAACGTCTTACCTTCTGCCGCTGTCGACGAGAGACTCGTTTCAACCGGTGTATCGACATAAACAATCTCATCATCACCATTACAAGCAGTAAGTCCTAATGCGGCAGAAATCACTACCGTTAATACTTTTTTATTTAGCATATCCATTACTCTTTATTTATCTTTTGACCCCAGAAGAAATCCCTTCTGAACTTTGTCAGCTAATTGTAATTATCATTTAGGCGTATTGTTCGCCATAGCCAACTAGTGTTCGAGTATAAGAACATGATTTTAAAAAAATGTGACTTAGTGCAAAAACTCTAATTAATAGCGAGGGCTTTGTCACACTTTAAAAATACAAGGTTAATATTGTATAAAATATGTAATCATTAATTTTCACGTTAGGAGAGGTATACACAGGATCATTAATACGGTAAACCTATTGATTAATATTACTAAACGGAGTGAGAATAGTTCGCAATAGATTTAAAGCATTGAGTTTTATTTAAATTAAATTACGAAGCTAAGCCGCTTCAGCAGTAAAATTGTCATCACTAGCGCGCCAAATAAATGGATTTAAAGATTAACAAAATAGCGAGTAATGCAAGATATCTAACGACTACGTTGTGATATTGTCATTTTATTTAACTTGTTTGTCAGGTTGTAATCAATATGGCATAACACAAGATATTATTAAAATTAGATCACTAAGCGATTATGGCTGCAGACCTTTTTTGGTTATTTATTCATCGTTTTGTGTCTATTTTTACTTCACTATCGTTTCTTTAAATTGAACTCAATTCCTTTGATAATTCACTTGCTTTAAGTTACCGCGCCCTTTCATTTGTAAATGAATTATGGCGACAACTATCCTGACAAAGGGCAACCAAGAATGTTCGAAATGACATAACGAGAAACAACACTACTATTTTAATAAACTTGAATTATAACTGTAAAAAAATCAGTACCCTGTCGAAAGGTTTTATGGTGTTAAGCGTGGATAGGCAACCCTCAAAATGGTTCTTTCATAAACTATCAATAACGATGTTCGAGCAACGTTTAAATTGGATTTTACTAACAAGGAAAGGGACATAAATTACTTACGCATATTGCTTGAAACAATCCAAATTCAACTCTTAACTTGAGGCCGTTGAAGAAAATGACGTGAGTCCAGACATGGATGTCTGGCTAGCTTTAGAGGGGAAGGGACGCCCCATCTGAAGCATTAGCATTTTAGAATAAGGCTGAAGAACATCGAAACGCGGTCAAAAGCTGGATTTAACCACGTCGCGAAATTATCGCCTTCCAGATAATTTTGATGTGGCGGCTGGGAGATCCAAGAGGGAACAGCCGTTGGTTTCCTCTTGGTCTAGTGTGGGCGAAGCGCCACGACGTTCGTGGCCACAGGCCATAACTTAAACACACCTTGGGACTACAACACCACCAACTATCTGCTCTACCACTAAGCTTGCCCATGCATTGTAAATAGGCGCGCCTGGGTGAAATCCATCGCTGGCCATGACCTGGCGCATAAAGTCGAGCATGGTTAACTCGGGTTGTGGGTTGTCTAACGGCAATGTAATCATGGTAAATTGACGCGTCTGATTGCCCTGCTGCTGATTGAGCTTAAGTATTAATTGCTGTAAACGATGGTTAAATTGATTAGCACGTTTGCCTAAACTCCACCGAAGTGGATTGGGCAAAACGGGAAACAACCCTAAAGGTGGCAATGCTGTGACTAAGATTTGTTTTGGCGTGTAGCGCTCTTTAAGCAATGTAAACAATGCTTGTTGTTGTAAAAGCCACTTATCACAACTCACCGATGAAGTAATATCATTGACCCCTAATGAGGTGACGATAACATCATAATGCCCTTGCCCGAGCACGGGATGGTCTGTGTCAATTTGTTGTATGGCTTGTAAGGTGGTTGATGTGGTTGCACCTGTTTTAGCAAACAAGGCGTAGTTAACATTTAATGTTGGGCTTAATTGCTCAATAACTTGACCGAGTAACGCCTGACTTTGATTTGCCACCCCAACACCCGCGGCGGCAGAGTCACCTAAAATTAATAAACTTAACTGAGGATTAGGCCCAGTTTGACCAACACGTTCACCTTCTGGTTCGGCAAGTCTTGGCGTGGTGCGGCGCACTTTGAGCCCTTGTAACACAAGCACCGGGGCCAACATAATCGAAATACCGTGATACAACATATTGGCTCCTTAAAAGTCATTTCCTGACATTATCTTATGTCATACTTGTCACTTGTCACTTGTCACTTGTCACTTGTCACTTGTCACTTGTCACTTGTCACTTGTCACTTGTCACTTGTCACTTGTCACTTGTCACTTGTCACTTGTCACTTGTCACTTGTCACTCAGGCATTATTGATTATCAGCAATAAATTGCACAACCACTTCGGCTAACACTTCACCTTTATCTTCTTGTAAAAAATGTCCGCCGCTGACTATGGTGGTGTGCTTTTGCCCTTGAGTGCCGGGAATGAGCTTTTGCATCAAAGCGTCGCCGCCTTTGGTAATAGGATCTGAGTCACTAAAGGCGGTTAAAAACGGCTTTTGCCATTGTGATAACACTTTCCAGGCTGCGCGGTTTTTATCTGCTGCGGGGTCATCTGGGGTTATTGGCACAAGTAAAGGAAACTGACGCGCGCCCTCTTTGTAGCGTTCATCAGGAAATGGCGCATCATACGCGGCAACGATCTCGGGCGTTAAACTTGATACACAAGCACTATTGATTAAGTTACCTGTTGGAAACACCTCAACATCTTGTGAGAACTGGCGCCATTTTAGAAAAGCGTCTCCGGGTTGATGATCGCCTGTGGGCAACATGGTATTGGCAGCAACTATCCGAGCAAAGCGTTCGTTGTGCTCTGCCGCTAATCGTAAACCAATTAAGCCGCCCCAATCCTGACACACTAAAGTAATATCACTGAGGTTTAGCTGTAACATCAATGAGGTTATCCAGTCGACATGACGCTGATAAGTGTAATCTGAGCGTTTTGTCGGTTTGTCTGAACGGCCAAAACCAATTAAATCGGGCACGATGACCCGATGCCCGGCTTTTACTAAGATAGGGATCATTTTACGATACAAAAAACTCCATGTTGGCTCGCCATGCAGCAAGAGTATTGGCGCTGCATCTTTGGGACCCTCGTCAACATAATGCACTCTCAACTCACCACCTTCGCTATCATCGACGTTTAAGTAGTGCGCAGCAAAAGGGTAATCTGGCAAATGAGCAAAACAACTGTCTTCAGTACGTAAAAAGTCCATATTATCTCTATTCCTTGTTCTGTGTTATGTGTTATGTGTTATGTGGGGCAAACGGTCGTCAATTTAATTAACCTGAGTTCGGGATAAGGGATGAACTTATGCTATTTAAAATCAACATGTTACCCCGTCCTCACTTTCAAGCTTGACATTTTTTCTGCTAACAAGGCGAATTGACGCGTCAATAGCTAGCCTATTGCAAGTCGATTCAACACAGTTAGCAGGCAAAGGGCTGTTTGAAAGACGTTTATTATCCCGAGCTCAGGTTAATTAGCTTAAGTCTTTGATTGCACGGCCTATGCCATCGACACTTAACGGGTACATTTTGTCGCCAACCAGTTTTTGAATAATCGAAATTGAATGATGCACCTGCCAGTATTGTTCTGGCTGTGGATTCAACCAGGCGACTTTATTAAAATGGCCTAATAATCGATTCATATATTCTATGCCGGGTTTTTCATTCCAATGCTCAACACTGCCGCCTTTTGCAATGATTTCGTAAGGCCCCATGGTAGCATCGCCGACAAAAATAACTTTGTAGTCAGATGAGAATGTGCGTAACACTTCAGCGAGTTCAATGGTTTTATCAAACCGGCGATTATTGTCTTGCCATACTTTTTCATATAAACAGTTATGAAAATAAAAAAAGCGTAAGTGTTTAAACTCGCTGTGCGCGGCTGAAAATAACTCTTCGCAGGTATGAATGTAATCGTCCATGGAGCCGCCGATATCGAAAAACATCAGCACTTTTACCGCGTTATGACGCTCAGGCTCCATGTGCACATCAAGTAAGCCGCCATTTTGCGCGGTTGAGCGGATAGTGGTATTGATATCAAGCTTTTCACTGGCACCTGTGCGGGCAAATTTACGTAACTTTTTAAGGGCTAATTTAATATTACGGGTACCGAGTTCACGGTCCTGATCAAAGTTTTTAAACTCGCGTTTATCCCACACTTTCACCGCGCTGTTATTGCGGTTTTTATCTTGACCAACTCGTATGCCTTCGGGGTTATAACCATAAGCACCAAAAGGCGATGTGCCGCCTGTGCCTACCCATTTATTACCGCCAGCATGACGTTTTTTTTGTTCTTCAAGGCGCTCTTTCAGTGTCTTCATTAGCTCTTCAAGACCGCCAAGCGCCTTGAGTTGATCTTTTTCTTTTTGGCTTAAGTTTTTTTCAAACTCTTTACGCAGCCAATCCTCTGGTAATAATTTGTCAAAAATATCAATATGTTCGATGCCTTCAAAATACTCTGCAAAGGCGTTGTCGTATTTGTCGTAATATATTTCATCTTTAACCATGACAATTTTGGCCAGGTTATAAAATTCTTCTACATCAGCAAATACCACACCTTTTTTAAGCAAGGCGATAAGGTCAAGTAGTTCGCGCAAACTACAAGGTATTTTGTGTTTTTTTAAGGTGAGAAAAAAATCTATAAACACAGCAATGCTACCTGTTTCTGCGGCTCATAAAGGCCAGTTTTTCAATCAATGACACATCCTGTTCATTTTTTAATAATGCACCAAATAACGGAATAATATCTGATTGCTTATCGAGTAATGTCTGCTGCGAAATGTCATCGGAGATCAGTAGTTTTAACCAATCAATGAGCTCGGAAGTTGATGGCTTTTTCTTAATGCCATTAACTTCGCGCAGATCGAAAAACACATCCAAAGCCTGAGTTAACAGGGTTTGCTTTACATCTGGATGATGCACATCGATGATTTTTTCCATTTCCGCTTTGGTTGGGAACTTAATGTAATGGAAAAAACAGCGACGTAAAAACGCATCTGGCAGCTCTTTTTCATTATTTGAGGTGATGATAATAATGGGGCGCTGTTTTGCTTTTATCACTTGCTGAGTTTCATAAACATAAAACTCCATCTTATCGAGCTCTTGCAGTAAATCGTTGGGGAATTCAATGTCAGCTTTATCAATTTCATCAATTAATAAAATGGGACGTTGTTCTTCTTCAAACGCCTGCCATAGCTTACCTTTGACAATGTAGTTGCCAATATCATGCACTCTAGCATCACCTAATTGACTGTCACGCAGGCGTGATACCGCATCGTACTCATACAAACCTTGTTGGGCTTTGGTAGTCGATTTAATGTGCCATTGATACAGTTTACAATTAAGCGAGCGCGCTAACTCTTCTGCTAACTGTGTTTTACCTGTACCTGGCTCCCCTTTTATCAATAACGGTTTTTCGAGTGCAATGGCTGCATTAACCGCTAATGTGAGATCGTTTGATGCGATATAATTTTGGGTACTTTTAAACATGGTTAACCTTTCTATTTATTCGTTATTTTGATAATACATTCAATCATTAAGCAAGCTTAATCGCTACCGGTGTGCCATTGAAAGCCGCGTTTCCTGTCAGCATATCAACTCGTTTAGCATCTGTTAAATCATTAATACTCACACCGGGTTGAGTGGCTGCTATCGACATATTGGTGCCCTGTTGATTATGGCCCCAGCCTTGCGGCATGGTAACCACACCGGGTTGCACGTCATCGGTAATCACAATGTCTATTTTAATTTCACCAACCGCTGAGCTGACTATTACTTGCTGGCCAGTCTTGGCCCCCAGGGCTTGTGCATCATGTGGGTGTATTTCTAAAGTACACGGATTTTTACCTTTGACTAGCCGCTGTGAATTTTGAGTCCAGGTGTTATGGCTCTTCACTAAACGGCGGCTGATTAAATCAAATGGAAACTGATTATCACGAGCACTTTGCGTCATAACAGTATGTAATCTCGGTAAATCATCTTGATAAACAGCAGGGAATAAATCAATCTTGCCATTCGCGGTTTTAATCCGCTCTGATAAACATGGCATAAGCGGACTAATATCAATGCCGTGTGGATTATCAATTAATTTTTGTAAACTCATGCCCTGCTTGCCATATGGGCCTTTTTTAAGTTCCATATCCAATATCATTTCAGGGGTAACCTGCTGCATTGGGTCGTCAGCAGGCACATTGAGCATGCGCGCTGAAATCTCTTTGAGTATTTGCCAATCACTGCGTTGATCGCTGTGCTTTTCAAATAATGGTGCTGAATATTTCACCGTATTTCTAACCGAAAATGAGTTAAAAAAGATATCAAAGTGTGAATTTTCGACGCCTGTAGTGCCCGGTAAAATAATGTCAGCGTATTTGGTGGTTTCATTAAGGTAAATGTCAATCGACACCATGAAATCAAGCTCACTAAATGCAGCCGCAAGTTGGTGACCACTCGGAGCAGATAACACCGGATTACCCGCAACGGTAATTAAGCTTCTAATTTGGCCTTCCCCCGGGGTTTGGATTTCTTCCGCTAATGCTGCGACCGGAAACTCTCCATTAAAAAACGGTAATTTGCGCACGCGTGATTGATGTTGCCCAAATGAGCTTTTATGACCCGCCTGGTGATTACGCAATAAATCAAATGCTGGTTGAGGAAACATTGCCCCGCCTGCACGGTCAAAGTTACCGGTAATAATATTAAGCACGTTGGTAAGCCATAAACAAATGCCGCCAAACGATTGGGTAGATGCGCCCATGCGGCTGTAACACACCGCAGAGTCTGCTGCGAGCATTTGCGCTGATAAGGTTTCAATCACCTCATCCTCAATACCCACTAACGGGCTGACCACGTGTGGCGAGAAATCTTTTACTAATTTTTCGATTTCATCTAACCCATCAACCTTATCGCTTAAATGACGCAAATTGACTTTATTAGCAGCAAACACGCAATGAATGAGTGACAGCAATAAAAAGGCGTCTTTTTCAGGGCGAATAAACACATGTTGGTCGGCTATTTTTGCAGTGCGGGTTTTACGTGGATCAACCACCACTACTTTGCCTCCGCGTTTTTGAATAGCTTTTAAGCGGCCAATGACATTAGGCGCGGTCATCATACTGCCATTAGAGACCACAGGGTTTGCGCCAATAATTAACATAAAGTCGGTGCGGTCAATATCAGACACGGGGATTAACATGCCTGCGCCAAACATAAAATTAGCGGCTACATGATGTGGTAATTGGTCGGCAGAGGCTGAGCTAAACCGATTTAGGGTGCCAAGTGACTTCATAAACGGTTTGAGAAATAATGCATTGCCTAAACTGTGGGCATTAGGGTTACCTAAATAGACGGCCTGGGCATTGTTGCCGTGTTGCTGTTGGATAGTTTTAATTTTGCTGACGATTTCGCTAAAGGCATCATCCCAACTGATGGCTTGCCAGCCCGTTGCGGTGCGTTTGATTGGGGTTTTTAATCGATCGTTATCGGTATAAAAGTCTTCTAATGCTAATGCTTTGGGACAATTGTAACCTTGACTAAATGGGTCAAGTTGATCGCCTTTAATAGAGATAATTTGCTTATCTTGATAGCTAATTTCTAAGCCACACATGGCCTCACAGATATTGCAATTTCGGTAATGGGTATTGATTTCGCTCATATTATTTACCTGCTCGGCCAGACATACAAAAAAACAGCACAATATGTAAAAATTGTGCTGATGGATTAATGGTTAAATTTTAACGATTAATTTGCCTTTGTTGGCACCGGAAAAAAACAAATTAAGTCCGGTCATAGCTGACTCAAGCCCATCTAACACATGCGCGCGATGTTTAATCTGCCCGTTCATCACATACGGTGTCAGCTTTTGTAATAACGCCGGAACCTCGCCAAAGTGGTCTGGCATGGTGAAACCTTGAATAATCAAACGCTTTTTAATCACCTGGATCCAATTTGGTCCTAAATCAGGTACCGCTTTTGGGTAATCGGCAATCATGCCACACACCACAATACGGCCATGGGCATTCATTCTGGCAAACACATGATGCTGAATAGGACCGCCGGTGTTTTCAAAATAAATATCAACACCCTTTGGCGTTAACTCAGCGAGTTTGGCTTCGATATCATCGGTTTTGTAATTAACCGCCCCGTCAAAACCTAACTCATTAACAATCCAATCTGCTTTTTCATCGGTACCGACAACACCTATTACCGTCAAGCCATCTGCTTTGGCCAACTGACCCACAATTGAGCCCACCGAACCAGCTGCGCCAGACACAACAATGGTTTCACCTTTTTGAGGTTTGCCGACATTGAATAGCCCTTGGGTAGCCGTTAAACCGGGTAACGCAAACACAGATAATATGGCTTCATCGGGTAATGGCGCAGTCACTTTGTTTAACCCTGGACCATTACTTAAAAAGTATTCTTGCCAACCCATCATGCCCATTACGCGATCACCGACTTTAAAATCTGGGTGCTTACTTTCAACGACTTCACCAATCCCTGAGCTGCGCATCACCTCGCCTAACTCAACCGGCGGGATATAACTCTCGGTATCAGGGCTCATCCAGCCAAACATCGCAGGGTCTAATGACATATGGCTCTGCTTAACAAGGAATTGACCATCAGCAACGGTTGGCATTGGTTTTTGTACCACTTCAAATAATTCTGGGCCGACTGGGCCGCCTTGTGGGCGAGCGATAAGGTTAATTGCGGTAAATGTGCTCATGTGTACACTCTCATTTTTTAGTTGATTAGGCGCCAATATCAGGCGTTATTTATCGTTTTTTTAGCTCACAAGCTGGCTAATATTTTTTATGCTATTGATATCTTGGTGACGATAAAAATGTTTAAAATGCAGCGCTAATTTTTCGCTTTCAACAAACACTTGTCGCCAATACTTGATTCGTTGCTCGGGTGTTAATTCAATAAAATCTTTGCGGTCAGGAATTTTTTGATAAGGCAATGACGCAACAAACTCGGCAGAGGGACATAGCAACACCGTTTTATCGTAGTGTTGCAACCTGACCTTACGCGACAAATTTTTATCAAACCAACCCGCCTTTAAGGTTGAACTAAAATGCGGATATAAGGTTAGGCCGGCATTTTGAATGTCAAAATCAAAGTGATAATCAATAATGCCGCCGTCACGGTACATGCCTTTGGGGCAATCAGGAATGTCTTTAATCCCTTGCATTACCATCGGAATAGAGCCTGACGCTAACAAGGCCCGCTTGATATTGTTTGAGTTCAATTTCACCGAGGTTGTCGGTAAGCTATCTGGATCGTTTAACAACAAATCACTCTGGTGATGTTGAAAAATAAACCGTTCATACTGACTTTTAAGTAATGGTCTGCTCAACGCATTGTTGATAAAACTCTTAGTTAACCCAGCCCCTTGTTTAAGCTTGTTCTCTGAAGCCACCAAGCCATTGCATTTAGCCACAATAAAATGCGCTTTAAATACGGGGTTATTGACGATTTCATCAGCGCCTGTTGCGCCAAATAAAACCTCCAGTAATTCGAAAGCTTTTGTGGTGATTTCTAATGGCTGCGGTTTTTTATCATCTGAATATACCGTTTCACTGTAGTTTTTTGCCAAACGTTCTATGGCTGCCACTGGGTCGTTTTGCGCAAAACACGCAGCACGAAATGCACCAGCACTTGAGCCGATGAGGTTTAATGGTTGTTGTCTGTCTTTAAAAAACTCACCAAATATATATTTATCTAACCCCAACAAAGTAAACCATTTAGGCCCGCCACTGGCACCTAAAAAAGAGCTAAATAGCTCTGGTGAAAATCCTTGTTGTTGGATTGTTTTCAAGGCCGTGTCACCGGCATAAATTTCTAACATAAAATAATGATTACTTACTCTTACAGCAACTCAATGGCAAAGTGAATGTGATTAACACTTAGATGACCTATTGCATTGTGATAACTGATGTTAATTTTGGTATAAAGATACGCTGAGTCGCTATACAACCGACTCAGCACTGTTGATAAGCTATGCCTGACTACGCAAGTCTTTGCGCAATACTTTACCGACATTACTTTTAGGTAATTCATCCATAAACTCAATGATTTTAGGACGTTTATAATTGGTTAACATTTCGGCGCAATGATCAAAAATATCTTGTTCAGTAAGATTGGGATCTTTACGGACAATGTAAACTTTAACGCGCTCACCAGTCGCATCGCAAGAAACACCTACTGCAGCAGCCTCGAGCACGCCTTCATGAGAAACGATAACTTCTTCAATTTCGTTAGGGAATACGTTAAAACCAGACACAATAATCATGTCTTTTTTACGATCTACAATCCTAAAGAAACCATTTTCATCCATGGTGGCAATATCGCCGGTGGCTAACCAACCGTCTCTTAACACTTCGTCAGTGGCTTTTTGGCGATTATAATAGCCTTTCATCACCTGTGGACCTTTAACCCACATTTCGCCAGGTTCGCCTAAGGCAACATCTTCGCCATCAGCGCCAACCAAACGAATGTCAGTCGATGATGCAGGTAACCCAATAGAGCCATTGTATTTTTCTTGATTATACGGACTCATTGTCACCAATGGTGCACACTCTGTTAAGCCGTAACCTTCTAACAATTTAGAGTGAGTTACACGCTCCCAATGTTCAGCGACTGGACGTTGTACCGACATACCGCCACCAAAGCCCATTTTAAGTGCGCTAAAGTCTAATTGATCAAAACCTGGGGTATTAAGTAGGCCGTTAAATAAAGTATTTACCCCTGTGATAACGGTAAATTTATACTTGGCTAACTCTTTAACAAACCCCGGCATATCGCGTGGGTTAGTGATCAGTAGATTTTGGCCGCCAAAGGGTAAAAATGCCAAGCAATTAGAGGTTAATGCGTAGATATGGTAAAGCGGCAGTGCCGTAACCATAAACTCTTTGCCGATTTCGTATACGTTTTTGGTTACGGCATTTGATTGTTCAAGGTTGGCAACCATATTACGGTGCGTCAACATGGCACCTTTTGAAGGGCCAGTAGTACCGCCGGTATATTGTAAAAAGGCTAAATCAGCCCCCACTACGTCTACTGGCGTAAACTGACTTTTACTGCCTTTGGCCATTGCGTCATTAAACTTAACCGCGTTGGGTAAATCAAAAGGCGGCACTTGTTTTTTAAGGTGCTTAATGGCGCCATTAATTAGTGCACCTTTAATCATACCTAACCTGTCACCAACACTGGTGGTAATGACATGTTTAACATCTGTTTTATTGATAACAGCCTGCAATACATGGGCAAAGTTTTCTAATATAAGAATGCCCTTTGCACCAGAGTCTTTAAGTTGGTGCTCTAATTCGCGCGCGGTGTACAAAGGGTTAACGTTAACAACGGTTAAGCCTGAAATTAATGCGCCAAATAAGGCGATTGGATACTGCAGTACATTTGGGATCATAATGGCGAATTTGTCGCCTTTGACTAAGCCTAAATCGTTTTGCAAGTAAGCCGCAAACTCTTTAGCTTGTTGTTCGAGTTGTTCATAGGTAATGCTGACATCCATATTAATAAATGCCGTGTTACTTGCATATTGCTTGGTATATTTCAAAAACAATTCTGCCAACGAGTTATATTTATCTGGATCGATTTCAAACTCAACCCCAGGCGGATAACTCTTTTCTAGCCAAACTTTTTCCATAATACTGTCCCCTTTATTATGATGCGAAAACTATCGCCATTTTTATTATTATGATGACCTTCCAACAAGCAACTTAACGCTTACAACACTTCAAATAAACCCGCTGCGCCTTGACCGCCACCAATACACATACTAATCACCACGTATTTTACCCCGCGACGTTTTCCTTCTATTAACGCGTGCATCACCATGCGTGTGCCACTCATGCCGTATGGGTGACCAATTGAGATTGCGCCGCCATTAACATTTAATTTGTCCGCAGGAATGCCGAGCTTATCTGCACAGTAAATGACTTGCACTGCAAAGGCTTCATTGATTTCCCACAAACCAATGTCGTCTATGGTTAAGCCATTACGCTCGAGTAATTTGGGGATCGCATAAATAGGTCCAATGCCCATTTCGTCGGGTTCGCATCCTGCAACTACCATTCCGCGATACGCGCCTAAGGGTTTAAGGCCGCGCTGCTCGGCGAGTTCTCGCTCCATCACCACAACCGCAGCGGCGCCATCAGATAATTGCGATGCATTACCGCCGGTAATTGAGCCATTATCTTTTACGGCTTTTAAGCCAGCTAAGCCATCGATATTGGTTGATGGACGATTGCCTTCATCTTTTGTCAGGGTTACTGGCTCTTTTGAAATCTCGCCAGTGTTTTTATCCATCACTAACTTAGTGCAGCTTACCGGTACAATTTCATCATCAAATTTACCCGCCTCTTGAGCTGCTGCAGTGCGCTGTTGTGACATGAGAGCATAAGCATCTTGACGTTCACGCGAAATATCATAGCGGTTGGCCACGATTTCAGCGGTATCAAGCATGGGCATATAAATAGCAGGACTATAATCTTTTACGCTAGGGTCAACCGCGCGATGCATATTCATTTTATCGTTTTGCACCAAACTGATTGAGTCACATCCGCCAGCGACAACAACACTGGCGCCGTCAACTACAATGTGGTTTGCGGCAAGGGCAATCGACATCAACCCTGATGAGCATTGACGATCAACTGTCATACCAGGTACAGATACAGGTAGCTTGGCAGCCATGGCAACCTGACGACCAAAGTTCATTCCCTGGTTACCCTGGGTTAGTGCGGCACCAAAAATACAATCGTCAATTTCATTTGGGTCAATACCCGCGCGTGTTACCGCGGCATTAACAGCAACGGCTGATAACGTTGGGGCGGATAAATCATTAAATGCACCACGGTAGGCTTTGCCAATAGGCGTGCGGGCGGCTGATACAATGACGGCTTCTCTCATGACAAATTCCTTTTATATATAGAGTGCATCTTGTTTAATGCACATTGTGAGTGGTGTTGTTGCAATCCAATGACACCACTCAACCGACATCACCCCAGTGACCTCGGAATAATCTAATCAATTTATTATTGTTGTTGTGCTTTCATGAATGCCATGGCTTTCATGATAAATTTTTCACCTTGCTGCGCGCCCGACACCAATGCTTTTTGATTGTCTTGTGCCGTTAATTGGTCCCAATTGTCACGCACGGCTTCAGGGCTTTGTTTAGCCGTAGGAATAAAGCAGCCGTCGGTTTCAAAAATACCGGCACTTGAATAACCACCCGCGCCAGCACATAAAATAAATCGATTAGGTGCTGCTTCATCACACAAGGTCAACATGCCCGCGGTCACGGCTTCAGGCGCAAAGGCTTTAACGATTTCTTCGGGCATTAAATCTTCTGTCATGCGGGTACCCGCGGTAGGAGCTAATGCATTGATGTGAATATTGTTTTTAGCACCTTCAAGCACTAAGGTATTCATTAAACCAATAAGAGCCATTTTTGCCGCACCATAATTAGCCTGACCAAAGTTGCCATACATGCCACTTGATGAGGTTGTCATGACAATTCGACCATAGTTTTGTTGCTTCATGATTTCCCACACCGCTTTGGTGCAATTAACCGAGCCCATAACATGGACGTCCATCACTAACTTAAAGTCATCTAAGGTCATTTTCGAAAACGATTTATCACGCAAAATACCGGCGTTATTAATTAAAATATCAACACGACCCCACTTATCCATGGCCTGTTGCACCATGTCTTGTACTTCCTCAAAGTTCGCCACATTTGCACCATGACTTATGGCTTCGCCGCCCATGGCTTCAATTAACTCAACCACTTCTTGTGAGGCTGCAGATGAAGCGCCACTGCCATCACGTGCGCCGCCAAGGTCATTCACCACCACTTTAGCGCCACGCTTAGCCAAGGCTAATGCATGTGAACGTCCTAACCCGTTACCCGCGCCTGTGACAATAGCCACTTTTCCTGCAAAACTGATAGTCATGTTGGTCCCCTTAAGATGCTGAATAATTTTTATTGTTATAATATTTTTATATGTTTGATTACTTAACCATTTGTACTGAAATCCATTCAGCAACCAGTGCCGGTGTGTCGCAACCTTCAATTTCAATGGTCACTTCAGTTGATAGACGAAATTGCCCAGGTTTTTTCTCTTCAATCGATAAGGTTTTAGCATGTGCACGGATTCGGCTGTTTACGGTTACCGGCTGTAAGAATCGCACTTTATCGAACCCCGCATTGAGACCCATATAAAAACCATCAATAATCACGCTAAACTCTTCTGCAAAATGCGACAACATAGATAACGATAAAAAACCATGCGCAATAGTTGAGCCAAAAGGTGTCGCTTTAGCTTTTTCTTCATCGACGTGAATAAATTGATGATCTAGGGTGCATTCAGCAAATTGATTGATTTGCTGTTGATTGATTTGATGCCACTCAGTTGGCGCGGCTTGATGACCGATGTAGTTAGCAATCTCGTTACGATTAATCACTGTTGGCATGTTCCCTTCCCCTTTTGCTGACGCAAGACAATCCATGAATGAAATTTATACGATAACTCATGCTAATTGGGGTTTATCAATTAAACAAATGAATAGTTTTGATACTTAGATATTATCAATATGAATAGTCTGTCATTTAGCGATAGAGAGTACTAATATAAAAAAAGCATTACCTAAAATTAAGGTAATGCTCTCTTTTTAAAGATTAAAATATACCATTAATGCGTTAACTCATGATGTGTTAACCTTTCAACAATGCTCAATTGTCGCCACAGTACGGTTAAAACCACTCACTCTGCATGTCATAACTGGTGCTGTCGGTGTTAATCAAAATGTTTGACCATGAGTAAATTTCGGGCAATTCGAATCGATAGAAGTACTGAGCAGCTTGCAACTTACCTTGGTAAAAGTGCTCATCCGTTTGATGCGGTTGCTCAGCTAGCGCTTTTGTTGCCACTATGCTTTGTTTTAGCCACAACCAAGCAATAATCACATTGCCAAATAGCTCAAGGTATTTAACTGAGTTCGACAAAGCCAAATCAATATTCTTTGTTGCCATTGCGCTTAACACAGCCTCCGTAGTGGTGGTTAAGGTTTCAATTGCTTGACTCAGCTGAGTAGAAAACTCAAGTAAGCTTGGATGCTGCTTGGCCTCATCAATGGTTTTAAGCATTTCATTTAAGGTGGCTTTATAACCCTGCATTTTGTTCATGGGCAATTTACGGGTGATTAAATCCAAAGATTGGATCCCAGTGGTACCTTCATGAATGGGATTAAGGCGATTATCACGATAAAACATTTCAACTGGATGTTCGTTAATATAACCGTGCCCACCCATGACCTGTATAGCAAGTGAGTTAGCTTTAGGGCCGTATTCCGATGGCCAGGTTTTAATGATTGGGGTTAAAAAATCTAATAGTGTATGGGCGTATTGTCGCTGCTCTTCCGTGGCAGCGGTATGTGAATCGTCACTTAATTGCGTACCGTATAACACCAAGGCCAACGCGCCTTCGGCATAGGCTTTTTGAGCCAGCAGCATTCGTTTTACATCAGCATGTTCAATAATATTGACCATGGGTGATAACGGATCTTTGCATGATGGCAAGCGTCCTTGAGGTCGGTTTTTAGCATAATCAACTGAGTATTGGTATCCCGCAACGGCGATGACTGCCGCGCCAGTACCCACCATAATACGGGCTTCATTCATCATATGGAACATGTACTTGAGGCCGCAATGCTCTTCGCCTACAAGGTAACCCACTGAGCCATTTTTTTCACCAAAACTCAGTGCGGTAGAGGTTTGCGCACGGCCGCCCATTTTATGGAATAAGCCCGCTAAGGCGACTTCGTTGTCGGCGCCAATAGAGCCGTCGTCATTGAGTAAAAACTTGGGCACAACAAACAACGAAATGCCTTTAACACCTTTTGGTGCGCCTTGAATACGCGCCAATACCAAATGAACAATATTGTCACTTAAGTCGTGATCGCCACCCGAAATATAGATTTTACTGCCACTTATACGATAAGTGCCATCATCGGCCTTTACCGCCTTGGTGATTAAATCGCCCAATCCTGAGCCACTGCCTGGTTCGGTCATGGCCATGGTGCCCATAAAACGGCCTTCACGCATAGGTTTTACCCAGGTATTGATTAGTTCATCACTACCATGGGCTTGCAACAAATTAGCATTGGCGGTGGTAAGCATGTTGTACCCCATGCCCACTCCGCCAGCCACGCTTAAAAACGCCCCCGCGGCACTGGCAATAATAGGCGGTAACTGCATGCCATCAAGGTCATAATCGGCAGTGGCCGAACCAATACCAGACTCATTAACCGCGGCGATGGCAGTTTTCAGTTCTGGTATAATGTGCACTTTTTTACCATCAAAGGTAGGTTGTTCGATATCAAGCTTTTGGCGAATAGGAAGAAAATGTTTTTCAGCAATGGTTTTAGCGGTATTTATCACTTCATTAAAGGTTTGGCGATCATGATCTTGGTATCGCTCACGGCTTGTTAACCCTTCACTGTCAAACAGTTCGTAAAGCATAAACTCGAGATCACGTTCATTCATTAATGTTGCTGGCATAATATTCTCTTCTTATTCTGTAATGCTTAATCCGATGATAATGGGCAAACTCACTGCCACTTAAAATGCTGATACACCACCATCAACGGCAATGCATTGGCCTGTCATATAAGTGTTGCTTGGCGACAACATCATTAACATCACCGCGACGATTTCTTTAGGCTCACCTAAACGGCTCATTGGGGTGCCTCGGGCCATTTTCTTTTGCTTCTCTTCATCAGCAAAGTTAGTCACCATAGGCGTTAACGTAAAGAAAGGGCAAATGGCATTGATACGAATGTTGTCACGGCCATATTCAACCGCCCCGGTTTTGGTTAAACCAATCACCGCATGCTTAGCCATAGAATAAGCACTGCCTCGGGCTGCCCCGCCTAAACCTGCCATCGAACTTACGTTAAGGATTGCACCCTCACCTTGTTTCAGCATTTGTGCAATTTGATGGCGCATACCAAATTGAACACCCTTAACATTGATGGCAAATTGGCTATCCATAATCGATTCATCAATCATATGCAACGGCATAAACTCATGGGCAATACCGGCATTATTGACGCCGATATCAACACGGCCAAAACACTCAAGCGCGGTATCAACCATGGCCTTACAAGATTCATCTTTTGATACGTCGCATTTCATTGCGATCACTTCAGCACCGGTTGCGGCAATGTCATCTGCGACTTTTTTTACACCAGCTTCATTGATGTCGCTGATGACTAACTTTGCGCCACGCTTAGCTAACTCTTGTGACAGCAACTTACCAAAGCCTTGGGCTGCACCTGTAATAACGGCAACCTTGCCGGTAAAATCTAATAATGGATCCATGCGAGTAACTCCTGTAATTGATGGTCTTGTTGTGTTTTTATTTTGATTATTCAGCGGTGTTGATCACTTGTAATGCCATTTGCGCTAATGGAGCAACAAACGAGCCGACTTTATTTGCGTGTTCATTTGAAGCGTTGCCTTCGGTGGCGCGTTTAGCCACCCCTTGAGCAATAGCAGCTAAACGGAAAAAACTAAAAGCGAGATAAAACGCCCAGTTATCGATGCGTTCAATGCCCATACGTTGACAATACTGGGCAACATAGTCTGCTTCACTTGGTATACCCAAACTGTCTCTATCAACATCTTTTAAACCATCAATGGTCCCCATGCCTGCTGGCATACGCAGTTGCATACATTGATAGGCTAAATCGGCAAAAGGGTGCCCTAACGTTGACAGTTCCCAATCAAGAACGGCAATGATCTCGGGGCTGTCTTTGGCAAACATCATGTTGTCTAAACGAAAATCGCCATGTACAAGGCACACACGGCCGTCATCTTGCGGTAAGTTGTCTTCAAGCCATTGGATTAATACATCCATTGCGGGGATAGTTTGCAATTCAGTTAGGCGATATTGTGACGTCCAACGACCCAATTGGCGTTCAAAATAATTTCCCGCTTTGCCATAATCGGTTAAGCCAACGGCATCAACATCGACACTGTGTAGTGTCGCGAGGGTTTTATTCATCGCATCATACATGGCAGCTCGGTGCTCATTAGTGTCAACATCTGCTAGAGATGCGCTCCAGAACACTTTTCCGTCGCAATATTCCATTAAATAAAACATTGAACCAATAACATGGGTGTCTTCGCACAGGTGATAAACCTTAGCAACGGGCACATCAGTGTATTTGAGAGCATCAAGTACGCGGTATTCGCGATCAACGGCGTGAGCCGATTTTAATAACTTCCCTGGAGGCTGGCGACGCAGTACATAGACACCCGACTTAGCGGTAAGTTTATAAGTGGGATTTGATTGACCACCCGAGAATTTCTCAAGTGTTATTGGTCCTTGAAAACCCTCAACGTGTTGCTGTAAATAAGCACTAAGCTGATCATTATCGATAGGAAATGTATGTGGCATTTCGCAATACTCTTATTGTTAGATTGATGACAGTAATAAAATGATAATGGTAGGCCAACTCGCCCCAGCGTTTGTTGACCTGCCTGCAATGTTATTGCGTTACCTTTTTCACTAAATCACGGCCAAGTTGCATCATGTGCACTTGATCTGGGCCATCGGCTAATCTCAGCGTACGCTGGCCTGCCCAGGCATGTGCCAAGAATGTATCCTGGCTAACACCAACAGCACCATGGCATTGAATTGCACGGTCAATCACATCAAGTGACATACTGGGCGCCACAATTTTAATCATGGCAATTAAATCTTTCGCGGCTTTGTTGCCATCGGTGTCCATCTTTTGCGCCGCTTTTAAGGTCATTAAACGGGCTTGCTCAATCTGACAGGCAGATTTAGCAATGTCTTCACGTACCGATTGCTGCTTAATCATCGGCTGACCAAATACAATTCGCTCACTGACGCGTTTGCACATTAAATCTAATGCTCGCTGGGCAATACCGACTGAACGCATACAGTGATGGATTCGTCCTGGGCCTAAACGACCTTGCGCGATTTCAAAACCTTTGCCTTCACCCACGATAATATTGTCAACAGGTACACGGACATCGGTAAAGGTCACTTCAGCGTGGCCTTCTGGTGAGTCATCATAGCCAAATACTTGCATCGGTCTGACCATCTTGACCCCAGGGGTATTCATTGGCACAAGCACTTGAGATTGTTGAATATAACGATTGGTATTGTCTGGATCGGTTTTGCCCATCACAATCATGATTTCACACTGTTTACGGCACGCTCCGCTGATGTAAAACTTGCGGCCATTAATGACATATTCGTCACCATCACGAACAATACTCAACTCAATATTGGTAGCATCACTTGAGGCCACTTCGGGTTCTGTCATGGCGAATGCTGAACGGATTTTGCCCTCAAGCAGTGGCTCTAACCATTGTTTTTTCTGCGCCTCATTACCGTATTTAGCTAACACTTCCATGTTGCCGGTGTCGGGGGCGGCGCAGTTAAACACCTCGGGAGCCCACATCACTTTGCCCATAATTTCAGCTAATGGCGCATATTCTAGATTGGTTAACCCGCCACTGTACTTGCCATAAGCGACAGGCAGAAATAGGTTCCATAAGCCTTGTGCTTTTGCTTTAGCCTTAAGCTCTTCCATTAACGGAGGTGTTGACCATGGATCAAGGGCCACTTGTTGATGCATTTCATCCTCGACCGGATAAACATGCAAATCCATAAACTCGTTGACCTGGTTAATTAACCCTTGAACTTTTTCGCTGTATTCAAAATTCATATGGTGTCCTTTTACTGAATCTTAGTGCGTAATAAGTGTCGCTAATGGATAGCTGTAAAATGCCTAACTAAGTGACATTAATGATTTTTTGTTAAACGGCTTAATCTCATCTATGGCATTAGTTTTAATTTTATTCACCCATTGCGGATCAACTAATAACGCGCGGCCAATACCGACCAAATCAAACTCGTCATTATTTAAACGCACCAATAATTCATCAATACCGGTTGGGTTAGAAGTCCCTGATAAATCAGCATTACCTTCACCAATAAAGTCGTTATCTAGACCGACATTACCGACTGTGATCACGGGTTTGTTGGTTAGCTTTTTAGTCCAACCGGCTAGGTTTAAATCTGAGCCATCAAATTCAGGGATCCAGAAGCGACGAGTACTGGCATGGAAAATATCCACGCCCGCATCACTGAGTAAGCCTAAAAAGATGGCTAGCTCTTCAGGGGTTTGGCACAGCTTTGCTTTATAATCTTGTTGTTTCCACTGAGAAAAACGGAAGATAATAGTAAAGTCTTCGCCTACTGCGGCGCGGATTGCTTTCACAATTTCAACACCGAAGCGAGTGCGGTTTTCTAGCGAACCACCATATTGGTCGTCACGCTGATTAGTACCTTCCCAAAAGAACTGATCAACTAAGTAGCCATGTGCGCCATGCACTTCAATGGCATCAAAACCAATGTTTTTTGCATCGAGTGCTGCTTGTGCAAATGAGGCAACCACTTCATCAATGTCAGCTTGTGACATGGCAACACCGTTTGGTGCGCCAGGTTTATATAAACCTGATGGACTGTAGGCTGGCATTTCTTTGTCTGGGCCGACACCGGGTTTTCTCACCGCGCCAACATGCCAAAGCTGTGGGGCAATTTTACCGCCGGCTGCGTGTACTTCATCAACAACGTGTTTCCAACCTGCTAAGGCTTGCTCACCAAAAATAGCCGGCACATTTTCATAGCCGTTGGCCGCTTTATGCGAAATAAAGGTGCCTTCAGTAATAATTAAGCCCACATCTCCTTCTGCACGGCGGCGGTAATACGCGGCAACCTCATCATTGGGGATATAGTTTGGCGAAAAGGCGCGGGTCATCGGCGCCATTACGGTTTTGTTTTTAAGCGATAACGATTTATTTGAAAATGATTCAAATAGCTTGTTGATGCTGGTGTTTTGAGTGCTAGTCATCATTAATTCCTATGGGTGTTATTTGCTTTTTGTTTTTGTTTTAGATAGTTAACCAATTAAATAACCACCATCAACATTGATGGCTGTACCTGTGGTGTAACTTGATGCGTTTGAGGCTAGATACAATACAGTACCGGCCATTTCGTCAGGTTGTGCGACGCGCTTCATCGGCACGTGATACATCATTTGTTTTAATATGGTTGGGTTATCCACTAATGCTGATGCAAATTTTGTGTCGGTACCGCCAGGAAGTAAGGCGTTAACACGAATATTGAATTGAGCACATTCTTTGGCAAAAGCTTGCGTCATTGAAATAACGGCAGCTTTAGTCACAGAATAAATGCCTTGATAATCACCCGGGATAACACCATTGACAGAGGCAACATTAATGATTGAACCGCCGCCACTGGCTTTCATTAACTTGGCACCGTTGGTAGACATAAAAAAGTAACCACGGATATTTACATCCACTGTTTTTTGAAATGCAGTTAAATCAGTATCGATAATGTGACCAAAATAAGGATTTGCTGCGGCATTGTTAACCAGAATATCTAACTTGCCATGTTGCTCTGTAATGGCGGCAAAAATTGAGTCAATCTGCTCTAACTCACCAATATGACACGCTATTGCCTGAGCACTGCCGCCATCGGCAACAATTTGGTCGACAACAGCCTGACATGCGTCTATTTTGCGACTAGAAACAATGACATGAGCGCCATATTGAGCCAAGACTTTTGCGACACTTTCACCAATACCGCGGCTAGCACCTGTGACTAACGCCACTTTCCCTGTTAAATCAAATAAATTAGCAGTATTCATTTTAAGTCCTTGTTGTAGTTATCATGAGTACAACCGCAGATGCGTAATGACTTATCTGTGTACTCTTATCTAAAGGTTATCCATTCTTCGCCAGCTTGCTCTAAATGGCTGTAATTATTAAAATAATCAACACTTAGCATTTTTTCAGAAAACAATATCTTGGTGACACTGGTGTTTCTTGTTTGCTGATTAATGGCGAGGGTTTGTTTGTCGTTTAACTGCAACATATGCTGCAATATGGCTGAAATAGTGCCGCCAGAGGTAAACACTAAAATGTCTTTGGCTTGCTTTGCATTGCCTTTAACATCTGGCTTGCTACTGTTTAGTGCTCGCCGAGAAGCTAACTCTTGCTCAATAATATCTTGCAATGCGCGGATGCAGCGGCTTTTAAACTGTGGCCAGCTTTCTTTGTATTCCAAATCATATTTACCACTCATCCAACGATTTAATGCTTGATAAAATTCTTTATGTAGGACTTTGTTGGGATGTTCATATTGCTGAAGCTGCACGGTTTTTTCAGAAAAATGGTGCCATTCACCATTAAACTTTTGCAATATATCAACATGATTAAATTCATTAAAACCAGAATGGATCACCATGGGTGTAGCGTCAGTTTCTAACCCTTTAGCAAAATGTGACAAAGTTTGGCCATGGCGTAATAAATCGCCGCAATAATACTTACATGGCAAAGGGCGTGAGCGCCAATACTGGCCAAGCATTGAGGCTTGATGACTCCCCTTTTCAGACAGTTGATCGTAATCACTACTGCCAAATGAAGCTTGTCCATGTCGGATCAAATATATCGTTGCCATTGTGAGTCTCTAACTTAATTAATGCGCTACGGATAACCAAAATGAGTTGAAGCGAATCTACTTGACTATGCTAATCTCAAGCTCTAAATTGAACAAATGAATAGTTCTAATACCCTACTATTTGTGATTTAAATAGTAGGCTGTGCATATCATGTTGTTTATTGACGAGATAACATGCTGTAGTGATAAGTGGATTAATCTTTCGTTAATTCAACGGAGTGAGCATGAAAATTGATTTGAATTTGTTTGTAGTTTTTGATGCTATATATTGCGAAGGCAACATTACTAAAGCCGCATCGGTGTTAAATTTGTCGCAGCCCGCGGTGAGTCACTCTTTAGGTAAATTACGTAACCATTTTGATGATCCATTGTTTATCCGACAAGGCAACGAAATGCGCCCCACTCCAGTGGCTAAGAATGTGATTGATGACGTACGCGAAGCATTGCATCAGTTGCAAGTGTGCCTGGTACAATCAAGACAATTTGAACCGCTGACCTCTCGCAAAAGTTTTTCATTGTCTTTACACGGCTCGTTAGAACCTTATTATTTACCTATTTTACAAGAAAGCCTTTCTATAGAGTCTCCAGCCATTCACTTAAACAGTAATAAGCGTGTTAACCGTAGTGAGTTAGAAAACAAATTGGCCAGCGGTGATATCGATTTAGCCATCGATGCATTGATCCCCGTGAGCAATAATATTCGTCACACTCAATTACAAAGTGATCAGTTGGTCGTGGTAGCCCGTAAAGACCACCCTGCACTCACCACAACGCTTGACTTAGACACTTACCTTAAACTTGACCATGTGTTGGTATCATCTCGCTCTACAGGGCCAGGATTAGAAGATTTTGAATTGTCGAGAATGGGATATCACCGAAAAATCTCGCTGCGTTGTCAACAAGCCTTGTCTGCGTGTAAAGTGATTTTAAGCAATGACATGCTGCTAACCTTACCCAAAACCGCCGCTCAGATGTACAGTGAAATGCTCGATATTGTTATGCACCCTTTACCCGTAGAATTACCTGATATTGGCGTGCATTTATATTGGCATGTGAATGTGGATAAAGAACCCGCCAACAAATGGCTGAGGAATAAGATGATTATTGCCGCGTCTAATGCTCAAAAACAGTAGTGCAATAAAATTAGGTTTAATTATAAAAAAAGACATCTCACTTATCGTGCAGATGTCTTTCAGTTTTCTTTAATACAACAATATACCCAACGCCGCGTTGTTAGTGTTTTAATCGATTTTAATCGTTTTAGAACTCGGAATTGGTAATGTAACATTCAACGCCACGCTCATTCTAATCAGCATTTTGACAGGACTAATTGGTTTCGTTAAGTAGTCGATACCACCTGCTTCAAATGCTTGAATTTCGAAAATTAAATCTTTGTAACCTGAAATAAAAATCACTGGTATATCGACAAAACTTTGTTCTGATTTAATTTTTTTGCACAAGTCAAAGCCTGAAAGGTCTGGTAAATCAACATCTAATAAAATGATGTCAATGTCATGCAGTTGCAACAAGTTGTAACCTTCTTCAGCCGTTTCGGCAACATACACTGTCATGGTTGACTCAAGCATGGTGGTCATAACTTCAATAGAAGAATGTTCATCATCAATAATTAACACTTTAGCGAGCTTTTCGGTACTCATTAATAATCTCTATTGCATTGGTATTTTGATAGGTAAAAAAGTTTCTTTTTTACTGTGTTTTTTTATATATTCATGCATTTTTGCTTTCGATATGGCTTCCGAATAAAAAAAGCCTTGGGCGTAACCACAGTGTTTATCCTTTAAAAAAGCGACTTGCGAAGCCGTTTCAACACCTTCACAAATAATATTTAATTTTAGATTTTTCACTAAAGAAATAATAGTGTTGAGTAAGGTTTGATCTTCTATATTACCTGAATTGATGTCATCGATGAACGTTTTATCAATTTTAACTGTTTCAAATTTGAATTTTTTTAACGAATAAATGGATGAATAGCCTGTGCCAAAGTCATCCAGCATTAACCTAAAGCCACATTCAACTAGGCGTGCTATGTTAACGATAACAAACTGATTATTTTCGAAAATTAAAGTTTCGGTAATTTCGATGTTCAATAAAGGGACAAATTGTGGAAATCTCAACGCAATCATTTCAAGTTGTTTGATAATCACTTCAGAGAGTAACTGATAAGAAGATAAATTGATTGATATTGGGATTGTCACACCATGTGACTCAAGCATTCTCAATTGTGTCACCACTTGTTTTATAATGGTAACACCTAAACCAATGAGCAATACATCTTGCTCAATAGACGGCATGAAATAACTCGGTGGTAAAATTTCCTTTTTCTCGTTGCTATAACGCGCCAATGCCTCAAAAGACACTAAATCGCCAGTAACGACATCATGGATCGGCTGAAAATAAGGGATAATTTTATTATCCGCTAATGCTTTTTCTACAATTTTGATGATTTTTTGATGTTCGTCTTCAGTCTTTTTGTGGTTCAAATCGAAAAAGGAAAAATTATTGCGACCATTTTGCTTAGCAATATACATGGCGCTATCAGCGGCTTTTAAGAGATATTCCTGATCGACTGCGTCATCAGGATAAATTGAAACGCCAATACTGCAAGTACAAGTGTAATGTAATTCATTTAATGTATATGGTTTTGATAATTCGTTGATAGCCCGTAATGCAATACGTTCAAAACATTCAACATCTTCATCAGACTGAATAACTGCGACAAACTCATCACCACCCACTCTCGCCACTAAGTCTTGTTTTTTAAAGCAGCCAAGCAAACGCTCACTTACATGTTTAAGTAATAAGTCACCATAATCATGACCATACTCGTCGTTTAAATATTTAAATCGATCTAAGTCGATATAAAATACACACAACTTTTCACCAAGCCTTTGGGCCGAATCGTACATACTTTTAAACTTTTCGTTGAAACTCATTCGGTTAGACAAGCCTGTCAAACTGTCTGTGTAGGCCGCGATAGATAATGATTGTTCAATAGAGACCTGCTGAGTAACATCATCTAATATATGCAAATATTGTTTTTCTTGAGTTTCCTCATCAAAAATCACATTAATATGTACTTTACAGAAAATAATCTCCGGCTCACCATTAGGGTACCGCCTAATACACTCTAAGCGTTCGCTGACATCATCCCGTTCAGTGGCTAACGTCGCAAGTAACTCTTGTAATCGGGCATGCGAATCCTGGGTATATATCATACCGTCATTTTTACCCATGACGTCTTTGATAGAACGACTTAATAGGTTAACAAAACTGGGATTTATAGAAACTATATTATGTTGATAATCAGTAATATAGATCGCCTGAGTTGAGTTCATATAAACACTGCGATACAGATTAAAATCTTTGTTTAATGAGTGATAACTGTCCAAAGGAAAAAAACAAAAATTGTATAACTGAACTTCATTTCCAAATGAGTCAATTTGGTTAACACTCTTAAAATTAGCTACAAAGTGTTTAACTGCACCATGACATAAAACTTTTAACTCTATGTAATCTTGGTCGTTATTTGTTACCCAAGAGAGAAAGTTTGAAATATTAGAATTGATTAAAGCCGTTAATACGATTTTTTTTTCACCCATTGAAGACATCTTCAACGCACGGCCAAACATGTTTTTTGCAACATCATTAAAGCCAACAATTTCAAGCTTGTGTGTTGTTGAAATACATGGAACACCAATTCCGTTATATCGTTCCAAAATTTTTCCTTAACTTTTTATCTCTCATTAGCGTCTAAGACTTTATTGATTAAACGCTACTCCCGACTTTAGTTTAACTTAATAATAGTAGATATAAAAATATCACGCCTATTGTGAAGCAAACAAGGTAACTAACATTTTTCGTGGTAAACCGGTCTCATCGTGTAATTCGTACACTGTGTGATTTGCATATACATTAATAAAGTCATTACTGTCTTTAGGCTTTATTGCATATTTCCCCGGAAAGCAGTCGCCCACTTTTGACTTTGAAACTTTATCGATAATACTTTTAAACGTAATAGCGTCTTTAGTATTAAATAAGGTAAATAATTTTTCATCTGCTAAGGCGTTGATAACGACCTCAGAATATCCCAATAATTTTTGGAACGCTGCGTTAATGTATTCAATTTGTAATTTATCGATATCCAGTACAAACGAAGCAGTTAGGGTATTATTGAGCAAATATGTAATGGTATCTTTATAAACAACTTGCTCCTTCTCTTTCATTACGGTGCTAGTAATATCACGAATAGTGCCCATCACTCTGGTAGCTTGCTTTAAATCATTAAACGACACCACGGCTTCTAACGACATAATCGTAATATTGCGATTAACGTCTAACGCTTCAAAAATAAATGGCTGTACTGCCTTATTATGTAATAAGTTAGTTAATTGATTTTCTAATCTACTGCGGTACTCACCAGAGGCAAGACCGATAAATGCTTCATACGAAGGATGGAAAACTTCTTTATCTAAACCAAAGAGTTCATAACATCCGTTACTCCACTCAAGCTTACGTGAAGGGATATCCCAAAACCACGAGCCCATCTTTGCTGATCTTTCCGCTTCGTGAAGTAAGGTGTTTGAATGTTGTAATTCAGCTTTTAGTCCATCTAATTCATTTCGTTGATGTTCTCGTTCTTCATAAGCCATGCGCAATTCTGCATAGGCCGTTTGTAATTCTTCGTTGGTCGACTGTAATTCTTCATTGGTTGTTTCTAACTCTTCATTTGAGCTTTGTAATTCTTCATTAGAGCTTTGCAGTTCTTCGTTCATTGACTGCATTTCCTCATTTGAGGTTTCAAGCTCTTCTATCACATTTTGCAGTTGTTCTTTGGTTTTGGCTAACAATCGTTGCTGTTCAAGCGCAATGGCTTGGTTTGATGATTCTTGTTTATCAGTTGTCAGTAAAGGAATGTTTTCTGGTTGTTCAATTTGCGAGAAAATAAGGGTCAAACTACCGAGAGGCCCATCTCTTTTTATCGACAATAAAACTAATTTAACCCAGACATTATTACCATTTAAATTAAATGATTGATAACCGGTATCGGCAGTTTTTTGGCCATTATGAATATTATGAAATGCGCTACGTAAATCAATTGATAATTGAGGATGTAAATTTTTAAAAATATTGTTCGACGGCAAGCCCGTTGGCCGAACTAATAGGACATTATCACCCTGAGTAAAAATAATATCTTGGTTCTCGTTTAATAAAATAGCGTTGGGTAACACATATTCACGTAAAGTATTTGCAATGATTTCACTGAGCTCTGCATCAACTTTATTGCGGTTGTGTTGTGAGGTTAATACAGGTTTTAGATCTTGAATATTGTTAGTACTCAAGCTTATACCACGGTTAGAGGTGCGCTCAGGTGGTAATTGTTTGCCTACAAACAATGTTTCATAGATTTTTCCAGTTTTAGACAATGGACGATATTGTTCTTGAAACACACCAATAGACTCTGACTGTCCCAGCATCAATAGCCCTTTCGGATTCAATGCATAATGAAAGGTCGGCAGGAGTTGACGTTGCAATTCAACGGTAAAATAAATCATTAAATTACGACAAGTGATCAAATCTAGGCGTAAAAAAGGTGGATCGTTATTGACATCGTGAACCGAAAAAATCACTTTAGATTTAATTGGCTTAATCACTTCGTACTGATCACTGTTTAAGACAAAATATTTGTTTTTAATAGAACGCGGGATAAAATTTAACGCGGTTTCAGGATAAACAGCTTGGCGCGCAAAATTAATGGAATTTTTGTCGATATCTGTGGCGAAAATTTGAATTTTGTAGTCATCTATCGAATCACCGAGTATTTCAGTCAAAATGATCGCCAGCGTATAAGGCTCTTCACCTGTGGAACACGCTACACACCAGAAGCGTAAAGATTTATTGTTTTTATTTTGAATATAATTGGTCAATTCACGCTGTAGGTTTTCGAATGCTCGAGGGTCTCTAAAAAAGGAAGTGACCCCAATCAGCATATCATTGAATAAATAGGTGATTTCGTCTTTATTTTCTTTAAGGTGAGCCAAATAGTCTGATGAATGATGGATTTTTAAAGAGGTCATTCGCCGTTCAATTCTACGTAAAATGGTATTTTCTTTATACAGAGAAAAATCGACATTACAGCGTGCTTTAAGTTGTTTAATAATGCCATGGTAAGTTTCACGTGGCATGGTGCCATCATTATCAATGCCGGTGTTTCTTGGAAAGTGAATAATGTTCTTAAGTTCATGGCCAATTTCGGTTGCTTGAAGAATTAAATCGACATGGCCTGAGTTAATCGCAGAGTTTGGCATACCATCATATTTGGCATCATTTGGGTCTTGCACAATACCAAAACCGTTTTCGCCTTTTATTGCCCTAATGCCACGACTACCATCGGTGCCCGTGCCAGATAACACCACGCCAATAGCAAAATCATTTTTATGTTCCGCAATCGATTCAAATAACATATCAACAGAAGGACGCGGTGTAGTGTGTCGACCTTCTGGATAACTTAACAGTCTAATTCTATCGTTTGCCGTTATCTCAATGTTTGTATTAGGTGGACAGATATACACTTTGTTAGGTTGCATCGGTGCATTATCAGTAGCCGTCACGACAGAGATAGTTGATTCTTTCTCTAATAACTCTGTCATCATACTTTTATAAGATGGAGAAAGGTGCTGCGCAACAACCAGCGCCATGCCAATATCGGTTGGCATATTTGACAGTAACGATTGAAGCGCTTCAAGACCACCGGCACTAGCGCCAACACCAACCACAATTAATTTAGGTGGCAGGTTATTTGAGCTGGTTTTTAAATCCGGTTTTTGCTCTTCTGACATTCTTGAACTCCATTTATAATGCCGTGCACTTTTGTGACTACACATTTTTTTACTATATTACAACGAAATAAACCCGATGTAATTGAAAATATATCTATTTTTTATTCGACAACGCTAATGGCTCAAGCATATTAATGACCCGATTCAATTCATTACAAATGTCATTAAAGCTGGTATCACCGCCTAGCTCAACGTACTCCACGACCTTCAATAATTCTATTGCGCCTATATTCGCTGCTGCACCTTTTAGCTTGTGAAAGAACCGATGCTGTTCAGCGCGTGTTAAGGCTTGCTGACGACCAGTTTTAACGGCAACGACATAAGGTTTGTACACTCGAATAAATGCATTTAACACGCGCAAATAAGCCTCCTCGCCAACCCATTCATAAACGCCACCACTCAAATCAAACGATGGGTGTTGTGCAAGTTGCACAATTGAATTTACAAGGTTCGGATTATCACTCACAACTGCTGTTTGCTGATGTAAAATTGTCGACGTTTCTGTTTGTGGGCTCCATAGTGCAAGAATGCCATCAATAAGATCTTTACTGTCAACAGGCTTAAGTAAAAACGCATTGAACAGTGCACAAAGAGCTGGAGATTGATCATCGAGTTCAGCATCGCCTGTTAGCGCGATAATAGGCAATGTATCAAATGAGAATTGTTGTCTTATTTGCTGGGTGGCAGAAATACCATCAAGAATAGGCATTTGTACGTCCATTAGTACAATGTCATATTTTTTGTGTTTGATTTGCGCGAGTGCTTTTTCACCATCATCGACACAATCCACATTAAAGCCTGCATTTTGCAGCACGGCTTTAATGACAAATTGTTGGGTTAAGCTGTCATCAGCAAGCAAAATAGAAGGAACACCATATTGCGAAATGGCTTGCTTCAAATGAATAGCTTTTGCGTCTGGATTAGTCATTATATTGCAGGTTATGGGTTAAACATGGCATTCGTCACTTCCTATGATCTTTTTTTTGTATGCTGCATTAATAAAACATACTATATGATTACTACTTAGAACATAAGTATCCATTAGAAAAATATAAACTAATTAGACAATTAATTAACTTAATAGTACTCAAACTCACTTAACTAAACGTTAAGATACTTAAATATCAAGACCCAAAACACCACTAAAGAAACACCATAAATTCGTTTGCAACAACCAAAAATATAAAAAATTAATATATATTTCAATTAAATATAATATTAATACGCTATCGGACATCATTCGACATTAAAGGGCAAATGATTACCCTTTGTAAGTCGCTTTTACATTATTGAATGTGTTTATTGAAAAAAGTTAATGTTCGTTCCCATGCCAAATCAGCATTCACTTCATCAAAGCGCCCTGTCGAGTCATTATGAAAACCATGATTGGATTTGTCATACATATGCATGGTGTATGGTACGTTGTAAGCCACTAAGTCTTGTTCATATTCTGGCCAGGTGGCATTAACGCGTTCATCTAATTCTGCTAACTGAATTAATAACGGTGCTTTAATATTGGCTCTTAACGCTTTGGCTGCGGGTGTTCCGTAAAACGGCACACCGGCTTGCAATAAATCTGGTTTAGCTGCAGCAAGGTAATTAACGATATAGCCGCCAAAACAAAAACCAACTGCGCCTAATTTGCCATTACTGCGAGAATTGGCCTTTAAAAACTCAGCTGCAGCAACAAAATCTTGTTCTATTTTGCTTCTGTCCAATGTACTTTGCATTTGCCGACCATCATCATCGTTTCCTGGATAACCGCCTAATGGAAATAGCGCATCTGGTGCCAATGCGATAAATCCCGCTTTTGCTAATCGCCTTGCAACATCTTCAATGTAGGGGTTCAACCCACGATTTTCATGTACGACTAACACAACAGGCAACAGTCCTTCTTTGTGAGTCGGTTCAACTAAATATCCGCTACCTTTTCCGTGCCCGGATGGTGAATCAAATTCAACATACGTGGCTTTAATATCAGCATCATTAAACGACACTTGTTCAGCTAATGCATAATTAGGCAATAAAGCGGACGTTAACACACTCATTGAATACCCTAGCGCTACTAACGAACCGAGCTTAGCGATAAAGGTTCGACGGTCCATGCCGCCATGCGCATAAGAGTCATACCAATCAAACGCCTCTTGCGGAATTTTGTTCAATTTATCTTGTTGCATAATTTCCCTCTGCTTTGGTTGTGGCAAGTCGCATATAGAAAATAAAACAATAGCGTAGGTGTGATACGAAGATAAGACAATTTACGTTCAATACTGAAAACGATTTCGAGTTTGAGATGGATTCTCAGCATACTCTTTAATTAATAATCGGTATAACGCATCCTCTCAATAACCAACTACATTTTTGGCATAAAAAAAGCCCTGAACATTCAGGGCTTTCTAATATCTAAACGCTTATTTACCCCAAGGGTTACTTGGGTCGGCTGATGGGGCTTTGTTAGAAGATTTACCTGATGTTACACGCTTTTCATAACCGCTATTGTTACGGTTACCATGGGCTTTAGATGAACTTTTTGGGCCTCTAGCATTACGGTTTGCTTCAAAGTTTTCTGCCGCTTGTGCATGCATTCTCGCAATAGATTCAAAGGTTAATTCCATTGGCTTACGCGGTACTATGCCAGCTGCAAAACCACGCTCACGTGGCTTAAGCTCAAATTGATCGCCTACCGCTTTGGGCATGCGTTTATAACGGTATAAATAAAAATTTTCGACTTTCTCACGGGCCCATTCAGTCTTTTTCAAAAACTTAAGGCAACCTTCAATCGATGGATTGAGGTTAAAGCATTCGAGTTTCAATGCGGCGTATAAAATTTTCCAATCATAACATTCAACCAGCTCTGTGATTAACGTTTCAAGCTTAAGTCCATGTAATGGATTGTTTTGTTGCTCTTCTACCATGGGTATTTCCGATGTTGTCTTTGCTGCCAACGTGGCACATATTGCTATAATAGCAATAAAGCATACTGCGCCGCTAATTAATCAAATCGTCATCAAATATTTATCGTATATGAACTCACTCAATTCAGTATCACTAAACTTATACCTCAAAATATAACCGGTTCACTTCTTGGACACTAATTGGGCGCGAGAAGTAATACCCCTGGGCGACATCACAACCATGAGCTATCAGGTAGTCAAGCTGCTCTTGTTGCTCAACCCCTTCGGCAGTGACTTGTTTTCCCAAAGAGTGCGCCATACTGATCACCGCTTTGATTACGGCCTGGTCTTCACTAGATTCAATCAGATTACGAATAAATGATTGATCAATTTTTAATGTGCTAGCAGGTAATGACTTAAGGTACGTGAGTGAAGAATACCCTGTCCCAAAATCATCAATGGCAACCTCAAAATCAGCCCTAGTTAACTTTTGTAAAATTTCGATGGCTTGCTCAGGAATCGCCATCAAAGCAGTCTCGGTGATTTCTAACTTAAACCAGCTCGGTTGAGCACCAGATTGAACCACCATACTGAGTAACTCTTCGGCAAATTTAATGTTCATTAATTCAAGTGCCGATATATTCACCGACACCCGTTTAAAATCAAACCCTTGCTGATGCCATTCAACTAACTGCTCACAAACGCTATTAACAACCCAATGACTTAATGTAAATATCAACCCAGTGTCTTCTGCAATAGGAATAAATTCACCGGGTGAAATCACGCCTAATTCAGGATGTTCCCAACGCACCAGCGCTTCAAAGCCTGCTAATTGACATTCGGGCAGGCTCATTAAAGGTTGATACACAGTAAAGAGTTGAGGTGGCAATGAATTGTCATTCACAAACAATGCTTTACTTAAATTTTGTTCGATAACATGACGTTTTTTGTTGTATGACGCCATTTCTTTATTACAAAAAGCCACACAAGCAGGATTCTTTTTAGCCTCATAAAGTGCTGAATCAGCATGGCTAATGAGTGTATCTGCATTAAGTCCATCTTGCGGAAAAAGACTAATACCAACTCGGCAACCAATAATGATGGTTTGTTCAAGGAACTCAAAATGAGGTTGAAATGCTTCAATTAACTCAATGGCCATTAAGTTTGCATCGGCCGCGCGAGTGTTTGGCAACGAAATGCAAAACTTATCTCCAGCAAAGCGCGACACAATGAAGTCGTTATTTAAATGCGCTTGAATGCGCGCTGCAGCTTGATTGAGTATGTAATCTCCCGCTGAATGGCCAAAGTTGTCGTTAATGACTTTAAAGCGGGTTAAATCTAAAAATAATAATGCCAACGGTTGGCCCATCTTTTTACAGTTATCAATGTCATCGTCGAGTAACTTTTTAAAATAATAACGGTTAACTAACCCAGTCAAATCATCATAGTGTGATAAATAAAACAGTTTATCTTGCTGCTGCTTTCTTGCCGTTACATCATGCGCAATCCCTTCACAACCAATACATTCGTTATTGTCGTCATACATTGGGCGCTCAAGCACTTCGAAGGTATGTACATTGCCTTTCGTATCATCTAACTCAATTTCGAACGGTGCGAGGTTTTCACCTTGTAAAATGCGTTCAACATACTTCGCAACCTTCTGATTTTTAGGGCTATCAGTTAAAAACTGATGATAGAAACCACCCTTACCAGAAACAGGATGCCCCAAAATATGGGTTAGCGATGGACTAACATAACTCACATAACCACGAGTATCGTGTTGATAGAATATGTATTCATCTTCGAGTGACTCAACCAACCCTCGATAACGGTTTTCACTTTGTGTCAGCTGTTGGGTGCGTTCAGCAACTAATTGCTGCAAATTATCTTTAAGGTCATTTAGTGCCGAGTTTGCCGCTTCTGCATTTTGATTGGCCTTAACCAAATCACGGTTATGACGCTTAGCTTGTAACCCCCAAATGCTTAAAAGCAACATCAGCAAACCAGAAAGTAAAGCAAACTCAATTAACTCGGTATAATCCTTTGGTATTTTAATATTGGCGCCCCATACTTCATTAAGGGCTTTCTTTTGTTGAGAAGTGAGTGAATCAATTCCTTTTTGAATAATACTCGCCAGTATCGGCGCAGTCTTACTTACCGCAATGGCTTCATTGGCATTGTGTTTTTCATAAAATGCGGCAATTTTCAAATCGTTATAGGCATACTTTAATTGAAAGTAATTGGCTGCAGCTAAAAAACTAATGGTGGCATCGGCTTGACCTGCGGCCACTAACTCAAAAGCTTCACGCATGGTATCAACATAAACAGGAATGATATTCGGAAACTCTTCCCCAACACTGTCGGCGTATTGATAGCCTTTAACCAAGGCAATGGTTTTATTAGCGATATCGTCTCGGTTAGTAATGTGGTGGTTATGCTCTTGAGTAATAATCACTAAAGACTTGTAAATGATTGGTGTAGTGAATAAATAGGCAGGGCAACCGCATGAGTGTTTATTAATTAGCCACATCACTGAATCCGGCATTTAATACTGCTTCTAAGTATGTTGTTTTCATCCAGGCTCGTTTTTGTTTAGCTGGTATGC
>NZ_BMQI01000047.1 GCF_014648035.1 Shewanella algicola | reverse complement strand
TATCTTAAACTCTCAATAGAGTACGTTTTGATAAGCAGTTACACAAAATTAGTTACAGTCTCTTATGGTGCTGCATTATCCTAAGGTTTATTATCCCTAGCTTAGGTTAATTAATAAGATACATTGCCTTGTTGGTCGACAGCATCAGTTCAACTCCTTTATTACTTGAATAACGTGCTTTAAGCCCTTGTTCAGATGGTTGGCCAATTAAACTTGGGCTTCTCCAAATAACATTACTGTTAACATCATGTTTTTCAATATGATAATCTGTATCTTCTTCGCTGTAGTATGCTTGCCCGACTTGCACGGCGACAAAATAGCCTTGGTTGCTGCTGGTGGTCTCATCGATAGCAATGCCATAAATTGAACGCTTGATGCTTTTACTGTCTTTTTCAACAAGCGTTAAGTTGGCTATTTCGTATGTATAGATATCACTGTTATTTTCATAATGGTCAGTGTTGATACACATGAGTTCTTGTTGTGCATCGCTGTCTTTGTTAATTAACGTTAAATACTGGCAGTTTTGATTTATAAACGATTGCTCTGACAATGAACTCGTGTTTAGCGTTAAAAGGCTTACGATATTATCTCGGGCCACAATAACGGTTTTTTCATTGATGGCAAAGTCGGTAATATTGCTTTCAAAACTGTATTGGGCAATCAAGCTTTGATCTTCAATATTAACGATTTTAAGTGTCTTGCCATCGGCATAAATGGCATCTTCAAAACCATCCTGGTTAATATCAAATGCTTTTATCACGCCAATATCAGATTGGCTGCTGGTGGTAGATTGCCAGTGGAAGCTATAGTCAAATAACTGCATGACACCCATCCGTCCGTCGTAATAATCAGTCGTTGGTAATAATAAATCGCCAAAACCGTCGTGGTTATAATCAGTGGTTACGGTATGGAAGCTCTTGTCCCAGTTCGAGGATATTTGTTCACTCAATTGGTAAGAGCCATCTGTTGCCATGGTAAGGACTCGGCTTCCGTCATAGCCACTTCCGGTTTGCGGGACAAAGAATACGGCTTTTTCATCATTATCAGTGATGGTTGACCACCCAGCACTGCTAAATGAGTCTAATTGAATCGTTGGGAGTGTTTGTTTAATGTCGATGGTATTGATACCGATATCAGCCACAATAAAACGGTCTTCGCCGGTGTCCATTGTGCCAAGCCCCCACTGAAGTTCGTCTTCACCATCATTATCAGAGTCGCCGACAGTTAACGAACTTACGCCAGAGTGTGGAGTATATAAAGACCATATTTCTGAGAGCTCATTACTATTTAAGTTATAAGCATGCACTTCTCCAGACTGACATTCGCCCACCACTAATTCGTCGGCGGCGTCATCATCTAAATTCATGGTATTGATTGAACAAGTATTAAATACTTCAACTGTGGCTAATTGCGACTTATTGACAGCAGAGTAAATACTGACTGTTGACCAGTAATTACCGCCGGCAATCTCATTAACGCCATCGCCGTTGTAGTCACCGATAGTCAGAACTCTGTCTCCAAATGGCATGCTGTTAGCCCATTTGTTTTGCCAAGTTTGAGTATCATAAACCAAACCGCTATTGGTAATAAGTTCAAGACCGGCTTGCAGATCTACATTAGCAAAAATGACCTGTTGAGCATCAATGTTAACCGAAAATAGCGCCTCAGAAGGCGCTGACATGCTGATAACACTGAGCAGAGATTCAGCATCGTAACCACTTAACTCTCGGGTATGTAAATAAGCAATTTCTGGGATCCCGTCATTATCGATATCATCGATTGCTGCACTGAAGATCGTATCATCGGTCGAGAATAATTCGTATGACAACGCATTTAAATCATTAATTACGCTGATACCGTGTGTTGTAATCACCACAATATCATCACGATTATCTTTGTCAGTATCAAAAACCAGAACTTGTTGTATTCTGCCTTTAGTGGCTAATTTAAATGGATAAAACCAGGTTTGTATGTAACTGCCATTTTGTTCGGTTAATATAAACAGCCTGTTATTATTATCAGTCGATACCAACTCGTTGTTACCGTCACCATCAAAATCTCCCACCCACATTGATTTTTCGTTACGAGGGACTTCAATTCCTGAGCGAGTTAATGGTAAAGGTTGGTCTGCGTTTACATCGAGTGAAACCGACGCCGATTCGAGGATATCTCCATTTGAATCAGTAAGAGCAAAAACAAAGTCGACACTTTGTAGGGGGAACATATAGTCGTTGCCTACTTGCCAGGTAACAAGACCTTGGCTGTCGATGGTTGCGCCGCTCGGTCCTGAAATTAACGAGCCAATTTTAGATGGATCTATATTGTCTGGGTCGGTGAGTAATGCACTAAATTGCACGGTTTGGCCCGATTGAATGTGGCTTGGGAGGTTAACGGCATTAAATTGTGCGGGTGAGTCGTTAATAGTAAAGAAAAAGTAATCACTCTCCACAGTGTTAATACCGTCAAAGACGACCATTGCCACTTTAACTTCATCCCCATAAACAGCAATATGAGCTGGCAGAACGTAACTGGTTTGCCCGCTAACAAGCTGGCCATTAATGTACCAGCGGTAACTGACAGTGAGCTGATCATTGCTGTTATCTGGATCGTAATAATGCCCAGGTGACACTGTCAGTGGTGTTGATGTATATAGCTGGTAATTATTACCGCTCGGCGCATAAACTTCAGGAGGCAATGACATCTTAACCACATCAACAAGCTGTTTAGTTAATAAGTCACTGTTAATTAAGTCATTAATAGATGCAAAGTAAGTGCCTACATCATCAATGCCATTATTGTCTGTATCTTGAGTGTATTTTACCGGACCATTCCAAAACTCCAATGTAGACGAATTAGTGCCCTTAAATATAATCTTTCCTTGTTCTAAATTTCCGCCTAAGGCATTAGTCGATATGTTGAATTGACCTAAAGCGCTATGAAAATAAGCTCCTGAAATGACCCAATTAAATTGGTTATTTTGATAGGATTGAGTTTCAGTGACCTTGAAAAGCGCTTGAGTTTGATCAGAGTAGGTATAAAGCAGATTGGTTTTGATGCTATTACTGTATTGGTCTGTATTGGGTGTTTCTTGGCTATTAATCCCATAAGTGCCTGTCAGCGAAGTTGAGAGCGTGCCTTCTTTCCAAGATAAATTATCAAAGTTAACACTAAAATTGTATTGGCTGTCTGTGGCCGTTTTTATCGAAAAAGCCATATTGCCAGTTACATTTTTGCTATAGCTGTCGCTACAATTATTGTAAGTAACGGCAAGGTTACCGGTAAATTGGCTACTTAACTGACCTTTAAATTTGATACTGCCTGAAGTAGAGCACTGTGCGGTAAAATCCACTTTACCAGAGTCATTAATATTATAATCAAGCTCTTCTAAATGTAAGTTAGGCAGTAAAACACCTTCCCCAACAACCACTTTTTTAAACACATGTTGGGTATTTGCGAGGGTTAATGTCGTCAATGATTTGCTGCCAGTGTAGCGTGCGTCGACTAATTGTGTCGCAGCGTTTTCTAGCTCAATGGCATTATAGTTATTGGCATTTTTAATAATATCAGACTGTGAGCTTGTGCCCGTTGGATTATCTGGTGTTTCAGTAGAGGTGTCAGAGGAGTCTCCGCCACCGCCGCAAGCTGTAAGGGAAAATAAAATCGCAACGGCGAGTGAAGAGCGGGCTTTCGTTAACATTTTTCATCCTTGTATAATGCCGAAAAAGTACATGTTAAATGTAAATTTTGTGTTGGTTTTTTGTTGAGTATACTAGGGTTAAGCCATATTCTTTGCAATGTAAATTTACGCTTAAAACAGTAATTTTATTAAGTCCAATGGCACTGAATGCAAAGCTGATATGCCGCACAAGTTGACGTGTTTATTTTGGGTGAACCTGGATGAATAATGTGATTTTTAAGGCTATGATTTTTAATGCTTAAACTTATTTTTAGCCGGTGTTTATCAATAAGATGGTTGGGTGGCGATCTAACGCTGGGTCGATAAGTTAAGCGACAAAAAAGGCAGAATCGATATTCTGCCTTTTTTATGATGTGTTAACTACTTGTCTGAGTTGGTCGAACCAATTTTATGAATGGCTAAGTCGGCGCCAATAAATTCGTCTTCCTGGCTTAAGCGTAAGCTGGCGACTTTATTGACGATACCGTAAACAATAAGACCGCCAACTAAAGCAACAATCACACCGGCCACACTGCCAATAAGCTGCGACATAATGCTTACCCCGCCAAGGCCGCCTAATGCTTGTTGACCAAAAATGCCTGCCGCAATGCCGCCCCACACACCACATAAACCGTGAAGTGGCCATACACCCAGTACGTCATCTATTTTGCTGCTGCGTTGTAATTTAGTGTACACCCACACAAATAAACCGCCCGCGACACCGCCGACAACAAATGCGCCAACAGGGTGCATTAAATCTGAGCCTGCACACACAGCAACTAAGCCTGCTAATGGTCCGTTATGGATAAACCCAGGGTCATTTTTACCGACAATCAGTGCGATAACCGTACCGCCTACCATGGCCATTAAGCTATTGACTGCCACTAAACCGCTAATGCCATCGAGTGTTTGTGCTGACATCACGTTAAAGCCAAACCAACCCACAATGAGTACCCATGAGCCTAATGCTAAAAAGGGAATGTTAGACGGGGCGAACGCAATACCGGGTTTACGACCACGGCGAGCGCCAAGTAAATAAATGGCCACTAATGCAAGCCAGCCGCCCATAGCATGTACCACAACTGAGCCGGCAAAATCATGAAATTGCGCGCCAAATTGACTTTCTAACCAGCTTTGAAAGCCATAATTACCATTCCAGATAATGCCTTCAAATAACGGGTATACAAAGGCCACAATCATAGCTGAGGCAAATAAGAAAGGCCTAAAGCTGCCGCGCTCGGCAATGCCGCCTGAAACAATGGCTGGGATTGCTGCGGCAAAAGTGAGTAAGAAGAATTTGACTAACTGATAGCCGTTATCAGCCTCTAATGTTTCAGCACTGACAAAAAAGTGGTTGCCGTATGCGATTTGATAACCAATGACAAAGTAGGCAATAGCTGAAAAAGCAAAGTCCGTTAGAATTTTAACTAGGGCGTTAACCTGGTTTTTGTGTCTGACGGTACCGACTTCTAAAAATGCAAAGCCAGCGTGCATGGCTAATACCATGATTGCACCAAGTAAGATAAATACCGTGTCTGCACTTTGTGCAATAACCCCAATTGCATCACTAATATTGTTCATTTCATTTTCCACAAAACATTTCTCTGTTGAAATTCATGCTTTTATAAAGCAAAACTTGTTCCTAAATCGCAAAGATACTGAGCTCTTATTGATCTTTGATGGTGCAAATGTCTGAATATGTTGCTGAAATGATCGTAACAACGCTCAATAACGGTGCGTTTAGTGAGCATTTTAGGCGGCAAAAACACGGATGCAAGCTAATGGTCTTGCATTTAATGTCACGTCTTGGTGCGCTAATGCGCCAATGTGGTGCGTATCGAAAGCTGCTTTTAACATTATTTTAACTTTAAGGGCGAATCGAGTATTCTGAACTCAGCATGAAAGACTAGCTGTCTTAACGGGAGTGATATGAATAAAGTGAGAGTCGCTGGTGTGGGCATGATCCCATTTTGTAAACCGGGTCAGCAACCGCCATATCGGGTGATGGCAGCCGAGGCCATTAAGTTAGCATTAGCCGATGCGGGTTTACATGCTAAGACAATTGGCCAGGCGTATGGCGCTTACATCTATGGTGATAGTACCTGCGCCCAGCATGCATTTTACGATGTGATTCAAAGCGGTATTCCAATTATTAATGTGAATAATAATTGCTCGAGTGGTTCAACCGCGTTGTTTTTGGCTCGCCAGGCGGTGTTATCAGGTCTGGTAGAGTGTGCATTAGCGTTTGGTTTTGAAGAAATGCAGCCTGGCGCGTTAGGCTCACACTGGCAAGACAGAGAAAGCCCATTTGAGCGACTCGATCCTGTTTTACAGCAATTCAATGCGCCACAAGGGCCAATTGCGTTACGTGCGTTTGGTGCAGCAGGCCGCCATTATATGGATAAATATCAAGTGGGCGCCGACCTTTTTGCTAAGGTGGCCGAAAAGTCACGTAGGCATGCCATTAATAATCCATACTCAATGTTTTCAACGCCATTAACTTACCAGCAAGTGCTCGACGATAAGGTGATATACGACAATTACCTCACGCGTTTAATGGCGTGTCCGCCAACATGCGGCGCTGCAGCTACCATAGTTTGCAGCGAGTCATTTGCCCGCCAACACGGCATCACATCTAAAGTAAACATTATTGCGCAAGCGATGGCAACCGACACTGAGCTCTCGTGGCAAGACCCTATTGATGCAGTTGGTAGAGCCATGACTCAACAAGCGGTTGAGCAAGTGTATTGCGATGCCGGTCTTGGCCCTCGCGATATCGATGTGATTGAACTGCATGATTGCTTTACCCCAAATGAGGTGATTACTTATGAGGCATTAGGGCTGTGTCCTGAAGGTGGTGCTGCACAATTTATTGCCGATGGAGACAATACTTATGGCGGACGATATGTGATTGGGCCATCGGGTGGTTTGATGTCAAAAGGGCATCCCATCGGGGCAACGGGACTTGCGCAATGTACCGAACTAACCTGGCATTTGCGTGGGCAAGCAGGCAAACGACAAGTTGATAACGCGAGGCTGGCACTGCAACATAATGTTGGCTTAGGCGGTGCAGTGGTTGTGACCTTATACGGGCTCTAGGTATGTACATGCGCCGTAAAACCGCCAATACTGCGCGAAACATATCGCACAGCATTGGCGGTTAACGTTATCGCTATGTGGCTTTTTTCGCTTTGTTGCCAAATTTACGGCGACAAAAAGTCACCAGACTAAACGATAAAATACCTGTGCCAATCAATGAGACTAATGTAATCAACGCTACATAGCTGGCCGGCATATTCAGCCCATCATGAAGTGGACGTACAAAGCTGGCAATCTTGCCCGATAAAGGTCTATCACTGTGTTTTAATGCCGATTCAATAACGCCCGTTGTATGGTTGATGCTAATGCGATCGGCTTCTCTTAACCAAACGCCTGGATGGTCGTCAAATTGAATTGAAAATACCTGTGCCACTGGTTTATTCGCATTGGCCTGCATTTTGGAATTAGGTTTTTTACCTCGTTTTGAACGTGGTTTGCTCACTGAGACTAACTCTGAATCTGGCCAAACTTGTTGGGCACTGTTGAGTTGGCTTAACCAATTATTGCCCTGGCTTACCGGAAATGACTGGACGGCCGGCTTTTGATTTAACGCCCCAGTCCATAATTTATTGTAAGTAATTAAAAATCCGCTCACACATAAAATAAACAATGGTATTGAGATAAACAGTCCTAATTGAATGTGGCTTTTAAGCAAGCTGCTTGAACGGGTATTTTTTGGCAATGTTTGCTTTAAGCGAAAGCCATTACGTACTCGCCACCATAAATAAATTCCAATCAAGGTGACAATACCGCCGGCCAAAGAGGCCCATGCATTGATGTATTTACCGCCGTTGTCGATTAAAAAATTACGATGCAACCAAAAGGCAGTTTCATAAAAAGGCAGGTCAAATGAAGCGCTGCTAGCAAGCTCATTGAGGTCGTTATCTAATGCGATAGCTTTACCGCGTGTACTGGCCTGGATATAAGGTGTATGTTTTGTTGGAAAGCGTACCGTGCTCATTTGAGGGTAGCGTTCAAATACCGTTACTACCGTCTCGGCTTTTTGCTCTAGGGTTAGTGGGGTAAAGGTTTGTCCTAAACTTTCTGTGCGTTTTAATAAATCAACGCTGCCTAAATAAACCCCTGTAGTCAGTACTATTAACATGGTGATGCTAATAACAAAGCCTACCCAGTTATGAAACCATTTTAATGCCGAAACCATATTCATGTTGTGTGCTCAAATTACATTACAAAAAGCTGATTCTATTGCGTTTTTATACTGTGATTGTGGTAAATAAAAAAGTGGCGGTAATGATAATTAATCTCAATTAAATGTTCAATTAAAGAAGTGTAAAGATCGCTGGATAACAGCAAAATAGCTTAAACGACAACAGAACTTAAGTGACATATTGAGGTTTATGGGCATAAGTGAAAATATATTTTTTAACGCAGCGTTTCTCTAACATACTAATTTTTTACACTAAACCTTTCATTTAATTCATATTTCAAATGTATTTTTAGTAGTCGTTCAAAAACAAACTTGAGCGGTTGCTCAAATTGTTTTATAGTGAACTCAATTCGAAACGCAGCACTACGATTTATGAATCGACACGAGAGAATATTATGACTTCATTTACTATCCATACTGCAGAAAGCGCCCCACAAGAAAGTAAAGCAATCCTTGAAGGTGCTAAAAAACAAATGGGCATGGTACCTAATTTGTTTGCCGTATTAGCTGAATCACCAAGCACATTAAAAGCTTACCAACAGTTACATCAATTCTTTTTAGACTCGTCATTTGACGCGGAAGAGTTAACTGTTGTGTGGCAAACCATTAACGTTGAGCATGAATGTACTTATTGTGTTCCTGCGCATACCGCGATTGCAAATTCAATGAATGTTGACCCAGCGATCACGGAAGCATTGCGTAACAAAACTGCTATGCCTACCGCTAAATTACAAGCGCTACATGATGCTACATTAAGCATTGTGCGTAGCCGCGGTAATATTTCGCAGGCTGAACTTGAAGCCTTTTATGCAGCAGGTTACGGCCAGCAACAAGTGTTAGAAATCATTTTAGGCTTGTCACAAAAAGTGATCAGTAACTACACCAATCATGTTGCTCATACTCCAACAGATGACGCATTTAAACCGTTTGCGTGGAAGTAACAGTTACCGACAAATCATCGGTTATTGTGAATAGATAAAACAAATACCAATGTCAGCGTTATCGCAAATGGCATTGGTATTTTTTATTCGAGCATCGATACAACTCAGCGCAAGCTGCACAAGGTTGTATCGATAACCAATTACCTGGCTACAACTTACACTTGTGCCACATTAATCACCGGTTTGGTGGAGGGTGTGATGACCACCGGGATAGATTTAGAGGTAGGGGTATAAGAGTCAACACCGACACTATTGATTGATACCAAAGGATTAGTCTCGGGGTAATAGGCGGCAATATTACCTTGCGGAATATCGTAAAGTACCACGCTAAACCCAGACACTTTACGCACGACATTGTCATTGGCAATAGATTGTAAATCGACTAACTGCGCTTCAACCAGGTTGAGGTTTTGTGCATCTTGTGGGTTAATAAACAATACATTTCGTTTGCCTTTAATGCCTCGATATCTGTCATCCATGCCGTAAATTGTGGTGTTGTACTGGTCATGTGAACGTAAGCTTTGCAGCAATAATATCGGCTGTGGTGTGCTTTGTGATCCATGTAATTGGGCATCGCTTGAACAGTCGGCAATCACTGAATCTGGCAAGTTGCTCGGATTAAACTCTGCGCGTTTGGTTTGAGTGTTCCATACAAATCTGGCAGCGCTGTTGCCAAGGTAGAACCCAGCAGGTTGTTCAATACGTTGATTGTAGTATTCAAAGCCATTTATGGTGTTTTGAATTAATTGGCGGATCAGCCCGTAGTCATCACGTAATGCTAACCAATCGATTTTTGTGGCCGCGCTTTGAGTCTCTGCCTGTTGAACACCTGCAAAGTGATGATAATCTCGATGATGAAATGTGGCATTGGCCATTTGGGCGACGATGTCTATTTCAGACAAGCACAGCTCTGACACTGGCTCGGTCATGCCCGTGGAGGCGTGTACCATACTAAAGGTGTCTTCAACGGTAATTTTTTGAACCCCGCTGCGCTGAACATCTAATTCTGTTCTGCCTAGGCAAGGCAAAATAAGTGCATCTTGTGTCACTTGTAAATGGCTGCGATTAAGCTTGGTGCTGATTTGCACGTTAAGCTCTGCATTGCGAATGGCTTGATAGGTAAAGTCGGTATCGGGTGCGGCTGCAGCAAGGTTACCCCCAAGGCAGATAAGCACTTTACTGTCTTTTGTTTGTAGCGCTTTAAGCGCTTCTACTACGTTGTGACCAGCCTGGCGTGGTAGGCGAGTATCAAAAAAGTTATCAAAGTGAGCAATAAATTCATTCGATGGTTTTTCGTTAATCCCCATGGTGCGATTACCTTGCACATTACTGTGGCCTCGAACTGGACACAAGCCGGCACCCGGTTTACCTATTTGGCCGCACAACAAATGCAGATTAATCACTTCGCGAATGATGTCGACAGAGTGCTTGTGCTGGGTTAATCCCATTGCCCAACAACTGATCACGGATTTGCTGCCGCTAAATAAGATTGCCGCTTTAATAATATCGGCTCTAGTGAGTCCTGATTGTTGTTCAATTTGCTGCCAACTGGTGCGCTTAACACTCTGTTGATACTCATTAAAAAAGGCGCTGTGTTGCTCAATAAACCCATGATCAATTTTGTCTTGGCGCTGTTCAATAATGTACTTTGCCATACCGCGCACCGCGGCCATATCGCCGCCAAGTTTAGGGGTTAAATATTGATGGCTAATGGTGGTGGATGCAGGGGTTAATAGTTCGATTGGGCTCTGTGGGCTGGCAAATTTTTCTAAGGCGACTTCTTTAAGATTATTAAAGGTGACAATTTTACAACCATGTTTAGCGGCTTTACGTAACGCATTCATCATCCGTGGGTGATTTGTCCCTGGATTTTGGCCAAAGACAAAAATGGCTTCAGCGGCATCAAAGTCATTTAATACCACAGTGCCTTTGCCAATACCGATGGCTTTTGTTAGTGCGACGCCACTGGCTTCGTGACACATATTGGAACAGTCTGGAAAATTATTCGTGCCATATAAACGGCCAAATAATTGATAAAGGTATGAGGCTTCATTACTGGCGCGGCCAGAGGTATAAAACTCTACTCGGTTAGGGCTAGACAAGCTGTTGAGCTTGTCGGCAATAATGCTAAAAGCATCGGTCCAGCTCACTGGCTCATAATGATCAGTTGCGGCGTTGTAACGCATCGGCTCGGTTAAGCGGCCTTGATACTCTAGCCAGTAATCGGTTTGCTTAGCTAATTGGCGTACCGAATGCTGAGCAAAAAACTCACTGCCAACCCCTTTGCCCGTAGATTCCCACGCAACGGCCTTGGCGCCATTTTCACAAAATTGAAATGCGCCGTGTTTGTTGTCACCCCATGCACAACCTGGGCAGTCAAACCCATCGGTTTGATTAACGCGTAATAAATTTTTAAGATTTTGCTTGGTGCGTTGGCTACGTAATACATGGCTTAATGTGGCTTGTATTGAGGGAAAACCACCGGCTTTGCTAGGTTTTTCGATATGGTTAGACATTAATGGCTCCGAATGGACTAACAGGCAGACTGCTTAAATTGACGTTGGTTTGAAAATTAGAGTAATAAATGGGTACTGAATACTTGGGGATATGAATAATATTGAGGTTGTACTTTAACGCCAGTTTTACCGCCAACTGGCTGGGTGACGCTAAACTAATTAAGTTATTTACGCCCAGTTGCACCGCTTTATGAATCAACTCACTGCTGCAGCGACTGGTCATTAATAATGTGTTGCACTCAGGCAGTGAGCTTGACTGTCTAACTAACATACCGATTAATTTATCTAAGGCATTGTGACGGCCGATGTCTTCTCGGCAAGCAATAATGTTGCCCTGGGCATTTAAGGCTAAAGCCGCATGAATGGCACCGCTTTGTTGAGCTTTGAGTTGATGCTCTTCAATTTGCAGTTTGAGGGCGTCGACATCCAATAATTCAATTGGGCGAGTGGCAGGTAATATGGTTAATTCTGGCAGTGCATGGGTGATAGCCTCAACCCCACAAATACCGCATCCAGTGGCCCCAACTAATCGACGCTTCTTGTTGTTTAATGCGTATAAACAGCGATTTGCGATAGTGACATCGATATTAAATCCATGTTCGGATTTACTGACTTGAATGTCGTGAACATCATGGTCATGTTGAATAATGGCCTCGGAAAACAAAAAGCCAATGGCAAAGTCTTCAATGTTGTCAGGGGTGATCATCATTACGGCATAATTAATACCATTGAGATTAATTGCCGCGGCGGCTTCTTCTACCAAGTGTTCAATTGACGGTGACCATTTATATGACGCATTCATACTTTTAGCCTTAAAATTTGAAGTGGGTCACATTTTATGGAGGGCTAAAATACAATTCCAATCAAACTATTTTATAGATTGATAGTTTTTATCTATTAATAAGGTTAAATTGATAGCTTGATTTTATATTAGAGGTTGCGTGGTTAGATGAATCTGCGGCAATTACATTATTTTCATGAGTTGGCTAAACATAAGCATTTTGCTAAAGCGGCTAAGGCTTGTCATATTACCCAGCCAACGTTATCAGCCAGTATTAATGCGCTCGAAAAACGCTTTGGCACAGAGCTGGTGGTCCGTGGTAGTCAATTTGTGGCGTTAACTGAAGCGGGCAGTGTTGTACAACAGTATGCAGAAAAGATGTTGTTAGATGAAGCAGCATTAAAGCAGGAGATCAGTGCTTTTACAGGACCATTAAAGGGGTCGCTTAATATTGGCATTGTGCCGCAATCCAGTGTTGATATTATGCCAATCATTAAACACTTTACTCAGTTATATCCGCATATATCGATTAAATTACACGTCACCACTAACGAAAAGCTGCTAGAACAACTCACTTTGCATCAAATGGATATTGGCTTAGGGTTTGATGAGAGCATCAGCGAATCAAGCCGTAGACAACTTCAGTTTTACCCCCAACCTAGTCATCCTTTGGCGGTTTTGTCGCTTAAGCCTGTACCTCTTGATCTAACCGCACCACAACATGCCATGTCACAACAAGCGTTACCATTAACTCAGCTTAAATCTGTGCCCTTGATATTATTAAGTCAAAACATGCAATTTAGGCAATACATTGATAATGGGATAGAAGCCGCTGGAGGCGGCTTTAATGTGGTATTAGAAACCGATTCGTTGTTTCATCTTGTCAGTGCGGTAAAACAGGGGCTAGGGTATGCGATTGTGAGTGGTGGAGTAGCTCAGTCGGCTAAGCAATTACATAACCTTCATGCTCAAACATTATTAGATGTGGAGTCTGGCAATACGGTATTTATGGCCCGTAAATACAGTGTGTCGGTGGCGATGAAAGCGTTTATCCGTTTGATTGAGGTTAACTCGACGCTATAGCCTATTTGCGGTTTGCTCAGTTGATTATCTATTTAGGCCGTTTATTGCGTTGGATAATCTCGACGTCGAGCAACTATGTCCACAATTATTCGCCTTGCCTAAAGCCATTTTAGCTCTCAATATAAAAAATAAACAAAGATAAACACGCCCTAGGATTAACGCATGGCGAAAGGCCTCGTTTAGGCTTTAACGGTTACTTTTTGTTTGCTGGCGATAAAGATGTCATCCATATTTTTGTGCGCGGACCTGAAAACCTGATTATCGACATTCAGGCTCAACCTTAATTTTTTGCGATTGGTATCACTTTAGATTTGTGTCATATTTTAACGTCATTTAGCTTATCCGCTATTAACTTTGTTTTCATGTTTTAGGAATTGATATGTTGAGAAGCCTACGCGCTTATCGCTCGTCCATTATTTTATTAAGTGCGTTACTCATAGGCGGCCTATTTGGTGGTTTGTTTCCTGAGTGGGCGATTAAACTCAAACCCATTGGGCAAATATTTTTAAATTTGCTGTTTATGATCATCGTGCCATTAGTTGCGGTGAGCGTAATGTCGTCGATTGCTCATATGACCGACTTAAAAAAGTTAGGTGCCATATTGGTGTCGATTATGGCTGTGTCGATTGTCATGGCGATAGTGCCATCCGTTGGTGTCGTGCTATTAGCGCTCGCTTACGATCCGGCTCAAGGCGTGACCTTGGATTTGGCTAATACGGTCGATGCTGCATCAGGCAGTATGGATTTTGTGAGCTTATTAACCACCAATGATTTTGTCGGGTTATTGTCTAAGTCGAATATTTTGGCGTTAATCATCATGTCGGTGATTGGCGGCGTAGCCATTGGTCAATCTGGTGAAGATGGTCTCGTAGTCAGCCGTATTTTGGATAGTGTGAATACGGTTATTATGAAAGTCATTTCAATATTAATGTACGTAGCACCTATTGGCTTAGGGGCTTACTTTGCTGCAACCATGGCCAGTCAAGATACTGAGCTGATGGGTACATTTGCTCGAGCTGTGGGGTTGTTCTTAGTTGCCATGGCGCTGTATTTAACCGTAGGCTCAACGCTATATGCGTGGATTGGTGGCGGAGTAAAAGGGGTTAAACAGTTTTGGCAACACATGCTTGAGCCTGCCGTGACCGCTTTGGGTACCAGCTCATCTTTAGCTACCTTACCTGTGACTATTCGTAGCGCGACCAAGATGGGATTAAATGAGCAAATTGCTGAAATCAGTCTGCCGTTACTGGTTAATTTAAACAAAGGTGGCGCCGCTGCGATCACTGCATTAAAGATTGTGTTTATCTATTCTTTATTGGGACTCGATTTCACTACTGATGTATTTATGCTGACCATTTTGATTTCGGTGTTGTCGGCTTTTGTGATTGGCGGCGTACCGGGTGGGGCGTTTTTAGGTGAGATTTTTATTGTCACCACCTTAGGTTTACCAATGGAGGTTATCCCGATTCTAGTCGTGATTGGTGCGATTACCGATGCCGCCTCAACTGTGATAAATGTGGTACATGATCTAACAGCGACGCAAATTATTGAGCGTATTAATGGTAAACATTATGCGGTAAAAATATCTGATAACGGACTCGTTCAGCTGGATTAGTTTGCACTTAACCTGTTACACCAAAGCTCATTGCTGACTTTTGTGTTATTTTTTAGGCTACAGCAACACAATTACGTCCTCGAGACTTTGCTTGGTATAAGGCTTTATCTGCACGATCTAATAAACTGTAAGCACTATCATCTTGGCCGTATTGGGCTATGCCTACGCTAATGGTAAGTGCCATGTCTTGAATGTTATGCTGGGCGATATGCAGACGTAATCTTTCGGATAATTCAGTTGCATCTGCCAACGTGGTATTGGGTAATACGATCACAAACTCTTCCCCGCCCCAACGTGCTAATAGATCATCATTTCGCATTTGACCTTGTAGCAATTGTGCTAGCTCACACAGGACTTTATCACCGATTAAATGACCGTGATTATCATTAATGCGTTTGAAATGATCTATATCGATAATGGCAATAGAAATGGGATACTCAGAAGTCACCGATTTTTCGGTGTCGTTAATTATCATGTTGTCAGATTGGTTTGAATGAATAATCGACGAAGCTAGTGAGGTAGATTTCGAAATATTAGTGGCGCTAGATGTAGGGATATTATTGGCGTTATGAGTACTCTTTGTATTACTTTTTAGCGAAGAAACAGTCAATAATTTTTCAAGTACTGTATCCAACTTCTCGCGGTTATATAGTCCTGTCAACTTGTCTAATTCAGCCATTTTTTGTATTTCTAAATTACGCAAAGTTAACTTTTTATAAGCTGAAAAACGCGTTTTTTCATAAAATCGAAACAACAAAATTTGGGCTATGCACACTTCAATCACATTAAATAAGGAACCATTTCCAAACGCCACAGGCTCAGGTTTTTGAATTTGCTGATAAACTAATAAGGCACAAATGACAAAACTTAAGCCTGAAATAAAAGAACCCCAGGTTCGACCAATGAGAAAAAATGAAAATGGCGGAATAAGCGTAGCCCAAAGAAGTGTGTGAGCGTGCCCTTTAGTTGAGATAACAAATAACATTATTAATCCGGTTAACATAAGAGTGGCTGCCCACGATGTTATTTCTACATTTCCTGTTTTGCGAAATCGGAAATAAATACCTAATGAAAACGTTAAGCCTGTAGCATCTAATAAAGCGTATTTAAAACCTGGAAACAAAAATATATTGATCAAGGTTAGTATAAAAAAGTAACAACTTGTAATAAGTAATGCATGCTCTATAAATCTGATCCGCCAATAATCCGGATGATCAGATGGATATTGAGGAAACTGTTTGTACCAAAACTTTAACATAGATTAAAATCCATGGTTGATCTGCTCATGATATTGATGAGGCATCGATGTAAGTTAATGTTAGAAGTTTAGCTGAAACTTAACATTCAATCATATATTCCCATGGATATAAGTGAAAAATGAAGAATAAAGTTGTGTTTGCCTTAGCTATTACAAATCATTTACAGGCTCATCATTTTGTAAATAAGATCACTTGCACATTCCATACAGTAAACTTGAAGCAAGATTATCAACATCGTATCATGCGCTTTTTATTGCAAAAAGCTCTTAAATCATGCGCCATTTAACCACGAACTATCATCCTGAAACGCCTGTCGATTTCGTCAACAATAATCCATCGACCATGCTAACGCGTTTGGCCGCACGAGCGATTGTGCTGCGCGGTAATCAAATATTAATGTTATACACCCAGCGTTATGATGATTATTCGTTACCCGGTGGTGGTGTTGATGACGGTGAGCATATTGAGCAGGGCTTAATTCGCGAGTTACAAGAAGAAACCGGCGCGCAAGTGGTAGGTGATGTCATTCCGTTTGGCTTGTATCAAGAATATCGTCCATGGCGCAGAGATGGCTTTGAGTTGGTAAACATGCTGTCTTACTGTTATGTGTGCACAATTGCTGATGAGCTCGCAGAGCCCCAGTTTGAAGCGCATGAAATTAACAATGGTATGACACCAGTTTGGATGGATATTGATGCCGCGATTCAACATAACCTCGACACCATGGTAAACAGTAACAAAAAAGGCCTTTCGATAGAACGAGAGACCTTTTTATTAAAGTTGATTAAACAAGAACTGTTATAGGGTTATCAGCTTGTATTTGTCAGTTTGTGTTAACAGACAGATGTTAGATAAGATTATGTACGCACTTGTCCATCACCGCTGACTAAGTATTTCTCAGTGGTGAGTGACTCTAGTCCCATAGGGCCGTAAGCATGCAGTTTACTGGTAGCAATGCCAATTTCGGCGCCAAGACCCAGCTCGCTGCCATCAGAGAAGCGAGATGATGCATTCACCATTACTACGGAGGCATCAACGGTGCGTTGAAAGCGTGCTGCAGTTATTTCATTTTGAGTACAAATCACTTCAGTGTGATGGCTACCAAAACGACGAATATGATTAATCGCACCGTCAAAGTCATCTACTTGCTTAATGGCAATTTCAAGGTCTAAGTACTCTTGACCAAAGTCTTCATCATTCATGACGTTACAAGCGTCAAAGTATGACTTTACTTGCTGACAAGCGTTAATCGTTACCTTGTGTTCAGCCAGTGCTTGAGCCACTTTGGGTAAAAACGCAGCAGCCACATCTTGATGAACCACTAAACCTTCTAGTGCGTTACATACACCGGTACGCTGGGTTTTACCATTGAGTAATAATGCCATGGCAATCTCAAGATCGGCATCCTTATCGACATATAAATGGCAAACACCTTTAAAGTGCTGAATAACTGGCACCTTACTGTTATCGGTGACAAAGTTGATTAAGCCTTCACCGCCACGTGGAATAATCACATCGATATAATCACGTTGTTGCATCAGCTCCATCATTAAATCGCGATCGGGATCGGGTACTACTGTAATGAGCGCAGGTGGTAACTGATACACTTCGAGCACTTTTTGTAAAATAGAGGCAATCATTTTACTTGAATGCAATGCTTCTTTACCGCCACGTAAAATAACCGCATTGCCTGATTTAAAGCATAAGGCACCGGCATCGGCAGTCACATTTGGGCGCGCTTCGTAAATCATACACACCACACCCAATGGTACGCGCATTTTACGAATGCTTAATCCATTTGGACGTTGGCCTAAATCGCGTTCAATACCGACAGGGTCGGGCAGTGATGCTACGGTTTCAATGCCAGCAGCCATTGATTCAATGCGCTCATTATTTAAGGTTAAACGGTCTAGCATTGCTGAGCCCATACTGGCGCTTTCTGCATTGGCCAAATCCAATTGGTTAGCCTTGATAATTTCATCACTGTGCGCGCGAAGGGCACGTGCCATATCGAGTAAAATAGTATTCTTTACTTGCTCATCTAATACGGCAAGTGTTTGTGCTGCAGTGGCTGCGTTTTGAGATAACGTCTTAATCAAGCTCATATTTGCTCCAAAATGGCGATGTTTTTGTCTGAAATCAACGGACCTGTTTTTTGTTGCGCATTATTGGCAAACTCTTGGTCTTCTTGATCAGAAATAAAGTGAAGTAAGCAACTGCTGTAATTTGATTTGGCTTTTGCCAATTTAGTGCCATCGCCTTTGCGCACTAATACAGTGTCACCGACGGAAAAGTTGCCTTTAACAGCCACTACATCGTCACTGGTCAGTTGGGTATCATGTTCTTCTAGGTCACTGTCAAAATCATTTTCGACAATTAATTCACCCTGTACTTGTGAGGTATGAGTCATCCAATGCAAATGCTCCTGCATCGGTTCATCATACGGGGTAAATAAAGTCCCTGGATTTTGACCTTTCAGAAGTTGGTTAAACGTATCAGCATCAAATCCATCAACAATCATGGTTTCAATGCCGTGTGAAATGGCTTTTTCAGCCGCCTGGATTTTGGTGCGCATTCCACCAGTACCTACGCTGCTGGTTGCGCCGCCTGCCATAGCATAAATATCTGGGTTGATATCGCTCACTTGTTTGATGAGTTTGGCATCATCATGCAAGTTAGGGTTTTTGGTATATAACCCTTTCACGTCTGAGCAAATAATCAGCGCATCAGCATCTGCGGCAGCCGCAACCATGGCCGATAAATTATCGTTGTCACCAACACGAAGTTTATCGGTTGTTACCGCATCGTTTTCATTGATGATCGGTAACAAACCATGGTCTAACAAAGTAAAGATGGTGTCTTTAATACTGACGTAGCGTTCACGATGACGTAAGTCACCGTGAGTTACCAGCAACTGAGCTGAGGGAAAGTCAAATAACTTATCCCAGGTGGCCATCATGTCTGCTTGCCCTGCGGCAGCCATCGCTTTTTTCAGAGAAACACTAGGTTCGGTGACTTCTGAAAAACGGTGTTTACCTGCAGCTACAGAACCTGATGATACGAGTACGACTTGGCAGCCTTGGGCGCGACACGTTGCGATAAATTGGGCAATACCCAATAGATAATGGCTGCTGCAGCCTTGTTGATGAGGCGCAATAAGTGCACTGCCTACTTTAACGACAATGCGTTTCCAATGTGAAGTTGACATCATTTCCTCTTAATTATTTCTGCTCAGCTAATACGCGGCCGGCTTCGTGGAAGGTATCAACTGTTTTCTTACAAGGGTCGGTATCTAATGCACTTGTTACCCAAATCACAACACTGCTTACAATGAAGCCTGGGATCATTTCGTACATTAAGCTAGACAGCGCTTTGCCATCGGCCAGCACAGGGGCATATATCCAAAATAGGACGGTAGCAGCACCTGAGACAATACCTGCAACGGCAGCTTTGTGGGTTAAGTTGTGCTTATAAAGGCTAAATAATACAAGAGGACCAAATGCTGCGCCAAAACCTGCCCAAGCATTACTCACTAACGATAAAATGCTGTTTGAGCGATCAAGTGCTAATAAACTGGCCACAATCGCAACCCCTGCAACACCGAAACGACCCATTTTCACCATTTCTTGCTCGGTAGCTTCTTTCTTAGAAACAACACGATAGATATCTTCAGTTAATGAGCTAGAAGACACTAAAAGTTGTGATGAAATCGTGCTCATAATGGCCGCTAAAATCGCTGCTAATAAAAAGCCGCTAATCAAAGGGTGGAATAACAATTCTGAGAACACAATGAAAATGGTTTCAGGGTCGCTTAATTTCATGTCGAATTTGTTTGCGTATGCAATACCGACAAGACCGGTAGCAAGTGCGCCAACAATCGTTACAGTCATCCAACTCATACCAATTCGACGAGCGGCTTTAATGTCTGAGACTGACCGAATTGCCATAAAACGCACAATAATATGCGGCTGACCAAAGTAGCCTAAACCCCAAGATAAACTAGAGATTAACCCCAACATGGTGACGTTTTGCATGCCTTCAGAAAAATGCGGAATTGACTCATAAGCAAAGCTCATCATTTTGTCGGCGTTAGAAAACTCTTGGTATGCCACAACAGGCACCAAGACTAAGGCGACAAACATAATACAGCCCTGAACAAAGTCAGTGAGGCTTACGGCTAAAAAGCCACCGAGTAAGGTGTATGACACCACCACGGCTAAGGTTACAACAAGACCTAGCTCATAATTGAGGTCAAACGCTGATACAAATAATTTACCGCCAGCAACTAAGCCTGCAGAGGTGTATAGCGTAAAGAAGATAACAATAATGACCGCTGCAATAATGCGGATATTACTGTTTGGAGCATGGAAGCGTTTAGCAAAAAACTCTGGGATCGTCAGGGCGTCATTCGCCACTTCGGTATATACCCTGAGTTTAGGGGCAACTAGTAGGTAATTGACCATGGCACCAATTAATAAGCCAATAGCAATATAGAGGGTTTCAAAACCCACTAAAAACATCGCGCCAGGTAAACCCATTAACATCCAACCACTCATGTCAGATGCGCCTGCAGATAGCGCTGTAACTTGTGGGCTAACCTTTCGTCCGCCAAGAATATAACCAGACACATCGCTGGTTGACTTCTTAAAAGCAAACAGACCAATGCAAAGCATAACGATGAAATAAATGGCTAACGAGACATACGTTAAATAATGCATGAACTACTGGCCTCCTAACGCTTTGTTATTTTGAATCCCATTAGGTTTCAACATGACAAAGAGATAGGTACTTAAGATGGCAAATAAGCACAATAGTTGTGTTGCATATGTAAGCTTTGAAACTGATTTATGCCAAAGTTTTGTGATGAGATTTTCTTCCGTCTGAATGTCAGTCGACATTGTGCCCTCCTGAGCGAATAAATATTGGTGTTAGCAATAAATAGTTAAAAAATAGCAATAAAAAAACCACTAAATTAGTTAGTGGTCTAATTATATTAACACTATTTACCTGTTTGATTCCAATCGAATGCGCGTTAACGCACTGGTTTGGGGCATAATTACACTTATTGTGCAGGCTCGTATCCCATAGCCTATAGGGGCAAGCGCCACATTATTTTTATAAATGATTTTTTCTAATCTATGAGTATTTTGGGACGTTTGGCGTTTTTTTGATGATAAAACCGACTCTTAAAGGTCGACTTACTCGGTCAAACTCGTTTTTTATCAAAGGAATTAATCTGTCGTTTCAACGGCCGATGAGCGCTATTTGATCAATTTCACTTGGTGTCGAAGTCGTCCACTTTAAGCGGAATAATTTAAATTATTACACCTCAAACTATTACATCTGAAATTATTTGAGGTGTAACAATTTGGGGGGTGATATGCGTAATCAGTAGCGTAGTGTTTGAGAGGCAAGTAAATCACGAAACTGTCAGTTTTATTGCACCATTACATGATTTTTAATATCGAACATTGCTATTTAATAGACGTTCGGTCTAATATGTATTTAATGAATGTAGAAAACGCCAAACCTCGCAGAGGTCGACCACCAAAAGTATCTCGAGAAAATCCAGATACTCGGGCTGCGCTTATTCGTAGCGGCCTTGAACAGCTTACTGAACAAGGCTTTGCCTCGTCAGGTATTGAGCCTATTTTAAAAAAGGTTGGGGTACCTAAAGGCTCTTTCTATCATTACTTTGCCAGTAAAGAAGCGTTTGGTCAGGCTGTATTGCAAAACTATGCTGATTACTTTTTAACTAAATTAACCACCCATCTTTACGATGATGCTCACCCGCCGTTAACTCGGATCCGTCATTTTGTGGCAGACGCTAAAGCGGGGATGACTCGCCATGATTTTAAACGTGGTTGTTTAGTCGGTAACTTAGGGCAAGAGGTTGGAGTATTACCTGAGAGTTTTAGGCCGCAATTAATTGCTATATTTGCCAGTTGGCAAAATTGCTTAGCAAAATGTCTTGAGTATGCCGTAGCGCAGGGGCAAATCGCTGCTGATGCAGATTGTCAGTTATTAGCTGAGAACTTTTGGGTGGGTTGGGAAGGCGCTGTCAGCCGAGCTAAGCTGGTAGAGAGCGGCACACCACTGGATAATTTTTGCGATTTATTTATCGCAGCTTTACCAAAAAAAATGTAAACGTAAAATTTTTTAACTATTAATAGACGACCAGTCTAAATTAGGAGCGAATCATGTTTAATGCAATGCTAATTGAAAAAGATGACCAAGGTTATCGCACTACCGTTAAAAATGTCGATGAGTCAGTACTGCCTGAAGGCGACGTTACCGTGAACGTGCTCTACAGCACATTAAACTACAAAGATGCACTTGCTATTACGGGTAAAGCGCCTGTGGTACGTAGTTTTCCTATGGTGCCTGGTATCGATTTAGTAGGTATTGTTGAGCACAGTGACAGCGATAAATTTAGTGCTGGTGATACTGTGTTGTTAAATGGTTTTGGCGTGGGTGAAACCCATTGCGGTGGTTTAGCGACTAAAGCCCGTTTAAAAAGTGATTGGTTAATTGCATTGCCAAGTGCGTTTACTCCTCGCCAGGCGATGGCTATTGGCACGGCAGGCTATACCGCAATGTTGTGTGTTATCGCCCTTGAAAAAAATGGTGTCACGCCAGATAAAGGTGAAATTTTAGTGACAGGCGCTAATGGTGGTGTAGGCAGTTTTGCCATTGCTATTTTAGCCAAGCTCGGCTACACCGTGGTTGCGTCAACAGGCCGTGTAGATGAAAGCGATTACCTTAAAAAACTGGGTGCCAGTGAGATTATCGATAGAGCGACGCTATCAGAGCCGGGTCGTCCTTTAGCCAAAGAGCGTTGGGCTGGTGCGGTAGATTCTGTTGGTAGCCATACATTAGCCAATGTATGTGCCAGTACTAAATATGGCGGTACGGTTGCAGCTTGTGGTTTGGCTCAAGGCATGGATTTACCTGCGAGCGTAGCGCCGTTCATTTTACGTGGCATCACTCTTGCTGGTGTAGACAGCGTAATGCGCCCTATTGCTGATAGAGTTGAAGCATGGCAACGTTTGGCTGGCATTATTGAACCCTCAGTATTTGACGATATTGTTCAAGAAGTGAGTTTAGCTGAAGCGCAAGCTGTGGCGAGTGACTTGATGGACGGTAAAGTGCGTGGCCGTGTTGTGGTCGATGTAAATGGTTAGGCAAAAGTAGAGTAAGAACTTTATCTTATAAGCTCGTCTTATTTTGCATAGAAGATTATATCAAGCCCATTGCTAAAGCGTGGGCTTATTCATTAGAATAGCCTTTTATACTGAACAACAGCCATACTGAACCGTAACCTTAATACATAACCTCAGATGTGCTTGCTAGCACTATTTACAAGTTTGTTAGGTTAAGTCGATTTTTTAGTGCCAGTTTAAAATACTTTAACACTTGCTCAACTGATTTTTCAGTGGGCTGTATAGTCAAATGAAAGACCCCAAAAAATTGTATTTCAAGGATTGAGAGCAACTTATGAATGGATGCGAACTGCCACACAAGCATGTGACAATATTTATCATCGATGATGACGATGTTGATGTTATAGGGATTGAAAGAGCCCTTAAAAAACTTAAAATTGCCAATCCAACTGTTCGCGCTCGTGATGGTATCGAAGCACTCGATTTACTTCACAAAAAAGCGATCCCCAAGCCTTTCATTATTTTGCTTGATATCAATATGCCTCGTATGGGCGGTATTGAGTTTTTAAAAGCGATCCGAGCCGACGATTCTCTCTCTGACAGCGTAGTGTTTATGCTAACTACATCGAGTGACGATCAAGATAAAATCCTCGCTTATAAAAAAAATGTGGCCGGTTATATGGTTAAAAAACAAGTTGGCGAGTCATTTTTAAATATTGTCGATATGCTCGGTCATTACTGGCGAGTGGTGGAGTTACCTGTCTATGAATAATACTGCTGCCAATCTTGAGCAACCAATTACCCTGTTAATCATTGATGATGATGCCATCGACCGAAAGTCAATTCGGCGGGCGTTAATGTCGAGCCAGCGGCCTATTTTTATTATAGAAGCGCAAACAGGCGAAGAAGGCTTAAGCCAGTTTGATAAACATGAAGTAGATGTATTATTAATAGATTATCGCTTACCAGACATTGATGGTTTAGCCTTGATTAAAAAGCTATTAATGCGCAAGGCAACCGATGCAACCATCATTATGGTGAGTCAACACGAAGATGAAATTCTGTCATTGAATGCCCTTAATGTGGGTGCGCATGATTTTATATTAAAATCAGAAGTCAATTCAGGGCGGCTAAACCGGACGATAAGCCAGGCACAGCATCGTCAGCTGCTTGAAGGTGTGGTTCGTGAAAAAAATAACGCCTTAGAATGGCTAGCAAAGCGAGACTCATTAACCCAATTAATTAATCGCTATACTTTTGAAAAAACGCTCAAAGATGCTTGTGACAGGGTGTTGTTTACTGCCTCTAATATCGCGCTATTTTTTATTGATTTAGACAATTTTAAAAAAGTGAATGACTTTTTAGGTCACACCGTAGGTGACAAACTATTGCAGACCGTAGCCGCTAAATTGGCGTCGGTTGTCAACGAAGGTGATTGCTTAGCACGACTCGGTGGCGATGAATTTGTTATTTTAGCGCAATGTATTAACGATGAAAAGCAAACTCAGATTATTGCTAATAAAGTGATCGATGCACTCAGTGAGCCTTTGCAAGTTGGAAATCATAACTTTTCAGTCACCGCGAGTATTGGGGTATCCATTTTAGGGACATTTGCTGCAACCCCTGAAACCATGATGAAATGTGCCGATATTGCAATGTATAAAGCCAAGCAAACCGGCCGCAATAAAGTGTGTTTATATAACCATCTACTGCATCAAGAAACACAAAGAAAAAACTTATTAGAGCAAGACATTCATCAAGCGCTTTCGCTAAATCAGTTTGTGGTGCATTACCAACCACAGATTTGTACTCAAACACAAAAAGTGAAAGGAGTTGAGGCGCTAGTGCGTTGGCAACATCCTACCGAAGGTTTGCTCAAGCCTTACTCGTTTCTTGAGCTAGCCGAAGAGTTAAACCTGATTGGTAATATCGGTCAGTGGGTATTGCATACCGCCAGTCATCAATTAAAGCATTGGCAGCGCCAATATCACCTAAATGATGATGAATTAACCATGTCGGTCAATTTATCTACCTTTCAATTGCAAGATATCAATTTACTCAATCTGGTTTCCGATGTGCTCACGTCATGTGATTTATCGCCAAGTTGCTTGGAGTTAGAAATCACGGAAAGTTCGATTATCCATAGCCCTGAAAACATAGTTGGAAGGCTTATTGAATTGACTCAAAAGGGGATAAAGTTATCCTTGGATGACTTTGGCACTGGCTATTCATCGATTAAGCATTTACACCTATTTCCGATCAACTCATTAAAAGTGGATAAGAGTTTTATTGCCGCTTATGAGCAAAAACGCTCACAGGATAAAGTGCTTGAAGCCATGATCAAATTTGCCAAATATCTCGGTTTATCTGTTATTGCAGAAGGGGTTGAAACCGCTGAACAACTTGCGTTTTGTCAGGCTCAAGGATGCGATTTAATACAAGGCTATTTTTACTCAAAACCGATTAGTGCCCATGATTTTGAGTCCCAGTATTTAGTTAAATAACAGGTCATTAATGTTTTTTGCTGAAACTCATCGAGATTATTATGTTAAAGCACTTTTCGTTACTGTCTAAGTTTAAATTGCATTCATTATCGGTGGTACTCCTATTAGCCGTGATGCTTATGTTGGCTCTGTGCCATGTTGTTTACTGGCATCAAGTGCGCATCATTCAACATGAACTCGATAATGTGTCTCATGCGAAAGCGAATTTATTGCGTGAGCATATTGAAAACTTAAAGCGCGAAACATTATTTTTGTCCAAGCTGGCAGACACTAAGGCTGTTGCAACGTTAAGTCAAAAATCAGTCGTTGAACCTGAGAACCAAGCACAATTAAAGCGCCATAAAGATGCGTTAACAGATGTGTTCAAGCATTATATGCACAGCATACCAGCGCTCAATCAACTGCGTTATATCGATAACCAAAGCGGCTTTGAAACGATACGTGTTGATCGCCGCCAAGGCGATTTAGTTACTATTGCCCCAGCGTATTTACAGAAAAAAAGCAGCAGAGAGTATTTTATCGAAACCGCTAAATTAACCGACGGCGATGTTTATGTGTCACCGATTAATTTAAACCAAGAAAATAGTGAGATTGCATTACCTTATCTGCCGGTTATTCGTGTAAGCACTATAGTTACAGCTAAATCAACTAAAAAGGCGGCAGGCCAAATAGTCGTTAATGTCTTAGCTCAATCCTTGTTCGATCATTTAACCATTGACCCTGTGAACGTTGATACTGATATTCAGATGTATCTCACTAATGCTCATGGCGATTATTTGTTTCATCCAGATAACAGCAAAACGTTTGGGTTTAACCTTGGCCATCGGTACACCTTTCAAGATGAATTTACTGCTGCTGATGGCGTATACAGAAACACAAACGATAAGCAGTTATTACACTGGCTTAATGCTTCTTTAGTTTCTAAGACAAGTATTTACGCAGCTCAACATCAGCACAACAACCTCGTTGTGGTTGCGGTGGCAAACAATGATAAAGCCATGAGCAAAACAGCGTTAATGGTATTTTGGTATTGGGTGGTGATTGGAATATTGATGCTACTTTTTAGGAACATTAAAAAAGATATCGAATTCAAGGCTCAGCAGCAACATTTAGATACTGTTGTTACAATGGAGCAAGAGCTTAATGCCATTTTAAGCCATGCTCCCAGCGGGATTATGGTAGTGAATTGCCAAGGTGTTATCACGTTAGCTAACACCCAAGTAGCACGTATTTTTGGCTATGCTCAAATGGAGTTGTTAGGCCAGAACTTATCGGCGTTGTTACCCGCCAGTTTTGCTCAAATGCACCCCCATTTGATGCACACTTTCTTTGCTGAGCCAGAAACAAAATACATGGGAGGTGGACGCGAGGTGTGCGGTTTACATAAAACCGGTATCGAAGTGCCACTAGAGATAGGGCTAAGTGTGATTGACTACAAAGGCGAATTACAAGCCATTTGTGGCATTGTTGATATCTCGTTAAGAAAGCAATATGAACAGGTATTTGAGCGCGTTGTCGACGCTTTACCCAATGCCGTTTTATTAGTGGATTATGACGGTGTTATTGAGTTGGTAAATAAACAGACAGAAAAACTGTTTGGTTATTCTCGCGCGGAGTTATTAGGGCATAAAATAGATATGCTAATGCCTGAATCTTTTCGTGAGCAACATTTAGCGTGGCGGAAGTCAATTTTTGCAGCAGAAGATACCGTTGATACAGATCGCCATGATATTCAAGGATTATGTAAAGACGGCAGCGTGTTTCCTTTATCTATAGGTTTGTGTACGTTAGACATTCATAAAGGTAAAAAACTACTGTCATCCATAATTGATTTAACTGAGCGTGAACGCAAAACTAAAGCGATAAGTAAGCTTAAGGATAACCTTGATCGCACCAGTAAAATGGCTGGCATAGGTGGTTGGGAGTTAGATCTTACAACCCAAACCCTATTTTATTCAGAAGAAACGTATCGCATTTATGGTTTACCCCCAAGTTCATCATTAACCGTCGAACAAGCAATTAAATTTTATACCCCAGAATCACAACCTATTATTCGTCAAACACTCGCTGAAGCCATTGAAACGGGCAAAACATGGGATGTTGAAGTGCGCTTTATCGATGCCAAAGGCAAGATGATTTGGGTGAGAGTAATGGGCACAATTGAATATAAAAACGGCAATGCAGTTAAGCTGGCTGGCACGATGCAAGATATATCAGAACGTAAATACTACCTTGAGGAGCTGTCGAGAAGTAACGCCGAATTACACAACTTTGCTTATGTTGCCTCACACGATCTTAAATCGCCTTTACGTGGTATCGATCAGTTAGCCAGTTGGCTAGAAGAAGATTTACAAGGCAAGCTTAGCGATGAAGATGCAGAGCATTTAACGTTAATGCGCGGCCGAATTAACCGTATGGAGAAGCTACTCGATGACTTGCTTACCTATTCAAGAGCGGGTAAAAAAGCGGATTCGATTCATACTATTAATATTAAAGATGCCGTCGAAAATGTATTTGATTTATGCAACACCCAAAATACCTTTACGTTAGGCTTAAACTCAACAGTTGGCGATATCGACACCACTAGCGTGCCGTTAGAGCAAGTGCTGCGTAACTTAATCAATAATGCCATAAAACATCACCATACAGGCAATGGTACAGTGTCGGTATCTGTAACAACGACAGGGCGATTTTATGAGTTCACTGTGTCAGACGATGGCCCTGGGATCCCTGAACAGTATTCAGAGAAAGTGTTTACCATGTTCACAACTTTAAAGCCTCGTGACGAAGTTGAAGGCAGTGGAATGGGTTTAGCTATTGTGAAAAAAATAGTCGTTGCCATGGGCGGTGATATTCGTCTTGAAGTCATTCAGGGTAAAGGGGCCTGCTTTAGCTTTACCTGGCCTATTGATATCGATAGTGATCTGCACGTTGAACAGTAAAATGGATTAGCTGGCTGTTGGGGTTAAAGGGGTAATGTATAACTCGGTAAACTGGTCTTTAGGCATAGGTTTAGCGAACAAATACCCTTGTAAATAGTCACACGACAGCTGTTGTAATATCTGGTGCTGCCCTGTGGTTTCAACTCCTTCAGCCACCACTTGTACTTTTAAGTGACTGGCCATAGTGATAATCGCTCTGACCAATGCAATGCTACTTTCATTGGTTTCCATGTGCTGAATAAAAGAGCGGTCGATTTTTAAAATATCGATATCTAGTCGTTGTAAATAAGCCAAAGATGAGTAACCCACGCCAAAATCGTCAATGGCAATGTCGATACCGTTATGGCTCAATCGATGCATTTGTTGCTGGATAGGAGACTCTGGATCCATTAAGGTATTTTCAGTGACTTCAATCACCATAGTGTCTCTTGGTAAACCTTGTTTATTGCAGGCTAAAACCCAATCGTCTACCCATTGTCCGGCGCGATCAAATTGCAGTGGTGAACAATTTACACTGACTTGCATTATTTGGCCCGATATATAATACCATTGCGCAGCATCGTGAATTGCTTGCTCTCTCACCCAGTTACCAATATCTTCAATCAGGCCATTTTGCTCCGCCATAGGGATAAACTCATTAGGGCCGATTAACCCATGCTGAGGGTGCTGCCAGCGGATAAGCGCTTCTGCTTTGCTAACATTAATACCGTCTAGGTCAAAAATGGGTTGGTAATATAAAACAAACTGATCTTCGCTAAGTGCAACGCGGATTTCTTCAAGAATACGACGCTTCTCTATTGCTTGCTCTTCAATGATATAAGAAAAAAATTCGTAACGATTACGTCCTTTGCTTTTTGACAAGTACATGGCTTGGTCTGCATGTTTCACTAAGTCTTCAACGCTGCGCCCATCAGCGGGGTAAAATGTTAAACCAATACTGCCAGTAACATAGACTTGTGCTCCATTGATGGTGATACATTGCATTAGGCTTTGTTTGACTTTTTCAGCGATTTCACTGGCTCGCTCAACATCGTTAATACCTTCAATGATCAAGGTAAACTCATCGCCGCCAAGTCTCGCGACGGTATCATGATTACGCACACAGTTACGTAAGCGTTTTGCCACCTGATGTAACAGTAAGTCACCGTGGTCGTGACCTAATGTGTCATTAATGTCTTTAAAGCCGTCAAGATCAATAAAGATCAGCGCAAAATGCATGTCGTCGATTTCAAGCAAGGATTGTAGCTTTTTATAAAATAACGCCGGTTAGGTAGGTTAGTTAAACCGTCTTGGTAAGCAAATTCGTGCAATTGAATATTGGCATTTTCGAGTTCTTCAGTACGTGATTTTACTTGGCTTTCAAGCACGCTTTCACGCTGCTCGATGGTGTCTAACATACTGTTAAAACAGGTGGCTAATTGGCCAATTTCATCTTTGGAGTGTTGCTTTGCGCGTAAACTATAATCATGTGAAGTGGTGATTTTATCAGCGGTATCAGCAAGGTATAAAATGGGGCTTAAAAACTTGCGTTGTAAAAATAGCGATAAAAACAAACTTACCGCAAAGGTTGATAACAATAGAAACAACAGAAACTTGATGTAAAACGCGATCCTTTCCTCAATATAACTGTCATCGGCAATGATGGTTAAGTAGCCATAATCTTGGTTATCAAGGGTTAATGGTGTGGTTATGTTGGTGAGATTTTCATTGTTGCTTAGTGTGTCTTTGCTGACATTTGTGGCAAACAATTGTCCTAAAACTTGGTTTTCTATGTTGGTGACATTGATAGACAAAATATCAGAGCGAAGCAGTACAGGCTTAATGAGCTCTTTAATCGTTTCTTGGTCATCAAATAACACTGCGGCGGTAATGTTAGGCGAAAGCATGTCAGACAGGCTTTGTAAGCTTTGCACTTGTTCGCGTTTGGCTGAAGTCAGCTCATAAGCACTAAACACTAAGGTGACGATCACCGTTGAAACAATCGCAACACTCATCAAAATAAAGAGTAATTTTTTACTGATAGTGTCTAAGCTAAATATGTTTTTCATAGGACTAATTATCCACCACTCTACCAAGACGCAACACTTTTGAACTCATATTGATGTTGGCTTGGGTGAGTTTAGCGGGTGACACTTCAAAACGAATTTTACCACCTGATAAAAAGAATCGAATATGCCCACCTTGTTCGATAAAGTCTTCTGTTTCTCCTACTACCATGATGTTGTTTAGCGGTGTTAATTCTACCGACTGCCACAATGAGAGGGTGTCAGAAGTGATAAACAAGACTTGGCATTGGCTTAAATCAGTTTCTGTTAGGTTCACGATTATACTGTGAATAGGTAAATGGTTAACCATTCTTTTGGCTAAAACCGCTGACGCGACATCGATAAAATGCTTATCTGGACTGCAAAGTACAAACTCTGTTTGGGTATCTTTAGCGCGGCTCCATTCACTATAACGGGCAAAGTTAAATAAAAATCCTGCCTTTAATGCGTTTTCGGTTTCGATAGCCTGCACGCTTTGGCTTGGAATAAGCCAAAGTGAAATCAGTAAACCTAAAAGCCATTTATTTATCATGGGCATTAGCTCTATTAAAACTTAGCCGTTAATTTAAAGGTCATGCTCTCATCAATGTAATTGGGTAAGGTGAAGGTTTCTCCATTATTGCTGTATTCGATATGAGAACCCGCAAATAAGTTTTTCCCCATCACCGCCACAGACCAATTTGGATGAAACGCCCATTGCCATGTTAAGTCTAATACCGTGTAGTTATTCGTGTCATAGGCATCGCTGTTTTCGACTCGTAATGAGGCAAATAAACGATGGTCTTCAAATAATTGTATATCTGTTTTAGCAAAAAATTGACGACTAGTTGAGTCATACCCAATGGCTTCAAATGTATTTGCTGCCAGATCATAATCGAATGTATTGTAGCTGTAGCCTAATTCTGCGTTAAATGTATCAGTGGGTTGCCAGGTTAGAATAATATCACCACCATTAGTGGTTAATTCGGCATTCGACACTAAGTCAAAGTTTATTGATGTGCTGGTAAGGCTTTGCATCGCCAGCTCTATTTCGCCTTGTTGCAATAAGGCGAAAATAGGCAGAAACTGCTCTGAGTTGGTATTAACTTCAACCGCTAATACATCGCTCACCTCAGTATGATAAACCGATAAGTCTACCCCCCAGTCGCCTTGAGACAAGCGATAACCTAATTCATACGACACTGACTCTTCAGACTTTACTTCGTTATTGCCGTTTAGGTATGTTCTGATGTAGTAAGTGTCTATCATGTTAATGCCAGTGGTAATAGGCGACACTTCTTCTACACGTTGGCCGTCAATTGTAAAGTCGTCGTTAAATTCAATTAACGAGGGCACTCGAACGCTTTTAGATATCGATGTCCATAACACCTGGTTTGGTTGTAATTTCCAGACCAATCTTGCAAGGGGTTGGTTTTCCCAACCGGTTAAATCGTTATGCTCAACTTTTGCGCCAAGAATAATATCTAACTCATTGTCTATTATTGTATATTGCGCCTGCACTAATGCGCCATATTGCTCTAAAGTATTGTAGCCACCATCGCTGCGCACAAAGGAGCTTTCTGCAAACGAAATATCGTTATAGCGGTAATTTAATCCCCAATCGAATTTAAGATCGCCATACAAAAAGTTCATTTGATAATCGATATCAAAAGATGAAAAATCTTCTTGCAGAAAGGTTTGGCTGCCCGATTGCTTTAACCATGAAGTTTGTAGCATTTGGTTCGCATCGTCTGAGATGCGGTTTTCTATTCGCGCCATAATACGAGAGTCAGTGCGATCTAAATGACCAGAAAAAGAGATATTGCGATTGGTCTCGTCAATGACACCACGAAAGTTTTGTCCTAAAGTCGACTCAGTAATATTGCCTTGAATTAGCCCTGACCATTCATCGTTAGGGGTAAAGTCAAATCGCGCCCCTAATGAATATTGTTCAGTATAATCGGTGGGTTCGAGCGAGATACCTTTGTCAGACTCGTCACCATCTTTAACATGGCCATAAACTCGAAAGCTGCCCTTATTACCAAGATCACCACCATAACGTAAGTTAGCATCGTGATTAATTTGCGAACCGCTGCTTAAGTCCGCATAGACACCACGGGTATCGATACTGTTTTTGGTGATGATGTTAATGACCCCATTGCTGGCATTACTGCCCCACAATAAGCCGCCTTGGCCGCGTATCACTTCAATGCGCTCAATGTCGTAAAGCGGTACATCTAAGGTTTCCCAATATACAGCAGCAAACTTAGGGGTATAAAAGCTCTGGCCATCAATCATCACCAATAATTTGGCGGAAAAACGCGAGGCGACACCGCGTGATGTAATAGCCCATTGGTTATTATCAAGCTGCCTAACGGCAAGGCCTGGCACCATTTTGAGCGCTTCAGGGATAGAGGTTGCACCAGAGTGGGTAATTTGTTCTTTGGTTAACACATAAATTGAAGAGGCGGTGTCAAATGCTGATTGGGCCCGTTTCATTGCTGAAGTAACTTGAACATCCATTGCCATTAACGAGTCAAGATCAAGGTCTAAATCGCTAAGGGGCTCTTCTGCTATTGCAAGAGGTGAAACGAGCATCATTAATAGCAGTTTTGTGTCAATCTTCAATGTAATTCCTCGGGATGGATAAACGTAACGCGTGTCGAAATATTAATAACTTTGGTTAATATCGATCATACTTTTTACTTAGCAAGTAATCTACCCTGTGAGCCAGCAGATATAATATGTTTTGGGATTATTTGCGCCTAAATACAGCCCTCTAGCATATAAGCATGATAAAAGGTAGACACGCGTTTGAATGATTGATTAAATAACTTATACTCAAACAACCTGAAGATGCTCGATTTCAGCAAGAATTTACACGCGTTTAGGCAAGGCATTGATTGCGGGTAATGGTTGTTCCCTTTCCAAAGTCAATAACGCAGCATAAACGCTTGTAAAACTTGCCCCTTGGGAGTTTCACCGTGTTCCCTGATTATTAAATCAAGAGCATTGTTGCGTTAATTTATAAGGTACCTACATTACCGCATTAACGCGCCTAGTATTGAAAACACGGTGAAGCTCTGAAACACGTATCTTCAAGTTGTTTGGGTATATATGTCTTTGTTGTATTTATGTTACTTATTTTTGCGATAACTGGGGTTATCTGCATGGGCGACATAAGTTGAGGCATAAAGGATTAAATACCTCCCCCAATGATTGGGTAACAACAAGGATAATAATAATGGATTTCAATAAACTCCTGCTCGCAATGAGCGTGGCGTCGACGATTTTTATTGTCGGTTGCGACGATGACACAGATTTCAGTAAAACCACTCAACCCACCCCCGAACCTGAAGTGACACCGCTTTTACAAGCTTTTGCACCTAATGGCGCGCTTAAAGCACAGATCCGTCGTACCCAATATGGTGTGCCACACATTACCGCCGACAATTTAGAAAGTTTGGGCTTTGGTAGCGGTTATGCTCAAGCGCAAGATAATCTATGTGTGATAGCCGATGGTTTTATTAAAGCTAACTCAGAGCGTTCAATGTATTTTGGCCCACATGCTTCAATCGACTTTGCGACCGGCTTACCTACCAGTGAAGATAACGGCAACTTAATTTCTGACTTTGCCTACAAGGCATTAAAAATCAGAGAGCTTGCTGAAACGCAATACACCCAGTTTAGTTATAATTCGCGCGCGTTAATGGAAGGTTTCAGCGCCGGTTACAATCAATTTTTAGCTGACGTTGAAGCTGGCGAGCAAACCGCAGAGCCTTTTTGTGCTGGTCAACCTTGGGTTAAACCCATCACTGGTATTGATGTCGCTAACTATTTATTTTCGGTCGCGCTGCTTCCCGGCGCAGCTAACTTTTTAGATTTAATCTTTTACGCCAACCCAGGCGATGGCGAAGAATATTTACCGCGGATTGTTGGTCCTGCTGGCTCATCAGTGCAAACAGCCTTTGTTAGTGACATGAACCGCAAACTCATTGCTCGAGCCGCCAATATCACCACTCCTGACACTAACCCACGTGACTTAGGTTCAAATGGTTGGGGCCTAGGCAAAGATAAAACCGAGAATGGTAAAGGGATGGTATTGGGCAATCCACATTTTCCGCATACCGGTAATTTACGTTTTTGGCAGTCGCACTTAACGATCCCAGGGCAAATTGATGTGATGGGCGGATCGCTAGTGGGCATGCCAGGTCTAGTGAATATTGGTTTTAATAACGATGTCGCCTGGACACATACCTTTTCAACTGCAGAACACTTTGTCATGTACAACCTCGAGTTGATGGCGGGCGACAGATTGCAATATATGTTTGACGGCGAAGCCATGCCAATCACTAAAGAAACCGTTTCGGTATTAGTGAACGCAGGGGCTGCGGGGATGCTGGTTGCTGAAAAAGACATTTACACCACAGCCAAAGGCCCAATGGTTGAAGCTCCACCAGCGTTAGCTCCTTTTGGGTGGGATGACGGCCAAGCCTTTATGATCCAAGATGCCAACATGGCCAATAAAGATCCACTCGACCATTGGTTAGCCATGAACCGCGCCAGCAATCTTGATGAGTTTCAGCAGGCCTTTAAAAATTACGATGGGGTGATTTTTAATAACACCATGTATGCCGACAAAGAAGGTAATGCCTTTTATATCGATGATTCAACGGTACCGGGTTTTTCTGATTTCGTTATCGGTATCCTTAAAACAACCCCAGAGATTATTGCGGCTAAAGCACAAGCTGGATTTACCATCTTGCCGGGTAACACCTCAACGTTCAGTTTTAGCGAGCCTATGCCATATGAGCGTGCACCAAAGCTTGAGCGAACTGACTTTGTGCAAAACTCCAATAACTCTTTTTGGTCAACTAACTTAGCTGAACCATTAGAGAACTTCTCGCCGTTATACGGGCCTGAACGTGGTCAATTGTCACTGCGTACTCGTATGGGATTAACCTTAATGGATGAGGCTGCTGGCGACGATGGTAAGTTTTCTGTAGCCGAATTAGAAAGCGCTTTATTGTCTAATCGTGCCTATTTAGCCGAGTTAGTATTAGCTGATTTACTGAGTCAATGTGCAGAACAAGGCGATACGCCCGTTGTTGTGAGCCCCACATTATCTAAAGATCTTAGTGCATCTTGCGCGGCGCTAACTGCGTGGAATAGCAAGCAAGATAACGACAGTGTCGGCGGGGCGTTAATTCGCGAGTTTGCACATCAGTTTGACCAAGACACCATGTTGACCCAAGCATTTGATTACACCAATGCCGCCACTACACCCAACACACTTGCCAATGATGGTAGTGCGCTCGTTGCATTAGCGCATGCTTCATTAAACTTAGAAGCCGCAGGTTTTAGTGTTGATGCAAGTCTTGGTGAAGTGCAGTTTGTTGAAAAGTCGCTACCAGATGGCACCGCATCAGGGGTTAAATTACCTTGGCCGGGCAGCCATAATGCCGAAGGCGGCTTTAATGTGTTTTCGACCAGCTTGTCGGGTGACGACACATTAATTCCGCAACACAGTTATGCTGCGGTAATGGATGTATTGTCGGGTAAGGCTGCTGCGTCGGGATTAACCGCGCAAGGTTATCAAATTCGTTATGGTTCGAGCTGGATGATGACGGTCAGTTTTACTGATGATGGTCCGGTTGCAAAAGGCATATTGAGTTACTCGCAATCAAGTAATACATTAAGCCCAAGCTTTAACGACCAAAGTGAGTTTTACTCGACTCAAAAGCAATTGCGTCCGCTGTTATTTACCGAGGCAGACATCCAGGCCGCGCTTGAATCGACCACTGAACTGAGTTTTCAGCGAAATGATTAGTGGTAAGACCTAATAGAGATGACCCATGGGAATGGGTCGTTTTTAAATTATAAACTCACTAAACCTATGATTAAAACATATAAATATATCTAGACAGCTAGAGAACATAGGCGGTTTAGCTTAGCAACCCCTACTTTGGTATAAGATGCTGTCGCTTGACCTGTACAAGCAACTACAACAAACTCAACACTGAATATATTCTTATAATTAATGGGATGATAAAACCATGTTGATTTTCCTCATTTGTATTGCGTTGCTGCTGCTCGCATACAAGCTCTACAGTCCGTTTGTTGAGAAACAAGCTGGCATTGACCCTAACTTACCTACTCCACAAAAGCGTTTTGATGACGGTGTGGATTATGTCCCAGTTCATCCTGTAAAAGCGTTTTTGATTCAATTTTTAAACGTGGCAGGTGTTGGTCCAATTTTTGGTCCTATTTTAGGTGCATTATACGGCCCAATCGCATTAGTTTGGATTGTATTGGGTAACATTTTAGGTGGTGCGGTACACGATTACTTCTCAGGGGTAATGAGTATCAAAGAAGACGGTAAAAGCTTACCTGAAATCGCCGGCCATTATTTTAACATCTACTTCAAAGCCGCGATGTTGTTGTTTACCGCAATGCTGCTGTTTTTTGTTGGTGTTGTATTCATTATGAGTCCAGCGGGTCTTTTAAGTAACCTAGACTATTTTAAAGACACTATCTTCGCTAACAACACCTTCTGGGTAGTCGCGATTTTATGTTATTACTTCTTCGCGACATTACTACCAATTGATAAAATCATCACTAAGCTTTATCCATTTTTTGGTGCTTTAATGATTGTGATGACCACTTCAATTGCCGTGGCATTATTGATTAACGCCCCTCAGTTACCTGAGTTTGGCGATATTTTTGCTTACTTTGACCACAGCCATTACAACAATGACTTGTTAGAGCCTAACCCAGATGGGTTACCAGTATGGCCATTACTCTTTGTTACCATTACCTGTGGTGCAATTAGTGGTTTCCACTCAACGCAAGCACCGATTATGGCGCGTTGTTTAACCAACGAAAAATACGTACGCCCTGTATATTACGGCGCAATGGTTGCTGAAGGTATTGTGGCATGTGTATGGGCAACAGCCGGTATTGCAGCGTTCCCTGGTGGTTATGTTGAGCTTAAGGAGATTCTTGCGCTAGGTGGCCCTGGTATGGTTGTAAACCAAGTGGCAACCACTTATCTAGGTGTTGCGGGTGGTATTATGGCGATTATTGCTGTAGCCGTATTCCCAATTACCTCGGGTGATACTGCGTTTAGATCGCTTCGTCTTACCATCATCGATGCGTTTAAGATCCCACAAAGTATCTCTAACCGTTTATTAGTGGCAGTGCCAGTATTGATCATTGCATACTTTATGACGAAAATTGACTTTACGCTGATCTGGCGTTACTTCGCGTTCTCAAACATGTTGTTGTCTACCAGCGTATTGTGGTTAGCGACTAAGTACCTGTTTGACCGTGGCACCATTCATTGGATTGTGAGTATCCCAGCGATTATTGGTACCTGTGTAACTGTGTCGTACATTATGACCGCCGGTATTGGTTTTGGCTTACCACAAGAGTTAAGCCAGCCTGTTGGTATTGCTGTTGGTGTAGTGGCATTCATTGGTTTGTTGATTGCACATAACAAACGTAAAGCTGCCGCAGTATAATAACTTAAGAGTTTTATTTATAAAAAGGGCTGCAATTTGCATAATGCCGATCAGTTAAGAACTGAAGTTATAAAAAATATACCGATCTATTGACCGATCTTTTCAGTCTGCCAAAATCCGATAATCTTCATTATCGGATTTTTTTATGGAACTTTCAGAAGCATTAGCCCGCACTTCAATTAACCGCCTAACAGAGTTCTCATGCCTTGCTGATGTCCTTGAGCCCGATATTATTCAATCTTGCCTAGACTCCAACGGTGTTGCCACATTAAGACGACGAAAACTCCCCATGGATGCTATGGTTTGGGCTGTTATTGGTATGTCTTTATTTCGCAATGAATCCGTTCGTCAATTGATTAATAAGCTTGATATTGTCCTGCCACAAGAGGTTAATTATGTTGCAAGAAGTGCAGTCACACAGGCCAGGAAAAAACTGGGAAGTGATGTCGTTCGCGATATATTCCATCGTTCTGCCGCCACTTGGCATCAACGTGCTGAACATCCTCATTGGTGTGGTTTGAACCTATATGGCGTTGACGGTGTAGTCTGGAGGACCCCTGAAACGAAAGAGAATAGTGCGGCTTTTGCACGTACGGCAAACAAAGCGAGTGAATCAGGT
>NZ_BMQI01000046.1 GCF_014648035.1 Shewanella algicola | reverse complement strand
TGATGCTGATGGTAATGGTATCAGTGATAAAATTTTATCAACACCGCTAGATTTTATTCCAGCGACAGGCGAGTTAGCTGTTTCTGAAAAAGATTCTGTGTCTAATGCGGCATGTATTAAGTGTCATAGTTCATTAGACGGTTATGCTGATACAGATATGCGTATCGCTAACATTGGTGCTCACCATAACTATCAAAAAGTTGAAAACTGTGTAGCTTGTCATAACCCAGCTTATGCTGGCGGACAAGATGATCCTGATAAAGGTTATAATGCTAACTTCAATGCCATGATCCACACTATCCATGCTGGACACCATATTGCAGATTCGCTAACAGGTGAAGCTGCAGAAATGTTTGGTGAAATTGGTTTCCCATCTGAGCTAAATGAGTGTACGGCATGTCATGATAATGGCACTCAGTGGAACGACAACGTCTACGAAGAAGCGTGTGTGTCTTGTCACGTTGATGTTGATTTAGCAACGGGTGAAAACCATAACGGTATTGTACCATCAAGTGACGCTGTTTGTTCTGGTTGTCACGGTGCTGGTAGCTTAAGCCCAGTTGAAGCTCACAGTGTTAATCGTCGTGCTGCTTTTGAAGATGGTTTAGTGTTAGACGTCGTTTCTGCTGACGTAGCTTCTGATGTATTAACTGTTGTTATGGGGGTTACCTTAAATGGTGCCGTTGCAGCAGATGGTACAGATTTAACAGAGTACTTGAACAAGAAAGCGTCTGGTGACGATATCTTAATCGGTACACTTGATAGCAATGGCGATTATATTCGTGGATTAAGTGTTAACACTGCATCTAATCCAGAAATGTTTGTTGTTGCCGGTGGCCAGTTAACCTTAACCAAGTCTCTTGCTGCGAATCAACTTGATGGTAAAACAATTTCAGTATCTTCTGAATTGAACATGTGTGGTAACAGCACAACTGACATGATTGTTGAGAACACTATGTTAGCTGATGGTGCAGGTACCGATACTGGTGCTTGTGATGTTGCCGTTCCTGCTAATATCGTCACTAAGTTCTTTAAGTTCGACGCTGTAGCCGCTGTTGGTGCTGAAACTACTACCAACTTACGTTTTGTTAGCCCTGCTCTGACTGCTTATACCGCGCCTACACAGGTGGGTAATGACCGTACAACTGCAGATGAAGCGAAATGTAATGCTTGTCATGAAAACTTATCGCATGTTAAATCACCTAACCATGGTGTGACTAACTTTACCCAATGTGCTGATTGTCATAACAACAACTACCCTGGTTCTTATCATGCAGATGTGTATAAACAGTCTGGTGTAGATGATGACGGCGAGCCTACGTTTGCAGTTGTTGAAGGCCTAGAATATTACAACCGTGATTTAGCTACTGTTGCTCACCGTTTCCATAGTGGTGTCTTTGCTGGTGATACTGGTGCAGGCATCTACTTAGATACAGATGGGGAATTAGTTAACTACCCAGCAACTAAAACCAATTGCCAAGCGTGTCATAAAGATGCCAATTCAGATGGCAATGCTATGGCTTTCTTTGATGGTACTGGTAAGTTGACTTCAGGTAGAACTGCTATTGAAGTAGATGATAATCAATTTGATGGTGTTCCTGGTGAGTTTATTTCTCCAGTTACTGAAGCCTGTCGTAGTTGTCACGCTCACTCTGGTGAAGCAGCGTTAGCTCACTTCAAGAGTAATGGTGCAACAGTATTCGGTGACGGCATTGCAAATGCTGCCGATGTACCAGTTGAATCATGTGCAACATGTCATGCCAATGGTAAAACTTACGGTGTTGATGTTGTTCATGGAAGTTCAGCACACTAAAGTTCAGTACACTAAGTAAATAAAAAATAATTTCTTAATCATCACTTAAGAAAATAACTAAGAGGGAGGCAGCAATGCCTCCCTCTTTTTTTTGTTTGATTTTCAGTGTAGCTAAGGCCGCTTCGCTGCTAGGTTCGCTATGCTGCTAGGACGGACTTCGTCCTGCTAGAAAACAATCTAAGCCAATGTTGCGTTCAGGGGGAGGGACGATTTCGCTGTTAAGATTTTATAGATTCTAGCCGTGTAGCGTCCTAGCAGCGAAGCGATCTAGGCTCTTGCTATGAGATGACAACGTTATTTGGGCTTGCTAACAATAATGGTTGGACTCACTGTTAAGATTTTATAGATTCTAGCCGCGCAGCGTCCTAGCAGCGTAGTGCTCTAGATTCGAGGTTCAAGGAATAAAGCCTGTCATTTTATCGTAGATAGCAAAAGGGAGGCATTGCTGCCTCCCTTGTTGGTATTGATGATAAAGAATTATCTGGTACTACAGGCGATTACGCTGCCGCTTGTTGGCGCTGCATGGTCAATAACCATTTACCGTAAATAAAGATACCCACAGCTGAAATAATCCCGATAGCAGCAATGATATACCATGCCATACCGATGTTATTGGCTTCATACAGCATATGCGTTAACGGTTGTGCTTCCATGCCGGTAAAGTCGACTAAACGCATAAAGGCTTCACCTTGTGGAATCGCATCAACGTCGGTTTGGCTCATGCCGCGGCTGACCAATTCATTCCGTGAGATAATCTCTTTAGAGGCATAAATTTGGTATAGCTTAGGAGCAAAGTAGCCTTCTAATGTCCAACCAATCCCTTGCGGTAACATGACAAAACCTAGGTACATGGCTTTTTTACCTTCAGGGGCGATGTTACCCATAAACTCGTTTTTCTTCGGGCTAATCATCATTTCACCTAAAGAAAACATCACAATGGCCAATACAATCATCCATGCAGCATTAAAGACGCCGACCAACATAATGGCGGTAATACTTAAAATACAACCCACTAACATAGCGGTGGTAATACGGTATTTAGCGGTAAACGCGGCCACTAAAAAACAGGTAGTCATGATCATACCCGCATTGAGGTTTAACATACCCTCAGGCATGACCTTAGTACCGTCATTACTAAGACCTAGCCAGAACTGTAATATGCCGTTGCTGGTGCCTTCTGGGCCAAATAATGAGGTAACGATGATGCTGGTGTCGACCCATTCGGCTATATGAATAGGCAGGACGTCAAATAGCGAGTTATACAAAAACCAAAAGCCAGCAAACACTAACATGTAGTAAAGCACGATAGGTTTTTTAAGCTCATGCAGTGCATCTTTCCATAACGCTTCTTGTTGGATTTCACCTGACTTTACTTTAGCCGCTCTGGCTAAACGCTCGTCTTTACCTGGTTCTTTATAGGCCAATAAAAATAAGAAGTTAAATGAGATGATTGCCGCGCAAGCATAAAACACATTGTCCCACGATAACTGACGCATATGCACAGCTACTAGCGGACCTAAGAAGCCACCGATATTCACGACTTGATAAAATATACCCCACGCCATTGACGTGTTTTCGCGTTTTGTTGACAACACGAGCGTGCCTTGAATACCGGGTTTAAATACCCCTGTACCTGCCGCAAGCAACATGGCTCCGGCTAAAAATCCCCAAAAATCGGGGAAAAACGCCATGGTGAGATAACCCATGATTTTAATGATGGTCGAAACGAAAATAGTTTCTTTATAGCCGACACGGTCAGAAATACCGCCGGTAAACACCGGGATAAAGGTTTGCAGCATAGCCCACACCGCAATGATGATGCCGTAATCGTGTAAGTCGATGCCTAAGCCACCTTCCGACACGGGGGATTTTGCATATAAACCCGCAGACGCTTTTACGCCGTAATAAGCAATTCGTTCAACCAGCTCCATGCCGCCGACGAGCCAAAAAATATACCCTAGACTGGTGATTGATGCCCACATTCCCAGTTGTTTTACTTCACGCAGGTCGTTGCCTGAATGCGAATTAGTGCTCATAAGTCACCCTTTATTATTGTGTGTTGAGTTAACGCAAGACACTCTACCTAAGTTGAGGGAAAATATCCAAAAAACAAAAAGCGGATCGTGAGATCCGCTTTGTTTATTGTATCTTGCTTTTTATCAAGCGTGGGCCGTTTAAGCACCACAGCACTTTTTGTATTTTTTGCCACTGCCGCAAGTGCAAGCGTCATTACGATTAGGCTTGGCTTCAAAACTCACTGACTTAGGTTTATTTAATAACCCTGTTAGTTCAATAATGTTTTCTGCTTTTTCTGCATCGACAGTAATGTTGGCAAATAACTGGTTGTCGGCAACCAATGCCGCGACTTCGTCTTTACGTGCTTCGCTTTGCACCGATAACAGTAATGGTGATAGTTCAGTGCCAGGTTTAGTCGCACGTTTGGTGTTATAACCGCTTTCGCCATATGCAGGCTTTGGGGTTTTGCGACCTTTAAAAAAGAATTTATCAGACATGGTTTTGACCCATTAAATAGAATGATGATATTGGCGCAAGCTTATACAGCAAAAACGCAAAATGAGATATTAAAGTTTGATATAAGTGTAAAATAAAAAACCAGCGATATATCACTGGTTTTTCGTATCAATTAAACTGGTTGATTAGGCTTCTATTTTGGCCAACTCAATTTTTTGCTCGTTTAATTTTTCAATATCACGAGTTAAGCCGGTCATTTTTGCACGTTCTTTTTCAATGACTGCAGCAGGGGCTTTAGCCACAAAACCTTGGTTAGACAGTTTGCCTTCTATTCGGGCAATTTCTTGCGCCAGTTTTTCAAGCTGCTTGTCGATTCGAGCCATTTCAGCAGCAACATCGATTAAGCCTGCCATTGGAATAAGTAATTCCATATCGCCCACTAACTGCGTGGTCGACATTGGCGCTGTTTCACCTTCTTCTAACACTGTAATTGTTTCAAGCTTAGCAAGGCTTGCAAAGAAAGCCTGGTTGGCTTCAAGGCGGATACGGTCTTGGTAGCTTACACCGCGCACTAATGCATTTAGTGGCTTAGACGGTGCAATGTTAAGCTCGGCGCGAATGTTACGCACTGCCACAATCACTTGTTTAACCCATTCCAAATCAGCCATTGCGGTGGCATCAACTTGATCTGCTTGATAGGTTGGGAAAGTGGCCAACATCAAGGTGTCACCTGTTACGCCAGCTAAAGGTTTAACACGTTGCCAAATGGTTTCGGTAATGTACGGCATGATTGGGTGCATTAAACGCTGCATTTTTTCAAGCACGGTCACCAAGGTATGGCGAGTACCGCGCATTTGCGCTTCGCTACCATTTTGCATTACAGGCTTAGTGAGCTCTAAATACCAGTCACAGAATTGGTTCCAGGTGAACTCATATAAGGTGTTAGCCGCTAAATCAAAACGGTATGTAGCCATGTAGTCGTCGAAGGTTTTAACGGTTTGATTAAATAAACCAATAATCCAACGGTCGGCTAATGACAGTTCCATTTCACCTGGTTTGCCATCAACTAAGATTTGGCCGCAATCAAGTGGCGTACCGGCTTCGTCGCTGTCTGGGTTGGTTTGAGTTTCGGTGTTCATTAGCACGTAGCGTGATGCGTTCCATAACTTATTACAAAAACTGCGGTAACCGTCTAGGCGTTTCATGTCCCAGTTAATGTCACGACCGGTTGATGCCATAGCAGCTAAAGTAAAGCGCAATGCGTCAGTGCCGTGAGCTTCAATGCCGTCAGCAAATTCTTTGCGGGTACTTTTTTCAATTTTTGCGGCCAGCTGTGGCTGCATCATATTGCCTGTACGTTTTTCGACTAAGTCTTCTAGTTCAATACCGTCAATCATGTCTAATGGGTCAAGCACGTTGCCTTTAGATTTTGACATTTTATTACCGACTTCGTCACGGATAAGACCGGTCACGTAAACGGTTTTAAAAGGCACCTGTGGTTTGCCGTTTTCATCTTTGATGAAATGCATGGTCATCATGATCATGCGGGCAACCCAGAAGAAAATAATGTCAAAACCTGTCACTAACACGTCGGTTGGGTGGAAGGTTTTTAAGTCTTCTAAATTGTCTGGCCAACCTAGGGTTGAGAAGGTCCATAATGCTGAACTGAACCAGGTATCAAGTACGTCATCGTCCTGGCGCAGCACTGCTGAATCGGCAAGCTTATGTTTGGCGCGAACTTCTGCTTCGTTACGACCTACATACACTTTACCGTTTTCGTCGTACCAGGCAGGAATGCGGTGTCCCCACCATAACTGACGTGAAATACACCAGTCGTTAATGTCGCGCATCCACGAGAAATACATGTTTTCGTATTGCTGTGGCACAAATTTGATTTCACCGGTTTCAACCGCTTCGATGGCTGTTTTGGCCATAGACTCAACCGCAACATACCATTGGTCTGTTAGTAATGGTTCAATGACCACTCCAGAGCGATCGCCATAAGGCACTTTTAAGCCATGTGGTGCCACTTTTTCAAGTAAACCTAAGGTGTCAAACTCGTTAACAATGGCTGTACGTGCTTTAAAACGGTCCAGCCCAATATAGCGCTCCGGCAGTGCCATTTCGACGTCTTTGTTTGGCGTGCCGTCGGTGTTAATCACTTCAACAAAGCTACGTACAGATGCATCTAGGGTGAAGATGTTGTACATAGGCAATGCATGACGTTTACCCACTTCATAGTCGTTAAAGTCATGTGCTGGGGTGATTTTTACACAGCCGGTACCAAATTCCATGTCGACATAATCGTCGGCAACGATTGGGATCAAACGATTGACGATTGGCAATAAAATGAACTTACCAATGAGTGACTGATAACGTTCGTCATCTGGGTGCACGGCTACGGCACTATCACCTAACATGGTTTCAGGGCGGGTAGTTGCAACTTCTAAATAATCTTTACCGTCAGCAGTAAGTGCGCCTTGCGCCAAAGGATAACGGAAGTGCCACATGTGGCCTTGCTTCTCTTTGTTTTCAACTTCCAAGTCTGAAATGGCGGTGTGCAGCTTTGGATCCCAGTTCACCAGGCGCTTACCGCGATAAATTAATTCATCATCATATAGGCGTACAAACACTTCTTGCACAGCTTTTGATAAGCCTTCGTCCATGGTAAAACGTTCACGATCCCAATCAACAGAGGCGCCTATGCGACGAAGCTGTTTGGTGATAGTGCCGCCAGACTGTGCTTTCCAGTCCCATACTTTGTCGATAAACGCATCACGGCCTAAATCATGACGTGTTTTGCCTTCTTCCGCTTCAAGTTTACGCTCAACTAACATTTGAGTAGCAATACCGGCATGGTCGGTGCCCACTTGCCAAAGGGTGTTTTTGCCCTTCATGCGCTCATAGCGGGTGAGGGTATCCATGATTGTGTCTTGGAATGCATGACCCATGTGTAAGCTACCGGTTACGTTCGGTGGCGGGATCATGATGCAATAGTTGCCTTGTGATTCATCGCCATGTGGCTTGAAGTAACCTTGCTCTTCCCAGTTTTGGTAAAGGGCTTGTTCGATAGACTTTGGGTTGTATGTTTTTTCCATAGGAGCGTTATGTTCTCTATCTAAATTAAGTGTTTATTCTGCTAATGCTTGAGTGCTAGGTGTAATGCCTGCACTTTGATATTGACGGTAGCGATTGCGGGCAATGCGCTTGAGCTCATCGTCATTAGCGACAAAATCGATAATATGGGGCAAGTTTACCGCAAAAGTGGGCATGTGGTCTGCAAGATTAATCAGAACTTGGCGACTTTTATTTGGCCCTAAGGTGTCAAAACCAATTTCAACCGGCGCCCCTGTCACGGGGCCTTCACCTTTTAAATTGTGTGGCACAAAGGCATTGGGCTCAAATTGCCACAGTAACTCGTCAATTGCATAGGCTTGTTGCTTGTCTTTGCAATGAATGTAGACGTTTTTTTGCTGACGATAGTGTTGTTCAGCCAACCGGCAGGCCGCCAAATAAAGCGCATCTAATGCACTCATTTGATTATGATTATCAGGCATAAGGTAAAACAAGGCTTGAGTCATGTTGTGCAGCTTTTTACCGGTTAATAATTTGGCCATGAGTTTACACTAAAATCGCTTGCGGGTTAATGGCTGTCTGCAGTGGTTTTTATATGATGTTGGACTCGCTCAATATCCCTAACATCAGTTTAATCGTGCTGATTAAGCCGATATAGAGCGCGATCATAATAGACTTTCTGCGACGTTGAGGTAATAGCTCTTTGATGGATGGACGTTGAGGAGATGATTGCCGTGGCGTTAAGCTTGAACGCCACAATACATACCATCTAATTGATAAATAACCTGAGTTCGGGATAATAAACGCCTTTCAAACAGTCCTTTGCCCTGCTAACTGCGTTGAATCGACTTACAATAGGCTAACTATTGACGCGTCAATTAGCCTTGTTAGCAGAACAAATGACAAGCTTGAAAGCGAGAATGGGTAAGGTGTTGATTTTAAATATTATAAGTTCATTCCTTATCCCGAGTTCAGGTTAAATAATAAAAAATATCATTAATCATTAGGTTCTGTTTACGCCATGGGCCTAGCAGCAATAGTCTGCGATAAACTTGTTGCTCATTAATGGATAAGCTAAAACGAGTCGTAAAGCGGTCGTAACTGACCTCTATTTTGTGATTATCTATGAGATGTGTTTTGTGTTGCTGACGCTCAAATAGCATTACTTGCCCTTAGCGAATTAATTCACATTTTACATGAGTAGGGCTTATGCCTTTGGTGCACTCTTTTAATGCTCTGCGTTGCGCTTTTAACATGGAGTCATAACCAAAACCATAGCCATAGCGAATATGACCACTATCGCTCACTGATACGGCAAGTGCTTTATTGTTTTTAAAGTCTTTAAATTGAATTAACACATCAATCAGCTTTTGATCATTTGTGATGAATTGACATGCTTTAGCTTGCGGGTTTTGTTCACAGACTACTGGATATTGGTCAAATACAGGGTAGGAAATATCGATACTATCAAACCAAGAGGACCAGCTGCTTGCTTGAGTCTCAATTGTAATGTCAGCAGGAACATGAATTTGCAGATGTTGATCGTCAGAATCTTGTTGCCCTAACCAGACTAAGTTGAGTTTATTGTCGTTAGGATGGCCATTGGCAACGAGCACGTCGCCAGCGCAATTGTCACACAGTTGCTCGTCAGCTTTGATGATTGATATTTGGGTTGTGTAGTCAGAAGCACCGCCGCAACTGCGTTCAAAGATAACAGCCTTATACATTTTATCTAATGAAAGTGATTCGGTGTAAACGGTATTACCGCACATGGAGCTGAGTAGCCAGCCCAATAAGATTGCCACTAGTCCATAAAGCGCCAATGCACTAACGATTGTAATGATGATGACTTTTAACGCTTTCACCTGAAGATCCCTTTCTGCGAGTTTTTTATAGATTATGGACTTATCATGCTTACAAACGAGAGAATAAACTTGTTACTTATGTGTAACAAGTTAACAATTGTTTAGGCTATTTTGTTCGCTTAAATGTTTGCCGAACGGCATAGTCGATAGCGGTATTTTTAGCGAATAGAATGAGTAGATGATTAATACCATTCCGCATAAATAAGTGCCCCTGGCTAACGTGTTTAGCACAATGGCCAATGGCGCTGGATTTAAGATGTTGAGTTTTGGAATTTGGAATTTGGGATTTTTAGTGCTGTGCAATACTGAGCTCTTGGGTAAAATATCGGTCATAAATTGCTTGATACTGCCCTGATTTTTTTAGTTCATCAAATGCCTGTTGCCATAATGCAATGTCCTCATCACTGGTGTCGTTTGAAAAAGCAATATACAAGGTTGAATCGTATAATTTAATGGGAGTGCGTTCGATAGTATTGATATCGATATTTGCTGCTTGTGCTAAATAGGGCATGACTAACTCGCTCATTGGAGCAACATCTATGCGGCCATAACTGAGCATCTTTAGGGATTGTAACTGGGCATTGTCGGTACTGAGGTTGGTAAATCCTTGGGCATTTAAGTAAGTGTGATCTGCGTTATCTTGCACCACACCTATATTTTGTACTCGTTTTAAATCTTCTAAATGTGCGAGTGACAACCCAGAATCACGTTTTTGGTAGAAATACACGCCACTGCTAATAATCGGACCGACCCATTTCATTTCTGATTCTCTTTCGGGTCTCTTTGCTACTAAAAATAATGCAGTATTCTTTTGCGACTTGATGAGCTGAAACGCACGCTTAAATGGATACATTTCAATCTTGGCTGTTTGTTGAGTGTTTTGCATCATTGCTTCAATGATATCGATTGAAAAACCACTTAAATACCCATTATCTAAATAAGTAAAAGGAGGTAGTGGGTATGTGATAAATTGCACTTCGGAAGCATTTTTTGCGTATAAATGTCCCGTTGGCGTGAGAGTAAAGCAAACGCTTAAAATTATGACATAAAACCTTGAAAGTAATCGATTCACTTGTTTTTTGCCAGCGCGGGTGACAGGTGCCAAGCATACTTGAGTTTCATTCAATCAATTCCTTATGATTGTGATTTTTATCAAACATTAATTGGTTTAATAAATAAGCTACCATATGGTGTGTTTTTAAACAAATATATTGCTTTATTTTAGTTGTTTACCTTCTTATTTGAAAAAAGGTCTAGCGAATATTTAAGCCTGATGATGTGTCATGCTTGTACTATCAAATATATTTAGTAAAGCTGATAACCAGCAAACTTGATAATCGGTAAATTGACTCTGATTGATGCAGTGTTGGGTTAATCTTTCTAGTGTGAAATATTGAACGAGTAATACCTATATAGATATAGGCCGTTAATTCTTTAGGGACATTCGGAAAACTAGTCTGCTTTATGGCGGGTTATGCTTATGGGCAATAAATATGCTGAAGTTAGCATAATATTTTTTGATTCATATAAGATATAAAAAGGGTAAAGCATGCGCTTTACCCTTTTTATATGCGTTAACCTCAAAAAGGTTATTCGCTAATTTCAACTCCAGCACGATTAATTAAGAACTGGCTTAAAATCGGTACCGGACGACCGGTTGACCCTTTGTTTGCGCCACTGTTCCAAGCTGTACCTGCTACGTCTAAATGCGCCCAGTTGTACTTTTTCGCGAAGCGAGATAAGAAACAAGCAGCAGTAATAGAACCTGCAGGGCGACCACCAAGGTTCGTCATGTCAGCAAATGGGCTATCAAGCATGTCTTGATATTCATCCCATAGTGGCATGCGCCATGCGCGGTCTCCACTTTGCTCACCCGCATTCAATAATTCATGTGCTAATGGATTATGCGAGCTAAACAAACCTGAAGCGTGTTTGCCTAATGCAATCACACAAGCGCCGGTTAAGGTTGCTGTATCGATAACCAATTCTGGCTCGAAACGCTCAACGTAGGTTAATACGTCACATAATACTAAGCGGCCTTCAGCGTCGGTATTTAATACTTCAACCGTTTGGCCAGACATGGTGGTTAAAATGTCACCTGGACGGTAAGCGTTGCCAGCAGGCATGTTTTCACAACCGGCCAGTACACCAATCACATTGATAGGCAACTTCATTTCACACAATGCTTTCATGGTGCCGATAACACCTGCTGCACCACCCATGTCGTATTTCATTTCATCCATGGCTTCGCCAGGTTTTAATGAAATTCCGCCCGAGTCAAAGGTTAGCCCTTTACCCACTAATACAATCGGTTTTTCAGTGCTGTTGACTGCGCCCTGATATTCCATCACGGTCATGATAGATTCGTTTGAGCTAGCACGGCCTACGGCAAGGTAAGAGTTCATGCCTAATTTGGCCATTTGCTCTTCACCAATGGTGGTGACTTTAAGGTTTTCATGTACTTCAGCCATTTGACGTGCTTGTGACGCTAAATAAGCTGGATTACAAATGTTAGGTGGCATGTTTGCCACATCGCGGCATAAATGCATACCCGCAGACACTGACGTGCCGTGTTCAATTGCGCGCTCGCCAATGGTCAACTCACGGCGTGTTGGTACATTAAATACCATTTTACGCAGTGGACGACGAGTTTCACCCTTGCGGGTCTTTAATGCGTCAAATGAATATAAGCTGTTTTGAGTCGCTTCAACGGCTTGACGAACTTTCCAGTAGGTGTCGCGGCCTTTGACATGCAGCTCTGTTAAGAAGCATACTGCTTCCATTGAACCGGTTTCGTTCAAGGTGCTAATGGTTTTGGTGATAATTTGTTTGTATTGACGCTCGTCTAACTCACGCTCTTTACCACAACCTACTAATAACACGCGCTCACTCAATACGTTTGGTACATGATGCAATAGCAGCATTTGTCCTGGTTTACCTTCAAGGTCACCACGACGAAGTAGGTTACTGATGTAACCTTCACTGATTTTATCCAATTGCTCTGCGATACCAGACAAACGGCGGGGTTCGTAGACACCAACAACGATACACGCTGAACGTTGTTTTTCGGGGCTGCCGCTCTTTACGCTAAACTCCATGAGCACTCCTAGATTCTTAAAGACAAATTTTTATATTTATTAGATAATGTTTGCATTAGGCCATCTGGCATATATTCAACGAAAAGGTGTTAACTGTTTGGGATTATTAACTAAAAATAGGCGAAAATTGACAGCCAAAATAGATGTTAACCACGACCCCAAAGCACCTTCCGCGCTGGTCAGAAAACTAGCAAAACTTCTGAAAGTAGACAGTTTACATGAAAGTTGCTCTGATACCAGTAAAAAGATAAGTTTAGCCACCGGATCCTACTTGTGATTGTATTTAGATACCTGATTGGTGAAGTTTTAAAAGCGCAATTTGCAGTACTTTTAGTACTGTTAACTATTTTTATCAGCCAACAATTTGTGCGCGTGTTAGCCGACGCTTCTGACGGCGAATTTCCTGCATCGTTAGTGTTGACGTTATTGGGGTTGAATTTGCCTCAGTTGACGGTGTTGGTGCTTCCTCTTAGTTTCTTTTTAGCGATTTTATTAGCCCATGGGCGAATGTATGCTGAAAATGAAATGGTGGTTTTGCATGGCGTGGGGGTCAGTGAGTGGTATGTAACTCGGGTGACATTGCTGCTGGCGTTAGTTAACCTCGTCTTTACGGCTTATTTGTCTATTTATGTTGGCCCATGGGCAGAAGAGCGCCAAAATCAGGTGTTAGAAAAAGCCCAGTCTGAAGCCGGACTTGCCGCATTAACTCAAGGGCGCTTTCAAACCAGCCCTAACGGTCGAGCGGTGTTATTTGTTGAAAAGATTAATAAAGATAATACTCTCAATAAAGTGTTTGTGGCGCAATTACCTGATCCAGAAGATGAAGATGGCTTAACTAATCTTGTGGTTGCTCAGCAAGGACGAGTCACAGAAGACGATATCGGCAGCCAACAATTAGAGCTTGAAAAAGGGGTGCGTTATCAAGGCAACCCTAAGTCACTGGATATACAAGTTATTGAGTTTGGTGGCTATAAAATGGAAATTAAAGAGCAAGAAATCGATGAGCGTAGACGTAAATTGTCTGCATTGCCTGTCGATGAACTGCTGGCGACACCTGGCTCTGAAGCCGTGGCCGAGTTTCAATGGCGATTAGCGATCCCTATCGCCATTCCATTAATGACCTTAATTGCAGTGCCGCTGGCTCGGGTGAATGTGCGCCAAGGTAAGTTTGCAAAAATGTTCCCTGCTATTTTATTGTATTTGGGCTACTTTGGCTTAATGGTCGCAGGACGTAAAGCGCTACAAGATGAGGTTATCCCATTGTCGTTGGGGATGTGGTGGATCCACGGTTGTGCATTGATATTAGGGTTACTGTTGTTAATTAAAGAACGGCCATCTGGAATGAAATTGCTCGGGTTTTTTAAGCGTAAACAGGTGGCAGGATGAAAATTTTAGACCTTTATATTGCTCGCATGATTGTGAGTACGTCAGCCTTGTGTTTGCTTATTTTAACCGGATTGTCGGGCATTATTAAGTGGGTTGATCAGCTGCGCGTTGTTGGACGAGGCAACTATACCATGATGGATGCCGGCGTTTATGTGCTGTTTTTAGTGCCTCGTGATATCGAAATGTTTTTCCCCATGGCCGTTTTACTCGGTGCATTAATTGGAATGGGCATGTTAGCGTCCAACTCGGAACTTGTTGTAATGCAAGCTTCTGGTATGTCGCGTTTGCAAATCACTCAATCGGCAATGAAAACCGCAATACCGTTAATGATAATGGTGATGGTGCTCGGTGAATGGGGGGCTCCAGTTGCAGAAAAAAGCGCAAAGGAACTCCAAGCCGTAAAAGTGTCGGGTGGCAGTTTAATTAAATCAAACCGTGGTATTTGGGCTAAAGATGGCGATATGTTTGTCAATATCGGCGAAGTGCAAAATGTAGATATGCTTAACTCTGTTAGCTTGTATAAGTTTAACGATAGTCTTGAGTTAAGGTCGGTGACGCATGCTGAAAAAGCCGTATTTACCGGTGATTTATGGCAATTAAGTGGCGTTGAAAATACGTCTGTGCAAGAAGATAGAGTCGTTCGTGAATTTTTAGAAACCGATGAATGGCGGTCAACGTTAACGCCAGATAAGCTCAGTGTTGTGTCGGTAAAGCCTGAATCGTTATCGATTAGAGGATTGGTTGATTATCTTGATTACCTCGAAACTAACCAGCAAGACCCTAGCCGTTATGAATTGGCGTTATGGCGCAAAATTATGCAACCAATCACGGTGGCGGTAATGATGTTGGTGGCGTTGTCATTTGTATTTGGTCCGCTGCGAACGGTCACTATGGGGGCTCGGGTATTGTTAGGTGTAGTGGCTGGGTTTAGTTTTTATATCAGCAACCAGATATTTGGCCCTATGAGTCTTGTGTATGAGTTACCCGCTTTTGTTGGGGCTGTAGCACCAAGTTTGTTATTTACCGCTTTAGCCATATATTACATTCGTAAATAATCATGTCGCATGATCGAATACAGAAATGGCAACCTATGGGTTGCCATTTTTATTCGCAAGTTAACCTGTATATGATTATATTTCTACAAAATCAACACGTTAATTTGATGTTTTTATGCGCCGTGCCAATTGCGCATTTGATTAGCTTCAACCGACAATACCACCACTTCTGAGCGGGTTATCATATCTTGCAGAGCCAGTTTATCGTCGTTGATTAAAATCCATAAGTTACCTATCCCTAACAAAGACCACACCACCCGAGCGCAAGCGGTAATAAAGCTGAGGTTTTGACCATTAGGATGCTGTACTTTTAAACGCCATGCTCGCATCCCTAAAGTTTGACCGCCACGGCTCCAAAATATGGCGTAAAAGCTGCAAACACACAATGCCAACCATAATTGATATAGCCCATGGTAAAGCGGTGTGTTATTGAGTAAGTCTGAGGTATGCTCAAAGCCGTTCATTGCAATCACCCCGGTGCTTTGTAAAGCAAAAAATACCCCAAAACCAATGCCACCGGCAAACATGTATACCGCGACGGCCAACAATGAATCGTAAATGATAGCGCCAACTCGACGAACAAAGCTCGCTCGAGGAAAGTTGGCATGTTCTGAATTTAACATTGATATTCCTTAATGCTCAGTTGAGATTAGATTTCATCGTCTTCGCGAACAAACTTAATACTGGTAAAACCAAAGCGTGCAAATTCGGTCTTACGATACTCTTTTTCAGCTTTGGCGCCTTTTTTGGAGGTTAATGCGATTTGTTGCTCCATGGCGAGAAATTTTGTTAAATCTATCCCTTCCGCTTCAGCGGCGGCTTCATAAAGGTCATGGTGGATGTCATAGCTAAAGGCGATGGTTTTGGTTTGGCCTTTAAAGGTATAAATTACTTGGCGCGCCATGGCGAACTCCTGAAATTAATGTCATTTACATTCAAAAATAAAAAGATAGCCCTTAATCAATATCATCTAACAGATATGTTTTCGACGATAAGGACCCAAACGCAACCGGTGCGCTGATAGTGTGGTTAGATAGTGTGGTTGATTGTCCCACGTTAGCTCACTGATAACCAACTAGAACCCTAATCAGTTGCCATAAATCGCACACTTTATTTTGTTCACCACTCTAATCGAGGGTTAAATACAGGTAACACGCATCAGCAGGATAAGTCTTTAAAGCAGCTTTTAATGTTGAGGATGGGGTTGCGGGTAAAAAACCTTGTGCTTGCCAATAGCCTTTTGCTCCCTGAACGGCAACCAAACCAATACCGTGTTTAGATAATTGAGTCGCTTGGTTAATCACGTACTCGAGTAACTGTTTACCCAGCCCCATACCTTGAGCCGCTGGCGAAATCGCCATGTCATGTAAATACCAGCTATGACTCTTTATTAGGGTAATGGGGGTGTCTAAAGACGGTGCATCACCCTGAGGCCAGGGGTGGACTAATGCATAAGCAGCAATGTTTTCAGATTGCTCAACGACCAGGCATGTCGTTGGCGACGCTTGCCATTTACTTTGCATGACCGCAAGGGACTCTGGGGTTAATTCAATATAACATTGCGCCTGAATAGCCATTATTGCTGGCCAGTCTGAAGCAGTGATTGGGCGGATTGACATATCATTTAGGCTGTCGCGTAGTTTAGGCACGATTATACCATAATCAGCATAAAATCTACGCGTTAATCTGTGCTAAAGTGAGCCCAGAGCAGCCAATGACAGGCCAAATAATAACAACGACAAGGATAAAATATGCATCAAAGCTTATCTCTTTTTGCTAAACGAACACTGTATTGTGCCATGATAAGTGCATGCTCTTGCGCCCATTTTATGGCCGTTGCGGGTATGGAAGAGTTTAAATCTGGCACTGTGATCACTGAGTACGGTAAAGTGGCAACCATTGAGAGTAACTTGGCAATCCCTGCAGGAATGAAGTTTAAGGTGGCTTTTGATTTAGGCGCATCGGCTAAACCCGGTGAGTTGAATCGTCGTATCGATACCCTTGCTCGTTTTATTAATATGCATGTTGCTGCAGGCGTTAAACTGGAAGATATTTCGCTGGCGATGGTGGTGCATGGTCAAGCGGCAAGCGACATGACTCAAGAGCACTACTATCAGATGTTAAATACTGGAAAAAATAATGCCAATAAAGACCTGATTGCACAGTTGGTGAAGGTTGGGGTTAGGTTTTATGTGTGTGGTCAAACGGCGGCGTATTATGGTATGAGTCAAAAGGATTTATTACCTGGTGTTGACATGGCGTTGTCTGCATTAACAGCCCATGCGGTATTAGCCCATGAAGGCTACAGCGTAAACCCATTTTAAGCGTTTACGTTCGGTATTACTCAGTGTGCTCAAATACTGCTTGCTGGGTATATTTATCGATAATACGTTCAATCGTGCCGTTAGACTGCAGCTCAGCGATAGCAGCATTGATATTGGGTAATAATGCTGCGTGTTCTTTTCTTAGTCGCATGACTAAATAACCTTTTGAATGGAGCGCAGCAAGCGTGATAGGGCGGTTGAGCTGTTTAGCCCAATATAGTGCGGGCAAGTCACCTGAAATTGCCGCTTTAACGCGGTCTTTATAAAGTGCTTTTATGAGTTCTTTTTCTGAGATGAAATCCACCCGGGTGAACTCTGTGTCATTATGATACAAGTAACCACCAATTGTACCAATTTCTTGGCCTTTTAGGTTGTCGTTACTTTGCCAATTTTTAGCGTTAGACGCCAGTGTAATGACATGCTCTTCAATGGCGATAATGGCAGACGACTGCACAAATAATTCGCCTAAATCGGCATTAGGAAACCAACTAGGGCTAACAAAATCGAAATCTAACCAGCCTTTGTCTAATGCATAGTTGGTTCGTCTTGGCGGGAAGTTGTGCTTCTCAATGTTAATATTCGCTCGAGCAAGTAAAAGGGGAACTATCTCACCCAAAACCCCAGGGGTTTCTGGTGATTTTGGTATGTAGTAAGGCACCCAGCTACTCGAACCATTAACGTTATATTTGAGCACCGTATCGGCAAAAGTGAATCCAGAGATAAAAAATAGCACCACACAACTCATCAAAATAACGCTTTTTTTCATGGAGCCTCCTCACATGCCATGTGTGCCCACACTACACAGCTTGGTTTTAATATTGCTCAAGACACAATAAACATAAACTTGGGTGCAGGTTTTTAGGTCGTAAGATGTAGGTTTTGTGGTGTTTAATCAATGTGGTTTTCTTATTACCTTGGCTCAGTAATAAGCCCTGAGTTAACGCAAGTTGAGCGACGACTTTTTCATCGCCACGTATATACATTGAAATCGGCTTAACAATCTTGTCATCAACAATGTGTTGATTAAAAGCTGTGGCAGAGATAATTAAGCTAGATTGCCCATCACTGTCTAATTTAAGTTTAGCGTCTATATCAGTATCGGTGATGATAACCCATTGCTTAGCCGCTAATTCTGTTAATAAGTTTTTAAGCCCGGTACCTGTCGCAATAGGGCTGTTATTGGCCTGCTGATATTGGTCTGCAATGCAGGTGAGCAAACGTTTTAGTTGCGCCCCAGCCCCTTGACTTCGAGCTTGGCGGATCCACGCGGTTAAGTCGTCGGCAACCAATTTAGAAAAACGCTTTGTTTTTAACGATTCAACCATCCAATTACATAAAAAATGGCTTTCTTGCGCAGGCGTGCGTTGGGCTTTGTGTTGTGATGCAGAGGTATTGATGGCATCAATGCCGGCAAGTGCTAATGCCAGTACGGCTTGGTTATATGTTTCGGTGGTCATGTCAACAAATCGATAAAGTAGAATAGCGGCTAGTTTAACGTGCAACCGTTAATTGCTAAATAGATTTTTTTACAATGCGATGGCCGTTGTTACATTTGCGGTTAACAACGGCCAAAAGTGGTTATTTTTGTGGTGGGAATTGCGCCAAAATTGCCGCAACGGTTTCGTTAATACCTTTGGCCTTATCTTCGCCACCTTGATCAAAATGATACTGGCCATTACCGCGCCAAATTAAGCGCTTATCTGTAGAATCAACGATATCGATTTGGATGGTTTGGGTTTTGGCGGTGTTGCTGCCAAGCGGGATCCCAATGCTGGTACCAAGACCAATACCGCCTTTAGCGCCCCAAGTGCCAGAGCCTAAACCGATAGAAAGGCTAGAGTCTTTTTCTTTATCTTGAGTGACAAACGCATAGTTAACTATAAAATCGCCCCCCTCTGGTTGATAAACAAATCCCTGGTTTAACAAACTTTGCTTGATATCGGCATTAATTCTGTCGGCTGTTAGTGGGTCATTCGTTTGTTTAACACTGAGTTGGCTAAACGTTTTAAGTGCGGCGAAATCATAATTAACATCATAGTCTTGTTTAGGCTTTGTTGTGCATGCCGCGAGGATAAATAAGCTACATATTATTAATGTCAGGCCGTGCCAGGTTGGACTGCTTCCTCTTAACATGGAACGCTTTGATGTTGTCATAAGACCTCCTAAAACGTGTAATAATGTACAAAATTAACTCAATTAGTATAACCTTAATATACAACGATTGTTGGCCTGTATATTTTTTAGGCCTTTATGACTATATCGCATATCAATAAATAGTCTGCTTTTTATGTACTGGAGTTAATCTTACTGATGATGGAACAGTTAAGCTTTTTTGCCGTACCCAGCCCTTGTGTCGGTGTTTGTCAGTCTGACAGACGCGGTTATTGTGTTGGATGCCTGAGAAGCCGTGATGAGCGTTTCAATTGGATGAGCTACAGTGAGTTACAAAAACAAGATGTTATTCGATTATGCTTACAGCGCAAGCGTCGACGCCAATATGCAATGCATAAGGCTAAGCAACAAGAAATGCTTAACCAGCAAATCGCACATACAGCGCAATTAGATTTTGAAGATAATAACGACTCAGCCGCAGATGATGTTGATTTAGCGAGTTTTGATTTAGATGGTTAATGTTTTTAGGTCGTTATAACTTAGCTCGCGGTCAGTGAGGTGTTACTGGGCTTTCATCGCATGCCAAAACAGTTTAAAGCTTGCACTGCGATGTTGCTCGTCACTACCGAGTTGTGGATTGTCTGTAAAGAAGCGGATAGCGGCTAAGTACTGCCCATGACAGTTTTCCAGTAATAATTCGCTGGGGAAGTTGGCAATAATGCCTTGCTGCTTGCCTTGCTCAATCAACTCAACCACAAAGCCTAAAATGCTTGTCATCGCTTGCTTTCTCACCGCAACATCAATATCGGCTGACATTGAATATTGTAAAAAGAATAATTGCTTAAGAGGTTGTGCGATAGCCCAATCAATGGCTTTTTGCCATAGGTTATTGGCGTCTTTTTCAATGTCACCAGATAACTGAGTATTGCTTACCATATTATTGGCAAACTCTTGTTTTATTGATAGAAACAATTGACTCATTATGTCATTTTTGGTCGAAAAATGATGAAATAATGTCCCGGTTGCCACCCCAGCAGCTTTGGCAATTGAGGCAGTTGATGTTGCATTAAAGCCTTTACTGACAAAAAGCAGCAATGCAGAGTCTAAAATAGCTTGTTTTTTATCTGTGGTGGTCGTGGTTTTACTGCTCATTAAGTTAAAAGTGCCTGTGGTTGAAAATGATTAGCTGCCCAGAAAATGTCTATAAACTGCCTGGGCAGCAGCGTTGTTAACGCAAGAAAAACTTCATTAATAGTCGTTGAATGAGCCCACCATAAGGAGGGTGTACAAACACGCCAGTGTTGATTTTACCACTGTTTAGCACCGTCTTAGCGTGGCTAAAGGTTAAGAAACCTTCTTTACCATGGTAATGTCCCATGCCTGAAGGGCCGATACCACCAAATGGCGCGTCGTCTGCCGCCACGTGAAATACCGTGTCGTTAATACACACACCACCGGAATGGGTTTGCTGTAAAATATGTTGTTGGATTTTATCATCAAAACTCATTATGTATAACGCCAGTGGTCGGTCTCCACGGTTAACATAACCAATGGCCTCTGACACATTTTGATAGCTAATGATCGGTAATAGTGGCCCAAAAATCTCATCTTGCATCAACAACATGTCGTCTGTTGTGTCGATAATCAGTTGCGTTGCTAATTTTCTACTATCGGCCGAAATAGGGTCATCCGTTGCGGATATGACTTTTGCACCTTTTGCTTTAGCATCGTCAAGAACTTTTAATAAGCGCTGATATTGGCGGTCATTAATGACATTGCCGTAATCTTGGTTGTTAACAAAATCAGGGTACATTTTGTTAAAACGAGCGCGATAAGCTGCAATAAATGCATCTACTTTGTCGGCAGGGCAGAGCACATAATCAGGGGCAACACAAATTTGACCGGCATTTAAACATTTACCAAAAATGAGTCGTTCAACAGCGGTGTCTATCGCCATATCTGGCGCGATTATCGCTGGTGATTTACCGCCTAACTCTAACGTTACAGGGGTAAGGTTATCGGCTGCTGCTCGCATAACATGGCGCCCTACAACGGTAGAGCCGGTAAATAAAATATGATCAAAAGGCAGAGATGAAAACTCTGCGGCAACTTCCGCTTCACCTTCAACAATAGCCACTTCGGAGGTGTCAAAAATAGTGGCAAGTAATTGGCGTAACACGGCATTCGTTGCAGGGGTAAACTCAGACATTTTGAGCATGGCACCATTACCAGCGGCTATGGCCGTGACTAATGGTCCCATCGATAACATGATCGGAAAATTCCACGGCACGATAATACCAATCACACCTAACGGTTGATATTGCACTGACACTTTTGAGGGCGATAACAGCATCCCTGCATGACGTCGGCTAGGTTTCATCCACGATTTAAGGTGCTTAATGGTGTAATTGATATTATTAACGCACGGCATGATGTCTGAGATAACGGTGTCATTTGAAGAGCGGTGACCATAATCGAGATTGAGGGCATTAATTATCGCTTGTTGGTTATCGAGCAATGCGATTTTAAGTTGGGCTAATTTGTCGACGCGAGATTGATAACTCGGTGCCGGTTGCGACAAATAACGGCTACGTTGTGTGTCGAGTAATTGCGCGAGTGAGTTTACTGTCTGATCAACTGCCATGTTCATTATTGTTCTCCGGCTGAGTGTCTGAGTCGGTTAATTGTGCCAAGTATTGTTAAAACACAATCGCATTGGCTGTGTTCAATGCTTTATTAGCAATAAAGCGTATAAAAAAAAACCGACTGATTAGTCGGTCTGATGTTAGGCGTTTTTTTGAACCAAAGCAAGTTTTCGGCATTGATTTGATTTTGATCACTAAAAAAGCTCACATTACTGACTACACTTAACTTGTAAGAGGAGTTATTAACTGCGTGAATACAGTCTGTTTGCTGTGCAAGTTTAGGTTGGTTAACGGGCTCTTTAGTTGTTCACGTTTAAGGAGGGTAGCGAAATGCGTACACGTAATATTTTATGGCCTACCGATTTTTCAGACACGGCGTCACATGCCTTACGATATGCCATTGAGATGGCAAATCTCTACAATGTAGGTATTCGTATTTTGAATGTGATTGATCAACCCCTAGGTGACGAAAACTATATGGTGCTTGCTATTACACCTGAAGAGTTGGCTAAAACCATGGAAGATGCTGCCGCCAAGCAAATGCATGAATTATTAGCTCAGTTAAAAACCGAACTAAAGGTCGAAACAGTGATCCGTCGTGGTGATGCTGTGACCGAAATTTTAGCTGAAGCCAATAGTGATGAAATAGGCATGGTGGTCATTGCTAGCCACGGACGTACAGGCCTATCGCACTTTTTGCATGATAATGTGGCAGAGGAAGTGGCTAATAAAGCCAAATGCCCTGTACTAGTGGTCAAGTAGTCTTCAGAGGCTTAAGCCTGACTAAGTTAACAATGCTGACCAGTCACCAGCGATGGGTGACCGGTAGCATTTGAAATCTCAATTAGAAAGTGTCTGGTTGATATTGGTTAGTACATTTGTCTTTGTGTAAACGGTATGACGTTAAATCCAGTTTTGGCTATTACGACTTACCGCATGCAGCGAACGGGAAATAATTTGATTGGCAATGTCTATTGGTATGTAAGGAAACACCACACTGCCGCTGGCAAGGCCGATTTCAATATAAGCTAAGTTTGCCCGTTTTTGCCCCTGTGTTTGAGTTATTTTGACGTGTTGTACTTTGTCAAAAGCAATGCGTTTCCATTGCCTGCCGAGTAAGCCTGTGTGCTGCCAAATCACCTGGTCTTCAATAACATATCCCCAATGTTTATAACGTAAATAAATAAGCCCAATAATCATCGAAGTGGTTAGCCAGGTGGATTCAAAAAAGCTCAAACTACGTCCATCAAATCCGCCAATAATCGATAACAATATGGCGATAGACAGTGGCAGTATGCTCCGCCTTGTAAACCATTTGATGTGAATAGACGTGTAATTGTGTGGTAAAGCGCTTGCGCCGCCACTGAGATTTGGCATGGCCGTTAATATTGTTGCTACTTCGTTTGGTTTTACGCTGGGAATTAGCATATGCTGTTTAGTTTTTTGCTCAACCTCCTGGCCTTTAACCTGCTTAAAATATAAGGTCCAACGCTTAAAAAACCGAGCTAGTACAGGTTGTTTTGCATGGATCAGCTGCACCCGTTTAATGGCTAATGCATCTTGTTGGTGTGAAATAACTCCGCCACTGCGTTGCAGGGTGTCGCTATGCCTATCGAGTTTGTATGGATAATATTTTAATACAGCGGCGATAATCGAAATAAGCGAAAAAAGTCCGTATAAAAACAGCAAGCCAAGAATAAAAAACAAGCTTTGTAAGACGATATTTTGATGGGTTTGACTCTCAATCCATAACCAAAATTGCTTAGCGATAACGGAGTCAAATACCTTGTCCATATCGATTTGGCCGATGATGGGCCCCGCAATTACCGCAAACCAAATAAAGTTATTTTGATAAAAGCCAAACAGTAATAAATCACCCAGAGATTTACGAGTTACAGGAGTAGAGCTTTGCGTTTGAGCATCAAGTTGCGGCTCAATAGTGGCTTGAGAGGACGACTGTGTCGGCTGTTCATGGTACGTTAAATTAAGCAATAAGCGTTTGAGCGTCTGTGCCTGTTCGATGTTTAACGCTGCGAGCTTGGCTTCATCTTTTTTCGACCCAGCGGTTTCTATCACCAATGTGCCAAGGGCGAGGGGTTTAAAATATAAAGGTTGTTCGTAACGAATATTTTGAATTCTGCTAAGGGGGATTTCATCTTTTTTAGTAAAAAATAATCCCCGTTTAACATCGAGTTGTTTTCCTGACAAACGAAAGCGAAATTTATGCCACTCAATCACCGCAGCCACACTGACAAGCAGCACTATCACGCTTATCATCAACGCCAACCATTGCCCATCAAATCCTTGTTTCCAACCGGTGTAAACGATTGGGATGATGGCAATACCATTACTGAGGAGCCCTTTGAGCGCACCAAATATGTAAGTAATAATCGACCAGGGCGATAATGCTTGCCACTCTTTGAACTGATTGGCGAGAGTGTCACTGCTGTGTTGCTCCGTCGTAGCAGCTATAACATCGGGTTGTTTTATTGATTGAGGTGTTTTTGGCGACTCATCCATGAGGTGTGTCCTCACTGGATGTTTCTGCTTTAGACGTGTTGAGTTGATGCTCCACATCTGCGCTGGTTTGCGTGTCATTTTCTAGTGAACTAGTGCTGTCATTCTCAGGCTGTTCTATTATAGGCTGGTGGCTCGCCGCAGCTTTAGCTAACAGGTGCTGACGTAAATGTTCAGCCAGTTCAGCATTGAGTCCGGGCAAATCAATCTCTGCCACGCCACTGCCGGCACTAAAACATTTTAATGACACCAGATCAAATTTTCGCTCAGCTGGCCCTTGAGATAAATTAACGTGCTGCAGGCGGGTATAAGGTAGGGCAGTTGTTGACACCCAGAATAGCCCTTCACGGAATACCAGTTCATGCTCAAATACACCATAGGCAATCCGTTTGGCTTTCATATGGATAAGTTTAATGATAATCACGGCTAGTAATGCATAACCTGGCAATATGGATAAGGTCACACTCGTTGGAATATCGGGATTAATTAGGCCAAAAATGGTAATGCCTAAGGTGATTAACACCGCAATCGTAATGCTAATAATCAGCTGTAATTTAGGGTAGTTAGCATCGACGGCTTGCAGCGCTAACCTGGATAGTGGGATATATTGAGCCGGCCTGAGTATATGACCATGTTGGTAATGGTTTAATTCTGCCGCTGACTCAGCTGTTGAATCTGAGGCTTGTGCGACTAAAGGCTGGCTTTTTTGTGTCGGGTCCATGTTCATTATTATGTTATACCTTTGTTACCGTCTCAGTATCATACTGCCATGGTTTTGGGGCAATTTGCGACTAACAGGTTGTAAATGTTTATCTCAAAACGTAAATTTGATTATTGCTTAGCTGTTGATATTACTTGCATGCAGGGCAACACATGCAGTAATTTCAAATAAAGTCGTATTATTTATAAGGCGTTATATCGATGTTTTCTCAACTTAACGTTATTAATAAATCGCAAAAAGCATTTTTGCGAAAGCTATATCTGGCACATCTACTCGATGAAGAGCAACATAATCTGTTAAGTCTACAAAAGTTAACAGGTATGCCAAGGCGTACCCTGCAAGATGCTATCGCAGCTTTTGCCGATATTGGTATTAGAGTTGATTTTATTCAGCAAGGGCAAAGGCATAATGAAGGGCATTATCGAATTTCGACCTGGGGGCCGATCAGTAGCGCTTGGGTTAATAGTCATTTTGAACAAATTAAAGCCATTATTGAAGATGTAGAAACCCAAGAGCTAGCCAGCTAGTTTGAAAGGCGGCCCTGTTGTCTTAGTATAAGTTAATTATGACCATTCACATCTTATTGTTTGATAACCAAGGTCAACTATTGTCGCATGGCGATGAGCGTCTTATGGCGCAATACGAGCCAGAAAAGCAGCGTATTTGGATTGACATCAGCGGCCCAAATAACCAAGCTTTTTTTCAAGCACACCCGCAATTTGGTATTGATAATCTTGATTTTGAAGAAGCGCATCGTGAACGTCACCCACCTCAAATTGAAGCCTATGCTCATCACGCATACTTATTGACGCATGAGTTAATGTGGAGCAGGAAGCCTATTTAATACTCGATAGAAGCCATTTATTGATGCACGTTAATCGTCAGTTTTTGATTACTCAGCATTTAAAACCTTCAATTAGTGTGGCTAAAGTCACCGAACAAGTCATGGCTAAGCAAAGTCTTGATAGCTCGGAAATGAGCTGGGTATGTTTTGCCATTATGCGACAAAATAGTGACCGACTATTTAGCCGTAATGTTGGCATTAGAAGAACGCTTAAATGATATAGAAGAAGAGATTTTTGATGCATCAACTGACGATTTACTTGCTGAGCTAATGGCATACAGCAGTAAATTACAAAAGGCGAAACGTTCATTTAGTTATCATGAAGAACTACTGCAAAAACTGTTAGGTAATGATCGTGCTAAACACATTGAGTTTGACTATCAACAGTTAAGTTATTTGTATAATCAGTTTGAGCGATTATCGAGCCGCGCCAGTTTGTATCAAGGATTAGTGAGCAGTTTGATTAATGGCTTTATCTCTGTGAGCGCGCATAAAACCAACCGGGTAATGATGACGTTAACTTTGGTTACGGCCATATTTTTACCTTTAACGGTCATCGCGGGTATTTATGGGATGAACTTTGACAATATGCCAGAGCTAAAATGGTCTTATGGTTATTTTGCTGTGTTGCTGCTTATGGCGTTGATTGTGATTTTGGGACTGTGGTGGGCGAAAATAAAGCGCTGGTTTTAATTGTTTAATAAAATAGGAGGTAAAGTGTCTAGTTTGCAACAAGGGTTTGACTTTGAGGCACCAGAAGTCCAGTTAGATCTCGATACAGATGTTGATCATCCATTAACGCCACCTGTTACCTGGATTAAAGGCTTTTTGTCCGCTAAACAGCAACAGTTGTTACTTAACGAAGTTGATCACTACCCGTTAGAAAAAGTGTCTATTGAAGTCTATGGTAAGCGGCATCCTATTCCACGCACTCAAGCGTGGTTTGGCGATCCGGGTTGTGACTATCATTATTCTAAGTTACACATTAGCGCCTTGCCTTGGCCTAAGGTGTTAAGCCGTTTACGACAAAAATTGTTTACAGATCATCAAATTCAAAGCAACACAGCATTAGTCAATCGCTACGCAAATGGGCGCGACTGCATGGGCTGGCACAGTGATGATGAACCCGAAATTATCGAGGGCTCAGCTATTGCCTCTGTCACTCTTGGAGCCTGTAGAGACTTTGTTGTACGCCATAAAAAAACGCAAACCAAAGTGAATTTTGCCCTAGAGTCGGGAGATTTGTTGATTATGCACCCTGGCATGCAACAACACTGGCAACATGCTTTGCCTAAACGACTTAAAGTAACAGAGCCTAGAATCAACTTTACCTTTAGGCACATTATCCCCCATTACTATCGCTAAGCTTTACGGTAAATAGAATCACCTCAAGCCCCGTTAATGGCAAAAACAATCTTTTATTGAACCTTGCCACGGTGTGTTTACGTATCAATTGAGCATGAAACACGTAATAAGTGGTGCAATGCATGAGCAACGTAAATGCTCAATCTTTACCGGCTAGTAAGACAATAACCTCGGCAAAAAATGTTAGGGCACTTTATTGGCTTGGTGATGACTTACGCCTATCTGATAACGCCATATTTGCCGACATCGCCCAACATGCCCAACAACTCATGATTGTGTACTGTATCGATCCTCAATGGTTTAAGGGAGATCAATATCAAGCCCAATACCTAGGGCAACACAGGCTTAAGTTTTTGCTAGAGTCACTGCATGCTCTCGATGAAGCACTTAATCAATATGGCCAGCAATTGCATATTGTGTATGCTCAAGCGCAGCGTTGTCTGCCTCATTTAATTAACACCCATGATATTACCCGAGTCTATCGAAGCCATCACAGCGGCGCAGATGAGCGAGCCGCTTGGCAAGCGATTCAGCAACAATGTGCTACAGACATTGAATTTGTGAGCTGCACGACCCAAACCTTGTTTGATTTACCGCAACTGCCTTTTGAGTTGGACGCACTGCCACCCAGCTTTAGTCAGTTTAAAAAACGGATTAAAGATAGCCATTTTGATGCAGCAAAAGAGCAAATATCTTGGTTACCACCAATGGTTGTGTTGCAGTCACAAGATACATTATTGCAGTCGTGGTTATCTTATCCCGCCTGGCTGCCACAAACTCACATGTTGAGTAATGTGTTTTGTGGCGGCGAAGCACAAGGGTTGTTACAACTAGACAGTTATTTTTCCTCTAATTTAGCCCATAGCTATAAAATTGTTCGAAACGAATTAGCGGGCTGGGAGCACTCAACCAAGTTTTCCCCTTGGTTGGCAAATGGCTGTTTATCGGCTCGACAAGTGGTGTCGGCATTACGCCAATTTGAATCGCAACATGGTGCAAATGAGTCAAGCCAATGGATTGAATATGAACTGCTGTGGCGGGAGTATTTTCATTGGTATGGCCATAAATTTAATAACAAGCTATTTTGCTTTTCAGGCATTAGCGGCAATAAACCACTAACCAGTTTTTATGCGCAGCGATTACAAGCCTGGAAAAGCGCAACAACCCCATATGCATTGGTGAATGCATTGATGACGCAATTAAACCAAACCGGTTATATGTCTAATCGTGGCAGACAAATTGTCGCCAGTTGTTTAATCCATGAGTTGCAATGCGATTGGCGCTACGGTGCAGCCTATTTTCAGCAACAACTCATTGATTATGACGTTGCAATTAATTGGGGTAATTGGCAATACCTAGCTGGTGTGGGCGCAGACCCTCGAGGGGGTAGACGGTTTAATCTTGCCAAGCAACAACAAACTTACGACCCCTACGGCAAATTTATCAATGCCTGGCTGGGTAGAGAAAACCTGCCGCAAAGTGGCAGTGAGTATGATGTCGAACTCGATTATGTCGATATGGCTGATTGGCCAACAACATGAACATGTGGGCTGGATTTTAGTTGCGGTAAATTTGTGCACCAGTAATAAGTTTTAGTTTGCTTGTTTGACCTTTATTCGGCAAACCAGTACCCTGCGATTTCATTGATATGGATTAATAAGAGTATCACTATGTCTGTCGAACAAATCATTACAGATAAATTGAGTCAAGCCTTTACGCCATTGCACCTTGAAGTGATTAATGAAAGTAATCGTCATCATGTGCCACCTAATTCAGAGACCCATTTTAAAGTCGTAGTTGTCAGCGATAAATTTAGCGAGCAGCGTTTATTAGCTCGTCATCGTTTAGTTAACCAAGCCTTAGCGGATGAGTTAGCAAATGGTGTGCATGCATTATCAATTAATGTTTACACTGAAGCGGAATGGCAAGCCTTGGACGAAGTGCCTAAAACGCCTAACTGTAAAGGATAGCGTGATTGTCGCGGTCACTATTGCTGAGCAATAGCTTGTCTTTAAATATGACTGCGACAAATGGATTGTTAAAAATAATAATCCAATCAATATTATATATGGTAAAGCCTCACAAGTTGTGAGGCTTTTTTATTTGTTATTGAGATAGCCATGGTTGTTAGTTGTTATTGTTATGTTAAGGTGATATCTATGTGATTACTGTTCAGGATAGTGGTCAATTTTAGTCCATTATCAATGGCAGAAAGTAAGGATTTCATCATGGGGAAGTTGAAACTGTACTGCGGGTTATTGGGATTGTTGTTGCTGGCAAGTTGTCAGCAGCCACCTGCAGACACAGCGGCTAAAACTCAAGCTGTTACAGCGTCTCATCAAGCAATTGAATGGCGTTTAGCAACATCTTGGCCTAAAAATCTTGCCGGATTAGGTATGGCACCAGAGCGATTGGCACAACTGGTTGAGCAAATGTCTAATGGCCGCTTAGTGATTCAAGTTTATGGGGCAGGCGAGTTAATGCCAGCCTTGTCTGTATTTGATGGCGTAAGCAAAGGCACGGTGCAAATGGGCCATAGCGCTGCGCATTACTGGAAAGGAAAAGCACCAGCATCGCAGTTTTTCTCATCAATTCCTTTTGGTTTAAATGCCCAGCAAATGAATGCCTGGTTGCACCATGGCGGCGGAATTGAATTATGGCAAGAGGTTTATCAGCCTTTTGGTATTTTGCCATTAGCGGGGGGGAATACGGGCATGCAAATGGGAGGCTGGTTTAATAAACCCATTATGTCTCCAGCAGATTTGAAAGGCCTTAAAATGCGTTTGCCTGGTATTGGCAGCAAGGTATTAAAGAAACTGGGTGGGGTCCCGGTTGACGAGTTAGCTGGACGTGAGCTGTACAGTGCATTGCAAACAGGTGCCATTGACGCGGCAGAGTGGGTGGGCCCTTATAACGATTTACCACTCGGGCTACATCAAGTTGCTAAGTATTACTATTATCCTGGTTGGCATGAACCTGGTTCTTCAATGGAGTTTTTAGTTAATCAGCAAGCGTTTTCAGCGTTACCAGCCGATTTACAAGCGATTGTAAAAGTGGCGGCTAGAGCGATAAACCAAGATATGCTCGATGATTATACCCAAGGCCACATTGCAGCAATGGACACCTTAATCAGTGAACATAATGTGCAAGTAACCCCTTTTCCACCAGAGGTTATAGCAGCATTAAAACAGGCTAGGGATGAGGTATTAACAGAAGAAGCCGCAAAAGACCCAATGTTTAATAAAGTATTACAAGCTTATTTAGCCAACGAGGCTGCGGTTAAACGTTATTTTCACTATACCGAAGACGCGCTTAATTAATGTCAAAATAACCTTGCAAGCTCAATCGTTCTTAAGATGAATAAAACGATATAAACTCAGGCTGTGACGTTGGCTGATAAGTGATACTATTTCGTTATTCGATCGTATATTGTCAAAATCAATTTATATTCTGGGAGAGAGCAATGCCTTTATTAGACAGTTTTACCGTAGATCATACTCGTATGAATGCTCCAGCTGTGCGCGTTGCAAAACACATGAGCACGCCAAGTGGCGACGCTATTACCGTGTTTGACTTACGTTTTTGCGCACCCAATAAAGACATTTTAAGTGAGCGGGGTATTCATACGCTGGAACATTTATTTGCCGGCTTTATGCGTGACCATTTAAATGGTGATGGGGTTGAAATTATCGATATTTCGCCAATGGGCTGTCGTACCGGTTTTTATATGAGCTTAATTGGCCAGCCAACAGAGAGTGCTGTCGCTGACGCATGGCTTGCTGCAATGGGTGATGTGACCAATGTGGTTGAGCAAAAAGACATTCCAGAACTTAATGAATATCAATGTGGCACTTATGAGATGCATTCGCTTACTGAAGCACAAGATATTGCTCGAATGATTATCGCTGCGGGTGTTAGTGTCAATCTAAATGATGACTTAAAATTAAGTGATGAGATTTTAGGTAATCTCTAAACTGATCTCTACTCTTATAAAAAGCGGCTTCGGCCGCTTTTTTTTGTTAATAAAATCGCATTTTGTGGGGGAAACGTTATCGACATGCTGTTTTTATGTCACTGAAACCGTTATTGTATCGGCATAATAACAAATATGATGTTTATTTTGGCTTGACCAGACAAATATACGGAGATAACCATGTCTAACCATCCATTTAGCCTGTCATTGATTGCCGTTGCAGTCCTTTTTGCTTGCCACTCTTCTGATGCCGCTGCCGAAACTGTGACGGAATCAATCGATAAAGCAAATAATCACTTAGAGTTGAAACAGTCTACTCAAACCGCGTTTCATTATCGTCAAAGTGATATCGCTATTGGGTTAACAGGTGCTACAGTGCTCCCGACGGCAACAAATAAAGACGTTGAATTAATGCATCGCGGTGTGTCAGACGGCGTAGCGGTTATGCAAGATGGTATTTTCTTTTCTCCGGCGCCTTATTCTGGTCAAAATTTGGTTATTCAACCTAATATGCTGCATCAGCAGAGTGTGACCTTGTCGAGTATGACCAGTATTGTCGACGGTTCAGAAGCCTCATTTGGTAAGCTTGAGTATCAATCCGTTGCGATTAGTCCAAAAAAGAACGCGGGTGAGTTTAACGTAGAAATGAACGATAACAGCGACTTTAGTGTCGGTGGGATCGCTAGCGGAACCACCAAAGAATACGGCATGCTTTTGGCGCTTGACTATCAATCGGCATCCGATGACGTGGGTTATCAAGTTGATCGCGATGCAGACGCAACCCAAACTGACCTTATTTTTAAAATTACCGCCGACAGCTTACCAGGCGCAAGAAACAAACAAACCACAGAATTTAGCTATCAATACTCGAGTAAAGATAGCGACATAGGCACACTTGGTTTAACCAACACTGATTTTGACCAAGATCCAGGTAAACTTTATTCTGCTGCCAATATTGATATGGACGAAACAGAGCGTAATCGTTATGTGTTAGCCCATAAGCTTTATTTGTCGAAAACCTCAACAGTCGATACCGACTTTTATTACCAAACCTATTCACAAAAAACCGTCGACATGTTGTATGTTGATGGTGACACGATTAATTCACTCCTGTTAAGCAACATTGCTGCATTTGAAGTCAATCCAACCACTGATGGCATGAATTTAGGCGCCTTATCACAAGATAACGACTTTGCAGGTTTTGGTGTGCAAACTAAAGGCGTGAATATGTATGGCCAGCATCAAGTGACTTATAGTGCTCGTTATCATACTGACAAAGCTGAAATGGAATTAGGTGGTCAAGATTGGTTATGGAATCAAGATTTATCATTAACCTCTGCCAGTGATAAACAAGCATTTGCAGTATACACCGATGATGCTTCGGCATTTTCATCTGCTGTGGATGCTAAATTAAATTATGGCGACTGGTCGATAAACCTTGGCCTAGGTTATGAGCATGTCAGTGTGTCTCGCGATGTTAGTGATGATTATGGCCTTACTGAAGCTGACTTTTCTGACGATGGCTGGATGCCTTCAATTGAAGTGGCTTACACTACAGGTGCTTGGTCTGCAGCATTACAAGCTAAACAAGCCTGGACAGCGGCTTCAGCGGGTAATTTAGAGCAAAGCGCCCAAGAGGCGTTGCAATATCAACTTTCATTAGCGTATCAACAAGATACTCTCGCGTTGGCAATGACCGCCTATTTGCATGATTACGATAATCAACATATTGGTTGTATGTTTGGCATGATTTGCGATTACGAGCAAATTGCATCGCAAGAAAATATCGAGGATGTGACAGTCACAGGCATCGACTTATCGGCTGAGTATAGCCTAGTGTTTGATAGTTTTTCGATTCCCTTTAAAGCAAAATATCAATACACCCAAGCAGAAACAGATATTGGATATTGTTCAAATACCAATGGCTGCTTTGACGCCGACAGCCAATTACCCTGGGTACCTAAGCAGCAGTTTAGTTTCAGCTCTGGTGTAGTCGTGGGGGATGTATCTGTAATGGCGCAGGCGCTGTTCCAATCAGAATTAGAATATGAAGGCAACCTTGCCGCCATTGAGCCAATCGACAGCCAATGGAAAGTCAATTTAGCTGCCACTTACAGTATTACTCAGCAGCATGAAGTGTATTTACGAGTTGAAAACCTATTTGACGAAACTTTAGTGGCAAACCGAACGTTAGCAGGCCTTCAAGCCCAGTCAGAAATGACCGCGTATTTAGGGTATCAAGCTCGTTTTTAAGCATTTTTAGACAGAAATTTGTTAAATTTTTGAGCCTATATCAATAGCCCAAGCACATTTTTTGCTTGGGCTATTGTGTGTTTGGCTACGGTAAAATGATATAAATTATTTCTATAAAAATTAATGCTATAGTATGCCAAATCAAAAAATAGCCATTATTTTTTTGTATTGTGCTGTTATTTATTAAATTTGAGTTAAATGTTGCCAATTCGCGAGGGCATTGGTTTGAAAACACCTATTATTTTCGTGGCGATAGTCTCATATTTACGGTAAAATGCGCGCGACCAGCGTGATTTCGATCGCATTTCCGTGTTAAATCTGCGCTAGCTCAAATGGCAAGTATTTGTTAATACTTTGTTTTTGTAGCGGAACGTGGCGCATTGTCTTTCCTTCAAACGTAGTGCTTGTGGATATGATTACAATTAAGAAAGGATTGGAACTGCCTATAGCAGGCGGACCAGAGCAAGTTATCCATAATGGCCCAGCCATTGGACACGTAGCTACTTTGGGTGAAGAGTATATTGGCTTACGTCCAACGATGAAGATCAAAGTGGGCGATAAAGTACAAAAAGGCCAGGTTCTTTTTGAAGATAAAAAGAATTTAGGCGTTAAATATACGGCTTTAGCCAGTGGTACTATTTTAGAAATCAACCGAGGTGCAAGACGTGTACTTCAATCTGTAGTTATTGCTGTAGAAGGTGACGATAATGTTGCTTTTGCTCAATATGATGCAGACAAATTAGACACGTTAGATGTACAAGCCGTTCGTGATAATCTGATTGAATCAGGATTGTGGACTGCATTACGTACTCGCCCTTTCAGTAAAGTGCCCGCCGTAGATGCTACTGCAGCAGGTATTTTCGTTACTGCAATAGATACTCAACCTCTTGCTGCCGATCCTGTGGTAGTCATCGCTGAACATAAAGATGATTTTGCTAATGGCCTTAAGGTTTTAGCACGATTAACTGAAGGTAAAGTTTACCTATGTAAAGCGCCTGGTGCTGATATCCCTGCGGCTAACGCTCAAGTTGAAGAATTTGCGGGCAAACACCCAGCAGGTTTAGTGGGTACCCACATTCATCACGTACTTAACGCTTCTGCTACTCGTAGTGTGTGGCATGTCGGTTACCAAGACGTGATTGCAATTGGCCAACTATTTACTCAAGGTGTATTAAACACTGAGCGTGTAGTGGCAATTGGCGGGCCTAAAGCAAAACAACCTCGTTTAGTGCGTACCGTGTTAGGTGCAAGCATGGCTGAGCTTACTGCTGATGAAACAGTAGGTGAAGGTGTTCGTATCGTTTCTGGTTCGGTATTAAATGGCCGCACTGCAGTAGGACCTCATGCTTATTTAGGTCGCTACCATCAACAGGTGAGTGTACTTGAAGAAGGCACTGAGAAAGAATTGTTTGGTTGGGCTATGCCTGGTGCCGACAAATTCTCTATCACTCGTGCATTTTTAGGTCACCTAAGCCCATCACGTCTGTTTAATATGACCACCAGTACTGGCGGTTCAGACCGTGCAATGGTGCCGATTGGTAACTACGAACGCGTGATGCCGTTAGACATTCTACCTACCATGCTACTTCGTGATCTTGTCTCTGGGGACTTTGATGGTGCAGCTAGTTTAGGCGCATTAGAGTTGGACGAAGAAGACTTGGCATTGTGTACGTTCGTATGTCCTGGTAAGTATGACTACGCTTCATATTTACGTGACTGTCTAGATACGATCGAGAGGGAAGGCTAATGAGCTTGAAAGATTTTATCGAGCGTATTGAACCGCAATTTGAAAAAGGCGGTAAGTACGAAAAGTGGTATGCCCTTTACGAAGCGGCAGCCACGGTATTTTATACTCCAGGTAAAGTGAACCATGGTTCAACTCATGTTCGCGATAACCTTGACCTAAAACGTATGATGATTACGGTTTGGGCTTGTACGTTTCCTGCCATGTTTTTTGGTATGTACAACCTAGGCTTACAAGCACAAGTCGCTATGGCCGCCGGTTTCGGTACCCCTGACGTTTGGCAGGTTGGCCTATTTGAATTATTTGGTGCACAACTTACTGCAGATTCAGGTATTGCATCGCTGATGTTTTATGGTGCCTGTTTCTTCCTACCGATATACGCAGTGACATTTGTTGTAGGCGGTTTCTGGGAAGTGTTGTTTGCCTCGGTGCGTGGTCATGAAGTTAACGAAGGCTTCTTCGTTACATCTGTACTGTTTGCATTAACCTTACCGGCAACGATTCCGTTATGGATGGTGGCATTAGGTATTACCTTTGGTGTGGTGGTCGCAAAAGAAATCTTCGGCGGTACAGGTCGTAACTTCTTAAACCCAGCATTAGCGGGCCGTGCATTCTTGTTCTTTGCCTATCCATTAAGCATGTCTGGCGATACCTCTTGGGTTGTTGCCGACGGGTTTTCGGGTGCAACAGCATTAAGCCAAGCCGCACAAGGCACATTTGATTACAGCTCAAATGCAAACTGGTTAGACGCCTTTATGGGCTTTATTCCTGGCTCTGTAGGTGAGGTATCAACCTTCGCTATTTTGCTTGGTGGTTTAGTGATCATTTATGCTCGTATCGCGTCATGGCGTATCGTGGGTGGCGTATTGTTAGGCATGGTTGCGATTGCAACATTACTTAACGTTATCGGCAGTGACACCAACGCCATGTTTGCGATGCCTTGGCACTGGCACTTAGTGTTAGGTGGTTTTGCATTCGGTATGATGTTTATGGCGACAGACCCTGTTTCAGCGTCGTTCACAAATACTGCAAAATGGGCTTACGGTTTCTTAATCGGTGCGATGGTAGTGTTTATCCGCGTGATTAACCCTGCGTTCCCAGAAGGTATGATGTTAGCTATTTTGTTTGCTAACCTTTTTGCTCCTTTATTTGACCACTTCGTTGTACAGGCAAATATCAAGCGGAGGATTGCTCGTGGCTAGTAATAAAGATTCGTTCGGTAGAACGCTATTTGTTGTTGTCGGCTTATGTCTTGTTTGTTCTGTATTGGTATCGACAGCAGCTGTGTTGTTAAAACCGACTCAGTTAGAAAACAAACTATTAGATAAGCAAAAGTATATTCTTGAATCGGCAAGCCTGATTAATACCAAAGAAGGTAATGTCACTAAACAAGAAATTATTACCACTTATGACAAGTATGTTGAAGCACGTTTAGTTGATCTTGCAACAGGTGAGTTTGTTGAAGGTGACGCCAATGCTTACGATCAACGCAAAGCATCACGTGATGTGGCAACTTCGTCGATTCCTGAAAACGACATCGCTTCAATTAAGCGCGTAGCTGACACTGCGGTTGTGTACTTGGTGCGTGATGATGCTGGTAAGTTAACCAGTGTTATTTTCCCTGTTCACGGTTACGGATTGTGGTCAACCATGTATGCATTTTTGGCTTTAGAAGCTGACTTAAACACGATTCAAGGCCTAGTGTATTATGACCAAGGCGAAACACCGGGTTTAGGTGGTGAAGTAGAAAATCCAAAATGGAAAGCATTATGGACAGGCAAACAGTTATTTGATGCTCAAGGCGACTTAGCTATCAGCGTAACTAAAAATCCTGCAGTGGCGAGTACTGTTCACGGTGTAGATGCACTTTCAGGTGCAACCTTAACCAGTAACGGTGTTCAACACTCATTGCAGTTTTGGTTAGGTAAAGAAGGCTTTGCAAGCTTTATCGCTAAAGCACGCAACGGAGGGTTAAGCTAATGGCTGACGCTAAAGAACTTAAACAGGTTCTGACTGGACCGATTATCAATAACAACCCAATTGCATTGCAAATTTTGGGGGTGTGTAGTGCGCTTGCTGTGACGACTAAGCTGGAAACAGCGTTGGTAATGACCATAGCACTAACAGCGGTAACAGCGTTTTCTAACCTGTTTATCTCACTTATTCGTAATCATATTCCAAGCAGTGTACGTATTATTGTGCAGATGACGATTATTGCTTCTTTGGTAATCGTAGTTGATCAAGTATTACAAGCTTATGCATACGGGATTTCTAAACAGTTATCGGTTTTCGTAGGTTTGATTATTACTAACTGTATTGTAATGGGTCGTGCTGAAGCTTATGCAATGAAGACGCCTCCTTTGATGAGCTTTATGGACGGTATCGGTAACGGTTTAGGTTACGGTGCTATCTTATTATCAGTAGGCTTTATTCGTGAATTATTCGGTAATGGTTCATTATTTGGCGTAGAAATCCTCAGTAAAATCTCTGACGGTGGTTGGTATCAGCCTAACGGCTTATTACTGCTTCCTCCTAGTGCATTCTTCTTGATCGGTGGTTTGATCTGGATGATCCGTACTTATAAGCCAGAGCAAGTAGAAGCAAAAGGATAAACGCAATGGAACATTATATTAGTTTATTAATTCGCTCCGTTTTCATTGAAAACATGGCGTTAGCGTTCTTCTTAGGTATGTGTACTTTTTTAGCTGTGTCTAAAAAAGTGACTACTGCGATGGGCCTAGGTGTTGCAGTTATCGTGGTATTGGCTATCTCGGTTCCTGCTAACCAAATTATTTATCAAGGTTTACTTGCTCCTGGTGCTTTAGCTTGGGCTGGCGTACCAGATGCTGATTTGAGCTTCTTGAAGTTCATCACCTTTATCGGTGTGATCGCAGCACTTGTACAAATTTTGGAAATGGCGTTAGACAAATATTTCCCACCTTTGTACAACGCGTTAGGTATTTTCTTACCTTTGATTACCGTGAACTGTGCAATTTTTGGTGCAGTATCTTTCATGGTAGAGCGTGATTACAACTTAGGCGAGAGCGTGGTATTTGGTATCGGCTCTGGTATTGGTTGGGCATTAGCAATTGTGTTGCTGGCCGGTATTCGCGAAAAGATGAAATATTCTGACGTGCCAAATGGCTTACGTGGCTTAGGTATTACCTTTGTTACTGCAGGTCTTATGGCTCTAGGTTTCATGTCATTCTCTGGTGTTTCTCTTTAAGAGCATTGAGACGACGCATTAATTTGAACCTTTAAGGATAAGTGAATGGGTATTCTTGAATCTACTCCAATAGATGTTTATCTAGGTGTGAGTATGTTTACTGTGATTGTATTAGTGTTGGTATTAGTGATTTTATTCGCTAAATCAAAACTAGTAGCCAGCGGTGATATCACGATTGGTATCAACGGCGACACAGATAAAGCAATTAAAACAGGTGCAGGCGGCAAGTTACTTGGCGTATTAGCAGACAACGGTATTTTTGTATCAAGCGCGTGTGGTGGCGGTGGCTCATGTGGTCAGTGTCGCGTAAACATCAAATCAGGTGGTGGCGATATTTTACCAACTGAACTTGATCACATTAGCAAAGGTGAAGCACGTCAAGGTTGTCGTTTATCTTGTCAGGTTAACGTTAAAACTGACATGGAAATCGAACTTGACGAAGAAATCTTCGGCATTAAAAAATGGGAATGTGAAGTTATCTCTAACGATAACAAAGCGACGTTCATTAAAGAACTTAAGCTGCAAATTCCTGATGGCGAATCAGTGCCTTTCCGCGCCGGTGGTTATATTCAGATTGAAGCTCCCGCTCACCATGTTAAATATGCTGAGTTTGAAGTGCCTGAACAATACCGTGGCGACTGGGAACACTTTGGTTTCTTCAAGTTAGAGTCAAAAGTAGACGAAGAAACCATTCGTGCATACTCAATGGCTAACTACCCAGAAGAGTTTGGGATTATTATGTTGAACGTGCGTATTGCTACGCCACCGCCACGTAATTTAACCCTACCTTGTGGTAAAATGTCTTCGTACATTTGGAGCCTTAAAACTGGCGATAAAGTGACAATTTCTGGTCCATTTGGTGAGTTCTTCGCTAAAGATACCGATGCTGAAATGGTCTTTATTGGTGGTGGTGCTGGTATGGCACCAATGCGTTCACACATTTTTGACCAATTAAAGCGTCTTAAATCAAAACGTAAAATGAGCTTCTGGTACGGTGCGCGTTCTAAGCGTGAAATGTTCTACGTTGAAGACTTTGACGGCCTAGCAGCTGAAAATGACAACTTTAAGTGGCATGTAGCGTTATCTGATCCGCAGGCTGAAGATAATTGGACTGGCTACACAGGCTTTATCCATAACGTATTGTACGAAAACTACTTACGTGACCACGATGCGCCAGAAGATTGTGAGTTCTACATGTGTGGACCTCCAATGATGAACGCTGCCGTGATTGGTATGCTAAAAGACTTAGGCGTTGAAGACGAAAACATCTTACTCGATGATTTCGGTGGCTAATGAGTTAACTCATTACATTGACAAGTAAGTCATGAAATTGCAGCAATGCAGACAAGGTGTTAAACACAGGTCTGCAAGCTGCAATTTTTTTTATTCATTCAACCAGTGTAAATATGAAATGACCGTGAATGCTATCAAGTTATTAATTACATCATTATTGTTACTGGGCATGAGTGCTTGTAGCTCACCAGACCCCATTATTGCGCTATCTGGCAGTACCATGGGGACCACTTATCATGTGAAAGTCGTGTCTGGCGACAACTTGCCAGAGGCGCAGTTATTACAAGCCGAAATCGATATGGCGTTAGAAGTGGTTAACGATCAAATGTCGACGTACCGTAATGATTCTGAATTGTCTAAATTTAACCAATTACAGGTACAACAAAGCGTTAAAGTATCTGCTGATACGTTGAAAGTGATTAACGAAGGTATACGCTTATATCAAGAAACCGATGGCGCATTAGACATTACCCTAGGGCCGATAGTGAACTTATGGGGCTTTGGTCCAGATAAAAGACCGACGACAGTGCCTACGCAGTCGCAAATCGATGCCGCAAAAGCGAAAATGGGTATCAGTGAGCTGACCGTCAAAGAACAAACCTTAGTTAAGCATAATGCGGATTTATATGTTGATTTATCATCAATAGCCAAAGGTTTTGGCGTTGATAAAATCGCCTCTATTTTAGACAAATATCAGGCCAGTGGTTATTTGGTTGAGATTGGCGGTGAGCTAAACGTAAAAGGCAAAAAAGCCGATGGTAGCGCATGGCGCATTGCTGTTGAGCAGCCTACAGATGGCGGTCAGGCCGTACAGCAAGTGATTGAGCCCGGTACTATGTCAATGGCAACATCAGGCGATTATCGTAACTTTTATGAAGAAAACGGCGAACGTTTTTCACATTTAATCGATCCTCGTAACGGATATCCTATTAAGCATAAACTTGCCTCTGCAACCGTGCTACACTCTAGCTGTATGACCGCAGATGGATATGCCACTGCCATGATGGTGTTAGGTACACAAGCTTCGTTGGCGCTTGCTAAAGAGAAAAATTTAGCAATAATGCTGATTGAAAAGCAAGATCAAGGTTTTCAGGTCTATTACAGTGATGCTTTTAAAGCATATGTAAAATAGGGTTATATTACTGATTTTTACGTCAGGCCTAAAATTGAGTTAATTGGAGTTGGTTATGAGTACATTTTTAGCAGCGTTTGTGGTGTTGTTATTATTTTTCTTGTTAATGTCTGTTGGTTATATCGTGAAAAAGAAAGCGGTAGAAGGCAGCTGTGGTGGTTTGGGTGTGCTTGGTATTGAAAAAGCCTGTGATTGTGACAACCCATGTGATGCGCGTAAACTCCGCATGCAAAAAGAACAAGAGCGCAAAGAGATGCTGAATCAAAACCGAATTATTTAATCTTTTTGGTCTCAGCTAATGCTTACAATGTAAAGAGCCTTCATTTTGAAGGCTTTTTTGTGGCCGTTTTATCGCACTAGAGTTACAAACCTTAGTTATAATGATAATGGTTATCAATTGTAAGCTTATGAAATTAAAGTAAAATTTGCGTTTATCCCTACAGTGTTTTATGCTGTTTAAAATTGATCGAGATCAAATTATTTACCAAGGGACATTACTATGAAAGGTCATCCTAAAGTCATCAGTCAACTCAATCGTGTACTTACGTGTGAGCTAACGGCTATTAACCAGTATTTTTTACATGCACGCATGTTTAAACATTGGGGATTAGAAAAGCTAAATGAAAAAGAGTACAAAAAATCGATTGAAGACATGAAGCATGCTGACAAGTTGATTGAACGAGTATTGTTTCTTGAAGGTTTGCCTAACTTACAACAATTAGATAAGTTGCGTATTGGCGAAGATGCAGAAGAAATGCTCAGCTGTGATATGGCTGCCGTCACTGAACAAATTGCCATATTACGTGAAGCGATTAATGTATGCGAAACAGAGCAAGACTATGTCAGCCGTGACATGCTTGAAGAGCTGCTCGAAGACGAAGAAGAACATTTAGATTGGATTGAGTCACAACAAGGGCTCATCGTCCAAACCGGTATTCAAAATTATCTTCAATCACAAATTAACGACTAATAGGATTTATCATGAAAGGCAATCCAGAAGTTATCGACGCCCTAAACCTTCTGTTAACTGGCGAACTATCGGCAATGGACCAGTATTTTGTTCATGCTCATATGTACGAAGATTGGGGATTTAACGAATTATATACCCGTATTTTGCATGAGTCTGATGACGAAAAATTGCATGCGGCAAAGCTTGTTCAGCGCATTTTGTTTTTAGAAGGCACTCCAGATGTTGCTAGCCGTGAAGCATTAAACATCGGTAAAGATGTGCAAGAAATGCTAAAAAATGACCTAGATTACGAATACAAAGTGGCAGACGATTTACGCCGAGTGATCAAGCTGTGCGAAGAAAAAGCAGATTATCAAACCCGTGAAATCTTAGAAGTGTTGTTAGATGACACTGAATCAGATCACATGTACTGGTTAGAAAAGCAATTACGGTTAATTGACCGTGTTGGCTTGCAAAACTACCTACAAAAGCAAATGTAATTTATTGCTTTATGTAATGTAAACGACTCAAAGCCCAACTCTGTTTGGGCTTTTTTGTTTCTGATTGTTTGAATACTGTTTTTATATGGCTCTGTTGTATTTACGTGTTGTTAATAATAATTGGCATCTTCTGATGCCAATGTCTGCTACAGGTAAATAATTTTCGAACCGTCGATTCTGAAGACTTTCTTCCGTATTAGATCTTTAAGGATATTGTCAACTTCCGTGTCAGGTATTCCTCCTTGAAACTGAAACATAGCGTGAGCTTACGAGAAGATAGTGTACATAGGTATTAAGAAGCGGCTCTGGCCGAAAGCCAGCGC
>NZ_BMQI01000045.1 GCF_014648035.1 Shewanella algicola | reverse complement strand
GCTCAAGAACTTGAGCTGTTAGATAGCACTAATATCGTGTTTGCTTAACCAGATCTGAGGTTAATTAACAAAAAATAACTAAGGGGATATTTTTATCACACAAGCACCATCAAAGCCCACTATTACGGGGTTTAACCCTGGTAGGTGAGTCATTCAATCGGCTGATAAAGGCCAAATAACGACAATATTGACATCACTTAGTGGTTTATTCGTGACAATATCAAACAGGTTTCTTATTATTAAGTATATTCTCGTTTCACAAGGCTGATGTAACGCTCGTGATCACTTACAAAAATATGTTTAAACTTGCGTTAGTTGTCGCCGTGATTGTGACAAGCTATTTAGTTTTTTCTAAACCGAATTACCCACAAACCTTTTCTCATATGGATAAAGTTGGCCATTTAGGCAGCTTTTTTGCGTTATCTTATCTTGCTCATTATGCCTTTAAGCCTAAATGGTTTTATTTATGTGCGGCATTAGGCAGTTATGCCATTTTGATAGAGCTCGTTCAGTCGCGTCTACCATATCGAAGCGCTTCAACTGCCGATGTTGCCGCTGATTTTGCCGGTATTGGCCTATTTTACTTAATGAATTTCTCTATTTTGCAGTACCGTAAAATAACCGCAAAACGCCCTTAACCGCGACATTAACAACAAAGGCCTGTCCGATGGTAGTTACAGCAAAGCCACTTACTGCTCATGCTAACATCGCCATTTTAGGCGCAGGTGCTATTGGGCAATTGATGTATCATAAGCTTTGTTTAACCGGGCAAACAGTTCAGGCTGAACAGTATAATGATGTGGTATTGATTGGCCGCCAGCCACACACTCAACAACACACATTACAATTTACAGATCATAGCGGCCAAACACATCATGCTATGGCAACCATCCTTAGCAGCGACGATACACACCTCGTAAATATCAATTTATTGATAGTGTGCGTTAAAGCTTATCAAGTTGAAAACGCCCTACTGCCATTACTGAGTAAGTTGGCGCCCAATTGTCATATCGTGTTGTTGCATAATGGATTAGGCCCGCATTTAGCGGTATCTGAAATCCTAAAACATTACCCTAGCCTAGGTTTATCACTAGGCACAACTTCACAGGCAGCATTAAAAATAAGCCAGTGGCACATTAAACACACAGGTTTTGGCGTTACCCAGTTGGGGCATTATTGTGGCAGGCCATTATCTGCGCAGTTAAAACACAGGCTCCAGGTATTACACCGCGACAACCAACCGCTTGAATGGTATCAGCCAGTTTTGCCTATCTTGTGGCAAAAATTGGCGATAAACGCAGTAATTAATCCATTAACTGCATTGAATAAATGTGCTAACGGCCAGTTAGCGGCTGAAGAATATCAACCACAGATTAACGCAATTATTGATGAGTTAGTCGATGTGGCGAAATGTGATGGCATTGATCTGGACCCTGCGCAGTTATCATACCGGGTGAAGCAAGTAATCAGGCTCACCTCTGCTAACTTTTCATCCATGTATCAGGACGTGACTCATCATCGCGCCACAGAAATCGATTACATTAATGGTTATATTTGCCAGCAAGCTCAGCGTTACCACCTTGCTGTGCCTACTAATCAATCGCTAGTGGCTAAGATTGATGCGCTGAGTCAGCATTAGCAAAAGTTCAATAACTCCTGGTTAACTCCACATCACCAAAATGGCAGCAATAGCAATGAGCACTAAGCCAGCAACGTCATTGATTTTGACTTTATCTTTAAGCCACAGAGCGGCAATCATTAACGTAAAAAACACTTCGATTTGACCAAGGGTTTTGACATACGGCACGGCCTGCAATGACATTGCACTAAACCACCCAATTGAACCAATACAACTGGCGACACTGATTGCGCCGGTGAGCTTTGGACGCTGCCATAATGCGCTTAAGGTGGATTTGTCTTTTGCGATTAAATAAGCAATTAGCACGATGGTTTGAATACTAATAACCCACAGCAAAACCCAGGCTGCACGATGAGTAAACGGTCCTTGCAAGGTTAAGCTGGCTTCTCGCACCCACAGAGATGTTAACGCGAACGCGCTGCCGCAGGCTAAACCTAACATGACGGTTTTAACGGAAAGCTGCTTAAATCCTTGTTTACTGCTAAGCAGCATGACAGCTAAGCCGCCGACAACAACACCTAACCAGCCAAGTAATGATAATTGAGTCCCAAAGAAAAACACTCCAAGGATTGCAGCGACTAGGGCTTCACTTTTTGCCAACCCGGCACCAATGGCAAAGTTTTGCATTTTAAACAGCTTTACCATTAAGCCCGTTGCCAATATCTGCATTGAAGAAGCGCCAATAACAAAAAACCAAAAGTCAGCGCTAAATTGTGGTAATGCGGTGGGTTGATATTGATGAAGACTAAACAAATACACAGCGGCAATTGGTCCCGCCCAAATAAATCGCGCTAAGGTGACACCTGCAACATTGACATCTTTACTGAGTTTACTTTGAAAGGCGTTCCGCCATGCCTGCATAAATGCTGCAAGAAAGGTAAATAAGATCCACATCGTTACATCCAGAAAGACAAAAGCCCTGACTTTATATAAAGTCAGGGCTTATACAAGGGTAACTAGATTACTGTTTACGATGAGTAAAAGACACTCAAAGTGTGCCAAATTGATTAAAAATCAACTTACCAGCCGTTCGGCATCTAACCGAGCCATGTTTACTTACTGGTATCAATAAATTCAAATGATTTAACCAAGTCATCGACAGCTTTCATCTGCGTTAAGTATTGCTCTAACAAATGCAGTGGCAGCGCACATGGGCCGTCACATTTGGCGTTATCAGGATCGGGATGCGCTTCAATAAATAAACCTGCTAAACCTAATGCCATACCGCTGCGAGCAAGCTCGGTCGCTTGTGCACGGCGACCACCAGCTGAATCAGCACGACCACCAGGACGCTGTAGTGCGTGAGTGGCATCAAAGATTACCGGATAACCGGTTTGCTTCATTTCGTCCATACCCAACATGTCTACCACGAGGTTGTTATACCCAAAGCTGCTGCCACGCTCACATAAAATAATGTTGTCGTTACCGGCTTCATTAAATTTAGTGATGATATGACGCATTTCATGTGGCGCTAAAAACTGTGGTTTTTTCACGTTGATCACCGCGCCGGTTTTAGCCATTGCCACCACTAAATCGGTTTGGCGGGCTAAAAATGCAGGTAACTGAATAACATCAACCACTTCAGCCACTGGTGCACATTGATGCACTTCGTGCACGTCGGTGATTAATGGCACATTAAAGGTTGATTTAATCTCTTCAAAAATGCGCAAGCCTTCTTCCATACCTGGCCCACGGTAAGAATTAACTGACGAGCGATTCGCTTTGTCAAATGATGCTTTAAACACATATGGAATGCCCAGTTTTTGGGTCACTTCAACATAGTGCTCAGCAATTGACATGGCTAAGTCGCGAGACTCAAGTACGTTCATGCCACCAAATAGTACAAACGGCTTGTCATTGGCCACTTGAATGTCATTAGCTAACTGAATAATTTTTTGATCCATTTGATCCTCTTTGCGCATTAACCTGCGACAACTTGTAAAAACTGACCACATAGCCATGCCATGTAGGTACCTAATGCATAACCAAATACGGCTAAAAGCACGCCAACTGGCGCTAATGCTGGATGGAATGCTGCGGCCACAACGGGCGCAGAAGCCGCACCACCAACGTTAGCCTGGCTGCCCACTGCCATATAAAATAATGGCGCCTTAATGAGTTTAGCCACTAATAGCATTAAACTCGCGTGCACTAACATCCACACAATACCGACTAAAAAGTAAATTGGCGTATCCATGATTTTGGACACGTCCATATGCAAGCCAATCGTGGCGACTAAAATGTATAAAAATGCAGAGGCAATTTTAGACGCGCCGGCAGCCTCTAAGTGGCGAACAGGACTAAACGAAAGACCTAAACCAACGGTCGTAACAATGACGACTAACCAGAAGAACTTAGAGGTTAAGCTGTAATCTTCTGTCCACGGGTAGTTGGCTTCAAAAAACGGACCTAAGAAATCGGCAGCAAAATGGGCAAAACCGGTTACACCAAAACCGATTGCGACAATCATCATAATGTCGCGTAGCGATGGAATACGTGAGTTTTCAGCGTGGTATTTTTCTACTTTTTGTTTTAACGCTTCAATTGCTGAGGTGTCGGCACCGGTTTTGGCATCAATCTCTTTTGCTTTTGAAGCCATAAACAGCAATACCGCCATCCAAATATTAGCCACAATCACATCAACGGTCACCATTACTGAGAAAATCTCACCGCCTACTTCGTAAATCTCTTTCATGGCAGCCTGGTTTGCACCGCCGCCAATCCAGCTACCCGCCAGCGTTGTCATACCACGCCAAACAGCATCTGGACCGTTGTTACCGATTAAACTTGGGTCAATCATCGACACTAGCAGTAAGGCAATCGGGCCGCCGATAACAATACCCAGCGTACCGGTTAAAAACATGATCACCGCTTTAGGCCCGAGCCCTAAAATAGCTTTTAAATCAACACTTAAAATCAGTAATACCAAACACGCGGGGAGTAAATAACGTGAGGCAACAAAATATAATTGTGATGTGTGGCCGTCGACCACACCAAAGGTATTAAGCAAGGAAGGTAAGAAATAGCACAATAATAACGCAGGGATATATTTGTAAAACTTTTGCCAAAATGGATGTGGCGATGAACTGGTATAAAACACAAAACCTAAAATAACGGCGAGTAAACCCAGTGCGGTGGCATCATTGCTCACCATAGCTGACGTGGTCATGCTGTATTCTCCCTTGCAAATGCAATATTTATAATAGTTATAGTGGTGCTTATTTTAACTGGCTTTTACAGCCTATTATTGTTTTACGCTGCATTAACTCGTAAAGCAGCGTGCATAAAATTTAGTGATAAACCTCTGTATGTTGGCTCAGTTCCTTTAATTGAATCTTAACCAGTTCAATCACAGGATCATGCGGGCTTAAATCAATAAAGTGTTGTAAATCAGACATGGCTACTTTAATACAACCGAGTTGTTGAGCGATAAATGCCCGCTCACGATTGAGGTGTACATCATCTGGGTGCCATTGCAGTAATAAATTACAACACTCCATTGCCGACTCAAATTTTTGGTTAACAATGCAGCCTGCTTTAAGTTCATGCAGCATACGGCTGATCAGGCGCTTCAAGGTGGCAGGTTTTAAGTGGCTTGGCTTTAACTTTGCCGCATTGCCCATTTCACCCCGAACCAAAGCATGCAACTGATGACGGTTAAGTTCTTTGCCTGTTAACGGGTCGTAGTATTTAACCACATCGTTTAGTTGGCTTCTTAACACCGTATTGCCAGGAAGCAAGATTGCCTCCAGAGTTATATCGAGTTGTTTTGCTAATAAAATGAGCAAAATTGACAGTGTGGTGCTATTACCCTGACGCTTCAATACGCAGTAACTTAAATCGGCGGCTTCAACACTAAAATAGTTGTCGCGCACACAAAAACCCAGGTCATTGTAAAACCAGTTAAACAGGCCTGTTAAGCGTGCTTGCTGATCGACAACATAGTGACTCAGTACCGACCCAGCCATTTCATACCAAGCCCACATCGCAGGTTTAGTTAATGAAAAACCAAGGTGCTCAGAAAGTTCAAATGCAGTTTCAGGGAGTGAAACTGCATCATTAAGAAGATATTTTGCCATTAATCCCAATTAACCCATTAATACGACTTGTTTAAAATGAGCCAGCTTGGCCGCGAGCACTACCCATCCGATTGCGCCAATAAAGGCAAAAAACTTAAACAGTTTATTTCGGTTAGATTTAAGCGCCATAATCCCTAATGCAATGTAAGCCACCACACAGATGATTTTCTCTGTCATCCACGGGTCGACAAACGGATATTGCTTGATCATAAAGCAAAGCGTGAAGCCTGACAGTAGTAAAAAAGTATCAATAACATGAGGCGCCACTTTAACAAACTTTTTCTCCATAATCGGAGACTGACGTAAATGCAGCACAAAACGCACAACAAAAAATGTCACACTTAACGCGACGAACAACATGTGAGTGTGTTTTAACGCTGGATATAAACTGTAAAAGGTTTCCATTACTAAGTCTCGTAAAATAAAAAGTGTTAGTTTACTCGAACAGCGCAACACATACCAATATTGTGGTCTGTGTTATTGTTCGGCAGATTTAGGGATTAACTTGTTGAATTTTCAACCAACCCATTGACCCAAGGTGCAGCGATCATTGCTGCCAAAATCGCGGACTGTCGCTACGTTTTGAAAACCGAGTTCAATGAGTTTTTCACGTACTTTAATAGCTTGTTCATAACCATGTTCAAGCAACAAGTACCCTCCGGTTAATAAATGTTTACATGCTTGATCTGCTATATGAAACAAATCAGCATAACCTTCATCGGCCGCAGTCAACGCGCTTTGCGGCTCAAAACGAACGTCACCCATGCTCAAGTGCTCATCGGTTTCGTCTATGTAAGGCGGATTTGACACAATTAAATCAAAGTCACGATGTTCAACAGCAGAAAACCAATCTGATTGGATGATCTCAACATCGGGTAGATTTAAATTATTGCGATTTGCTTTAGCCAGTTCGACAGCGCCAGGCACATTGTCGATGGCGGTAATACGCCATTTGGGTCGCTCTGAAGCTAATGACAAGGCAATAGCGCCAGTACCAGTCCCTAAATCTAATACCTTAGCATTGTGACGCACGGTTAGATTGAGTGCGGTTTCAACTAAAATTTCAGTATCAGGTCTTGGGATCAAGGTTGAGTCATTAACGATAAAAGGTAATGACCAAAACTCTCGCTCACCAATAATATGTGCAACAGGTGATCCCGCCTGACGTTTAGTCACCATTTGGCTAAACGCCTTAAACTGCTCACTAGTGAGCAGTCTTTCTGGCCAAGTATATAAAAAGCTACGGTTTTTATTCAAACAATGCAATAACAACGCCTCTGCATCGACATGTGCAGATTCGGAAGTGGCTGCAAGCTGTGAATAAGCCCATTGCAGGGCTTCAGCAATAGTTGAATACGAAGACTGAGGCAAGGTTATTCCTTATTCGTCAGCTAATGCAGCAAGCATATCGGCTTGATGTTCTTGCATGATAGGGTCAAGCAAGGCATCTAAGTCCCCTTCCATCACTTCGTTTAAGCGATATAAGGTTAAGTTGATACGGTGATCGCTCACGCGTCCTTGTGGGTAGTTGTAAGTTCTGATGCGCTCAGAACGATCGCCACTGGCAACCAAGCTACGACGAGTCGTTTCTTCAGCACTACGACGCTTTTCATCTTCAACTGCTTGAATACGCGCAGCTAAAACGCTCATCGCTTGGGCACGGTTTTTATGTTGTGAACGCTGATCCTGACACTCAACAATAATCCCTGATGGGATATGAGTAATACGGATTGCTGAGTCGGTTTTGTTAACGTGCTGACCACCCGCGCCTGATGCACGGAACGTATCAACTTTTAAATCGGCAGGATTAATTGAAATTGCTTCAGCTTCAGGCACTTCGTGTAATACAACCACAGTGCATGCAGAAGTATGCACACGACCTTGGGATTCGGTTTCTGGTACACGCTGTACGCGGTGTCCGCCAGACTCGTACTTTAATTTACCATAAGCACCGTCGCCGCTCACTTTAACAATAATCTCTTTAAAGCCGCCATGTTCACCTTCGTTTAGGTTCATGACTTCCATTTGCCAGCGGTTAGCTTCACAGTAACGTGAGTACATGCGGTATAAGTCACCAGCAAAAATTGCGGCTTCGTCACCACCGGCACCGGCACGAATTTCCATAAACGCGTTAGTGTCGTCGTTAGGATCTGTGGGTAATAATAAAATTTGTAGCTCGTCTTCGAGCGTTTCTAACGCTTGCTTTGATTGCTTATACTCATCTTGCGCCATTTCGCGCATATCAGCATCATCTTCTTCAAGCATTTCTTTTGCGTAATCAAAGTCTTTTTGCGCTTGTTGGTAAGCAGTAAAGCTTTTTACTACATCTTCAAGTTGTGAGTATTCTTTTGATAACGAACGGAAGCGGTCTTGATCCGCAATCACGCTTGCATCACTTAGTAATGCCAATACTTCTTCATTACGCTCAAGCAAGCCTTCTAGCTTGCGGATAACGGATTCTTTCATTTAGCTCGCTAACCTTAGTTTTTATCTAAACCAAGCACAGTTCTTAATAGGCCGACTGTATTCAAATCACCTTGACGACTGGCAGAGGTAAGCGATTGCGTTGGGGAATGAATTAAGCGATTGGTTAGCCTATTGGCTAACTCGATTATCACTTGCTCACTGTCACCGCCCTGAGACAATTTGTTCAAGGCACGCTCAACTAACTCATCTTTAATCGCCAAGCTCTGGCTGCGATATTCACGAATACTGTCAACGGACTCTAAAGATCGGATCCACTCCATAAACAAGTGCGATTGATCTTCAGTAATTAATTCTGCTTGCTCGGCGGCTTCCTTACGTGAAGCCATGTTCTGTTCAATAATGCTATGCAGATCGTCGACAGTATAAAGGAATGCATCGTCTAACTCACCGACTTCTGCTTCAATATCTCTCGGAACTGCAATATCAACTAACAACATCGGTTGATGACGACGCTGTTTTAATGCTTTTTCGACCATACCTTTGCCTAAAATAGGTAAAGGGCTTGCCGTAGAGGATATCACGATATCGGCTTTAGCGAGAAAGTCTGGTATTTGTTGTAAGGTAATGGCAGTGGCATTGAACTCTTCGCACATGGCTTGAGCACGCTCAATGGTACGGTTTGCCACCACTATACTTGCTACACCATTATCTTTTAAGTGCTTTGCAACTAACTCAATGGTTTCACCTGCGCCAATTAACAACACTTTAGTGGTGCTGAGCGTGGAGAAAATATGTTTAGCCATGCTCACTGCGGCAAAAGCAACTGACACTGCAGCCGCACCAATCTCGGTGTCGGTGCGCACTTTTTTGGCAACAGAGAAGGTGTTTTGAAATAAACGGTCAATAGTTGCAGCGGTGGTACCCGCCTCTTTTGCTTTAACAAAAGCTTGTTTTACTTGACCTAAAATTTGCGGTTCACCCAAGACTAACGAATCTAATCCCGATGCCACACGCATTAAATGCTTAACGGCAACTTGCTCTTCGTAGGCGTATATGCAGGGCATTAAATCATCATGATTTAATTGGTGATACTCCTCTAGCCATTCAATAATGTCGTGTTTCTCAGCATTATTACAATAAAGTTCAGTACGATTGCAGGTAGACACAATCACAGCCTCACCCGTACGGGTGCGACTGGCCAAGCTTTTCATGGCGTCATGAATGCGGTCTGGAGAGAAAGCGACTTTTTCACGCAAATCTACCGTGGCGGTTTTATGGTTTATCCCGATTGCTACTAGGCTCATGTGACTGTATCAAGTTCTTTTCGGTGACGTTAATTAGGCTATTCTACTGAATTGAACCAACTAAAAACACAATTGGCTTAACAAAACCGAATAAATGTCTAATTTTTTATTTCTTAGATATAAAGGCATTGCATAATTCGTTAGATTAAAATCACATTAATTTTAAAAAAGCATTTTTACATCATACCTTAAGCCCAGTATCATAAAGCCATCTTCAGCAACTGTTAGGCAAGCCATTGCGTTTATCAGTATCAGCGTTCACATTAATCATCGTCGCCACAGTGCTATTACTCACAGGCTGTAGCATTACCCCGTCTGAGCCATTGACCCCAATAGAAGTCACCGAGGCCTCACAAGCAAAGTCGTGGGAGTTACAAGGCAAAATTGCAGTCAAAACGGCTGAGGACAAATTTAGTACTAACCTTTATTGGTTTCATCAACCCTTAGCTAACGATTTACGCCTCACCACAGTATTAGGCACAACAGTATTAACGTTAACCACTAATGAAGGTATGGCAACCTTAGAGGTAGACGGTAAAACCTACCATGACAGAAGCGCTCAAGATTTATTAACCGGGATTAGTGGTTGGTCAATTCCGTTAGACAGCTTACCGCTGTGGATGACTGGCCAGATTGGCGAAAATGACACCATTGTCAGCTATAATTCGGATGGTACGATTAAACAATTAATTAGCTATGATCCACAAGCCGACTGGCATGTGAGCTTTAACAGTTGGCAGCTGCAAAGTGGTGCATTAGTACCAAAACTATTGACGATAAAGCGCGATGATGTACAAATTAAAATTCAAAGTAACCAATGGACTGCTGTACAGGTCAAAGGTAAATAGTCCTGCCCGGCTTGTGACGTTATAACAAGGTAGTTATATAAAATGAATTCACCTTATCCACACAAATCTATCGCCTCTAAAAGTTGGCCTGCGCCAGCGAAACTTAATTTGTTTTTGCATGTAACAGGGCAGCGAGCCGATGGTTATCATGAATTACAAACACTATTTCAGTTTGTTGATCATTGTGACTACCTTGATTTTCATGTTACTGAGTCTGCTGAATTGGTATTGCACTCCAATTTGGGTGATGCTGTTGCAGACAGCGATAACTTAATTCTAAAAGCCGCAAAATCTTTAAAGCGTTACACCCAATATAAAGGTGGCGCGCATATTTGGTTAAATAAATTGCTGCCCATGGGCGGTGGTTTAGGCGGAGGTTCGTCAGATGCTGCCACCACATTAGTTGCGCTTAATGCGCTGTGGAAAACCAATGTTTCTCCATCTAAATTGGCCGAAATAGGCCTCGCGTTAGGTGCGGATGTGCCTGTTTTTATTAATGGTTTAGCGGCTTTTGCAGAAGGCGTTGGTGAGCAACTGATTAACGTACAACCCGACGAGCCATGGTACCTTGTTATCGTGCCAGATGCTCATGTCTCCACCAAAGACATATTCCAAGATCCAGACTTACCTCGTAACACCCCTAAATTAGATATGAAGAGTTTACTGACTCAGCAATGGACAAATGATTGTCAGAAACTCGTCACAACTAAGTACCCTCAAGTTGCCAATGCCTTAAGCTGGCTGGTAGAATATGCGCCGTCGAGAATGACCGGAACAGGTGCATGCGTGTTCGGGGAATTTACACATTCGCAGCAAGCTTTAGATGCTTTAGCCGAATTGCCGGCCGATATGCATGGCTTTGTCGCAAAAGGGATGAATAAGTCACCGTTACTAACGCGGCTTGAACAACTCTAAACAACATATTTTTCTTCTGGGTCAGTTTTGAGTGACAACACGTAAAATTGATCTAGCCTTTAATAGTAAAGCAAACACCTGAGGTTCATAAAGTGCCCGACATCAAGCTCTTTGCTGGTAACGCTACCCCAAATCTAGCCAATAAAATTGCCGAACGTTTATTTTGCAAACTTGGCGACGCAGTTGTAGGCCGTTTCAGCGACGGTGAAATCAGTGTTCAAATAAACGAAAATGTACGTGGTGCGGATGTGTTTATCATTCAATCTACTTGCGCACCAACTAACGATAACCTTATGGAACTTATCGTGATGGTTGATGCTCTTCGTCGTGCGTCTGCTGGTCGTATTACTGCCGTTATCCCGTATTTTGGTTATGCTCGTCAAGACCGTCGCGTTCGTAGTGCCCGTGTACCTATCACCGCTAAAGTGGTTGCTGACTTCTTGTCTAGCGTTGGCGTTGACCGCGTATTAACGTGCGACTTACACGCAGAGCAAATCCAAGGTTTCTTTGACGTGCCGGTAGATAACGTGTTCGGTAGCCCTGTGCTACTTGAAGACATGCTAGCGAAAAAACTTGAAAACCCAGTTGTGGTTTCGCCAGACATTGGTGGCGTTGTTCGTGCGCGGGCGGTGGCTAAGCTATTAGATGATTCGGATCTTGCGATTATCGATAAGCGTCGTCCACAAGCTAACGTTGCCCAAGTAATGCATATCATTGGCGATGTTCAAGGCCGAGATTGCATCATCGTTGATGACATGATCGACACGGGTGGCACTTTATGCAAAGCCGCTGAAGCGTTAAAAGAACATGGCGCTAACCGCGTGTTTGCCTATGCGACTCACCCAGTATTTTCGGGTAATGCAGCACAAAACATTGCAGACTCAGTTATTGATGAAGTTATCGTCACTGACACTGTACCGTTAAGCCCTGAAATGCTTAAAGTGGATAAAGTAACACAATTGACTATGTCTGCTGTACTTGCTGAAGCAATCCGCCGTGTAAGCAACGAAGAGTCTATCTCTGCGATGTTCCGCCACTAATATTTACTTTAATTTAGTCGCATACTAAAACGCACTCATTGAGTGCGTTTTTTGTTGTCTATATTATGCTATTTCTATTACGCCGACAGCGCCTGCGGGGGCATGATATTGCCATGCTGAAGATTAAAAGCGACTGGCATCACCTTCTCTTCATTACCTCGTTGCAAAAACGCATTTCCAGCTGCAATGCCTGTACGATAGTCTTGGCGCAAGCCTGCATCAGTACTGCCAAGCAATTTACTTTGCAAAGTATCATCAGCAAAAATTTGCACAATTTCGACATCGGCTGGCGGATTAGCCATAAACGCAAGCTCCTCTTGGTAAGCTTGTTCATGCTGAACTAAGTAATCAATGGTTTTGGGGCAATAACCTGAGACACAAATCCACGATTTAAGCTTATGTACCCACGCTGATTGTGCTTGAAAGTCAGCATTTACCGTGCGGATCACCACAATTTTGCGCGCGCCACGTTGATAAGCCTCTCGCACCGGTAATGGCGCGGCTAAGCCACCATCTAAAAAGAAGTCTTCTTGTATTGGTTGTGTCAGCTCCGCAGATTGATTCGCCGCCTCTGAGGCCAACCAGGGCGTTAGCTTAACACCTTGCTTATAAAGAAACGGTAATGCACTTGATGCCTTTAACAGGTCGCGCCAATGGTTATTATCATCACTAGGACTTAAAAAGTATCCCTGGCGATCTCTTGCGTTGGTTGCGGTAATTAATAATTGGCGCTGCCCTAGAGTTTTACTGGCGGTATCAAAATCTAACGCAAAACTGCCACGAGTGGTTTTTTCAAAGTACCAATCTAAATCAACCACATGACCGCCGACTAAACCTCGGCCTAGTTGATAAAAACGTTTATGTCTCGACAAGCCGCGGATTAAGCGTTTTGCATAACCTTTTTGTCTAGATAAAAAACTGGTGAGATTTTGCGACCCAGCAGAGGTGCCTATGAATAAATCAAATGGGTCAAACTGTGCATCTAGCCACGCATCAAGTACCCCGGCAGTAAAAATACCGCGCTGGCCGCCACCCTCAGCAATTAATGCCGTCATGGGCTCTGATGATTGCTTTGAAGAAGTGAATGGCGAGTTAACTTGGTTGTTCATCGTTGACCTGATACTGAGAATTAATTGCATAAGGTAATTCTAAACAACTGTGTTGATAATGGATAACAGATAGAATCAATTGTGTTAATAGGAAAAGGCTATCAATATACCAAGGGATGTAATGGTGCGAAAAAATATCAAAAAATAAAAAGCAAAAAGCCCGTCATTAAGACGGGCTTTTCACAATATGGCTGGGGTACCAGGATTCGAACCTGGGAATGCTGAGATCAAAACCCAGTGCCTTACCGCTTGGCGATACCCCAATTGAAATCTTTTATTGTAAAACAGAAGATAAATCTATTTGACTAAATTTGATGGTACGGGAAGAGAGACTTGAACTCTCACACCTTGCGGCACCAGAACCTAAATCTGGCGTGTCTACCAATTTCACCATTCCCGCATCAAATTTTAACTCTGAGTATACCTTAATTTTTTTAAGTGTACACTTTGACTTTTACTATCGGCAAAAAAGTACTTGGTTAAGCCCTCATTCTACCGAGTAAAAATGGTAGCAATAGCGGGATTTGAACCTGCGACCCCAGCATTATGAGTGCTGTGCTCTAACCAACTGAGCTATATTGCCAAAGATGGCTGGGATACCAGGATTCGAACCTGGGAATGCCGAGATCAAAACCCGGTGCCTTACCGCTTGGCGATATCCCAATAATCTTTTTCTAACTAACAAGTGGCTGGGATACCAGGATTCGAACCTGGGGATGCCGAGATCAAAACCCGGTGCCTTACCGCTTGGCGATATCCCAATCAAACTTTTTTGAAATGCCCGCCTAAGCCAGCCTTTCTAATAAATGGTACGGGAAGAGAGACTTGAACTCTCACACCTTGCGGCACCAGAACCTAAATCTGGCGTGTCTACCAATTTCACCATTCCCGCACTACGCTCATGTTTTACATCTTGAGTAAGATGTGCAAAGTAATGGTAGCAATAGCGGGATTTGAACCTGCGACCCCAGCATTATGAGTGCTGTGCTCTAACCAACTGAGCTATATTGCCACTACTTTTTGCAATCCCTCTTGGTGAGGAACGGGGCGTATTATGCTTATTCAGGTTATCGAGGTCAACTGGTTTTTTTCGCTATTTTCATCAATTCGTCTTGTTCGGCTATATCTTCACCAAACTGGATGCCGAATCGACAAAATAACCCCACTTAACTTACCTTTTGTCGCCTTACGCCCCTTTTATTCTCAATAACGCTTAAACGTTAAATAAGAAATGCATTACATCGCCATCTTTAACGATATAAGTTTTACCTTCAACACGCAATTTACCCGCTTCTTTTGCGCCAGCTTCGCCTTTGTAAGTAATAAAGTCAGCATAAGCCATCACTTGAGCACGAATAAAGCCACGTTCAAAGTCAGTGTGGATAACACCAGCCGCTTGTGGAGCCGATGCGCCAACAGGCACAGTCCATGCGCGAACTTCTTTAACACCCGCTGTAAAATACGTTTGTAAGTTTAATAATTCGTAACCTGCACGAATAACACGGTCTAAGCCTGACTCTTCTATACCTAGATCAGCCATAAATTCGGCACGATCGTCTGCTTCCATTTCAGCAAGCTCAGATTCAATCGCGGCACATACTGGTACTACAACTGCATTTTCACCCGCGGCAATCTCGCGCACCACGTCTAAATGAGGATTATTTTCAAATCCGTCTTCAGACACGTTCGCAATATACATTGTTGGTTTAATGGTTAAGAAGTTAAGATAAGCAACAGCGGCTAACTCTTCTTTAGTTAATTCCAATGAACGCAACATTTTGCCTTCATCTAACACAGGGCGCATTTTTTCAAGTACGCTCACTTCAAATTTAGCATCTCCGTCGCCACCTTTGGCACGCTTGGCTTGACGAAAAATAGCTCGCTCGCATGAGTCTAAGTCAGCTAAAGCAAGTTCTGTGTTAATCACTTCGATATCACCTGCTGGGTCAATCTTGTTGGCAACGTGAACAATATTTGGGTCTTCAAAACAACGTACCACGTGACCAATTGCATCCGTTTCGCGAATGTTAGCTAAAAACTTGTTACCTAACCCTTCACCTTTAGAGGCACCAGCCACTAGACCCGCAATGTCAACAAACTCCATTGTGGTAGGTAGTATACGTTGTGGTTTTACAATTTCAGCTAATGCGTCAAGACGTGAGTCTGGTACTGGTACCACACCGGTGTTTGGCTCAATAGTACAAAACGGAAAGTTTGCCGCTTCAATACCTGCTTGTGTTAACGCATTAAACAGCGTTGATTTACCCACGTTTGGCAAACCAACAATGCCGCATTTAAAACCCATATGCTTACCTTTATATATGTAGAATTATCCCACAGGATAATGATGTCGAATGAGGTGTTAAAACAAAACTCGCCGAGCTTATTCTGCTTTAAACGAATGTAATCTGTGCATGGCTTTCACCATGTCTTGTTTAAATAAAATCTCGGTAGAGCGAACTGCTTCATCAATCGCTGCATTAATTCGCTCTTGGTCTACCGTTGGCGCTCTGCCTAATACGTAACCACTGACTTTGTTTTTATCGCCTGGATGGCCAATGCCAATACGCAAGCGGTGGAAATTTTTGTCGTTACCTAAACTGGCTATAATATCTTTTAAACCATTATGTCCGCCATGCCCGCCGCCTAATTTGAATTTAGCCACACCGGGGTCCATGTCTAACTCATCATGGGCCACTAATATTTCTTCAGGCAAAATACGAAAAAAGTTGGCTAATGCGGCAACAGACTTGCCGCTTAAATTCATAAATGTTGTCGGGATCAACAAGCGCACATCTTTGCCGTGCAAAATGGTTCGTGCTGTGACACCAAAATATTTACTGTCGGCCACTAAAGGCACATTGCAAATACGGGCTAATTCTTGCAGGTACCATGCGCCTGCATTATGGCGAGTTTGTGCGTATTCAGCACCGGGGTTTGCTAACCCAACAATTAGTTTAATGTTACTCATCACAACCTAGTCAGTTTATTTGTAAGTGACTCTCGCGTGTGCCGTAAATCCCTTTTTAAAGGGCCAATGGTATACACATCATGCAAAACGCGGCATTTTAGCACTCAAATGGCTTGTCAACAAACCACAAGTTTCGCTTACGACTTGGGCTAATTTAACCCTAGCGCATACTTTAAGACTTTGCGCTTTATCGGTGAGTCAATATTAGCCAGTTTTAATGCGCCATTACGCAATAATTTAAGCGGCAATAAGTCATTGCTAAAGCTTGCATAAAAAGCGTCCATGGCGGTCATCATTAATTGGTTGTCATAATATCGAGCTTGCTGGTAGCGCTTTAATACCGATACTTGCCACCATGTTTCACCACTGCCAATGGCATTAGCGACTTGAGCAACCAGCACATCAACATCTTTAAAGCCGATATTAACTCCCTGACCTGCCAGTGGATTAATAGTGTGAGCTGCATCGCCAAGAATCACTAAGTTATCTTGATAATACTGCTGTGCATGACGGCGAGTTAAGCTAAAGCTGCCACTCGACTCAACACTAAAGTTAGCATCTAATCGGTCTGGAAAATGTTGTTTTATTTGTTCAGCAAGTTGCAGTTTGTTTAATTGCGATAATTGCTTAATGCGATTTGCATCGTCGTACCACACTAATGATGCGTGATGACCTGGTAACGGCAATAAACTTCTTGGGCCAGCTGGAGTAAATTGCTGCCAAGTGACAGATTGCTGCTCGGTTTGAGTGTGGATATTAATTAGCATTGCTGATTGGGCATAATCCCAACCGGTTACGCCAATCCCCGACCACTGACGCACTTGCGAGTTAGCGCCGTCAGCGCCAACAAGGAGCCGTGTAGACAGTTGGCTGCCATCGTTTAAGGTGACCTCAATACGCTGCTGTGCAGATTGGCGCTTAAATTGGCTTACCTTATGAGGGCATAATAAGTCTACATTATCCATTAGGCGGATTTGTTGCCACAAACACAGCTGTATTAGACGGTTTTCAAAAAAGTAGCCTAAATGTGTTTGCCCCACTTGCTCAGCAGTAAAAGAAGTTAAGCAGCCGTCCATTTCCCAGGTTTCTAAACCGTCGTAAGGTGCATGGCGCATTGTTAGTAGCGTTTCCATTGCGCCTAGGCGAGATAACAACTGCTCTGATGCCACGCTTATCGCCGACACACGTACATCTAATGGTTGTTCGGGGTCATAAGCTTGTGGCTCACGCGCTTCAATGACCGCCACGTTTAAGCCAAGCTGGCCCAGCCCGATAGCTGCGGCTGCGCCCACCATTCCGCCGCCCACAATCACGGCATCGTATTCAGTTACGTGTTGGACATCTTGAGTGTCAGGCGTTTGTTGCATGGTGTTTATATCCATAAAAAGTGATGTGGCGGGTATGGCCGCCAATTTAAAAATAAACCAGTAAACCCAATTTTATACTGGAAGAGGGTTATCAATGGACCACTAAAACGAGTCATTAGCGGACACCATCAAGATCACCGACTTAAAATGCGTTCGATTATGCCCTATATCAACAAACCACGGAAATACTGCTGCTGTTTAATCGTGATTTAGCCCAAAGTAACTTACTTGCGGTGCGACCACAAAGCCACAAAATGGCAGTTAAATTTACGATTTTTGTAGCACAATCAAGTCGTTTTAATGAAAATCATAAAACATTACTATTTTCAGGGTTATCAACAAGCTTATCGCTAAACGAGTGAAACTTGCACTAGTGCTAGCCATACGGCCAGACAACAGGTAAAATATCGCGCTATTTTTACTATGGTTTACCGGCGAGCACTGATGAGTAAAAAACTTCATATTAAAACCTGGGGCTGTCAGATGAATGAGTACGACTCATCAAAGATGGCTGATTTGTTAGACGACTATCAAGGTTATACCTTGACCGAAGATGCGAGCGAAGCAGACGTACTGCTGCTTAATACTTGCTCTATTCGTGAAAAAGCACAGGAGAAGGTTTTCCATCAGCTAGGGCGTTGGAAATCTTTAAAAGACAAAAATCCTAATTTGATTATTGGGGTGGGTGGCTGTGTTGCTTCACAAGAAGGTAAAGCCATTAAAGATCGCGCCCAATGCGTCGACATTATTTTTGGCCCACAAACTTTACACCGCCTACCCGATATGATCGATCAGATCCAACGCGGCGAAAAAGCGGTTATCGATATTAGCTTTCCTGAAATCGAAAAATTTGACCGTTTACCAGAGCCTCGTGCTGATGGTCCAACGGCGTTTGTATCGATTATGGAAGGTTGTAGCAAATACTGTTCTTTCTGCGTAGTGCCATACACTCGCGGCGAAGAAGTGAGCCGTCCATTAGACGACATCATTCTTGAAGTAGCACAATTAGCGGCGCAAGGCGTACGCGAAGTGAATTTACTTGGCCAAAACGTCAATGCCTATCGCGGTGCGACTCACGATGATGAGATCTGTACCTTTGCAGAATTGTTGCGTTTAATCGCCACGATTGATGGTATCGATCGTTTACGCTTTACCACCAGCCACCCGATTGAGTTTACTCAAGACATTATTGATGTGTATGAAGACACCCCAGAATTGGTCAGCTTCTTACATTTACCAGTACAGTCGGGTTCTGACCGTATTTTAACCCAAATGAAGCGCGGACATATGGCGATTGAATACAAATCAATCATTCGTCGTTTGCGTAAAGCCCGTCCTGATATTCAAATCAGTTCTGACTTTATTATTGGCTTCCCGGGTGAAACGGCTGAAGATTTTGCTGACACCATGAAACTGATTGAAGATGTGGCATTTGATCACAGCTTTAGCTTTATCTATAGCGCTCGTCCAGGTACGCCTGCGGCTGATTTGCCAGATGATGTCAGCGATGATGAAAAGAAGCAACGTTTAGCCATTTTACAAGACCGTATAACTCAACAAGCCATGCGTTACAGCCGCCAAATGTTAGGCACTGTACAGCGTATTTTGGTTGAAGGCCCATCGGTTAAGAATCCAATGGAGCTTCGTGGTCGTACTGAAAACAGCCGCGTGGTTAACTTTGAAGCGCCACACACTCACATTGGCAGTTTTGTTGATGTGAAAATTGTAGATGTGTACACCAACTCATTACGTGGCGAATTTATTCGTGGCGAAAATGAAATGGATTTACGCCGTAGTTTGCGTCCGTCTGATATTTTAGCTAAACACAAGCAAGATGATATTTTGGGTGTAACCCAATATAAGCCATAAGCCTGCTTGATTGTGGATGCAGTAATAAAGGCGGCTAGTCCGCCTTTATTTTTGCCAAAAAATCGGCATATTATGGTAATTCAATAAAGACACTCGTAAACTGTCTATATTGCGAGTCATATTCATTTTATGTCGTTTTCGACTAAGCACTGGAGCCTTATTTGACCACTAAAGTCACTACCATGAACTTGTATCTAGAACCTTCAGATACGCGCCGTTTAGCCTCATTATGTGGCCCATTTGATGACAATATTAAACAGCTCGAACGTCGTTTAGGTGTAGAGATTATTCACAAAAATAATCACTTCACTATTGTTGGCCTACCGCGTAATGCCTTAAATGCTAATAATTTATTGCGCCAACTGTATATCGAAACCCAAACAGTCAAAGGCAGCACCCCAGATTTAGAACCCGAAGTCGTCCACTTAGCCATTCAAGAAGCGATCAATCTTGAAGCAGAACAAGAGAACGATGACAGCGGTGTACACATTAAAACCAAACGTGGCGTGATTAAGCCGCGCACGCCAAATCAAAGCGTGTACATGCACAATATTACCCGCCACGACATCAGCTTTGGTATTGGCCCAGCCGGTACAGGCAAAACCTATTTAGCCGTTGCCGCCGCAGTAGATGCCTACGAACGCCAAGAAGTGCGCCGTATTTTACTGACTCGCCCAGCGGTAGAAGCCGGTGAAAAACTGGGATTTTTACCCGGTGATTTAAGCCAAAAAGTCGACCCTTATTTACGTCCGCTTTACGATGCACTGTTTGAAATGATGGGCTTTGAGAAAGTAGAAAAACTGATTGAACGCAGCGTAATTGAAGTCGCCCCACTGGCTTACATGCGCGGTCGTACACTCAACGATGCATTTATTATTTTAGATGAAAGCCAAAACACCACGGTTGAACAAATGAAAATGTTCTTAACCCGTATTGGTTTTAATTCACGCGCGGTGATCACCGGCGACATTACTCAAATCGATTTACCTCGCAGCCAAAAATCAGGACTTCGCCACGCAATTGAAGTATTAAGTGAAGTACCAGAAATCAGCTTTAACTTCTTTATTGCCCAAGATGTGGTGCGTCACCCTGTAGTAGCACGAATTGTTGAAGCCTACGAGGCGTTTGAGCAGCAAGAGCAAATCGAAAAAGCGGCAAAAGAGCAAGCTTACCGCGAGCGCGAGCAAAAACGCCAACAACAAGATAAGCAGGACCCGGCCCAATGAGCCAAGTAATCAAATTAGATCTCGATCTGCAAATTGCAATCGAAGCCTCAAATCTGCCAACACAAGCAGAGTTTGAAACCTGGGTGCGCACCGCTATTGGTCAAACCATGCCAGAGGTTGAGTTGACGATTAGAGTCGTCGAAATAGCCGAAAGCCAACAACTAAATAGTACTTATCGCGGCAAAGACAAACCCACTAATGTATTGTCTTTTCCCTTTGAGGCTCCGCCAGAAGTAGAACTACCACTTTTAGGTGATTTAGTGATTTGCGCAAAGGTTGTTGAACAAGAGGCTACCGAGCAAAATAAACCCTTAAATGCCCATTGGGCACACATGGTCATACACGGCTGCTTGCATTTGCTAGGTTATGACCATATTATCGACGAGGAAGCCGATGAGATGGAGTCATTAGAGACCCAACTTGTTGAAGGCTTAGGTTTTACAGACCCCTATAAGGAAGCATAAATAAACGATATTTATCTGGTAGATAGACAAGTTTATAAAAATATTATGAGTGACGATATCCCCCCGAGTACAAGCGCCCACAAGAGAAGCTGGTTCGATAAAATCAACCAATTATTTCAGGGCGAACCTCAAAATCGCGAAGACTTAGTCGAGGTCATAGCAGGCGCTGAAATGCGCGACCTGATAACCGAAGACACTCGCGAAATGATTAAAGGTGTATTAGAGGTTTCCGACCTTCGTGTGCGTGACATTATGATCCCACGTGCACAGATAGTGACCATTCAAATAGACTGTAGCGTCGAACAATTGTTAGAAACGGTTATCGACTCAGGCCACTCGCGCTTCCCCGTCGTCAATGAAGATAAAGATCATATCGAGGGTATTTTACTCGCTAAAGATTTGATCAAATTCGGTTTTAAACAGTCTGATGATCCTTTTACTCTTGCACAAGTGATCCGCCCAGCAGTAGTGGTGCCTGAAAGCAAACGTGTCGACGTACTCCTTAAAGAATTCCGCTCGCAACGTTATCATATGGCAATTGTGGTAGATGAATACGGCGGCGTATCAGGTCTTGTGACTATTGAAGATATTTTGGAAGAAATCGTTGGTGAAATTGAAGACGAATTTGACCATAACTCAGTAGAAGACACCGAAATTAAAAAGCTCAGCAATACGGTATTCATGGTTAAAGCCTTAACTGAAATTGACGACTTTAATGAAGCGTGCGGTACTCAGTTTAGCGATGAAGAGTTCGATACCGTTGGTGGTTTAGTCTCACATGCCTTTGGTCATTTGCCTGAGCGTAACGAAAGTATTGTTATTGACAATATTGAGTTCAAAGTCATCAACGCAGATAACCGCCGCTTAGTGCAACTTCGTGTTAAGCTACCCGACCCTAATCTTAGCGAAGAACTCGACGACTAAATCGTGTTAAACAATCAATCTGTATACTCTAACTTGAGTATTGCCAGTCTGGTGACAGCATTTATTGCTGGCGCCAGCACTGCATTATCTTTTGCGCCTTATGAAATTTGGGCCGCTTTCCCGCTCGCACTGACTTTTGCGCTATGGCAAAGCCAATCATTAACGGCTAAACACAGCTTATATTACTGGCTAATTTTTGGTTTTGGTTGCTTTGTTGTGGGTATCAGCTGGGTGCATGTCAGTATTGATACCTTTGGCGGCATGCCCATTGTAGTGTCGATGGCATTAATGGCTATTTTGGCGCTGTATTTAGCCATTTACCCTGCTCTGTGTGGCTATTTACTCAGTAAACTATCTAAAACACGTAAACACACCTTATCCCCATATTTAACCTATTTAGGCTTATTTCCAGCATTATGGGTATTAACTGAATGGTTAAGAGGTTGGGTTTTAACCGGATTCCCGTGGATATGGGCAGGTTACAGCCAAACACTTGGGCCATTAAGTGAGCTAGCCAGTTTTATTGGCGCGCTTGGGCTGAGTTTTATTATTGCCCTCGTCGCTGGTGCATTAATGTTACTCACACAAAAACGCCTATTACCTGTGTTAATTATTATCCCAATTGTAGCGTTAAGTGCATGGGCTGCACCGCAGCTAAATCCCATCGCGCCAAGCGGAAAGTCTGTCAAAGTTGCCTTAGTGCAAGGTAACATTTCCCAAAGCATGAAGTGGGAGCCCGACGCATTGTGGCCAACCATGCTGAAATACATGGATCTCACTCGCGCTCAGTTTGATGAAACATCAAGTGTAGATATTGTCATTTGGCCAGAAGCTGCAATACCGGCGCCTGAAGTTATGGTCGAAGACTTTTTACTCAACGCCAACCAAGTGGCCAACATCAATAATACTGCCATCATCACCGGCATTATTAGCCACCAGCAAGATGACTATTTTAACTCACTGATTGTATTGGGTAACCATAATCAAAAGCAGCAACAGAGCCCAGACTACCTCGTCAATGGCACTAATGAGTTTAAAAAGCACCATTTGCTGCCTATAGGCGAGTTTGTGCCTTTTGGTGACTTACTGCGTCCCATCGCCCCGCTTTTTAATTTACCCATGTCATCGTTTCAACGGGGTGAATATACCCAAAAAAACCTTACCGCAGTGGGTTACCATATTGCTCCAGCCATTTGTTATGAAATAGTGTTTCCAGAGCAGGTTAGAGCGAGTGTAACCAATCAAACAGACATGCTATTGACGGTTTCAAACGATGCTTGGTTTGGCGCATCTAACGGGCCATTACAGCACATGGAAATAGCCCAGATGCGCGCAATTGAAATGGGTAAACCCCTGCTACGTGGTACCAATAATGGTGTCACCGCTGTCGTTGACCCCCACGGCCGTATTACCGATGCGATTCCGCAATTTGAAACTGGCGTACTGGTGGCAAATGTGGCGCTATACACAGGCGAAACCTGGTTTAAAAAAATAGGTCAATTGCCTCTGCTAATATTATGCGGCTTTTTGATATTACTTGGCGTTGCAAATTATCTGCGTAAAAACCGTTAACGTTAATCATAACCTAAATAGGTTATCTCGTTGAGGTAACCTATTTTTTTATCTCGTGCTTACTCCTATTCCCGTTTAAACAGCTGGCATGGTTAAATATTGAACTATATTAACTTAAGAAACGTAATAGCTAATACACAGCCATTGGAGGTGATTATGCAACTATCAGAGATAAAGTCAGCCATTAGCCAGCAAGCGCAACATCCAACCATTATCAGTTATGCTGATTCAAACCATTACTTACTTGGGATAGAAGATGAGCAAGGGAACTTTAAAAGTGCTCGTGATAAAACAGGTAAGCTAATGAGCCTTAATTCCATTACACAAGCGGAGGAATTACTTAAACAGCAAGGGATCCATTACGCCATGATAGAAATTCAAACGGCATACGATGAAATGATCGGTAACAGCAGCAGTCATCATTGCCGTTACCGAGTCGAGTTTTAACCTCGCTAACCATAGCTTTTATGGTGTGAGCGGCTCGCGTGAAAACTCATTATTGTCACACTTAGGACATTCGGGGATTACCCCAGGAAAATCGATTTGCATTTCGTGACCGCACTTATTGCACGTCAATTTACCTTGGTTAATGATTTCCCCAGATTTATAAACCCCATGATGCTTAAAATCTTGTAATAGTTCATGCCATTCAACCTGGCTTCTGTCGGTAATTTCACTGAGCCATTGCCATAATGTGTTCTCAATACCAATGACTGTCGGGCTGAGACTCAAATTGTCTTCATTTTTCTCATTTAAAAAGTTGGCAATGTCTCGCTTTAAAAATTCTTCTACTAAAGCTAACTCTTCTTCATCGGCATTTGATTTTAGTTGTAGATAGGCTTTTCCTTTGGTGACATACTCAAACAAACTTTTAGCTGTCAATGAGTTATCTTGATCGAACGTGGTTTTCACCTGTTCAAATAGTGATTGATATAAGGCTAATAGTGCTGAACTTTTTCCACTCATAGGTAATACTCCTTAATACGCACCTTTTTAATAGATCACTTCTGGTTTATTCTATGCAGTTATAAATCGCGCTGTTGAGCGTTAGATCAAACAATAGGCGGCATGGCCGGAAATAGATTGATGCAAGAGCAATATAATCCCTCAGAAATTGAAGCCTTAGTGCAAACGCACTGGCAAGAACATAAAACCTTTGAAGTCACTGAAGATGAAAGCAAAGAGAAATTCTATTGTCTTTCTATGTTCCCGTATCCTTCAGGTCGTCTTCACATGGGCCACGTCCGTAACTACACCATAGGTGATGTTGTGGCACGATATCAACGTTTGCAAGGTAAAAATGTTTTGCAACCGATCGGTTGGGACTCATTTGGTCTACCTGCAGAAAATGCCGCGATCAATAACAAGACGTCTCCTGCGCCATGGACATACGAAAACATCGACTACATGAAAAACCAGCTTAAATTATTAGGCTTTGGTTATGACTGGAGCCGTGAAATTGCCACTTGTACTCCTGAGTATTATCGTTGGGAACAGTGGTTTTTCACTAAGTTGTATGAAAAAGGCCTAGTGTACAAAAAAACCTCATCAGTAAACTGGTGTCCAAATGACGAAACTGTACTGGCTAACGAGCAAGTACAAGACGGTTGTTGCTGGCGCTGTGACACTCCCGTGGTGCAAAAAGAGATCCCACAGTGGTTTATTAAAATCACAGATTATGCAGAAGAGCTGCTTAACGACATCGATACATTAGATGGCTGGCCTGAACAGGTTAAAGCCATGCAACGTAACTGGATTGGCCGTAGTGAAGGTATCGAAATGACCTTTGCAGTCGCTGACAGTGACGACAGCTTTGATATCTATACCACTCGTCCTGATACATTAATGGGCGTGACCTATGTTGCCATTGCAGCCGGTCACCCACTTGCAATACAAGCCGCTGAAAACAACCCGCAATTAGCTGAGTTTTTAGAAGAATGTAAAAACGCTGACACTACCGAAGCCGCCATGGCCTCTATGGAGAAAAAAGGCGTTGCAACCGGTTTCAACGCAGTTCACCCAATTTCAGGCAAACTTGTGCCAATTTGGGTCGCTAACTTTGTATTGATGAATTACGGCACGGGTGCGGTAATGTCTGTGCCTGCACATGATCAACGCGATTATGAGTTTGCCACTAAGTACAATTTAGCCATTGAAGCGGTCATTAAACCTCTTGAAGGCGAGTTAGACGTAAGCAAAGAAGCCTTCACTGACAAAGGCGTGGTGTTTAATTCTGGTGACGCTTTCCCTGAATTAGACGGCCTAGCGTTTCAAGCAGCATTTGATGCCATCGACGCGCGCTTAACCGCTGAAGGTAAAGGTAAGCGTCAGGTTAATTACCGTCTACGTGATTGGGGCGTTTCTCGCCAGCGTTACTGGGGTGCACCTATCCCTATGGTCACTTTAGCTGACGGCAGCGTTATCCCTACACCTGAAGATCAACTGCCAGTGATTTTGCCAGAAGATGTGATCATGGACGGGATTCAAAGCCCAATTAAAGCTGATAAAGCATGGGCAGAAACCACTGTCGACGGCCAACCAGCACTGCGTGAAACCGATACCTTTGACACCTTTATGGAGTCATCTTGGTACTACGCACGTTACTGTAGTCCACATGCAGATGAGATGTTAGACCCTGCTAAAGCCAACTACTGGTTACCTGTCGATCAATACATTGGTGGTATTGAACACGCTTGTATGCACTTGCTTTACTTCCGTTTTTTCCACAAGTTATTACGTGATGCCGGTTTAGTTAACAGTAATGAGCCAGCTAAACAGCTATTAACTCAAGGCATGGTATTGGCTGACGCTTACTACTACACCAATGAAAAAGGTGCCCGAGTATGGGTGTCACCTTTAGAAGTGACCGTAGAAGAAAAAGACGATAAAGGCCGTATTCTTAAAGCCGTAGACAGCAAAGGCAATGAACTGGTTTACACCGGTATGAGCAAGATGTCTAAGTCAAAAAATAACGGTATCGACCCACAAGTAATGGTCGAAAAATACGGTGCTGACACCGTCCGTTTATTTATGATGTTCGCATCACCTCCAGAGCTGACACTTGAGTGGCAAGAGTCTGGCGTTGAAGGAGCGCACCGCTTTATTAAGCGTTTCTGGAAACTGGCCAGCGATCATGTAGCAGCAGGCCCAACAGAAGCACTTGATGCCAGCAAATTAAACGCGAACCAAAAAGCGTTGCGCCGTGAACTACATAAAACGATTGCAAAAGTCAGTGATGACATCGCGCGTCGTCAAATGTTTAACACTGCTGTTGCGTCAGTAATGGAATTGATGAATCACTTATTAAAAGCACCACAAGAAAGCGTACAAGACCGTGCCTTACTTGCTGAGGCGCTTTCTGCAGTGACACGTCTTCTTTACCCAATCGTGCCGCACATTGCCTTTACCGTGTGGAAAGAACTGGGTAACCAAAACAACATCGAAGACAGCCGCTGGCCAGAAGTTGATGAATCAGCATTAGTTGAAGACAGTAAACTGATTGTGGTTCAAGTGAACGGTAAAGTGCGTGCAAAAATCACCGTAGCAGCAGATGCATCTAAAGAAGATGTTGAAGCACTTGGCATGAGTGACGAGCATGTACAGAAGCACACAGAAGGCTTAAGCATACGTAAAGTGATTTACGTGCCTGGCAAACTGTTAAGCATTGTGGCTAATTAATCGTTAACCACAACGGCAACAACCTGTGGGAGTGAGCAACTCTCACAGGTTGTAATATTATTTGGGTCTGTTGATCTTTCAATGTTGTTTTTGCAGCGAATTGTTGGCCATTACTCACATTTACAACTGCGCAGCAGAGACTTAGAGGTGTAGTTATTCTACATAAAAAGTCGATAACGCGGTAAAAATGGCCAACAAACGCTGCCCGAAGGGTTCGGCTAAAAACGTTTTACTCTTTGTTGAATGGATTTTGCTTAGATGACTAGGCATCAATCCATTCGCCTCGATTATAACGTTTTTAACTCGAACAAAATTCAACCAACAAAGATCAACAGGCCCTAGCAGTAAAATAACTTATCCTAGTAAAATAGCGGTAAGTTATTTATGTTAACCATGCAATATACAAGGATGCCTCCCCTCACTATGCTAGCCAAAAAAATCTGTTTAGCCATAATGACCCTGGTACTACTGACCACTGCCGGTTGCGGTTTTAAACTGCAGCGCAGTTACTCAATTCCTGCTGAGTTAGCCGAACTGCACTTAAGCAGTAGCGACGAATACAGCGAATTAACCCGCCTTGTACGTGACCGCTTACGCATTAACAGAATTACCCTTGTTAATGCCGCTGATAAAACACCGACATTGCGCTTAATTAACGACACATTAGAACGTGCCACCTTGTCGCTATACCCAACCGGTAACGTTGCAGAATACGAACTCATTTATGTTGTCCATTACTCGGTCACACTACCGGGAGAAGAGCCGCAAGAGTTTGACACCGAAATTCGTCGTGACTACCAAGACGATCCACGGACCGCATTAGCAAAAAGTCGTGAAATGGAATTGTTGCTAAAAGAAATGCGAGTACAAGCAGCCGACTACATTATTCAAACCTTGGCATCAATTGGAGCAGAATAATGCGGGTCTACCCCGATCAGCTAAAACAACATCTTAAAAACTTACCTGATTGTTTTTTATTATTTGGTGACGATCCCTGGCTGATCGAAAACAGCAAACAACACATTCTTGCTGCCGCTAAAAAGCAGGGGTTTGAGGAGCGGGTGCAACTCAGTCAAGAAACTGGCTTCAACTGGAACGAGTTAATTCAAGAATGGCAAGCCATGAGCTTATTTGCCAGTCGACGGATTGTGGAGTTAATCTTACCCCAAGGTAAGCCCGGCACAGAGGGCGCAGCTGCATTTCAGACCTTGCTACAACACCCAAATCCCGACATGCTGTTAATTGTTCAAGGCCCTAAAGTAGGTGCAGAGCAAACTAATAGCAAATGGTTTAAGTCGCTCGACGCCAAAGGCATCTACTTGCCTTGCACTACCCCCGAAGGCAAACAATTTGAACGCTGGCTCGACAGCCGCATCGCTCATTACAACCTCACGGTACATCACGATGCTAAAGCCATGTTATTTACTTTGTTTGAAGGCAACTTATTAGCGGCTGAACAAGCAATGCAAATGCTGCAACTGCTCAGCCCTAAGCAAAATATTACCCCAGAGCAACTTAACCAATACTTTGAAGATCAATCGCGTTTTAGTGTATTTCAGCTGTGTGATGCCATATTGGGCAATCACCAAAAGCAGGCACAACACATGTTGGCTCAGTTACAAGCTGAAGGCACTGCGATGCCCATTTTAATGTGGGCATTGTTTAAAGAAATCAACTTGCTGCTTACGTTAAAGCTTGCCCAACACAATGGTGAACAACTCAATCAGTTATGGGGAAAACACCGGATTTGGGACAAACGTAAACCGTTATTTCAAGCGGCACTGACACGTTTAGATCTCGAGCACATCGAACACATGCTCGCTTTTGCCTCCAAGCTTGAATTAAACCTTAAGCAAAAAGGCATTGAAGACTGGGTCGGCATTAGCCATCTTTGCATTTTATTCGACCCGCGAGCACACAACCGTCTGGCGCATATCGAGCTCACGGATTAACAATAAAGGACAACACATGCGAATTGGTATATTGGGCGGTACATTTGACCCCATTCACCTTGGCCATATCAATCCAGCATTAGACGTCAAACAGCAGCTTAATTTAGACCAGGTATGGTTAATGCCAAACCACATTCCACCACATAAAAATAGCACCATGGTCAGCAGCTATCATCGTTTAGAAATGGTTAAATTAGTCTGTCAGCAATACCCTCAGTTTGAATTGTGCGACATCGAAATCGACCGTGACACCCCCTCCTACAGTGTCACCACCCTGACGTTACTCACACAGCAATACCCTGAACATGAGTTCTTTTTTATCATGGGCATGGACTCATTTATCCAATTACCATTGTGGCATCGATGGCAATCATTGTTTTCTCTGTGTCATATCGCCCTATGTCAACGCCCAGGATGGACAATGGATGCCCAAAGTGAAATGGCCAAACAATTGCTATTTCGCCATGCACAAGCCAGCGAGTTGACGTTAAAAAATCACGCTACTCATGGAAAGATATTCAGCGTTAACAGTCAGCTCGTAAATATCTCATCAACCGAAATACGTCAACAATTGGCGCAAAATACTGATACCAGTAAAGTATTACTGCCCTCAACACGTCAATACATCGACCAACATCAGCTGTATCAATAACGGCAACCTGATTAAATAAGCTTAATTGCGCATTCACAACGAATTTGAGTATAATACTCCGTTAATTTTTACTAATGAGGTACTTCGAGTGCAAGGCACCGAACTAAAAGATTTCGTTATCGATAAAATCGATGATTTAAAAGCTAAAAACATTACTGTTTTAGACGTGTCTAAACAGTCAACCATCACAGACACTATGATCATCTGTACTGGTACATCAAAAACTCACGTTCGTTCCATCGCAGAGCATGTTATCGTTTCAGCTAAAGATGCTGGTGAGCAGCCTCTTGGTGTTGAAGGTCGTGACAGCAGTGAATGGGTATTGGTAGATTTAGGCCCCGTTATTTTGCATGTTATGCAAGAACAAACTCGTGATTACTACGAGCTTGAAAAATTATGGTCTGAACACAGCGCATAATGAAGTTACAGCTTATTGCCGTTGGCACAAAAATGCCTGACTGGGTTACCCGAGGTTTCGAAGAGTATCAACGCCGTTTCCCAAGAGATATGGCATTGGAACTCATTGAAATTCCTGCAGGGAAACGCGGAAAAAATGCAGATATCGCCCGAATTCTTCACAAGGAAGGCGAGCTCATGTTAGCGGCGGTAGCCAAAGGTAACCATATTGTCAGCTTAGATTTACCCGGCAAAAACTGGACTACACCAGACCTTGCCGAGCAAATGACAAAATGGCAACTCGACGGCAGAGATGTCAGCTTACTCATTGGTGGCCCAGAAGGACTCTCACCTGCTTGTAAAGAGGCGGCCAACCAAAGCTGGTGCTTATCTGCATTAACTCTACCCCATCCTTTGGTGCGAGTTATAGTGGCAGAAAGTCTCTACCGTGCATGGAGCATTAACAACAACCATCCTTATCACCGAGAATAAACTTTGAGCATAGATAATTAGGCTAATCGATAATGATTATCATGCATCTCTTTTTTTCATATTCATCAGCTGATACAGTGATCTTTTTCAGTCAACCTTCCACTTGATAACACGGGGATAGCATAAGTGCCGCCAAAAAAGCGCATTACCATGCATGATCACGCCGCAGAAGCAGCGTTATTTAAACGTCGTGCTCTATTTACCTTTTTCTGCGTTTTTGCCTTACTTTGCGTATTATTTTATAACCTCTACAATTTACAAGTCGTGTTATATAAAGACTACGAAACACGCTCTAACGACAACCGTATTCGTGTGGTACCAACAGCCCCAAGCAGAGGACTTATATACGACCGTCACGGCGTATTATTGGCCGAAAACCAACCCTATTATTCGCTTGAACTCATCCCTGAGAAAGTATCAGACGTTAACGCCACATTAGATGAACTCAATAAACTCATTGAATTAACTCCCGATGAGCGCGAAAACATCACCGAAACCCTTAAGTATCATCGCCGCTTTAAGCCACTTACCATTAAAAACAAGCTAACCGAAAACCAAGTGGCCACATTCAGTGTTAACCAATATAAGTTCCCAGGACTCTATGTTGAAGCCGGTTTGAAACGTCATTACCCCTTCAATGGACTGATGACACATGTTCTGGGGTATGTGGGTAAAATTAACACCCGCGACAAAGCACAACTTGAAAAAAGCCAGCAATGGAAAAACTACGCGGCCACTAAAGATATTGGCAAACAAGGCATCGAAAAATACTACGAAGGCTTACTGCACGGCATTCCTGGCCACCTTGAAGAAGAGGTCAATAACCGCGGCCGAGTCATTCGTACCCTCAAAGTTACACCACCGTTACCAGGACAAGATATATACCTCACCCTGGATTTAAACCTACAACAAAAAGCCATGGAATTATTAGCCGGACGCCGTGGTTCTGTTGTTGCACTTGACCCAAGAGACGGCGGTGTACTGGCAATGGTATCTAGCCCAACATACGACCCAAATCCGTTTGTGCATGGTATTAGTGGTAAAGCCTATGCTGACTTATTAAATGACAAGTCTCGCCCATTGATAAACCGCTCTACCCAAGGCCAGTATTCACCCGCATCAACCATTAAACCGCACGTTGCCTTGCTAGGGTTGGAAGAAAAAATTATTAATGAACATACACGAGTATGGGATCCAGGATACTGGCAAATGCCTGGCGTTGAGCGTAAATGGCGCGACTGGAAAAAGTGGGGGCATGGTTGGGTCGATGTTTATCACGCCATTGTCGACTCATGCGACATCTACTTTTACGATTTAGTCTATAAAGTTGGCATCGATAAAATGGCTACGTTTATGGAACCGTTTGGTTTTGGTAAAAGCACAGGCATCGATATTTTTGAAGAGTCAGATGGCGTGATGCCATCACGAGACTGGAAACGCATGCGTTATAACCAGCCTTGGTACAATGGTGACACCATTTCAGTTGGGATCGGCCAAGGTTACTGGACCACAACACCGTTGCAACTTGCTAATGCTGCAGCCATTATGGCCAACAAAGGCAAGCGCTTTACCCCGCACTTATTAAAATCGTTTAAAAATAATACGGTAAAAATCGACACGCCAATTGATGAACAGCCACCAATAGAGCTTAAAAACTCACGTAACTGGGACATTATCAATGAAGCGATGCGTCAAACCGCAGACAAATCACGCTTTACCGATGCAACCTACACCGCAGCCATGAAAACCGGTACCGCCCAGGTATTTAGTGTTGCCAAAGACCAAAAGTACAATGCCGATACTATCGCTGAGCATTTACGCGATAACGCATTAATTATTGCTTATGCTCCATATGAAAACCCACGCATTGTATTAGCCGTGGTATTAGAAAATGCCGGTTGGGGTGGTGCAAACGCAGGGCCATTGGCAAGAGCATTACTCGACGAGTATATTTTACGTGACGAATGGGCGGTAAAACCGTGAATAATCATCCACACCAACAGTCATTTTGGCAAAAGATACATATAGATGTACCACTGCTCAGTGGTATTTTAGTGCTCATGCTATTCGGTTTATTTGTAATTTACTCAGCCAGTGGTGAAGACCCAGCCATGATGGAGCGCCAATTAGTGCGCATGTCATTATCGCTTGGGGTCATGTTTTGTTTTGCACAAATTAACCCTGAAATACTCCGCCGTTGGGCGTTACCTATTTATTTAGCCGGTGTGGCATTACTCATTGGTGTTGAATTATTTGGCACCATTAATAAAGGTGCACAGCGTTGGTTAAATCTAGGTTTTATGGAGTTTCAACCGTCGGAACTTATCAAACTTGCCTTCCCTATTACGATGGCCTGGTATATCAGTAAGTTTCCGTTACCCCCTAAAAAACGCCACCTTGCAGGTGGGGTGGTGATTCTATTAATCCCAACGTTACTGATTGCTAAACAACCTGACTTAGGTACCTCTATCCTAGTAGCTGCCTCAGGGGTATTTGTGTTGTTTCTATCGGGAATGAGCTGGCTGATTGTCGGCGGCGCCGTTGCCGCTGTGCTGATGTTTTTACCGGTTTTATGGTTTTTCTTAATGCACGACTACCAACGTACTAGGGTATTAACTTTGTTTAATCCTGAGCAGGACCCGCTTGGCGCAGGTTATCATATCATTCAATCTAAAATCGGTATTGGTTCTGGCGGTATTTGGGGTAAGGGTTGGCTCAATGGCACTCAATCACAATTAGAGTTCTTGCCAGAACGTCACACCGACTTTATTTTTGCGGTAATTGGTGAAGAGTTTGGCTTGATTGGGAGTTTATTACTGCTGGCGATGTATTTATTTGTCATCGGCCGAGGCCTAATTATTGCTTCACAAGCGCAAACCAGCTTTGCACGATTATTAGCAGGCAGTATCACTCTGACATTCTTTGTATACGTTTTCGTTAATATTGGTATGGTATCAGGGATATTACCAGTTGTAGGCGTACCACTTCCGCTGATTAGTTATGGAGGAACATCCATGCTGACCCTAATGACAGGATTTGGTATTTTAATGAGCATTCAAACACATAGACGATTTGTCGATAGATAGGGATACGGTTAATTATGGCTAGAACAACATTACAAATCGCCAGCCTAACACTGCTTTGCAGCCTCTTTACTAATGCACAAGCTGCTGACAATGATCCAAAAGCGTTACAAAGTGCCTTTATAACAGAGCAAGTGAGCAAAGGGGCAAACCAAGCAGAAGTTGAAGCCTTTTTAGCGGGTTCGACCTTTGATCAAAGCATTATCGACGCCATCACTAAACCTTGGGAAGCCAAGCCTTGGCACCAGTATTACCCCATTTTTCTAACCGACAAACGTTTAGAAAAAGGCTTAGCCTTCTGGAAAGATAACCAGGCGGTTATCAGCAAAGCCGCCGAGAAATTTAACGTAGACCCACAAATTATTGTGGCCATTATTGGAATTGAAACCTTTTATGGCGGCTACATGGGCAACCACCGTGTACAAGATGCGCTATACACCTTAGGCTTTTATTATCCGCCACGCGCGACCTTCTTTCGTAGCGAGTACGCCAACCTAATGGCGCTGATAAAAGAAGAAAAGCTCGATAACAGCACCTTAAAAGGTTCATATGCTGGTGCGATGGGATATGGCCAATTTATTCCGTCAAGCTACCGTCACTATGCTGTTGACTTTGATGGCGACGACAGAAGAGACTTGTTAACCAGTAAAGCAGATGCCATTGGCAGTGTTGCCAATTACTTTCATCAACATGGCTGGCAAAAAGGTCAACCGGTGGCGTTATTACTTAACCACACCTCAAACCAAGCCCCTAAAGCAAAAGTCTGGACCAAAGAAAAGCTTCACTACAAAGTGTCTGACATTCTTAGCCCAAGCCTTAGCTTAGCCAAAAACCAAGACATCGACGCGTCGCAAAAAGCGCTGTTAGTCAAATTAGACCAACCAGACACTACTGAATATTGGTTAGGCTTGAAAAACTTTTATGTCATTACCCGATATAACAGAAGTCCACTTTACGCCATGGCCGTTTACCAATTTAGTGAGCAACTTAATGCTCACTATCAACGTTAGGTAATCCAGTATGCCAATGTCTATTCGCGCCCTTCTGCTCACCCTGCTATGTAGCATGTTGGTGATTAGCTGCTCATCCAATGAAGGTAGTAAAGCAGGTCAAAACTCTACAAGCAAAAGCCGTTATCAAATGGACAATGATCGTTATCCAGATGATGCACCTGATGTGAGTTTAGTTAAAAGTGCTCAGCCCAAATACGAACCCTACAGTCGCCAAGGTAATCGCGACTACACGGTTTTAGGCAAAAACTATAAAGTACTCGACACAGGTAAAGGCTTTAAAGAACAAGGTAACGCCTCTTGGTATGGCTCAAAGTTTCATGGCCATTTAACCTCAAATGGTGAAACCTATGACATGTATGCTATGTCAGCAGCGCATAAAAACTTACCCTTACCGAGTTATGTAAAAGTCACTAACCTGGACAATAATAAACAAATTATTGTTCGCGTTAACGACAGAGGACCGTTTCATCATGGTCGCGTTATCGACTTGTCTTATGCAGGCGCTTACCACCTTGGCATGCTAACAAAAGGCACAGCAAGAGTTCAGCTTGAAACCATTTATGTGCCATCAGCAGAGCAAAGAGTCATTAGCGACTTAAAAGACAACGACAATCATTATATTCAGGTTGTCGCATCAAAAGATAAATTGCGGGTCAACATGCTGGCAAGACAGCTTGAAAATAAATATTCAGTATCTTCAAGGGTGAGTTCCTCTAATGGGATCCACAGGTTACAACTTGGTCCGATTAAGCAAATACACTTAACCAATAAACTCTTAGATAGATTACAAGCTAAAGGCTACCCACAAAGCTTTATCGTGCCTTAAGCAAAGTACATTTACGCTCAATGAAAGAACCTTAATGCGAAATGATTGTCTACTCATGTATAATCATTAACAATTATTAAAATTCAATTTTTTGTCTTTTCTTCGACTAACTAGAGACGTGCCTAATTCATGATGACTTCTAAGACCGCTCAACTCACTTCAATGCTATTTGCATCGGTAGTGTCATTCTCTTCACTTGCCGCCACACCGCAGCCCGATCGTCCAACACCTAGCCGTGCCCCTATGGTTACCCCTGATGCCCCCAGTGTTGCCGCCAAAGCTTATGTGCTAATGGACTACAACTCAGGTCGAGTTATCGCAGAAGAAAACGCTTACGAAAGCTTAAACCCTGCCAGTTTAACCAAAATGATGACCAGCTATGTGATTGGTTATGAAGTACGCGAGGGTAATATTTCTCTAGATGATGACGTTACCATCACTAAAAATGCCTGGTCAAAAAACTTCCCAGACTCATCTAAAATGTTTATTGAAGTTGGTAAAACGGTCAAGGTACATGAATTAAACCGCGGAATTATTATTCAATCAGGTAACGATGCTTGTGTTGCTATGGCTGAGCACATTGCCGGTACTGAAGGCGCCTTTGTTGACCTAATGAACTCGTGGGCCAAACAATTGGGCATGCAAGACAGTTACTTTGAAAACTCGCATGGTCTAGATTCAGACAATCATAAAACCACCGCTTATGACATGGCAATATTAGGTGCCGCGTTAATCCGAGACGTGCCAGAAGAATACCGAGTATATTCAGAGAAGTCGTTCACATACAACGGCATCAAGCAATACAACCGTAATGGTCTGTTATGGGACAAAAGCTTAAACGTTGACGGCATTAAAACCGGTCATACTTCAGGTGCAGGTTATAACCTCGTGTCATCAGCCACCAGTGAAGGTATGCGCTTAATCACTGTAGTAATGGGCACCAACAGCGAATCTGCCCGTAAAGCAGAAAGTAAAAAACTGCTTAACTACGGTTTCCGCTTTTTTGAAACCATTACCCCTTACAAAGCAGGTGATACTTTTGTCACGCAAAACATTTGGTATGGCGACAGAGCAACCGTTGATTTAGGCGTAATGACAGACACTCCTATTACTATCAACCGTGGTAAAGCAAAAGATTTACAAGCTAACTTCGAATTAACCAAAGAGCTGACCGCACCACTGGCTAAAGGCGAAGTGGTTGGCCGTGTATATTTTCAACTTGATGGTAAAGACATTGCCCAATTCCCACTTGTCACCTTGAACGAGGTCGAAGAAGGCAGTTGGTTTAGCAAGTTAATGGATTACTTTAAGCAAATGTTTGCCAGCTGGTTCGAATAAACTGATTTGTAAATTACCCTTGAATCAATCAATTAAAGCCGCATTTGTGCGGCTTTAATTTTTTCAGCCCTATGAGGCTTGAATCGGGTATAATCGCCACCATATTTAAGTCATAGCCAACCCAATTGAGTAGCCAATGTTAGATACAACTTTTGACCAAGTAATGGAATTTCCAAATTCATGCCCATTCAAAGTGATTGGTGATGCCGATGACACACTTGCTGATCGCGTTGTAGCTGTAGCACAACAACTTGCCCCTGGCGATTATGTACCAACGGTAAAAGCATCAAGCAAAGGCAGTTACTATTCGGTGACCATTCGTATTACGGTGACCAGTAAAGAGCACATCGAAAAAGCGTATACCGATCTTGCCGCCATTGACGGTGTTAAACGCGTTCTGTAACTCAAAAGAGTCAGCATTCGCGTAAAACTTGAGTATAATACTCAAGAATAAATCACACCATTTACCTAGGGGAGACGTTGCCCTTGCAAGCAAATACACTGCACATTCGCCATCTCGGCCTGCAAGACTACGAGTCTATTTGGCATGCCATGCAAGAATATACTGACACCCGTGACAGCAACAGCCAAGATGAGCTGTGGATCGTTGAGCACTCACCAGTATTTACCCAAGGCCAAGCAGGTAAAAGTGAGCATGTGTTAAACCCTGGCGACATCCCCGTTATTCAGGTAGATCGTGGCGGTCAAGTTACCTATCATGGCCCTGGCCAGTTAGTGGTATATCCACTTATCGATATCAAACGTAATAAAATAGGCGTACGCCAATTGGTTAACCATATTGAACAATGTATTGTCGATATGCTGGGCCAATATGATATTGAAGCTTATGCTAAAGCTGACGCTCCAGGCGTGTATGTAAACGAAAGAAAAGTCGCTTCTTTAGGACTGCGTATTCGTAAAGGTTGTTCATTCCATGGCTTAGCACTGAATGTCGACATGGATTTAGCCCCATTTAAACGCATTAACCCATGTGGTTATGCTGGTTTAGAAATGGTGCAATGTAAAGCCTTAGGTGGACCGCAAACCGTGCTAGAAGCCGGTGATAAATTAATCCAAACCTTTAGCCAAATTATGGGCTATCAACAACTTGTACATCATCAAGGATTAGCAGAATAATGAATAGGCCTGAAAGATTACAACCAGGTGTTAAATTGCGTGATGCAGAAAAAGTCGCGCGAATTCCTGTCAAAGTGGTGCCATCTGAGCGCGAAACCATGTTACGTAAACCAGATTGGCTACGCGTAAAATTACCGGCATCAAATCAGCGTATTCTGGATATTAAATCAGCCTTGCGCAAAAACGGCTTACACTCTGTATGTGAAGAAGCATCATGCCCTAACCTTGCTGAGTGTTTTAACCACGGCACGGCAACCTTTATGATTTTAGGTGCAATTTGTACTCGTCGTTGCCCGTTTTGCGACGTAGCCCATGGCCGCCCATTAAAGCCTGATGCACAAGAGCCAGTAAAATTAGCTGAAACCATTAGAGATATGAAGCTTAAATACGTGGTTATCACCTCGGTAGATCGTGATGATTTGCGGGATGGTGGTGCACAACATTTTGCTGATTGTATTCGCGAAATCCGCTTACTAAACCCAGAAATCAAAATCGAAATTCTGGTTCCTGATTTCCGTGGCCGTATTGATGCCGCACTCGATATTTTAGCCACTGAGCCACCAGATGTATTTAACCACAACCTAGAGACAGCGCCTGCGCATTACCGCAAAGCCCGTCCAGGAGCTAACTATCAGTGGTCGTTAGACTTACTTAAACGCTTTAAAGAGCGTCATCCAAATGTACCGACTAAGTCGGGCTTAATGATGGGTCTAGGCGAAACCAACGAAGAGATTGCTCAAGTATTACGTGACTTACGTGCTCATAACGTAGAAATGCTCACGCTAGGCCAATACTTACAGCCTTCTAAATTCCACTTGCCAGTTGAACGCTACGTGCCACCAGCTGAGTTTGATGAATTAAAAGCCCTAGCGGATGACATTGGCTTTACTCATGCGGCCTGTGGACCTTTGGTTCGTTCTAGCTACCATGCAGACTTGCAAGCTCAAGGCAAAGAAGTTAAATAACCTGAGCTCTGGTCAAATAACCTTTTCCGTAATTGACCAATAAAAAACAGCGCTCAAGCGCTGTTTTTTTATGTCTGCAATATCGAAGTAAGGGGCCTATAAAGTTTATAAGGGTTTATCCATCAAAATAGCATCTTCATTGCCATTGCTAGTTTGATAATAATTTTTGCGTCTACCTGACTCACTAAAACCCACTTTCTCGTACAACCCTTTGGCAGAGGTATTTGACTCACGCACCTCTAGCATCATCACAACGGCCTGGGCTTGTTTTGCTTCGCTCAATAGGTGTCGTATAAGTAATAACCCTAAACCTTGGCCTTGATAGGCTGGCGCCACACAAATATCAAGCAAAGTCGCTTCATCAATAATTTGCTGCACAATCGCAAAGCCTAATAACTGGCCCTGCTGCTTAATGCCGATAGTACGATATAAAGGCCCAAAACAATCTGCGATAACGGCTTCGGTCCAGGGATGGGTGTGTGCTTGGTTTTCAATAGTGGTCATCGCAGCCACATCATCAATACTCAGATGAATCACACCATAGGCTTCAGTGTTGTGCATTATAACCACCATCTGTAGTGTATTGTTTATCAAGATGCAGGCTAATTTGTTGCCAAAGTTGACGTTTCTCTTGCGGGTTGACAGGTAAGTCGCTTAACGGCGCACTGACTATCCAGGCCACTCGCGGCCTAACTTTAACTTTACGCATATCCCAAACAACTTGAGGGCCTTTCACCATTTCGCAATCAAATTCACAATCTTCTATTTTCACTCTTAATAACCGCAACACATCTGCAATTAATGTCTCATCAGAGAGATCGGCGTCAAGATCATGCAACACAAGGTAGGGTTTTATCGGCTTATCAGCACTGCGCCAACGAGTAATATTCATTGCATCTAAAAAAGCAGATTGGTCCATTAGGCTCTCATTGCTAACAATTAATTCACTCCTAAGCATAACAGCTAAGCGCTAAGGTAAAAAGAGAGCTATCACACGCTATTACCCTGCGCTACATTATTAGCCGTTATAACATTGGGCTAATGATATTAAATATCCACCCAATAAAGGTAAATGAAATCAGCAAAATACTAAATACAATCATCAGCAAGCGCCATTGCATTACTTGTTTCAGTAAAATGAATTCAGGGAAGCTTGCTGCAACCGTGGCCATACAAAATGCCAATGTGGTACCAATTGGCAAGCCATTGATGATAAGGCTTTCCATGATAGGGATAACCCCCGTTGCATTTGAATACAACGGAATACCGACCAAAACAGCAACGGGCACAGACCACCATTGGCCATTGCCTAAGTGAGCTTCAATCCAGCCGTCGGGAACAAAACCATGTAATGCCGCGCCTAACCCAACCCCAATAATGACCCACTTCCATACTCTACCGAATATTTCTAGCATCTCATCTTTAGCAAATTGATGTCGCTCAGCTAATGTCAGCGAGGTAGATGGGGCTTCATTAGGCTGATTATCATTCGTTTTTGCTTGGCCCTTCTCTAACGCTTTAGCCGCGAAAGATTGCAGCCAACGTTCAGCGTGAATGGCATCTAAAAATGCCCCAGCCAATATGCCAACCGACATACCAACAGCGACATAAATAACAGTAAACTTCCATCCCAATAGGCTAATTAGCAGCAAAATAGCCACTTCGTTGATCAGCGGTGAGGTAATCAAAAAAGCCATGGTGATGCCAACGGGGATCCCGGCGGAGGTAAAGCCTAAAAAGACAGGGATACTCGAACAAGAACAGAAAGGAGTGACAGAACCAAAAACCGATCCCATAAAATAACCGACAAAGCGATTTTTACCGGCTAAATAATCTCTCACTCTTTCAACATTCAGTGAGGCTCTAATCAGTGCGATGACGTAAATCATCAATATCAATAACGCAAAAATCTTAGTGGTATCTTCAATAAAGAAATGCACCGCATCTGCAAGTTTGGTACTTGGGTCTAAATTAAAGACTGTAAAAGTTAACCACGTTGCCAAATCAGAAAAAATTTGCAACATAATGAAACCGCCTTAAAGTGTTCTGGTCTAATTCCATCGGACACTTAATTTTGAGACAGTATGGTCAATAAATTAAGAGGTCGATATGAGTTTAAAAAAATCACATAAAAGTTATCCGCAAGCATTTAAAGATGAAACCGTCTTGATGGTGCTAGAACAAGGTTATAGCGTTGCTGATGCAGTAAATTGCTGGTAGCCAACTAAAGCAACACCGAGACAAACAACGCTCAATAACAAAACCTAACGATGGTTTTAACATTCATAGAGCCTCCGCCTAATTAGAATTTTGCATAGGGTTTGAGCAATGCAACAATCTCTTCAACACTAGCTAAACGGCCACTCATCACAACCTGCTCATCAACCACTAAAGCCGGCGTCGACATCACGCCATAATCCATAATTTGGGCAATATCTGTCACTTTTGAGATCTGAAAATCAAGGTTATGCACTTTTGCCGCTTCGGCAGCTGCTTCTGCAAGTTTTTGACACTTAGTACACCCTGTGCCGAGTATTTTAATTTCCATAATAGTTCTCCGATTAATGATGCTACATTCAATTGGTCATTTTACCTTTTGACCAAATGTAAGGTAAAAATTAATCCATTAATGTGATCTGTTGCTGAATTTGGTTATTCAACACAACATCAATGCAATCTAACGAACTCAGCAAGCATGGCATTTTTAATGAGTAAAAAATTTGTTTGCCACGCTTGTCCATATTCACCACACCTGCATGACGTAATACCGCCAAATGCTTAGAGATTGTTGAGAAATCAACGTTAACCTCTTCAACAAATTCACAGACACATTTTTCCCCATCGGCCAGTTGTTCAACTATCCATAAGCGAGTTGGATGGCCAAGCGCCTTAAAAATGTTTGCTTTTACTTTTGTTCTTTCTTTCATAGACCCAACTTTCAATAAAAACACACGTCGAAATATTCCATAAACAACAGCCTCATCAAAGCACAGTACCATGATAATTTTTTCGACAGTTACCTCACTATAATGATTACAGCCCTGTGTTAATAGACAATTTGACTTAATCGATGCGGCAAGCATGACTTCATCAATATGGTACAGCATATACTGACTATATATCATAAGTAAGTCGTACCTACTTGCCATGTTAAATGACTAATGAATCTGACTAAGAGAAATCAATCACAACATAGAAAATTAATACTTACTAGAAGCAGCTGTAAGCTGGTTTGAAAGCAAACCATTGCCAGCTTATGGCAATTTAACACCCCAACAATTATGTTAATCAGGTAAAGCTGAAAGCTTCGTTGAGTATGTAAAAGCATTAGAGTTGGGTGGTTGCGCATGAGCCATGCCTTAAAACTGATGTGGTCAAGTAAATCTGTACACAAACAAGAGTTGCAATTTAAGCAGCACTTTCAGCTGCTGTTTAGGTCACCCTAATATTATTTGATGCCATTGATTGATATAACAACAGGGGGTTGTTTATAGCCGTTATGAGTGGATTGGGAGTACCTTAACCATTTTTAGGGGAGACTGTAACTAATTTTGTGTAACTGGCGATAAGCGACCAATTATCGGTAGGCTCATGTTGATGTTTAACGTGTTACCCGTGCGTTGATACCGACTACTCTCGCAGCTTGGCTATCGACAATTAACAGAGCGCTCATATCATCAGTAACAATATTTTGCAGGCGAGAAAGTCCCATACATGGACAAGATAAAAGCGTCATGGTCACGGTTTGGTCACCATTTGGTCACCAATGGCAAAATTGAAATTTTCTGGGGTAAGGAATTGGTGCTATAGAGGAGACTAAAAAATGATAAAATCCAGAAAAGACAAAGGCCTAGCATTTCTGCTAGGCCTTCTAAATTTGGCAGGGGTGGCAGGACTCGAACCCGCAACCATCGGTTTTGGAGACCGCTGTTCTACCAATTGGAACTACACCCCTGTTGACGAGGGGCATTATGCTAAAACCCCTTCCAAAGGTAAAGTACTTTTTTAAAATATCAGTTCAATTGCAGTTTTTTCAGGCAAACTAGCGCCTTTATTGAAGCAGAAAAAGTAATATTGAAATATAACTAGCAATATTGTCAAAACTTTGAGTAATCATACCATTCCACGTTAATAAGTTTTGACTCAGCGAGAGTTTAAAGAGCTTAAGCAAGGCCATGACTGAATGAATAGTTGTTCCCTTTTGAAGTCAAGCCACGCAATTTAAGTCCTTTTAAAATTCGCCTGAATGGAATACCCCTGCAGCTTTTGTTCTGCGTTATCGCTATTTGAAAGGGAAAACCATGACTACTGTAATCAAAAGCCGCTATAAGCATTATGAGAGATCACTTATTAATGCGGATTGGTATTATTCTTCAGAACTAAACCCAATAGAGCAGGTATGGCAATGGTTAAGACAGCACTGTTTGGTAAATAGGTTTTAAGGTTATATACGATATCGTTGAACAATTTGCAGTGCTTGGAATACGTTTAGTCAGTGCAATGACAGGGTAAAAAGTTTGTGCACACAAGACTGGGCTAATATGGGCAAAGTCTAATGCGGATTGGTATGATGCAAAAATCTCAAATTCCAGACGTAAAAAAGCCCGTTACTTTAGCAACGGGCTTATCACTTTCTTTTCAGAGAAATTATACCATTTACATTAATTAATTGGTCAGTTTTGTCCACCGTCTAGAACATAGTTGAGTCACCC
>NZ_BMQI01000044.1 GCF_014648035.1 Shewanella algicola | reverse complement strand
ATGCCGTGGAATGTTGATCTAAGCAATTTGGATTAACGTTTCACTGCTTCATTTACCGCTTACGAATTAACAGCACTTTAGCTTTTAGCTTACTCACATTGTGAGTCGGTGACATTGCACGAAGGCGTTGAATATCAGTGCCTAACACTTCTTCTAAGTATGCTCCACCACTGTAAGATTCAGGTACATCACCGGTTTTATACATTTGCTCTAAATCATAAACACCGGCAACACCCACTGCGCACTTAAACATATCTGGCGCTAACATAGGGCTCATGAGTGCTGAGTAACCGCCAAAACTGCCGCCCGAAATACACACTCTGTCTTTGTCGGCATAGCCTTGGTCAATAACATATTGGGTTGCATCAATAATATCGTATTGAATTTTGCTGCCCCAAGATAAGTAGCCTGACTCTTCAAATGCTGTGCCGTATCCACCAGAGCCGCGGAAGTTAACTTGCAGCACTGCAATACCATTATTAGCGAGTAATTGGTTTTCTGAGTTAAATACCCACAAGTCACGCGGACCATGTGGGCCGCCATGAGGATTAACCACAAGTGGCATGTTTTTATGCTCTTTCATGCCGACGGGTAGCGTTAAGTAACCATGAATCGTTACGCCATCACGGTTAGTAAAGCTGATTGGGCGTACTTCTGACATTTCGTTAGGGTCTAGCTTTGCGTTTTCAGCAAATAAGAATTTGAGTTTAAGTTTTTTACGATCAAATAAGTAATAGTCACCTGAGTTTCTATCATTCATCGCAGCAACAATAAGCGTGTTTCCGTCGACGGTTTCACTGACAATACGAATGCGATGATCTGGAATTGCATCCATTAACTGTCGTAGGGCTTTGGCTTTATCGCTTTGAGTATCAACAAAGCGATACTCTGGGTAGCCGTTTTCGAACTCAACCGCGTAAAGGGCATTGGTTTGGTCGCTGACCCACGTCATCAGTGGATCGACAACATCGTGCTGGATAATTTTTTTGTGTTTAGCTGTGGCGAGTTCGACTTCATAAATGGCGCGAGTTGCACCTTCACCATTTGCTAAAGCGTAAATAGATTTATTGTCTTCAGTGAACGAAAGCGGGTAGAAGTCGGTGAGTCCGCCTCTAATTTTATCAGCATCAACCCATTCACCATTTTCATAGTAAAACAGTTGGTCATTGTTTTTCTCATCTGTGGCGAAACTAAAGCGTACCTCTTCATTGTTATCAACAAGAAAGCCTGCGTTGGCAATGGGTGATGTGGTAAGGCGTTTACGTTTACCTGAATAGACGTTTACTCTGTATGCCAGAGTGTATGCATAATTTTGTCTATTCCAAGGATAGGCCATTACATAAATGTATTTGTCGTCATTTTTTAACGTATCTAAAACAAATGCACTTGCACGGATAGCTTCGTTATTTGAAATACTAGTACCGGTTGATGTTCCGCCATTATGACCAAACAAGTATTTAGATTTGCTGCCATCATAATTTACAGCTAATAACTCGCCATAATAGTCTGATGCTTCGCGTTGGGCGTGTTTATAAAATTTTTGTAATACTATCCGTTCGTCATTGACCCAATAGTAGCTACCGACTTCTTCATCGCCACTGAATTTTACCGCATAAGTTGGCTTCATTGATTCAAGATTTAAAATCAATAATGTGCGTTTTTCATCTTCCATTAGGATCACACCAAGGTGTTTACCGTCGGGTGAAATTTTTACGCCAGAAAACTCAGAATCAGCACTAAAATCTTTAATTGAAGGTGAGGCGAAGGTGTGGGTGGTGAATAAAATGAGCAAACAGCAAGTGAGGTATAAAATGCGCAGCATGAATACAGTCCGTGTAATAAATGTTAAAAATGTAACGGTATTGTATTTTGTCTAAGTTTTTGAAGCAAGAGATACGGATTAATTATTCAATTAGATTAAGCAGATATAGGGAGGAAACTAGAGCTACATACACATTGCATATAGCCCTAATACTGGCTAGCTTCTCAACAACTGCTGCTGAATAAAGGTCCATTGCTCATCAAAATGTTGAGTGGGCTTTTGTTTAAATTCGCTGCGGACAAACTGTGAAATTCTGCCTTCGGCAAACGCTAATAATAGGTTAGCGAGTATGGCTTCATCGAGATTAAAACCGACGCCTTCGCGTAAGGTTTTTTCACGCAGAATTTGTTTTATTTGGGTTTCAATTTTGGCAAAGAGAGCGTCGATACGGCTGCGTAAACGCTCATTTTCACCTAATAGTGCATCGCCGTTTAATACCCGTGAAATACCCGGGTTTCGTTCTGAAAACACCAACAATAGCTGTAATACTAATTGGCAGCGGGTCATGGTGTCTTTTTCTTCGTCCATGATGATATTCAATCGCGATAGAATTGCGTCTTCAATAAATTCGATTAAGCCTTCAAACATGCGCGCTTTGCTAGGAAAGTGACGATACAGTGCGGCTTCTGACACACCCACTTCTGCGGCGAGTTTGGCGGTAGTGATCCGTTGACCTGGGCTGGTCTCAAGCATTTGTGCTAAGCATTGTAAAATATGCTCACGACGGTTTATTTTTGGGCTTTCGGCCATTATGTGTTCCTTGGCTCAGTGACTACTTGAAAAGGTTATTTGGTGCCTGAATGGCCAAATCCGCCTTCTCCACGATCTGAGCTATTAAACTCATCCACTAGGGTAAATTCTGCTTGTACAACAGGGACAAACATTAATTGGGCTAAACGATCGCCAATGTCGAGTGTGAATGGTTTATCACTTCTATTCCAACATGACACCATAAGTTGCCCTTGGTAATCTGAGTCGATTAAACCGACCAAATTACCCAGCACAATGCCATTTTTATGGCCCATACCTGAGCGTGGTAAAATAACCGCTGCCAGGCTTGGATCGGCCACGTAAATGGCGATACCTGTTGGAATTAACACGGTTTGACCTGGTTCGATAACCATTGCCGTGTCGGTCATTGCGCGTAAGTCCATACCTGCGCTACCGGGAGTCGCATAAGCTGGCAGCGGGAATTCACTGCCAATACGCGAGTCGAGAATTTTTAGTTCAATGGGTGTTTTCATGATTTTTTTAGTTGTTGTTCTATCAATGTAAGTAATTGGCGTGCCAGTGTCAGTTTATCTGTTGCGGGCAGTTGTTGGCTGCCGTCTTGCCAAAATACTTGTAGTGCATTGCTATCGGCATTAAAGCCTAAGCCTTGAATAGAGACATCGTTAGCGGCAATCATATCCAGTTTTTTACGCTGTAGTTTACCGCGAGCGTATTGCTCTACATCGTTCGTTTCAGCAGCAAAACCTACGGTGAAAGGTCGTGTTGTGTGCTGAGCTACCGTGGCTAAGATATCAGGATTACGCACCAGCGCAAGTTGCATTTCTTCTGCCGATTTTTTAATTTTTTGATCGGCGACATCGGCAATTCGATAGTCTGCTACTGCGGCGCAACCGATAAAAATATCATGTAGTTCAACTTGTTGCATTACGGCGTCGAGCATTTGTTGTGCAGAGTCAACATCAATGCGTTTAACGCCAACAGGTGTGGCAAGGTTGACAGGCCCCGAAACAAGTGTCACTTCTGCGCCCATTTCTGCTGCAGCTTGTGCAAGGGCAAAGCCCATTTTGCCTGAGCTGTGGTTGGATATATAACGCACCGGGTCAATTGCCTCACGGGTTGGCCCTGCGGTGAGTAATAATTTATGCCCTTGTAAAGACTTTAGTCCAAAAAATTGCACCAGTTGCTCAGCTATGGCGACGGGCTCTTGCATGCGGCCAGGGCCAACTTCACCACAAGCTTGATTACCTGAGGCGGGCTGCCAAATGGTTAAGCCTTTGCGGGCTAGATTGGCCATGTTCTCTTGGGTAGCGATGTTTTGATACATCTGTTGATTCATGGCTGGGCACACAATGATTGGCGCACTTGTGGCTAAACATGTGGTGGTGAGTAGCTCGTCTGCCATGCCTGCATTAATACGTGCCATTAAATTTGCGGTAGCAGGAGCAAGTATGACTACGTCTGCCCAGCGTGCCAGCTCAATATGGCCCATTGCGGCTTCTGCTGCTGGGTCGAGCAAATCAGAGGCGACTGGATAGCCTGAAAGTGCTTGAATGGTTAATGGTGTAATAAACTCCATGGCGCTTTGGGTCATGATGACACGCACATCTGCGCCACGTTCTTTTAAGCGACGAATTAGATCGGCGCTTTTGTATGCGGCAATACCGCCGCCAATTCCGAGTAGTACTTTTTTATTTGTCAGCATGTTGTGCATTATCCGCCTCAAATCTCATTGCGGCTAACAATATCACAAACCTATGACAAGTTGCGTGGATCCAATCTCAAAAATATCGACCATACTGTGTAACTGATTTTAGAGAGTGTCATTCACTCTGAGGGTGTCACTCATTTATAGCGTGTTTTTAAAACGCAACAACTCAGTATTGGCGTAGTGGTAGCGAATTTGTGCAACTGGATTCGTCGGTGTTATGACGTCTCACAGTTAACAAGGAGTTTGCATGGGGATTAAAGATTGGCCTCAAGGAGAAGGGCCACGTGAAAAGCTATTGCTTAATGGTGCAGGGCAATTGTCTGATGCAGAATTATTAGCGGTGATTTTACGCAATGGTTTGGCAGGCCAAAATGCCGTGGATTTAGCCCGCAACATGATAAATCAGTTTGGCGGTTTACGCAGTTTGTTAAGTGCTTCTAAGAGCCAGGTGTGCCAATTGGCTGGGGTTGGGCCGGTAAAATATGCTCAATTACAGGCTGCGGCCGAAATTTCTAAGCGAATTGCGCATGAAAATCTACAAAGAGGGCAAATTTTGACAAATCCTGATTTAACTCGGGACTATTTAATGAGACAATTAGCAGACCGATCCTATGAAGTGTTCGCCTTACTATTGTTGGATACCCAACATAGAGTCATTCAATTTGTAGAATTATTTCGTGGCACCATCGATTCAGCTTCTGTTTATCCTCGCGAGGTTATTAGCCTTGTTTTGGAGAAAAAAGCAGCAGCGGTGATAGTGTGTCACAATCACCCGTCTGGCATTGCTGAGCCAAGTCAGGCTGATCGGCGAATAACTGAGCGAATAAAAAATGCATTGGCAACCATAGATGTTTCTTTGTTAGATCATATGGTTGTAGGTGATCAGGAGATAGTCTCCTTTGCCGAGCGAGGATGGATTGTATAAACACTGCTTGATCTTATGTGGTCAATCGTGTATAAAATGCGCCCTCTTTGTGCCTCGGGCGACGGCCATACGAGGCACATTAATGCTCGAGCGTTAAAAATTTGTTTTGGAGAAGATTGACATGTCAAGAGTATGCCAAGTAACTGGCAAGAAGCCAATGGTTGGTAACAACCGTTCGCACGCTAAAAATTCGACTCGTCGTCGTTTTTTACCTAACCTACAAAACCACCGTTTTTGGTTAGAAGAAGAAAAGCGTTTCGTACAACTACGTGTATCTACTAAAGGTATCCGTATTATCGATAAGAAAGGTATTGAAGTTGTTGTTGCTGAACTTCGTGCCCGTGGCGAGAAGGTATAATAGAAAATGGCTAAATCTAAAGGTAATCGTGAGAAGATCAAATTAGTATCTAGTGCTAAAACTGGTCACTTCTACACTACTGAAAAGAACAAGCGTAACATGCCTGAGAAAATGGAAATCAAGAAATTTGATCCAGTTATTCGTCAGCACGTTATCTATAAAGAAGCTAAAATCAAATAATTGATTTTTGAATCTTAAAAAAGCCCCTTTATTGGGGCTTTTTTTATGCCCGCAGAAAATTAACCTATACTGATCCACATCCTCAAATGTCTTTGATATAGACATAACACCCAAAATAGCTCGCATTTTACCAATAATGAGTATGAAACGGTTTATGTCGTTTGATTGAGTAAAAGTGCGTAAAGCTATATTGACGTTAACATTTGACTAACTTTTTGGCTGTAATGAATTTTTCACACAAAAATGACAAAATATTTTTTGTTTGAAGTGAAATAAAATGCTTTTAAAGTGAATTAAAATGCAATAAGATCGTGCGTTAATACAATATATTGGCTTGCTGGATGAATATGCTTGCAAGTCTTACTTAAACTGACCAACACCGAGGTGAATTTGCCTGTGAGAACCACTGAACTGGTTGATGGATTTCGTCATTCTGCTCCTTATGTTAATGCACATAGAGGTAAGACATTTGTTGTCATGTTAGGTGGGGAAGCATTAGCACATTCGCAATTTCGCGGCATTTTAAATGACGTTGCCTTGTTGCACTCGCTTGGGATTGAAGTGGTTTTAGTCTACGGCGCAAGGCCGCAAATTGATGCAGGATTAAAAGCTGCTGGTATTGAGCCTGTTTACCACAATGGTATTCGTATTACTGACGAAGATAGCCTGAAAATTATTAAACAAGTTGCAGGTGCAACCCAGTTTGATATCACCGCGAGATTGTCGATGAGTTTGGGCAATACTCCAATGCAAAATGCGCAGATTAACGTGGTGAGTGGTAACTTTGTGATTGCCCAGCCTTTAGGTGTGGATGACGGTGTCGATTTTTGTTTGAGTGGTAAGGTGCGCCGTATTGATGCACAGGGGTTACGCCGTCAGTTAGACAATAACGGTATTGTGTTAATGGGGCCTATCGCGGCATCCGTAACAGGCGAGAGCTTTAACTTAACTGCTGAAGAAGTGGCCACTCAAGTGGCGATTAAACTCAAAGCAGACAAGATTATTGGTTTTAGTGATACTAATGGTCTTATTGACAAAAATGGCGAAGTCATTGCCGAACTCATGCCTGATGATATCGAAGAAATGCTTAAAACCATGTCTGAAGATGATCATACTTCTGTGGGTAAAATGGCATTCTTAAGGGCCAGTGTTGAGGCTTGTCGTCGAGGTGTGCCACGTTGTCACTTAGTGAGTTATTTAGACGATGGCGCCTTGCTACAGGAGTTATTCTCTCGCGAAGGTATTGGTACTCAAATTGTGACGCAAAGTGCAGAGCGCTTACGTCGAGCAACGATTGGCGATATTGGTGGTATTTTAAACTTAATTCGCCCATTGGAAGAGCAAGGTATTTTAGTACGTCGCTCTCGTGAGCAGCTCGAAATGGAAATTGAGCAGTTTATGTTGGTTGAGCGCGATAACTTAGTCATTGGTTGTGCTGCACTGTATCCGTTTGAAGAAGACAATGCCGGCGAGTTTGCGTGTCTAGTGGTTCACCCTGATTATCGTGATGCTGACCGTGGCAGTATTTTGTTGAATAACATTATTGGCCAAGCGCGAGTGCGTGGTTATTCACGTTTATTTGCGTTAACAACACGAAGCATTCATTGGTTTTTAGAACATGGCTTTAGTATTGTGGATGTTGAAGAACTACCGAATATGAAAAAACAATTGTATAACTATCAACGTCGCTCAAAAATTCTTGCGCTCGATTTATAAGTGTTTCGCACAATGAAAAATGCCGGTTATTCCGGCATTTTTTATGGCAAAATAAACCCATTATTACTCTGCATTAAGAGACTGTATGAATGTTATTGAGTTAGCGCCACTGGATTCTGGAGCTATATATAGCTTTATTGCACTATTGGTCGGTTTACTTGGTTTAACGGTATTTATTTTTGTAAAACCCATTCCCAGCAATGCAAAATATTTAACCTTAGGAATTATGCTGCCATTAATGGGATTATTTGTATTTACGCTTTATCAATCATTTACCAGTACAATTTCGTGGGATGATAAACAGTTGCAGGTCAATATTCCGCTGTATTCGAATGCGATTGAGATTAACCAAGTTGATTTTGCACAAGCGCGTATTGTTAACCTGATTAAAGAGCCCGAATACGCCGCTAAATGGCGCACAAATGGTTTGGGTCTGCCAGGGTATTCTCTGGGTTGGTTTTCATTAAATAATGGCGCTAAAGCCTTGCTGTCGCTCACCAATCCTGTGCAAGTCATACTGTTGCCAATAAGCCTAGATAGAGTTATTTTGGTTAGCGTAATCGATGCTGATGAAGCGCTAGCAAAGTTGCATGCTAGCGCACTGCCCAAACAGGCTATCGATTAAACCTTCACAACGGGCACTTTTTTAGTGGCCACATGACGTCGCTGGCGTTGCAGTACCATGTCGCTAATAAATATCACCAGTGCACCCCAGATAAAGCAAAACGTGATGCCTTTTTCAATGTCGAAAGGCTCATTAAACAGTTTTACCGCAAGAATGAACATGATGCTTGGGCCAATGTATTGGAAGAAACCTAAAATAGAAAATGGAATTCTGACTGCAGATCCTGCAAAACATAAAAGAGGGATGGTGGTAACAATACCCGCGGCCACTAACAGTAAATTGAGGTTAAGGCTATTGGTTAACATGCTGACGGGTGAACTGTCTAACGTTACTAATAAGTAACCGAGTGCAACCGGTAATAAAATGGCGGTTTCAACCAGTAAGCCAGACTTTGCATCAATATTGACTTTTTTGCGCAGTAAACCATAAAAGCCAAAGCTTGCAGCCAGGGCTAAAGACACCAGCGGAATGGAACCAAACGAGATCAACTGCACCAGTACACCTACACTCGCTAATGTAACCGCAACCCATTGTAATTTACGTAAGCGTTCACCGAGAAACACCATTCCTAGCAATACGTTAAACAATGGGTTAATAAAATAACCTAAGCTGGCATCCAGCATGTGGTCGTTATTCACTGCCCAGATAAAAATAAGCCAGTTTGCGGCGATCAATATCGATGTCGTCAGTAAAATGAGCAGTTGTTTGGGCTGTTTAAGAATGAGGCGTAAACGGCTAAATCCACCAATAAATTGCATTAAAATGATCATAAACAGAAATGACCATATCACGCGGTGCATTAATATATCAGTGGCAGGGACTTGATGTAATAATTTGAAATATAAAGGGGCGACACCCCAAATGGTGTAAGCGCAAATCGCGAGGAAAACCCCTTTGCGATATTCTATATCAGGCATAATGGTCAACATTGGCAACAACAAAAGAGGGGCGATTGTAGGCCGCCCCCATGGATGACACAAGCGATTAAACTATTTGTTGTATTGTTTGCCTGCCAGTTTCACGTGGCAATGCCGGTAACGCCTCACCGATAATGAATTAACCGACCATGTAAGTACCTGTACCAAAAGCAATATGAGTACCTAACTCATTGTGCAGTTCCATTTTGCAAACCGATACGCGATTACCTGCGCGGATAACCGTGCCGGTACCGGTAAATCTTTCACCGCGCCCCGGGCGTAAAAAATCAACCCGCATATCAATGGTCCCTAGGGTAGTTAAGCGCTGTTGTAACTCTTCCATTGTCCAGTCGTCACGGCTGGCAACTAGTCCCGCAAAGGCTGTCAGACCACCCACCACATCGAGTAATGTGGCCGTTACGCCACCATGAAGAATATTTTGATGGATGTTGCCAATCAACTCAGGTTTCATTTTTATCACGACTTCAACCCCATTGATGTCGTAATGTTTAATGTCTAGCCCGAGTAGATTATGAAAGGGTACGTGTTTATCAAAAATATCTGCAACTTGCTGTAAGGCTTGATCTTGAATAGATGAAGTCATGGGCAATCCTTGTCGTATTTAACCTGAGCTCGGGATAATAAACGCCTTTCAAACAGTCCTTTGCCCTGCTAACTGCGTTGAATCGACTTACAATAGGTTAGCTATTGACGCGTCAATTCATCTTATTAGCAGAACAAATGACAAGCTTGAAAGTGATGGCGAATAACATGTTGATTTTAAACAGTATAAGTTCATCCCTTATCCCGGGCTCAGGTTGATTTATTATTTTGGTATGTATTTTCAATGCGCATAGAGTATTTAATCTAACGCTAAAGTGAGCAATACTCAATTATCATCGGCGTGTTAAATGTGGCAATTGTACTTTGCTTCAAGACATCTGTGGCTGAGTGCTTTAAAATGACCATTCTTTAAATGACATCATAATGTGAATGGATAATCTGACTTCGACGCCAAGCCCAACTCTTGATACTGCTACTGAGCAGGATGTGTTATCGACCAGTTTACAGCAGGTATTTGGTTATCGTGCCTTTCGTGAAGGGCAGCGAGAAGTGATTGAGCACAGTTTACAGGGCCAAGACACCTTAGTGATTATGCCTACAGGTGGCGGCAAAAGTATGTGCTACCAGTTACCGGCTTTAGTGTTGCCGGGTGTGACAATAGTTGTGTCACCTTTGATTTCGTTAATGAAAGACCAAGTAGACAGTTTATTACAAAGCGGTGTAGCTGCTGCATATCTCAATTCATCGCTGCCGCGTGAGCAAAGTGCAGAAGTGCTTCGTAAACTACATGCTGGCGAGATAAAACTCTTGTATGTCTCGCCTGAACGCTTATTACGTCCAGATTTTATTGAGCGCTTACAATCGGTTGAGTTGTCTATGTTTGCGGTAGATGAAGCTCACTGTATTAGTCAGTGGGGGCATGATTTTAGACCAGAATACGCAGCCCTTGGGCAGTTAAAAGCGTATTTTCCGTATATTCCGTTAATGGCATTAACTGCCACCGCAGATCAAGCGACACGACTCAGTATTTGTGAGCGTTTAAATATTGCTCCGTACACTTTATTATCGAGTTTTGATCGGCCAAATATTCGTTATACCGTGGCTGAAAAATTAAATGCAGCTAACCAGTTACGTCAGTTTGTCACCATACAAAATGGTGCCAGCGGCATTGTATATTGCAGTAGTCGTCGCCGGGTAGATGAAGTGGCAGAGCGCCTGCGTTTACAAGGTTTTAATGCGCAAGCATATCATGCAGGGATGAGCCAAGATGATCGCGCGGATGTACAAGACAAATTTTTGAAAGACCAAGTTGATATCGTTGTGGCTACGGTGGCTTTTGGTATGGGAATTAATAAATCGAATGTGCGTTTTGTGGTGCATTACGATATCCCTAAAAGCATTGAAGCTTATTATCAAGAAACTGGCCGTGCAGGCCGAGATGGCTTAGATGCTGAAGCTTATATGTTGTTTGACCCTGCCGATATTGGCCGGGTAAGACATTTAATTGAGCAATCAGAACCAGGGCCTCAACAACAGGTTGAGTTTCATAAGTTACATACCATGGCCGCTTTTGCAGAGGCGCAAACTTGTCGTCGACAAGTATTACTGCATTATTTTGATGAAGTGGCCTCTGAGCCTTGTGGTAACTGCGATATTTGTTTGGATCCACCTAAACGCTATGATGGTACCGAAGATGCACAAAAAGTGTTGTCGTGTATTTATCGTTTACAACAGCGATTTGGTATTCATCAGGTGATTGATGTACTGAGAGGCTCTAAAGCTGCAAATGTGGTTGATAGGGGCCATGACAAGCTAACCACCTGGGGGATTGGCGCAGATAAATCAACTGAATATTGGCTCAGTGTCATCCGCCAGTTAATCCATTTAGGGTTAGTTAGCCAGGATATTACCCGTGGCTCATCGATTAAGTTAAATCCGGCGGCAAGGCCTGTATTAAAAGCCGAATTATCGTTAATGTTGGCCGAACCGCGCATTCAGCTGATTGATGTAAAACGTAAAACCAACCCTCGTGCACCGCAACAATATGACAGAAAGCTGTTTGCGCGCTTAAAGTTGTTACGCCGCGAATTAGCAGAGCAGCATGATATCCCACCCTACTTAGTCTTTAACGATGCTACTTTGGCAGAGATGTCGGCCATGCTCCCAACCAGCCCGGGTGAAATGCTGGCGGTAAATGGTGTTGGCCAAATTAAGCTCGACCGATTTGGTGGCGAGTTTTTAGATGAGATCAGTGATTATCTGACAAAAGGCTAGTGCTACGTCTAGCCGATTTTTTTGTCGAAATATTGCAGACTTAGCTTAGCGGGTTATCTTGTGGTTTCATTTTATTTAATTGATTCAATACTGCCTTTTTCATTAGTCCTTCAAATGTATCTAACTGTTGTAAACTCGCGATCCCAATACTGGTTTTAACGTCTGTTGGCCATAGATTTAATACCGTTTCGATTTGGTGTACTACGCGGGTAGCGCCAATGGCCGAGGTGTGAGGCAAGATAATGATGAGCTCATCAAGATTATGGCGAAACAGTTGGTCTTGCTCTCTTAAGGTTAGTTGTAGCTGTCGTAGTAAATTGGGCACATCGACTTGGCGAATATGATTGATATTAATTAATAGCATGCTTAATTGATAGTGACCTTGCTTAGCATTATTAAGCATGGCACTAATGATCTGTGATTGGCTTTGCTCTTTGGATTCGTCATTCGTGTAGAGCGGCTTTCTTCTTAAAAAGAGCACTAAACCGACAGACAGAAATAGGATAATTAGTGCGGCAATAGACAAGCTTTGATTAATATTATTGGTCGTTGGTTTCTCGTCTATGCTTGGTTCATTTTGAGCCGATAACTTGGCTTTATATTGCATGAAATGCGCATTATTCAATTTGTTATTGGCTTGTTTGGCGGCATTAAAGCGTTGTATTTGATAATGGTATGCCGACTCAAATTGTTGCTTATCGGCATAGTATTCGCTGACGATTTGATTAAACTCTTCAAGGTCTGAATATTGCTTAAGTTCAGTCGCTTGTTCGATAATCTCATTGAGAAGCGTTAATGCTTGATTGTCTTTTTGCTGGGCTATGTAGACTTTGGCTAATGTGCGCTTTATGCGCATAACGTAAATAGGTTCTTGATATTTAGTAAATAACTCTATGCTATGTAATGCTTGTTGTTGTGCTAAATCGTAATTATCGATAAAAAGATTTATAGCCGCAAGTAAAGCGCTACCAACAGCTAAATCCCTTTCGGCAGTCATTCTATTGTTTTCAGCTTCGGCCTGTTTTAGGTGTCGTTTTACTGCTTCTTTATCGCCTATTTCAATATTTATACGAGCTAAATTGATAGAAAGTGCGAAATTAAGACTACCGAACGTTGAGGGGTCCGAAACTGCTAATTCTGCAAAGTGCAATGCTTCGGTAACATCACCCATAGAAAAAAAGACATTAGATATTTCCAACTGTACATATGATTTTGGTAATAAATACCATGGTTGAAATTGCTGCTTCGCCTCATCATAAATATCAAGACCTATGCGCAAGTCTTCAATTGACTGATTGTAGTTTTCGAGGCTAGTGTTTTGTCGACTGCGTAAATATAAACTACCGATAATCGCTTGTTTTTCTGAATAGCGTTTAGCCAAGCGTAAAGCTTCTTCTGTGAGCAACTGTTCTTGCAAAGTATTGCCAATGCTTTGATAGGCAGTAGCGCCACATTGCATAAAGTAAGGGCGAGCCGCATCGTATTTTAATTCTCTGGCTGTCTGCTCACCTTGGGTCGATAAAGTGATTGCTTGCTCGAAATGACCAAACTCTAATAAATTAAAACAGCGTAATAAACGTAAACGAAGGGTCTGCACATCAGATAAGGGCTGCACTAGGCTTTGTTGCTCAAGTCCTTCAATCAGTATTTTTGCTTGCTCGGAACGTTGTGTATTGATGTCGTGAATCACATCTAACTGTTCATTTACACTAAGTTGCTGAGTGTTACTTACAACGTCTTGTGCTGTTAAAAATGATTGTGTTACTTGAGCTGTAGCGGGAGATGCCAGAGAAACAATCAATAATCCTAAAATAAAGCCAAACATTCGACTTAATTTATTATCACTTGTGTTTCTCGATCGTGTCATCGTTAATATCTACTCATATTGGGTTGTTGGCAGTATACGATTTTTTAAAACATGATACATAAATATATAATCGATGCAGCGACTTATGTGCGCGAATTTTGATCTAGCTCATTGGTTTAATATCATCCATGTTAGGTTTGTTTTGTGTTCAATTTAATAAGGGCTTTTGGTTTAAACAGCTGTAATGCAGTACTAGTACATCGTAATCTTGCTCAAGTTGATCAATTTAAGGTTGACAGCGGAGGCTGGTCGCGTTAAATATTACTCATAGAGATAATTTATACAGAATATCTATTTATTAAAAATGAATAATGAAGCCATGAATACACAATCAACTTTACTCGGACTCCTTCTCCTCTCTCGCATATGCTGCGCGGAGTCCTTTGTGTTACATGCAAAATAAATCATTAAGCATACACAAACCCCGCGCTAATAGTCGCGGGGTTTTTTGTTTATAGCCCTTTTGAAACGAGCCAGTTGTGATGTTTGCAGTTAGGTGAAATACATACAAGATGGTCGATGGAGAAATTCGATGTCCAACAGAGTCATAATTTTTGATACTACCTTACGTGATGGTGAGCAAGCGTTAGCAGCGAGTTTAACCGTTAAAGAGAAGCTACAAATTGCGTTGGCTCTAGAGCGTTTGGGCGTTGATGTAATGGAAGTGGGTTTCCCTGTGTCATCTCCAGGTGATTTTCATTCGGTGCAGACCATTGCTAAAACCATTAAAAACAGCCGTGTGTGTGCTTTGTCTCGTGCTCTTGAAAAAGACATTGATGCTGCTGCGCAAGCTTTGTCTGTGGCTGAACAGTTTCGTATTCATACCTTTATTTCAACATCAACTATTCATGTTGAAAGCAAGCTAAAGCGCTCGTTTGATGACGTGTTAGACATGGCGGTTGGCGCGGTAAAATACGCCAGACGCTTTACTGACGATGTTGAGTTTTCATGTGAAGATGCTGGCCGTACCCCAATTGATAATTTGTGCCGTATGGTTGAAGCGGCCATTAAAGCCGGTGCTCGCACTATCAATATCCCTGATACAGTCGGTTACACAGTACCAAGTGAGTTTGGCGGTATTATTCAAACGCTTTTCAACCGCGTTCCTAATATCGACCAAGCTGTGATTTCAGTGCATTGTCATGATGACTTAGGCTTGTCTGTAGCTAACTCGATTGCCGCGGTTGAAATGGGTGCGCGCCAAATTGAATGTACCATTAATGGTATTGGCGAGCGTGCGGGTAACTGTTCATTAGAAGAAATCGCAATGATTTTAGCAACGCGCAAAGGGTTGCTAGATTTAGACACTGGCATCAACGCCAAAGAAATTCACCGTACATCGTCGTTAGTGAGCCAGCTTTGTAATATGCCAATTCAAGCAAACAAAGCGATTGTTGGCACAAATGCATTTTCGCATTCGTCAGGTATTCATCAGGACGGCATGCTAAAAGCCAAAAATACTTACGAGATCATGACGCCAGAAAGCATTGGCCTAAACCGTAATAACCTAAACATGACTTCTCGTTCTGGACGCCATGTAATCAAACATCGTATGGAAGAAATGGGTTATCAGCCTAGCGATTACGATATGGACAGCTTATATGAGCAATTTTTAACTCTTGCAGACAAAAAAGGTCAGGTGTTTGACTATGACCTCGAAGCCTTAGTGTATATGGAGTCACAAGCTCAAGATGATGACCAATACACATTACAACATTTGATGGTGCAATCAGATTCAACAGAAGGGGTGGCTACAGCCACTGTGCGAATTGCGGTTGATGGCAAAGACTTTACTGAAGCGGCAACGGGCAATGGTCCTGTTGATGCGGCTTATAACGCCATTGCGCGTGCTACTCAACGTCAAATTAATATTACCAACTATAAGCTAGGTGCTAAAGGCGAAGGCCAAAATGCGCTAGGTCAGGTTGATATTACCGCAAAATATAATGAACAAATGTTCCACGGTGTCGGTTTAGCTACAGATGTCGTCGAAGCATCGGCCCAAGCACTCGTGCATGTGATGAACCTAGTGTACCGTGCAGATAAAGTGGCTGATTTTAAACAACAGATCCATAAAGAAAGGGAGTTAGGCGGCGTATGAGTTATCAAATAGCAGTTTTGTCGGGTGATGGTATTGGTCCTGAAGTGATGGCCGAAGCGCGTAAAGTGCTCAGCGCAGTGGAAACACGCTTTGGGCTAGACATTAGCTACAGCGAATATGACGTTGGCGGTATTGCCATTGATAACCATGGTTGTCCATTACCTGACTCGACCTTAAAAGGCTGTGAAGCAGCCGATGCCATTTTATTTGGTAGTGTAGGCGGCCCTAAATGGGAACACTTACCGCCTAATGACCAGCCTGAACGTGGTGCATTATTGCCATTACGTGGCCATTTTGAATTATTTTGCAACTTACGCCCAGCCAAATTACATGATGGGTTAGAGCACATGTCACCGCTGCGCAGTGACATCTCAGCCCGTGGGTTTGATGTATTGTGCGTGCGTGAGTTAACCGGCGGTATTTACTTTGGCAAGCCAAAAGGCCGTCAAGGCGAAGGTGATGACGAAGAAGCATTTGACACCATGCGCTATAGTCGCCGCGAGATCAGCCGCATTGCCCGCATTGCATTTGAAGCCGCCCGAGGCCGTAAAAACAAGGTTACCTCTGTAGACAAAGCCAACGTGTTAGCCTGCTCAGTATTATGGCGTCAAGTGGTTGAGGAGGTTGCTAAAGACTTTCCAGATGTCACCTTAGAACATATCTATATTGATAACGCGACTATGCAGTTGCTGCGTCGTCCAGACGAGTTTGACGTGATGTTATGTTCAAATTTATTTGGCGATATTTTGTCAGATGAAATCGCCATGTTAACTGGCTCAATGGGCTTGTTATCGTCAGCCAGCATGAACAGCACAGGCTTTGGTTTATTTGAGCCCGCTGGTGGCAGTGCGCCAGATATTGCCGGCCAGGGTATTGCTAACCCTGTTGCACAAATTTTATCAGCAGCATTAATGTTACGTCATAGCTTAAAGCAAGAAGAAGCGGCCAGCGCCATTGAGCGTGCAGTCACTAAAGCATTATCAAGTGGTTATTTAACCGGTGAGTTATTAGCGGCAGATAAGCGTAGCGAAGCAAAGTCGACAGCACAAATGGGCGATTTTATTGCTCAAGCAATTCAGGAAGGTGTGTAATGGCCCAGGTAACAGGTAAAACCCTATACGAAAAAGTGTGGGATGCGCATATTGTTGCGAGCCCAGAAGGTGAAGCGCCAATAGTCTATGTTGACCGTCATTTAGTGCATGAAGTGACATCACCTCAAGCCTTTAGTGGCTTAAAAGTGGCAGGGCGTCAATTACGTGCACCACAAAAAACTTTTGCCACCATGGATCATAACACCTCAACGCGCAGCGCAAGTTTAGATGCGTTGAGCTCAATGGCGCGTACGCAAGTTGAAACCTTAGCGCAAAACTGTAAAGATTTTGGCGTGCGTTTATACGACATTCACCACCCAAACCAGGGTATTGTGCATGTCATGGGGCCAGAACTTGGTATTACCCTTCCGGGTACTGTGATTGTATGCGGCGACTCGCACACTGCCACTCATGGTGCATTTGGTGCATTGGCATTTGGTATTGGGACATCAGAAGTTGAGCACGTGCTTGCCACCCAAACACTGCGTCAACTTAAAGCTAAAACCATGAAAGTTGAAGTGCGCGGTCAGGTAACTGACGGCGTTACCGCAAAAGATATTGTATTGGCCATTATCGGCAAGCTTGGTATGGATGGTGGTACAGGCTACGTGGTTGAGTTTTGTGGCCAAGCCATTGAAGCATTAAGTATGGAAGGTCGCATGACCTTATGTAATATGGCCATCGAAATGGGCGCCAAAGCTGGTATGGTTGCTCCAGACCAAACCACCTTTGAGTACCTAAAGGGCCGTGAGTTTGCGCCAAAAGATGATGTGTGGGAGCAAGCTGTTGCTGCGTGGTCACAGCTTAAAACCGATGCCGATGCCGTATTTGATGCTGAAGTGGTATTAGATGCTAACGATATCGCGCCACAATTGACCTGGGGAACTAACCCTGGGCAAGTAGTGGCGATTGACGGTGTAGTGCCTAATCCTGAACAAGAATCTAATTTGATTAACCAATCTAGCATGATTAAAGCATTAGATTACATTGGCTTAACGCCAGGTACTAAAATGACAGACATCAGCATTAATAAGGTGTTTATTGGTTCTTGTACCAATTCACGTATTGAAGATTTACGTTCCGCGGCTGTGCATGCCAAAAACCGCAAGGTGGCTGAGGGTGTAGTGGCGATTGTGGTACCGGGTTCTGGCCAGGTAAAAATTCAAGCAGAAGCGGAAGGCTTAGATAAAATCTTTATCGATGCAGGCTTTGAATGGCGTTTGCCGGGCTGTTCAATGTGTTTAGCGATGAATGATGATCGTTTAGAAGTGGGCGACCGTTGTGCTTCAACCAGTAATCGTAATTTTGAAGGTCGTCAAGGCCGTGGTAGTCGTACTCATTTGGTGAGCCCCGCGATGGCAGCCGCCGCTGCAGTAGCCGGTCATTTTGTCGATATTCGTCAACCATACTAAACCGAGATAGGAGAGACACATGCAAGCATTTACTGCCCATACCGGTTTAGCGGTAGCCATCGACAGTGCCAATGTCGATACGGATCAAATTATTCCGAAGCAATTTTTATCTAAAGTAACCCGTGACGGCTTTGGAGTGCATTTATTTCATGACTGGCGTTATTTAGATGATGCCGGCGATCAGCCTAACCCTGAATTTGCGTTAAATAAGCCGCGCTATAAAGGGGCGTCGATTTTATTAGCCCAAGAAAACTTTGGTTGTGGTTCATCGCGTGAACATGCACCTTGGGCGTTAGCTGACTTTGGTTTAAGAGTGATTATTGCGCCGACATTTGCTGATATTTTTTATGGCAACTCGATCAACAATGGTTTATTACCCGTTAAGCTGCCTGCAGAACAAGTGCAACAATTGATGGATGAAGTCGCGGCCACTGAAGGCGCGCAAATTACCGTCGATTTACAAGCTTTAACGGTAACGTCACCTTCAGGTGAAGTGTTTAGCTTTAGTTTGGCTGAGTCAGCAAGGCATAAGCTATTAAACGGACTTGATGCGATTGGCTTAACCTTGTCATTTGAACAAGACATTAGTGATTATGAAGCTCAAATACCGCAATGGTATGCATAATCATCTGTGAATATTGAGTGATTAATGACTCAATCGCTGTTGGATTGATGGTGTATAAAACCTCTTTTTGCTAACAAAAAAGAGGTTTTTTATTTTTATTTGTAAATTAATTAATGTAACGAAATTGCTAAATGATTGATTTTAAATCGACAGAGCTAAAGTTAGTTGTTACATCAAAGCTCACTCGTGTTTCATCTTGTTGCGTGTAAGATAATGTTTTTTATGTTGAAAGTAATATGTTAGTCAATTTGTTGCTTGATTGAGCGCACACTTATATTTTTTTTCAGTTCAAATCGATCTCGTAAATGACAAATGGTGCACTGGATCACAGTTTCAATCTGCACATTTCAATGGGTATCTCGAGCTCTCGGCTAGTTGCAAAGCCGTTTTGGATCAGTACACTTATGCTCTCATTTAAGTCGAGCTTTTGCTCTATTGAAGCCGACTTAAGCAGTATGAATCTACAGCACAGAGAATGATAATGAAAAAAACAGTGTTAACATTGGCCATTAGTGCCATTGTCTTTGGGGCAACAACTCAAGTCAACGCAGCAGGTTTTCAACTTGCCGAATCTTCAGCTACCGGTTTAGGCCGTGCATTTGCGGGTGAAGCCGCCATAGCAGATAACGCCTCAACTCAAGCGCGTAACCCTGCAATGCTATCTTACCTCGAAGGCCGTCAGCTTTCTGCTGGTGGGATTTATGTTATGCCTGATATTGATGTACTGGGCGACGTTAGCATTGAATCTTCATTACTGGGCTCAGATGCTATTGTCATTGACGCTAACGCGATTGATGTAGCAGACGATGCTCTGGTACCGAACTTTTATTACTCTAATCAATTAAACGATCAATGGACCTGGGGTCTTGCGGTTAACTCAAACTATGGTTTAGCGACTGAGATAGATTCAACCAGCGCCGCGGCTATTTTTGGTAATCACACCTCTATCACCACAGTGGAGTTTAATCCAAACATTGCTTATCGTATCGACGATGAATTTACTGTGGGAGCGGGCCTGCGTATTGTCTATGGTGAAGGTGAAATTAGCGCGACAACACCATCTTGGATTGATGCGATTAAAGCCAACCCGAATGTACCTGCAAACATTGCAGAGCAGTTACCTGCAGCAGGAACTGAGTTAAAATCGATGGAAGGTGATGACATTAGTTACGGCTGGAAAGCGGGTGCAAGTTGGCAGATTAATAAGCATCACCGTATCGGATTAGCTTATCACAGTGGTGTTGAGTTAGAGCTTGATGGTAGCGCTGCAGGTGTGAGTTATGACGGTGGCCAAGATGTTGAAATTGATGGTTACTTACCGATTGAAATCCCAGCTTTTGCTGAACTGGCTTCTTATCATCAATTGACCGATAACTGGGCAATGCACGGTAGCGTAAACTGGACTGAATGGAGCGTGTTTGATCAGCTTGTCGCTTACTTTCCTGGTGATGTAAAACCAACTGGCGATCTTGAGTCAGATGTTGTCAAAGAAGAGAACTTTAAAGACAACTGGCGGTATTCGATTGGTAGCACATACACTGTGAATGATCAGTGGACATTACGTGCCGGTGTCGCACTTGATAAAACTGCAGTAGACGATGAACACCGTACAACTACGATTCCTGACTCTGACCGTTTATGGTTTAGCATGGGTACCGGCTATCAAGTATCTAAAAACCTGAATATTGACCTTGCTGTGACTTATATCCGCATGCACGGCGATGCACCTATTACTGAAACTCAGGATTTGTTGGGCTTAGCTTCCGTTGGGTATACTGGTGAAGCGACAGGCCATGTATGGTTAGCAGGTTTACAGGTTAGCTATAAAATGTAATCTGTTTGTTGTTTGAACCAAGGATTTTTAAATAAGCCCCGCATTATGTGGGGCTTTTGTTATTATTGAATAAATGGATCTAGCTACTGCACAATTACAAAGCATGAACATTTATGTGAAGTACCGACTAATACTTGCATTAAATTTATATGTCGATGTAGGATGTCACATTGATTAATTAAGCAGATAAATCATATAAAAATAATCATAAAAAAATGATATAGGAAATCAGATGGTTGCTAAAAAATACATTGTCGCGTTAGATCAAGGCACAACCAGTTCTCGTGCGATTGTGTTTGATCACCAAGCAAATATTGTTGCCGTTGCGCATAAAGAGTTTACTCAGCATTATCCTCAGGCGGGCTGGGTAGAGCATGACCCGATGGAGATTTGGTCGTCGCAAAGTTCAGTGTTGGTGGAAGTGTTAACCCGTGCAGGGATTAGTCGTCATGATGTCGCAGCCATTGGGATTACGAATCAACGCGAAACCACGATTGTTTGGAACAAGCATACCGGTAAACCAATATGTAATGCCGTGGTGTGGCAATGTCGTCGTAGCCAAGGTATTTGTCAGCAACTAAAAGCGCAAGGCGCTGAAGATATGGTACGTCAAAAAACGGGGCTGGTATTAGACCCGTATTTTTCGGCTTCAAAAATTAAATGGATTTTAGACAATGTTGAAGGTGCGCGTGAGCTCGCCGAAGCGGGTGATTTGTTATTTGGCACTGTAGACACCTGGTTAGTGTGGAAGCTTACCCAGGGCGAAGTGCACGTCACCGAACCAACTAATGCATCGCGTACCATGCTTTTCAATATTCACACTCAAGAGTGGGACAAGGATCTGCTGGAACTCTTTGACATCCCGCCGGCGATGTTGCCAGACATACAACCGTCGTGCGCCATATACGGTTATACCGAACTTGCTGGCAACCATGTGCCTGTTGCAGGGATGGCAGGGGATCAACAATCGGCGTTATTCGGTCAACTCTGTATTGAACCTGGTATGGCTAAAAATACATATGGTACAGGGTGCTTTTTACTGATGAATACCGGCGAGAAGGCCGTTGAGTCGACACATGGGTTATTAACTACAGTGGCCATTGGTGCGGATGCTAAAGTCAATTACGCACTAGAAGGTTCAGTCTTTATGGGCGGTGCGGTAATTCAATGGCTGCGCGATGAGCTAGGCTTAATTGCTGACGCTTGCGACACTCAATACTTTGCCGAAAAAGTAGATGACACTAATGGCGTGTATTTAGTGCCTGCTTTTGTTGGGTTAGGAGCGCCATACTGGGACGCCGATGCTCGCGGAGCGATTATTGGGCTGACTCGTGGCGCCAATCGTAATCATATTATTCGTGCTGCTCTTGAAGCTATTGCGTATCAATCTCGTGATGTATTGGATGCAATGAGTAAAGATTCGGATGTGCCATTAACAGAAATCCGCGTTGACGGTGGCGCGGTATCAAATGATTTTTTAATGCAATTTCAAGCAGATATTACTGGGGCGAAAGTCATTCGTCCTTTAGTGATCGAAACTACCGGTATGGGCGCTGCATTTTTAGCCGGCCTAGCGGTAGGTGTTTGGGAGTCTACAGATCAATTGAAAGCCATGTTATCGACGGAGCGTGAATTTATTTCCACGATGGATCATGACCACAGAGCTGAGATTTACGCCGGCTGGAAGCAAGCTGTGTCTCAAGTTAGTCCTAACAGTAACCCGCAATAATCATTACCCTTTCACTATACCTCTATATCAATATGCTGACTGGCGGTTTCTCCTCGAGTGGAGAAGCGCTCGTCAGTATCCATTCTTCTTAAGCGGCTGCCGGTGTTTTTCTTGTCATCTATAGTGCGTAATTTTGAGCGACGTTCTTTACGTACTAATGTTTTTTTGTGGATGACAGGCTTGTGGGTAATATGTGGCGGTAACTGTGATTGTGGTGCTTCATGACTGTCAGCACTTATCGCACTAGTCCTATTTACCTGCTCAACAATTCGACGATGCTCACTGACGGCACGCACAGGCCTAGCGAGCATGGCATAAATGCTATCAATACTCATGTCGCGCCCTCCCGTGCAGATATAAAGATCAGGTATATACCATTAACTATACTTGTTATCGGCACCTTTAGGCTAAAATTTAATCATAATTCATCTTGGTCTTATTGATGTGAGTCATGATGAGCCATTCACAGTAAAACAACTTTGAAAGAACAACAGGCGCTATTATCGGCATTAAGAATAATTAACTGTGATTACAAGCTGAATTGATAAAATGCCTGCCCTTGACGTTGAGAGGGACAGGTATGGTGCTGTCAGGAAATTGTTACTGTAGCTGGGCTAATATCGTTTTTCGACGTTAATACCATAAGCATTTTAGAGGGGGGATATTGTTACCGAGCATAAAATTGATACCTATTCATACCCTGTAAGTACCTGATATCAACCATATGAGAATGTTTTTTTAACCACTTTTATCGATCCAGATCGATAATTTGTGAGTTTTAATCTGGAGAAGTCCCTTACTAACAGGCTCATAATTCAATCTAAAGGTGGACTATTTAAAGAATTAACACATTTTAATCAAAAGAACCTCGGTTATTTTCGTCGATAAAATGAGCGTTATGTCTCTGGTTTAACTCATTTACCCTGATTTTTAGCTGTTTTTTACAGACGGCTTTGTCATTCCTCCTGATTGAGATCAATTTGCTGCTAACCCGCTTGGCGTCTGGATTTAATATATCTGCTCATCCCTTGACAACACTTGCCTTGAGTCCCTAAACTTAGCATTTGTGGGAAAAAGTGGATCATTGTGGATCAAATGCTAACAAAAAGGGTGTAATAAAGTGTTTCGAGGTGCCAGTGCTATTAACATGGACGCTAAAGGACGGATCGCAATTCCTGCGAGATACCGTGACGCGTTGCGTGTGGAGCATGCCGGTACAGTGATTATTACCGTTGACATTAATGCCGCCTGTTTGTTGATTTACCCATTGCACGAGTGGGAGCAAATTGAAGCAAAGCTGAGATTACTCTCTGATACCGATCCACTTGAACGCTCCTTTAAACGAAAATTACTGGGTCACGCACAAGACTGTGAACTCGACAGCCACGGGCGCATTGTGGTCCCACCGGCTTTGCGAAGTTTTGCCAGCTTAGAAAAGAAAACCATGCTGGTGGGCTTACTGAATAAATTTGAACTGTGGGAAGAGTCAGCTTGGCAGCAACAAATGGATGATGGCAATGAGCTTATCCATAGCCAAGATTTAGCCAGCAATGAACGTCTGGCACATTTTTCACTGTAGCGACCAATAAGGTTAATAAAAGCAATGAGCCAAGAGTTTGCCCATTTATCTGTATTACTGAATGAGACGGTAGAGGGTCTCAATATCCAAAGTGATGGTATCTATATTGATGGCACCTTTGGCCGTGGTGGACATTCTCGTCATGTATTAAGTCATTTAGGTGCTAATGGTCGATTGATTGCCATTGATCGCGATCCACAAGCGATTGAAGCCGCAAAACAGTTTGCCGACGACTCACGTTTTCAAATTGTGCACGGTAGTTTTGGTCAGTTAGCGCAGTATGTTGAAGAGCTCGGGCTTACTGGCAAAATTAACGGTGTGTTACTTGATTTAGGGGTGTCGTCACCACAGTTAGACGATGCCGAGCGTGGCTTTAGCTTTTTACGCGATGGCCCGTTAGACATGCGCATGGACAATAGCCAAGGTCAAACAGCAGCACAGTGGATTGCGCGCGCTGAAATAGAAGACATGGCATGGGTGTTTAAAACCTATGGCGAAGAAAAAAATTCACGACATATTGCCCGTTGTATTGCGGCCGATCGAGAAAAAACACCGTTTTTACGCACCAAAGATTTAGCCGATTTAATTGCGCGTATTACTAAAAACAAAGAGCGTAATAAACATCCTGCGACTCGGGTATTTCAGGCTATTCGAATTTATATAAATAGCGAACTAGAGCAAATTGATCAAGCACTTGAAGGTGCGTTAACGGTACTTGCACCACAAGGACGCTTGTCAGTTATCAGCTTTCATTCATTAGAAGATCGCATGGTGAAGCGTTTTATTCGTCGTCATAGCCAAGGTGAAAGTGTCCCGCATGGGTTGCCCATCACAGAAGCTGAGATCAATAAATCACGCAAGTTAAAAGCTGTTGGCAAGGCGATGAAGCCTTCGGAAGCAGAATTAGAACAAAATCCACGTGCTCGCAGCTCGGTGTTACGAGTTGCTGAGCGCTTAGATTATTAAAGACCGAGGATAATGTGAGCCAATCACCATTAAGTTTACCTCGGATTGTGTTGCTCGACCTCTGGCATCATAAATGGATTGTGCTGTTAGGTTTACTGGTTGTCGCCAATGGCATTGTGGTGGTTTACACCAGCCATGTAACACGGCAATTGACCTCTCAATGGGATCAATTGCTGCAAGAGCAGGATAGGCTAGACATTGAATGGCGCAACTTACTATTAGAAGAACAATCGCAGTCTGAACACAGTCGTGTGACGCGAATGGCAATAAAAGAACTTAATATGGCTCGACCACTTCCTAAAGAGGAAGTCATTATTCGAGTTCAGTGAGCATAGGGACTATGGCTAGACAAGCAAAACGAAAACTAAATCACGAACTGATACCATGGCGTTTATACGTTGTGGTTGGCTTCGTTTTGTTGTTATTTTGCAGCCTGATTGCTCGCGCCGCCTATATTCAAATTATTGAGCCTGACAAACTTCGCCACGAAAGCGATATGCGCACCTTGCGTACCACCAGTAATCAGGTGCAGCGTGGTTTAATTACCGATCGTAACGGTGACATGTTAGCGGTCAGTGTGCCGGTTCGTGCTGTCTGGGCCGACCCCAAACATGCATTTGATCAAGATGCGTTTAAAGATATGCGTCGTTGGCAAGCGCTTGCTGATGTTTTACAAGAGCCAGTCGATGATCTCGTTCGTAAAGTAAAAGGCAATCCTAAAAAGCGCTTTGTGTATTTAAAGCGTCAAGTGACTCCTGCCGTAGCTGATTATATTGAGCAACTTAAAATTGGCGGCATTTATCTTAAATCAGAATCTCGTCGTTACTATCCCACCGGTGAAATTGCAGCTCAACTTATTGGTATTACTAATATTGATGACGTAGGTATTGAGGGCATTGAAAATACCTACAACACTTGGCTTACTGGCACACCCTCAAAACAAAAAGTACGAAAGTCGCGCGACGGTAGTGTTGTTGAGCGTTTAGATATGGTGCAAGAGGGCGAAAGCTCAAATGATCTGGTATTAAGTATCGACCAACGAATTCAACAGTTAGCGTACCGTGAGCTCAAACGAGCCACAGAAATGTATCAAGCGACATCAGGTTCCGTCGTAGTGATTGACGTTAATACGGGTGAGGTATTAGCAATGGCCAATACGCCATCTTATAATCCAAACTCTCGCGACAACCTTCAAACTCACCGCATGCGTAATCGCGCATTAACCGACACTTTTGAACCCGGCTCTACTGTAAAACCGTTTGTGGTTGCTGCAGCTTTAGAAGCGGGTACGGTGAAATCCAATGAATTAATTCAAACCTCGCCCGGTTGGATGCGAATTGGTGGTCGTCAGGTGCGCGACTCTAATAATTATGGCGACATGTCGCTGGCAAAAATTCTCGTAAAATCAAGTAACGTAGGCATCAGTAAATTGGCGTTATCTATGCCAGTTCAGCAATTGTTGGGTACCTATCAGTCAATGGGGTTAGGGAACTATTCAGGCATTAATTTAACTGGCGAAAGCGCAGGGTTAATTCATGACCGCAACCGCTGGTCTGACTTTGAACGTGCAACCTTATCATTTGGTTATGGCTTTACCGCAACACCGCTGCAAATTGCGCGAATGTACGCCACACTCGGCAGCGGTGGCATGTTATACCCGGTGTCTATTTTAAAACTAAAACAAGCCCCTAAAGGCGAACAAGTCATTTCCACTCAAGTCGCTAAAGATGTAATGCAAATGCTGGTAGGCGTCACTGAAACCGGCGGCACAGCCAGAAAGGCCCATATTGACGGTTATCCCGTAGCGGGTAAAACCGGTACTAGCCGTAAGGCGGTAGCGGGTGGTTATGGTGATGATTATGTTGGATTATTTGCCGGTGTTGCGCCCGTTCATAATCCTCGCTTAGCGATTTCTGTGGTGATTAACGAACCTAAAGGCGACAAATATTACGGCGGCGATGTTGCGGGTCCTGCTTTTGCCAAAATTATGTCTGGGGCATTGCAAATGCTGAATGTTGAGCCAATTTCAGAGCGAGAGGCTATCCATTTAGCCACTGCGCAAGGAGCGCAGCATGATGTTATTAAATGATCTTCTAGCGCCCTGGTTTCATTACGCAGGGGTAGAGTCGATAAACGATTTAACCCTTGATAGCCGCAGTGTTAGCAAGGGCAGTTTATTTGTCGCGCTACCGGGTCATAAAGTGGATGGTCGCCATTATATTGCGCAAGCCATTGATGCAGGCGCCGCTGCAATATTAATTCATACTGATGATCCTGAACAACATGGTGTAGTTGATACACAACAATACTCAGTGCCCTTGGTGTATTTTTTCCAACTAGGCCGACAGCTATCTGCCGTAGCAGCACAGTTTTATGCAACTCATACCCATTCGCTGACATTAATTGGTGTTACTGGCACTAACGGTAAAACCTCAGTTAGCCAAATCATTGCACAAATTGTTAACTTGCTCGGACACCCTGCGGCCGTTATGGGCACCTTAGGTAATGGTGTATGGGGACAATTGGTAGACAGTGGTAATACAACGGCCGATGCCATTACCGTAATGAAGCAATTAGCCGAGTTTAATGCTCAAGGGGTAGAAGTGTGTGCCATGGAAGTATCGAGCCATGGCCTAGTGCAAGGCCGTGTAGAGGCAGCTCCCTTCGAAACGGCAATATTTACCAATTTAAGCCGCGATCACCTTGATTACCATGGTGATATGGATGCCTATGCTGCAGCAAAGAAACGCTTATTTCATTTTCCTAGCTTAAAACACGGTGTCATTAACATCGATGATGCCACAGGAGCTAAATGGTTTGCTGAGCTCGCTAATCGTCAGATTAAATCGTTCAGTATTCAAGGCGATACCAGTGCCGATTTTTATTGTACCGATGTGCAATACCATGATGCAGGCGTGAGTGCTGTGTTGCATTACCCAGCACTAAATGGCCGAAGCAGCTTATCGGCTAACATTGAATCACCCTTACTGGGCGCGTTTAATTTATCAAACTTAGTCGCAGCCATTGCAGCCTTGTATTTGCAAGGCATGTCGATGATCTCCATGCTCGCGGTGATGCCAAGTTTGGTGCCAGTAGCCGGTAGAATGGAGCGTTTTTCTGCTGCTAATAAAGCCACTCTGGTGGTTGATTATGCACATACGCCAGATGCCATCGAGCAAGCACTTAAAGCATTGCGCGTACACTGCAAAGGGACCTTATGGTGCGTATTTGGTTGCGGTGGTGATCGTGACAAAGGTAAGCGCCCATTAATGGCACAAGCCGCAGAGGCGTTTGCAGACAAGGTGATGATCACTAGCGACAATGCGCGTAGTGAAGACCCTCAAACCATTATCGATGATATTTTACAAGGCATCAGCCAACCTAATAATGTGCTAACACATGTTGACCGTATTGAAGCTATTACCCGTGTAGCAGCATTAGCACAAGCAGATGACATCGTATTGCTTGCCGGTAAAGGTCATGAAACCTATCAAGAAGTCGCAGGCCAACGTATCGATTATGATGAGCGCGCTTTAGCACTTGCTTTGTCTAAGGACGAATTATGATCAGCTTATCGCTTGCTCAAATTACTGAGCACTTACAAGCTCAATTGCACGGTAAAGACCAAACAATCTCAGCTGTGAGTACCGATAGCCGTAAGATAGACACAAAGTGCTTATTTGTTGCGTTAAAAGGTGAGCGCTTTGATGGTCATGATTTTGCTCAAACGGCGGTTGATAATGGTGCGCTAGCCTTGCTTGTCGATCATGTTTTACCTTTTGATGTCGCGCAAATTGTGGTTGCAGACACGCAAAAAGCCATGGGCAACATTGGCGCACTTGTGCGTCAACATGTTAAGCCCATTAGTGTCGCGTTGACGGGGTCAAACGGCAAAACCAGCGTGAAAGAAATGGTAGCGACGATTTTATCGCAGCATCACCAGGTGTTATTTACCGCCGGTAATTTTAATAATGAAATTGGTGTGCCTTTAACGCTGTTGCGGTTAACTCAAGGTGATGAATACGGCGTGTTTGAGCTCGGCGCCAACCACAGCGGTGAAATCGATTACACCTCATCATTAGTGCAACCGCAAGTGGCATTAGTGAACAATATTGGTAGTGCACATCTTGAAGGCTTTGGCTCATTAGATGGAGTTGCACAAGCAAAATCAGAAATTTTTAATCATTTAGCCAAAGATGGCACAGCAATTATTAACGCAGATGATCAATATGCTGAGTTTATGTTGCAACGCTCTAAAGGGCATAAGCAATTACGTTTTTCTCGCCAGGCAGACATCAATGCGGAAGTGAAAGCGAGCGCGATTGAAGCTGATGATAATGGCTGTTGTCGCTTTACTTTAACGTACAGTAACCAACACGCAGAGGTGCAATTACCGCTTGCTGGCTTGCATCAGGTGAGCAATGCATTAGCGGCCGCATCTATGTGTATTGCGCTAAATGTCCCGCTGAATGTTATCGCACAAGGGTTTGCGTTATTGCAACCCGTTAAAGGGCGTATGCAACCGCATAAGCTCGGGCGGATACTGTTAATTGACGACAGTTACAACGCAAATCCCACTTCTGTCAGTGCGGCCATTAATTGGTTGCAACAACGTGATGATTATCGTTGTTTAGTGCTGGGAGATTTAGGGGAATTAGGCGACAATGCTGCCCCTTTGCACGCCAGCGTTGGATTGCAGGCGAAAAATGCAGCAATTGAGTCATTATTTTGTTGCGGCCAACTTTCGGCCCATACCAGCGAGGCATTTGGTAGCGAGCATTTTTCAGCACAAGACAAATTGATTGTCGCATTACAACAACACCTCAAAGATGTTGAAGGCAATGTGACTATTTTAGTTAAAGGTTCTCGCAGCGCTGCTATGGAGCGGGTTGTCGACAGTTTATTGAATGCCTTTGGGCGTGGGGAGTTAGTGTAGATGCTGGTTTATCTAGCCGAGTATTTAACCCAATTTTATAGCGGGTTTAACGTTTTTTCATATGTAACGTTCCGGGCTATTTTGGGCTTGTTGACTGCATTAGTGTTTAGTTTGTGGTGGGGCCCAATTTTAATTAAGCGTCTGCAAATGCTTCAGATTGGTCAAGTTGTTCGTGATGACGGCCCAGAGTCGCATTTTAGTAAACGCGGCACGCCAACAATGGGCGGCATTTTAATCCTGGCAGGTATTTTTATTAGTGTGCTGCTGTGGGGGGATTTATCGAATCGCTACGTGTTAGTCACCTTGTTTGTGCTAGGCAGTTTTGGGGTAATCGGCTTTATTGACGATTACCGTAAAGTGGTTAAAAAAGATTCTAAAGGACTGATTGCGCGTTGGAAATATGCGTTGCAATCCATCGCAGCAATCGTCGTGGCCGTGTTTTTATACAGCTCGTCAACTATGGGCGGTGAAACGCAGCTTGTGGTGCCATTTTTTAAAGATGTTATGCCGCAACTTGGCTTTATGTTTATTGTACTGGCTTACTTCACCATTGTGGGCGCCAGTAATGCAGTGAACTTAACTGATGGTTTAGATGGTTTGGCTATTATGCCGACCGTGATGGTGGCTGCCGCGTTTGCATTAATTGCTTATTTATCTGGCCATGCGCAATTTGCCAGTTACTTGCACCTGCCACATTTACCGTTAGCCGGTGAGTTGGTGATTGTGTGTACTGCTATGGTCGGTGCGGGTTTAGGCTTTTTATGGTTTAACACATACCCTGCACAAGTCTTTATGGGCGATGTTGGGTCATTGGCATTAGGTGCTGCATTAGGCGTTATTGCTATTTTAGTTCGCCAAGAAATTTTGTTAGTGATTATGGGCGGCGTATTTGTAATGGAGACCGTGTCAGTGATCTTACAGGTCGGTTCATACAAACTACGTGGGCAACGTATTTTCCGCATGGCGCCTATTCACCACCATTATGAGCTAAAAGGATGGCCAGAACCGCGCGTTATTGTTCGTTTTTGGATTATCTCATTGTTTTTAGTGTTATTAGGTCTTGCGACTCTAAAACTACGCTAAGCAATTATTAAGGTAGATATTATGCAAACTCGTTACACGCACATCGTTTTAGGGTTGGGGGCTACAGGGCTTTCAGTCGTGCGTTTTTTAGCAACTAAAGGCATTAAACCTTTGGTCATGGACAGCCGTCGTAACCCTCCGGGAGCTGAAACGCTGGCCAAAGAGTTTGCTGATATTGAATTAATTGCCGGTGGCTTTGATTGCCGATATTTAGTTCAAGCGAGCCAGATTATTATTAGCCCAGGTGTACCTGTTGATACACCAGAAGTGCGCGCAGCACTCGATATGGGGATTGAGGTCATTGGCGACGTGGAGTTATTTGCCCGTGAAATTGCCGACCGCAAACCTTGTGTTGTAGGTATTACCGGCTCTAATGGTAAATCAACCGTGACAACGCTAGTGTACGAAATGCTGAAAAAAGCCGATATCTCTGTGGCCATTGGCGGCAATATTGGTACGCCAGCACTGGACTTATTAAGCCAAGGCACTGAATTTTTTGTTCTTGAGCTATCGAGTTTTCAACTTGAAACCACGCACTCGTTAAATTGTATTGCGGCGACCTGTCTAAACATTAGTGAAGACCATATGGATCGTTACAGTGATTTAAATTCGTACCGTGAAGCTAAATTACGCTTGTATCCACAAAGCCGTTTTGTGATGTATAACCTTGATGATGAGCTCACCTATCCGCTGGAGCCAATGAACCAAAATCACTTTTGTTTAGGTGTTCCAAAAGGTGATGCATGGGGCTTAAGTGACGGCAAAATTTTCCACGGTGATAGTGAAATTGTTAACTTAAATGAAGTCACGCTTATTGGTAGCCATAACCACGCGAACTTACTCGCGGCAATGGCGTTAGCCTATGCCTGTGGCGTAGAGAAAGAGTCAATGGTTGAAGTGGCCACCCATTTTGTAGGCTTAAGCCATCGTTGTGAACTTGTTGGTGTAAAGCAAGGTGTAACGTATATCAATGACTCTAAAGCGACCAATGTAGGCGCAACAGTGGCGGCATTAGAAGGGCTTAATTCGCATCTCGGTGACTTGTATTTAATTGCCGGCGGTGATGGTAAAGGCGGTGATTTTAGTCCGCTTGCAGCGCCACTTGAGAATATCACTAAGCTAATAACCCTAGGGCGTGATGGTCCTAAAATTGCCAAGTTAAAAGAGAGCTCTTTAACGGTTAGCAACATGGCCGAGGCGGTGGCAAAAGCGGCAGAGCTTGCATCGTCAGGAGACATTGTATTGTTGTCGCCTGCTTGCGCCAGTTTAGATATGTATAAAAACTTTATGGCTCGTGGTGATGACTTTAAGCAATGTGTGGAGTCGTTAGCTGATGGCGAGTAACGAGCAGCTTAGCTTGTTTAGGCAAGGCATAAAGTGGGCGTTACCGTCATTGTTGTCTGATGACAGTGCCCCAGGAATGCAGTTGTATGATCGTAGTTTTTTAGTCGCCATTGTTGGGTTGATGTGTTTTGGGTTTGTGATGGTGATGTCGGCGTCAATGCCAGAGGCCACCAAGTTAACCGGCGACCCGTTTCACTTTATGTATCGCCATATATTTTATTTGATTGGCTGTATCGCGATAGCGTTTGTGGTGCTGAAGTTTGATGTCAGTTACTGGGAAAAAAACAGCGGAATGCTAATGCTCGGGGTACTGGTTTTACTGATTGCAGTGTTGTTTATTGGTACCTCGGTTAATGGGGCAAAACGTTGGTTGTCAGTTGGCCCAATACGTATCCAAGTAGCTGAAATGGCCAAGTTTATATTTATTGTGTACATGGCTGGGTATCTGGTTCGGCGCCATGGTGAGCTACGCGAAAACCGTAAGGGCTTTATTAAACCCATTTGTGTATACGGTTTGTTTGCATTACTGATTTTATTGCAGCCTGACTTAGGTACCGTGGTGGTGTTGTTTGTGTGTACCGTAAGTTTATTGTTTTTGGCTGGCGCTAGAATTATCGACTTTATGGCACTGATTCTACTTGGCGTAGTGACTTTTGTGCTGCTGGTATTGTTTGAGCCTTACCGTATGCGACGAGTCACCTCGTTTATGGACCCATGGGAAGACCCATTTGGTAGTGGTTATCAGCTAACTCAATCGTTAATGGCGTATGGCCGTGGTGATTGGTTTGGCCAAGGTTTAGGCAACAGTATTCAGAAGTTAGCTTATTTGCCAGAAGCGCATACTGACTTTATTTTTGCGGTTATCGGTGAAGAGCTCGGTTTTGTTGGCATCATTATGGTGTTACTTGCATTGTTTTTTGTGGCGATTCGAGCCATTAGGCTAGGCAATTTGTGTTTAAAAATGCAACGCCCATTTGAAAGTTATGTGGCATACGGTGTGGGTATTTGGGTGTGCTTCCAAACTGTGGTTAACGTGGGGGCGAGTATCGGGATGTTGCCGACTAAAGGGCTAACATTACCGTTTATTAGTTATGGTGGCAGTAGTTTATGGGTCATGACCGCCGCAGTAATGCTACTAGTGAGAATTGATTACGAGCGCCGGCTGAGTTTAGTGCAAGCTGTTCAAGGGAGAACAAGTTAATGAATAGCAATGTAAGTCGTTCTCCACGTATTTTGGTGATGGCTGGCGGTACTGGCGGGCATGTGTTTCCTGCTTTGGCCGTGGCAAAACATTTAGCAGAAAAAGGCTGGCAGGTACGTTGGTTGGGAACAGCCGATCGTATGGAAGCGCGTTTAGTGCCTCAGCATGGCTTTGATATTGAGTTTATCGACATTAAAGGCGTTCGTGGTAATGGGTTAATCCGTAAATTAGCGGCGCCATTTAAGATTATTCGTTCGATTATTCAGGCCAAAGCGGTGATCAATGATTTTAAGCCGAATGTCATTTTAGGTATGGGCGGCTTTGCCAGCGGGCCAGGTGGTGTAGCGGGTAAGTTATCTGGGGTGCCAGTGGTATTGCATGAGCAAAATGCTATCCCTGGAATGACCAACAAATTGTTGTCTAAAATCGCCAAAAAAGTGTTGTGTGCATTTCCTAATACCTTTGGCAGTGATGTCGCTAATGTAGAGGTGGTGGGAAACCCTATTCGCCAAGAACTTATCGCATTAGGCGATCAAACCAAAACAGCCCAGGTCGATGCGTTAAGAATATTAGTGGTAGGTGGCAGTTTAGGTGCCAAAGTACTTAATGATGTGATGCCAGCCGTTGTCGCTCATTTAAGTAAACATCATTCGATTACTGTGTGGCATCAGGTGGGTAAAAACAATCACACTGCTGTTAAAGCCAGTTATCAGCAATTAGGCCAATTAGACACGGTTAATGTCGCTGAATTTATTGATGATATGGAAGCGGCTTACCGTTGGACAGATGTCGTAGTTTGCCGTTCAGGCGCGTTAACCGTATCTGAACTTGCAGCGGTTGGGCTTCCGAGTATTTTGGTGCCATACCCACATGCTGTCGATGACCATCAAACCGTCAATGCGTCGGTATTGGTTGACGCTGGCGCAGGCTTTTTATTGCCACAAACGATTTTAAATGCAGACAACCTTGCAGAGAAATTACAGTTGTTTGCTGAAAATAGACAAGAACTAGCCCAAATGGGCCGTAAAGCCAGAGGCGTTGCAGTGTTAGATGCCACTCAACGAGTTGCAGATATTTGCGCCTCAGTAGCAACAAAGGGTTGAAATGACTAAGACAGAAAGATACGCACAGCTTCGTAGCATGATCCCAGAAATGAGACGGATCAAGCGCATACATTTTGTTGGCATCGGTGGTGCTGGCATGGGTGGTATTGCCGAAGTATTAGTTAACGAAGGCTATCAAATTAGCGGTTCTGACATTGCGGTAAACAGTGTAACAGAACGTCTGCAGCGTTTTGGCGCCAAGATTATTATTGGCCATCAGGCACAGAGCGTCGAAAATGTTGATGTTGTGGTGGTATCGACTGCGATTAACCCGCAAAACCCTGAAATTATTGCCGCCAAAGAGTTACGTATCCCGATTGTTCGCCGTGCTGAAATGCTGGCGGAGCTGATGCGTTATCGTCATGGGGTTGCTATTGCGGGTACTCACGGTAAAACCACAACCACCAGTTTAATAGCCAGTGTGTATGGTCAGGCAGAGCGCGATCCAACCTTTGTGATTGGTGGACTGCTCAACAGCGCAGGCACTAATGCTCGGTTAGGCACAAGCCGTTATTTGATTGCTGAAGCGGATGAAAGCGATGCAAGCTTTTTACACTTGCAGCCTATGGTGAGTGTAGTAACCAATATCGAAGCCGATCATATGGATACCTATGGTGGTGACTTTGAAAAGTTAAAAACCACCTTTGTCGACTTTTTACATAACTTACCGTTTTATGGCGTCGCCGTGATGTGTATTGACGATGAAGTGATCCGCGAGATCATGCCGCGCATTGGCCGCCAAGTCGTAACGTATGGTTTTAGTAACGATGCCGATGTACAAGCGATTAACTTTGCTCAAAACGGTCATCAGTCAAGTTTTACCGTTAAACGTCATGCAAAAGATGATTTAGACATTGTGCTTAATCTACCCGGGCAACATAACGTACTCAATGCGTTAGCGGCGATAGCGGTTGCAAGTGAAGACGACATTGACGATGAGGCGATTGTACAAGCGTTAGCAGAGTTTGAAGGCATTGGCCGTCGATTCCAGCACCTAGGTGAATTTGCGACTCCTAATGGTAATGTCATGTTGGTCGACGACTATGGTCATCATCCAAGTGAAGTGCTGGCAACGATTAAAGCGGCGCGTGCTGGTTGGCCAGATAAACGCCTCGTTATGGCGTATCAACCGCATCGTTATAGCCGTACACGTGATTTATATGAAGACTTTGTCGATGTGTTATCGCAAGTCGATAGCTTGTTGCTACTTGATGTTTATGCAGCCGGTGAAGCGCCGATCCCTGGTGCCGATGGACGAGCTTTATGTCGCTCAATTCGTTTGCGTGGACAGGTAGACCCCATTTTTGTGGCTAGCCCAGATCAGCTGGCTGCCGTGTTACCCGATGTATTGCAACAAGGGGACTTATTTTTAACCCAAGGTGCAGGCAATATCGGGGCATTATCGAAAGAGTTAGCCATCAGCGAACTAGGCTTTAAAGTGCAGAAAGAAGAACAAGGAAATGATTGATTTATCGTCAATTGTTGCGTTTAAAAATCGAGCTTTAATCCGTAAGGGTTGGTCGATATAATGGCCGATCTTTTGGGGCTAACTCCGGAACAACGTCAGAGGCGGAACTAAGGTGTCGTGGAGCGATAAAGGGCGCCAACTAAAACATAACCTAGCTCGTGTAAATTGGTATTTTTGCACTGGCGTACTGTTTTTGTTGAGTGTGCTCGGCACAATTGCTTGGGGTGGTTTTCAGCTTCATAACCTGCTCAATGACGCAGACGCCCTGCCTATTGAGGCGGTAGCGCTTAAAGGTGAGCGGATTTACACCACCGATGACGAGATTAAAAATGCGCTGCAATCGTTAATGCAAAACAGCTTTTTTAACGCAGATGTTGTCGATATACAAAAAGCATTAGAGGCATTGCCGTGGGTTTATCATGCTTCAGTAAGACGCGAGTGGCCAGCAAAATTTAAAGTCACACTGCAAGAACAGCAAGCCGTAGCACATTGGAATAATACGGCTTGGTTAAATGTAAATGGTGAAGTATTTGAAGCGCTAGCTCATGCACAGCATGCGACTTTGCCCATGTTATCTGGCCCAGAAGGGACAGAGCAAGAAGTATTAACCAGTTTTCAGCAGTTAAATGATTTGCTCACAATTAATGGTTTTACCTTAGTTAATTTGCGCTTAAGTCCACGTCACGCTTGGCATGCTGTGTTAGCTAACGGGATTGAGATTGAACTAGGGCGAGAAGATAAAATGTCACGGATACAACGATTTATTAATGTGTATCCTACTTTGAAGCAAAGTAATAAACCAGTTGCAACCGTTGATTTACGATACGATACCGGGTTTGCAGTAGGCTGGGATGATCCAAAACAGAGAGCCGACAATAAATGACCAAGAATCAGGAAAGAAACCTCATCGTGGGGCTAGATATAGGGACATCCAAGGTCGCAGTGATCATTGGTGAAGTATTACCTGATGGTGAGATTAGTGTCATTGGTTTAGGTAACCATCCTTCACGCGGAATGGACAAAGGCGGTGTTAATGATCTTGACTCGATTGTACGCAGTGTACAGCGCGCATTAGATCAAGCCGAGCTAATGGCAGATTGCCAAGTATCGTCAGTGTACTTGAGTATTTCGGGTAAGCACATTGCTTGCCAAAACGAAAATGGCATGGTGTCAATTAATGACGAAGAAGTCACACAAGAAGACGTCGACAATGTTATTCACACGGCACGTTCGGTAAAAATACCAACAGAGCGCCGTATTTTACATGTGTTACCGCAGGAATACTCAATCGACGTGCAAGATGGCATTAAAAGCCCAATCGGTATGTCGGGCATGCGCATGGAAGCCAAAGCACACATCGTGACCTGTGCAAACGACATGGCAAAGAACATCACTAAAAGTGTTGAACGTTGTGGTTTAAAAGTCGACGACTTAGTGTTTTCTGGAATTGCGTCGGCAGACTCTGTATTGACCAATGACGAGAAAGATTTAGGCGTATGTATTGTCGATATTGGTGGTGGAACAACCGATATTGCTGTATATACCAACGGCGCATTACGTCACTGTGCGGTTATCCCAGTCGCGGGCAACCAAGTCACCAGCGACATCGCCAAAATATTCAGAACACCGTTAACACATGCTGAGCAAATTAAAGTGCAATTTGCCAGCGCAAGAAGTTCAACGGTGAGCCGCGAAGACAGCATTGAAGTTCCGTCAGTGGGCGGTCGTCCTTCGCGCAGTATGTCCAGACATACATTGGCGGAAGTAGTCGAGCCAAGATACCAAGAATTGTTTGAGCTTGTGCTCAAGCAGCTGCAAGACAGTGGGTTAGAAGACCAAATTGCAGCAGGCATAGTGCTCACCGGAGGTACGTCCTCAATATCAGGTGCAGTTGACATTGCCGAGGCAACATTTGGTATGCCAGTTCGTGTGGCATCACCATTGCCTGTAAAAGGGTTATACGAATATGTGGATCAACCTATTTACTCAACAGGAATAGGCTTGCTTCATTATGGCGCAAGGCGAGTTATCGAACGTCAGTTTGAGCGACCTGAGCGTCAAGGGGTTACCAGCTTTTTGAATCGGGTCAAAAGTTGGTTTAAAGGTGAATTTTAATAACGCAGACATACGGAGATCAGACAATGTTTGAGATCATGGACACTCATTCAGACGAAGCGGTGATTAAGGTCATCGGCGTCGGTGGTGGTGGCGGAAACGCCGTCGAACATATGGTAAAACACAGCATCGAAGGTGTTGAATTTATCGTCACAAATACAGATGCCCAGGCATTACGCAAATCAAGCGCGGGTTCAACAATCCAGCTGGGTCGTGATGTCACTAAAGGGCTTGGCGCAGGCGCAAACCCAGATGTGGGTCGCCAAGCAGCTGAAGAAGATCGCGAAAACATCCGCGCAGCGATTAAAGGATCTGACATGATCTTTATCGCAGCCGGTATGGGTGGTGGTACCGGTACTGGTGCTGCCCCTGTTGTTGCAGAAATTGCACGCGAAGAAGGCATCTTAACTGTTGCAGTTGTAACTAAGCCGTTCCCATTTGAAGGCAAAAAGCGTATGGCATATGCTGAGCTAGGGATTGCAGAGTTAGCTAAACATGTGGATTCGTTAATTACGATCCCAAATGAAAAGCTGCTTAAAGTACTTGGCCGTGGCACATCATTACTTGATGCTTTTGCTGCAGCTAACAACGTACTGCTTGGTGCGGTTCAAGGTATTGCAGAGCTGATTACTCGTCCTGGCTTAATTAACGTCGATTTCGCCGACGTGAAAACCGTGATGTCAGAAATGGGTAATGCCATGATGGGTACCGGTGTTGCTACTGGTGACGACCGTGCAGAAGAAGCCGCAGAAGCAGCTGTTGCCAGTCCATTACTTGAAGATATTGATTTAGCTGGTGCGCGTGGCGTGTTAGTTAACATCACTGCCGGTATGGATATCAGTATCGAAGAGCTTGAAACTGTGGGTAACCATGTTAAAGCTTACGCATCAGATAATGCGACAGTGGTTGTTGGTGCGGTAATTGACCCAGAAATGAGCGAAGAGTTACGCGTAACGGTTGTTGCAACCGGTATTGGCGCAGAGAAAAAACCAGACATTCAATTGGTTTCTAAGCCAGTTGCACGTCCAGAACCCGTTGCCATTGAGCCTCGCCCAGAGCCAGTTGAAGAGGTTTCACCTCAAACTAGCTATACCGCAGCGCCAAAAGGAAACGCAGTTCCACAGCCACAACCAACTCAACGTCCAGATGCTGACTATCTTGATATTCCAGCATTCTTGCGTAAGCAGGCTGACTAAAACTCGGATAAAACGTGATGTTTTGCGTGATTAATGAGTACGCTGTTGTGAAAAAGATTATTTTGTAGGTCGGTTCACGATTTTGCTACTGAGTTAGTGATTTTTTTGTGAAAATCCAAACTTATGATAGCATGTCATACCAGATCTGCATGATAGTCTTGGGCTGTTTTTGCAACTATTTGTTTAATATTGATATTTACGGGTTACTGAATGATTTTTCAAAGAACTGTTCAAAAAATGGTGAAGAGCACTGGAGTCGGATTGCATTCTGGCAATAAAGTGACTCTATGCATTATGCCCGCACCAGTAAATACAGGGATTGTACTAAAACGTACCGATCTTAGCCCCGCTGTGTCTATTCCAGCCAAGGCGGATATGGTGCGCGAAACCACCATGTGTACAGCCTTAGTCAATGATGCTGGTATTAGAATTTCAACAATTGAGCATTTGTTTGCAGCACTTGCCGGCTTAGGTATCGATAATGCCATTATCGAAGTCGATGCACCAGAAATCCCGATTATGGATGGCAGTGCAAGCCCGTTTGTGTTCTTACTGCAAAGTGCAGGGATTAAAGAGCAAGCGGCACCGAAAAAATACCTTAAAATCACTAAGCCTGTGCGTGTTGAAGATGGTGACAAATGGGCAGAGCTAAAACCGTTTAAAGGCTTTAGAGTTAATTTTAAAATTGACTTTGCTCACCCTGAAATTGCCCGTAGTCAACAACACATGATTATGGATTTTTCGACTTCAGCGTTTGTAAAAGACATTAGTCGTGCCAGAACATTTGGTTTTATGCGTGATATTGAATACCTACGTGCAAATAACCTTGCACTAGGTGGCAGCATGGAAAATGCCGTTGTACTTGACGAATATCGTGTATTAAACCCTGATGGTCTGCGTTATGAAGACGAATTCGTTAAGCATAAAATTCTCGACGCATTTGGTGACTTGTACGTTGCAGGTCATGCCATTGTTGGCGAGTTTACGGCATACAAAACCGGTCACGCACTTAACAACCAACTTGTGAGAGCGTTACTTGCCCAGCAAGATGCATGGGAACTTGTTAGCTTTGACAAAGAGGCTGATGTTCCCGTCAGCTTCATGGTTCCGGGTGCGCTGGCGCACGCTTAACCGTTAAGATTGCCTATTACGGCTGGCTAATGCAGCCAGCCGTTTTAGTTTTTCACCTAGCGTACCATCGACATGCTCCGCTAATGCTTCAATATGTTGTGCCGCAGTTGAACTAATTGCATTTTGATTAGTTGTGGGTTTTGGTCTCGCTAAGGCAAGCCCAGGATTGACTTTTACCTCAATAGCGGTAAGCATCGGAAGCGTGTCAACTTGAAGCTGTAGTAATAGCTTCTGCTTTTGGAAATTAATTCTCGCAGCCCATGCTGCTGAAGTGGTTTCAATTACAAGAACACCCTGGCGGAGATTGGCAACTTTAAGCTGCTCGGCCACAGGACCAGTTAATGTCTGTTTTACATATTGATTCAGACTATTTAATAGTTCTGCTTTCTCGGCAAGTTCAGGTAGTCGCCCTGACAAATGAACTAAATTGCTGAGATCTTGAGGGGGCTTTTTCATATGATAATAAGATGGCTGAATTAGGCTATGAGTGTAACAGTTTTTATCCAAGGTCGAAATGGTGTAACACGTTGGCAACCCAGCAAGCGTTGGTTACTCTTACCTATTATTCTAATGGCCACAGGCACAGGAATATATCAATACAACACAGAGCGATTTGCCAGCCAACAGGCTAAAGTTGACGAAAACAAACAACTGCGTCAACAGCAAAAGCAACAAGTGTTAGAACTCAAAAATGCCACCGAAACCCAACTGGCAACTCTTGTTGCTCATGTGGCGAAAATGCAAGCCAAAATTACCCGACTTGAAGCCCTAGGCCAACAAGTTGCGCAAAACAATCTTCTTGATGATCAATTCGACTTCTCAGCAGAAGTAGGCATCGGTGGCTTAAGCGAAATAGGTAATGGCGTCGAATTAGGTCAGCTTATGGATGAAATGAATAAGCTGGCATTCAGAATTGATAATAATAATGTTCAGCTATCACTACTTGAAACAGTGGCATCTAATCTCCATATAGATGAAGAGCGTTATATATCAGGGCGACCAATCAAGAAAGGTTGGTTATCTTCGCCCTATGGTTTACGAAATGACCCTTTTAATGGCCGCCGAACAATGCATAAAGGTATTGATTTCGCCGGTAAAGAAGGGGCAGATGTTATTGCGACTGCAGCAGGCGTAGTAACATGGTCAGGAAGCATGTTTGGATATGGTGAGTTAGTCGAAATTGATCATGGAAATGGTCTTCGCACTCGTTATGGTCATAATAAATCTCTGTCAGTAAACGTAGGTGACGTCGTTGCCAAAGGCGATAAAATTGCCTGTATGGGAAGCACAGGCCGGTCAACGGGCCCCCATGTGCATTACGAAGTGTTGCGCGGTAAACAGCGAATCGATCCACAAAAGTACGTCTACCGCAAAGCAAGTTAATAATATTAACGGTTAATGCGCTCAAATGAGCCAAACCTACAACAGATAAGTGATTAAGATGTTAGGCAAACTACTGACAAAAGTATTCGGAAGTCGCAACGACCGTACCCTGAAAAGTCTCGGAAAAATTGTAAACCAAATTAATGCATTAGAAGCGGATTATGAAAAGTTATCTAATGACGAATTGAAAGCTAAAACTGAAGAGTTTCGTAAGCGCCTTGACGGCGGTGAAACTCTTGATGACATCATGGCAGAAGCCTTTGCTGTAGTTCGTGAAGCATCAAAGCGTGTATTTGAAATGCGTCACTTCGACGTTCAGCTGCTTGGTGGTATGGTTTTAGACAGTAACCGTATTGCTGAAATGAGAACCGGTGAAGGTAAAACCTTAACGGCAACATTACCAGCATACCTTAACGGTTTAACAGGTAAGGGTGTACACATCATTACCGTCAACGACTACTTAGCCCGTCGTGATGCCGAAAACAACCGCCCATTATTTGAGTTCTTAGGTCTAACGGTAGGTATTAACGTAGCCGGACTAGGTCAGTTTGAAAAGAAAGAAGCTTACAATTCAGATATTACTTATGGTACTAACAACGAATTTGGCTTTGATTATCTACGCGATAACATGGCTTTTTCACCGCAAGAACGTGTACAACGTCCACTGCACTACGCACTGATTGACGAAGTCGATTCAATCTTAATCGATGAAGCACGTACACCATTAATTATTTCTGGCGCAGCTGAAGATAGCTCTGAGCTTTACACTAAAATTAACTTGTTAATCCCAAGCTTAATTCGTCAAGATAAAGAAGACACCGAAGACGAAATTGGTGATGGCGACTACAGCATCGATGAGAAAGGTAAACAGGTTCATCTAACTGAACGTGGTCAAGAAAAAGTCGAATTATTGCTAATTGAAAAAGGCATGCTTGCCGAAGGCGATTCACTGTATTCGGCAACTAACATTTCGTTACTGCACCATGTTAATGCTGCATTACGTGCGCACACCTTATTTGAAAAAGATGTCGACTATATTGTACAAGACGATGAAGTCATCATTGTTGATGAACACACAGGTCGTACAATGCCTGGTCGTCGTTGGTCAGAAGGATTACACCAAGCCGTAGAAGCGAAAGAAGGTGTTAAAATTCAAAATGAGAACCAAACACTAGCGTCTATTACTTTCCAGAACTACTTCCGTCAGTATGAAAAGCTAGCGGGTATGACTGGTACTGCAGATACCGAAGCATTCGAATTTCAACACATCTACGGTTTAGATACGGTAGTACTTCCAACAAACCGCCCAATGGTGCGTAATGATATGGCTGACTTAGTCTATCTGACCGCAGCTGAGAAATATGCCGCCATTATTAAAGATATCGAAAGTTGTCGCGAACGCGGTCAGCCGGTATTGGTTGGTACTGTGTCAATTGAGCAATCAGAATTGCTTAATGGATTATTGAAAAAGGCTAAAATTCCACATAGCGTACTGAATGCTAAATTCCATGAAAAAGAAGCAGAGATTGTTGCCCAAGCCGGTAGCCTAGGTGCAGTAACCATTGCAACTAACATGGCTGGTCGTGGTACAGATATCGTATTAGGCGGTAACTGGAACATGGAAATCGAAGCGTTAGCCAATCCTACGGCTGAGCAAAAAGCTAAAATTAAAGCTGATTGGAAAATCCGTCATGATGAAGTACTTGCCGCCGGTGGTTTACACATCCTTGGCACAGAGCGTCACGAATCTCGCCGTATCGATAATCAGTTACGTGGTCGTGCTGGTCGTCAAGGTGATGCGGGTTCATCACGTTTCTACTTATCTATGGAAGATAGCTTAATGCGTATCTTCGCATCAGACCGTGTATCGGGCATGATGAAAAAGCTGGGTATGGAAGAAGGCGAAGCGATTGAACATCCATGGGTGTCGCGCGCTATCGAAAATGCTCAACGTAAAGTTGAAGCACGTAACTTCGATATTCGTAAACAACTTCTAGAATATGACGACGTGGCAAATGACCAACGTCAAGTAGTCTACGCTCAACGCAACGAATTAATGGATGCAGAAAGTATTGAAGACACCATTAAAAACATTGAGCAAGATGTTATAGCTGGTGTTATCGATCAATATATTCCTCCACAATCATTAGAAGAGTTGTGGGATGTTCCAGGTTTAGAGCAACGTTTATCAAATGAATTTAATCTTAAACTCACCATTCAAGAATGGTTAGATAAAGAAGAAGACCTTCACGAAGAAACATTGCGTGAGCGTATTGTTAATACTTGGACACAAGCCTACCAAACCAAAGAGCAAATGGTTGGCGCACAAGTGCTACGCCAATTTGAGAAAGCAGTCATGCTTCAAACGCTTGACGGCCTATGGAAAGAACATCTTGCGGCGATGGATCATTTACGCCAAGGTATCCACCTACGTGGTTACGCGCAAAAGAATCCAAAGCAAGAATATAAACGTGAGTCATTTGAGTTATTCCAACAAATGTTAGAGACATTAAAAAATGATGTCATTAGCGTATTGTCGAAAGTGCAAGTACAAGCACAATCAGATGTCGACGAAATGGAACAGCGCCGTCGTGAGGAAGAAGCTAAGATTGAACATGCTTATCAACACGCAGCTGCTGAATCACTCACAGGTGGATCAGAAGAGTCAGCACCAGAAGCACCAAAAACAGTTGTTCGTGATGGTGAAAAGGTTGGTCGTAATGATCCATGCCCATGTGGTTCAGGTCTAAAGTACAAACAATGTCACGGTAAACTCAGTTAATTTATCAAATTCATTGTGAATAAAGGCAGCGTATACACGCTGCCTTTATTGTTTCTAGCGTCTAAAAAATACCAACAAAATAAAGCCTTTGTGGATAACTTTGGGGGTAAATAGTGTGTATCGTGTAGTTAAGTGCTAAAAGGCATAAAAGATCGTAAAAAGATCATTTTTTTGCACAAAAGCGCTTGCACTAAATCTTAAGCTGCCTATAATGCGCATCCACTGACACGGCAGACAGCG